>CAZTDY010000104.1:0-11943 GCA_964612295.1 uncultured bacterium | reverse complement strand
TTTTTCAAGCCTCTTCTCGCCAAATGCTCTTAGACTTCGCTTGTCTTGGGACTAGTAGACGAGCCGATCGCATCAAGCGCGCATCCCGCTTTGGACGGCTGACCCCATCACGTGCGCTGCGGTACGTTCCCTTGTATAGACCGGCAACCGGCCGCATAGGTTCCTCGTATATCGAGAGAAACACCGAACTCATCTCAAGCAAGGGGTGAAACCGTGAACGATCAGACCCTCGACTATTCACGCTTCTTCTGGCAGGGAGATGTGGTCCGCCTCCGTCCCCTGCGTCTCGACGACGCGGATCAGATCTTCGCTGCCTCTCTGGACAGTCCCTCCCGGCAGGTTCTTCAGCTTGGCGTTGAACTACCCTCTTCGCCGGAGCTCATGCGCTCATCCGACGAAAAGTGGATCGGCTGCAAGGGCGCCGACGGCGCCACGATTTTCATGATCGAGACGATTGACGGACAGCTGGTGGGGGGGGGTTCCCTTCATAGCCGGGAGGAGAAGAACGGCATTTTCAGCTTCGGTATCGTGGTTCACCGGCCCCATCGCGGAAATGGGTATGCCTCGGATGCGATTCGTATTCTCCAACGGTACGGATTCTGGGAGAGACGCTATCTCAAGTGTGACTCGGCTTGTGTGCATACGCTCGCCGCCGCCATCGCCTTGCACAGGAAACTTGGCTTCCTGGAAGAGGGTACCCGGAGAAGGCGCTGGTTCTTTGGTGGTCAGAGCCACGATTCGATCATGTTCGGCATGACGCGCGAGGAGTTCGACGCGCTCGAGAAGAAACGCAGCGCCGGATAGGGGAGACGATGCACGCACGAAAGCTGGGCCTGGGAGCGCTTCTCTTCCTCGTTGGATTGTTGTTGGTTTCAGTCCTTCTCGTCCTGACCAACCCGCGGGCACGAGCAGTCCTGAGGCTGCAACGAGGCTTCACCCCCCTGGAAGAGGATGCGCGGGTCTACGCCGAGTCGGGGGCGGAGGATCTGGCGCTCCAGGTCGCCCAGGCGCTACCCAGCGCGATCGAAAGGGTCGAGACCTGTCAGTCGAGACCTTTCAAACGCCCATTTCGCGTGTATGTCTGCCAGTCCCATGAGAGCTTCTCCCGCCGCATCGGACAACCCGCGGATCATCCCGTGAGGGGGATCGCCTTCCTGCGCGATGTGTGGATATCCCCCAGAGCCTTTGCCTTCTTCGGAAGAGACACCCACCGGCAGACTTTGAAACACGAGCTCTCCCATCTGCATCTGGATCAGCATCTGGGGTGGTGGCGGCGGATCCCACATGTTCCATCTTGGTTCTGTGAGGGTCTGGCGAACTGGGTCGCTGACACCGCGGGAGAGCGGGTATCCCGAGTGGAGGCCGTCGAGGACATCTTCGCCGGCCGCCAACTGAGCCCGGATGCCACCGGCCATCTGCCCCTTCCCAAGGTACCGCAGGACTACGGCTTGACCTGGCCGTCCTTTCACCAGCAGTCGAGAATGTTCCTGGAGTACCTGCTCGAGCGAAACGAGACGGCGTTCCGGGGTTTCATCGCCGCGATCGTGGACGGTGAGCGGTTCGAAGACGCGTTCCGCGAGCAATTCGGCAGTAGTGTAGCCGATGCCTGGCAGGAGTTCGTGGAATCGCTCAGAACGCGAACCCAAACTAGAACATGAAGCTCAGATCCAACCCGATCTGCTGGAATCCGGCGAAGGGGAAGACGTCGTTGTCGAATCCCTCCTCCGTGATGCCGTACGGCAATCGAAGCCCGACGGCGCCGCGAATGCCGATATGGATAAGATCGGTCTGCATGAGAGAGATACCCGCGCCGATGTAGGGGGACCAGAGTTGTACCTGATCACCGGAGATTGGATCCGACTCACCCTGGACGTGAATGGGATTCCGGTAATCCCACATGAGTTCGCCCCAGCGCAGTCCCAGCACACCGTACAGACCCATGAAGGTGTGATCGGGCGTGAGGTAGAGGCGGACGTTTCCCTCCAGGCCGATCTGTCTGAGGTTGGTCATCCCGTCCGCCACGAGGGTGTTCGGTCCGCCTTCCATCAGCCCCAGGTGAAGTCCGAGAAATGCGCGCACGCGGCTCATCACAAAATCGCTGTAGCCGACGGTGAGATACTGGGAAGGATCAAGCTCGTTGCTCGCGATGTGAGTCCAGTCGTAGGAGAGAAGGAAACCTCGGTGATACCGCTGCGTGTAGGGATCCTCTTCTCCTGGTGATGGTGTGGGTTGTCCGAAGGACCTGGGGACCGTGTTGGGTTGGGCTCCGCGCGCGAGGTGAATCATGACCGGGGCGACGTGATGTCTGATGTACACCCGCTCATCCTCTTCCTCATCATCCGCATCGCGTGTTCGGGTCCGCTCGGACCGGACACGTTCCTGTTCCTCGGGCGGTTTGGCCGCTTGTGTGGCTGCATCAGAGAGTTTGCCGCCCCGTCGGCGGGGGACCGATGACGAGCAGGCACAGAGAAGGAGAGTCACGCAAAGAAGGGATAGGAGGAGCACAGAGAATCGGCCGGTGAGGTGATCCATCGATACCTCCACAGAGAGCAGTCAAGACTGGTCACGGACTCGTCTGAACAGACCCTAGTGGACCGACTTCATGATCTCCAGCACATCTTCCGGCCCCTTGAAGCCGGTGAAACGCCTCGCTTCGTTGCCCTGGCTGTCGAAGAAGATCACGGTCGGGCGGGCGCCGGCCAAGACACCGTAGCGGCCGTCGGATTCGGACTTGTAGTCGCTGCTGTTGGTCCCATCCATCTTGATCGGCATGAAACGCGCTGCTTCCGCGTAAACGGCCGGATCCGACCAGGTCTTGTGATCGAGTTCGATACAGGCTGCGCACCAGGTTGCCCAGAAGTCGAGCATCGCCGGCTTGCCTTCCGCGGCCGCCTGGGCGAGAAGCTCCTGATCGGCCGGATTGAGTTCATTGCAGACCAGCCACTCCGGCTCGGCCCGTCCTCCGTGAGCGTCGGCGCCCACCGCCGCGCCGGGTGCGGCCGCCAGCATCGGCAGGTTGACCACGGTCAGCATCCAGGCCACGAAGACGATCACACCCGCGATGAAGACGAGCATCCCGAGCGCCTTACGGAACTGGCTGCTCCACGTGGGCTCGGCCGGCAAGGGGTGGAACGCGCCGGTGAAGACACCGACGATGACTAAGTAGACGCCCGTGATCAACCGGGTCAGACCCGGATCCAGAATGCCCTTCAAGTAGAAGATCGCCATACCGAGGAGGATCACGCCGAAGCCGTGTTTGACGGTGTCCATCCAGCTACCCGCGCCCGGCAGGCTCTGAATCGCTCCGGAGAAGGTGCCCAGGACGAGGAAGAGCATCCCCAAGCCTGCGGCGAAGGTGAACAGAATCCAGAATCCCAAGAACAGGTTGCCGGTCTCTGCGACAAAGGTCAAAAGGACGATCAGAATCGGTCCCACACAGGGCGAGGCCACCAATCCCGTCGTGGCGCCCATGAGAATCGCGCCAATGATGCCGCCGCCCTTCGATCCACCACTGCCCGCGCTGGCGGTGGTCATTCCGGTGGTGACGCTGGACGGCACGACGATGTCGAACAGCCCCAGCATACTGGCGCCCATCGCGATGAAGATGGCCGCCACGATGCCGATCGCAATCGGGCTCTGCATCAACTCCCCGAAACCCAACCCGGCCGCGCCGGCCAGAAGGCCGAGAACCGCGTAGGTGAGAGCCAGACCCAATACGAAGAAGACCGAAAGAAAGAAGCCGTGCGCTTTTGTGCTCGCTCGGCCGCCGACGTAGCTGATCGTGATCGGAATCATCGGATAGACGCAGGGTGTGAAACTCGAGACGATCCCGCCCAGGAAGATCAGGATGAAGGCCAGCAGCGAACCCTTGGCGAGCTCGCGCTTGATCAAGCCGCGCAGGCCTTCCTCTTCCTCCACAACCGCGCCGGCGGTCTCTTCGGTCGCACCGGCTTCGCCCAGTTCTTCAGGGGCGGATCCGCCGCCCCCGGCAGGGTTGGCCGCGAAGACGGTCTCGTTTGCGGCGATCGCTTCGCCACCGCCGGGGAGCACGTTCAGCTGAAAGCTGACCTCGATCTCCTCGGGCGGGAAACAGGCGTAGACCGGTCCTTCAGAGCAGCCCTGATAGCCCACGTAGAGAACGAAGCCGGCTTCGCCCTCGGGGGTACCATCCTTGATCTTGAACGATGAGCGAATCGAGGTGCGGTCTTTGAGCACGCCTTCCTCTTCCTCGCCCCAGATGCCGTTGGGTGTGTATTGCACGGGTGACATCTCGACCGGAGCATCCTCCAAGGCGAAGATGTCCAGGAAGTCGTTGACCTGTATGTGAAATTCGCTGGGGATGTCGAGCGTGACGAGAACCGTCCCGGTACCGCCGGCCGGCATGGCGCTGTGGGAAAGGTAGGCCCTCACCTTGACCGTGGTTGCTTCCTCATCCGGGAGGTCGCCCAGGTTGGCCCACGCCGGCAGAGTCAGACAGGACAGGAGAAGAAGAAGTCCCCCCAGCGCCGTCGTGATTCGAGACGGACGCAAATATGCTGGGGTGTCACTGGACCTGCGCACTGACATCATCAACCTCCTCATCCTGTCGTTCGCGAACCTGCCGTCCACCTGCGTGCGCTGCGCGGCGATCGCGTCGCGGACCGCTTCTTTGTTGCGTACAAACGTACCGCGCGACGCCGGGTTGGGTTCCGGGCAACCCCCTCCCGGGCTTCGCACGGGGCGCGGGCGCATCCGTGGCCGGCAAAACCAAGCTAGGAGTGTTCCACAAATGGGCCGGTGGTGGAAGGGGCCAAATTGACCGATCAGGAGCCGCCGATCTGGCTGAGCCCAGCCAATCCCCCGCGGCCGGTGTAGTAAAATAGTCTGCGGACAGTTCACTCATTATATATGTGCGCGATTCCTGCAGGCTGAGGAGGGCAAGAAAGCGCAACCACCCGTAAGGGGGGCGTATGAGTAGGAGCCATCGGCCGTTGTGCGGCAGGCCAGTGCTGGTCATGGGCCTCCTCCTGGGGGCGCTGGCAGCAGCTGTGTCCGGCCCGACGCCGGTTTGCCGAGCTGAGTCTGCCGCCTGTCATCGGGCAATTGCCTGCGATTTCGCGGTCGTCGATGGGCTGCTCGAACGGTCCTTTGTTGCGCCCGAGGACTCGATTCCCGTCTATTGCAGCCTCGCCGAGCGCCTCCTTCTGAGCACCCGGCATGAGCACGGCGAGGAAGCGGCCTGGCTCTCGCGGCTCGCGCTGGCCAACGGTCAGTTGGCTGAGTATGGGGCGAATTCTGAAAAGGTCGCGCGGGTTCGCCGGATGGACGAGCTTTGCCGGGCGGCCCTCGTGGCGGACTCCACAGACGTGATGGCCCACCTGCTCCTGGGCGTTCTCAACTATCGGCTCTGCAAGCTGAGCTGCATTGAGCGATTGTTGGCAAGGGCTTTCGCCGGGCGCCTGCCGACTGCATCCCTGGAAGATTCCGAATGGTATCTGCGCCGTGCGATCAGGTTGCAGGATGGAACCGTCTACAACCACTACGTCCTGGCGCTCACCTTGGAGGAGATGAAACGTTTTCGGGAGGCTATCGAGGTGATGCGCGTGGCTACGTCGCTCGAGCCCGTGACCACGCTTGATCACGAGTTTCTCGGGGAAGCGACCGCCCATCTGGCGGAGTTGGAGGATCGCCTGTTCACCCTGGAGAACCACTGGCTGCAAGTGGACGAGCTATGATCTCCGCGTCCTGTTATACTGACAAGCAATCATGAAACCCTGCCGTCTGGGAAACCGAATGAGACTTCGCCTTCTCCTGACACTCCTGTTTCTTTGGGCGCCCGCCCAGGCGGCGACCTATCTGGTCGAACCGGATGGCTCGGGCGACTTCGCGACGATCCAGGCGGCGCTCGATGCCGCCGAGGACGGCGACATCCTCGAACTGGGCGACGGCACCTTCACGGGTGAGGGGAACCGCGATCTCGACTACTGGGGCAAGGCGGTCACGGTGCGATCCCAATCGGGCCAGGCGGAGTCTTGCGTGATCGACTGCGAAGGATCGTCTTCGGATCCGCATCGCGGCTTCAAGTTTCAATCGGGTGAAACCGAGGCCAGCGTTCTATCACGCGTCACCATCACGGGTGGGCATACCAACTTCCATGGCGGCGCGATCCGCTTTATTGCCGGATCCCGCCCGCGCATCGAGGATTGCCGCTTTGTGGACAATCACGCCGACGAGCTGGGGGGGGGAGTCTACTGCGCCTCGGGAACGAGCCCCGAGATCATCGGCTGTCTCTTCGAGGGCAATGTCGCCGACATCTATGGCGGCGGGCTTCGGTGTTACAACGCCACCCCCAGGATCGAAGGGTGCACGTTCACAAACAACGAGTCGCCGCTGGGTGGAGGGATCTGCGTCTATCGAGACTGCGCGGTGGAGATCACCGACTGCATCTTCGAGGGCAACCGCTCCGGTCACGGTGGGGGGATGTACTGCTTCGACTCCCCTCCAGTTCTGACAGGGTGCCACTTCGAAGGTAACGTTGCCGAGTCCGAAGGCGGCGGCTTCTTCAGCGTGGAAGCATCTCCCACGCTTACAGACTGTATCTTCACGGAGAACAGCTCGGCGCATGTGGGCGGAGGGGTCTACATCAGCGGAGACGGAGAGGCACTGCTATCGCACTGTATCCTGGACCGCAATTCGGCCAATCAAGGGGCCGGCCTCTATTGTCTATACTCCACACCCGAAGTGCAGTGGTGCACCTTCAGTGGAAACGAGGCCGCGGAGGGAGCGGCAGTTCACTGCCGGGGCGCATCCCCCGTGCTCGGAAACTGCACGATCGTCTCCTGCGTCACCTTCGGTGGAGCGGCGGTGGCAACCTACGAAGGCTCCGGGCCGATCTTCACGAACTCGATCCTGGCCTGGACCGAAGGAGGCGCCGCGGTCGCCTGCGATGGCGCTTCGAGTGTGACCTTCGAGTGCGCCGATCTCTACGGCAACGAGGGCGGCGACTGGGTGGGCTGCATCGAAGAGCAGTACGAGACAGATGGCAACATCTCCGCCGACCCGCTCTTCTGCGCAGACGACGATTACCACTTGGATGCGTCCTCGCCCTGCGCGCCGTTCTCGCCACCCAACGAGGAGTGCGATCTCATCGGCGCCTGGGAGGTGGGTTGTGGCGGCACTCCCTCACGCCCGACCAGCTGGGGGGCGCTGAAAGCCAGGTTTCGCCTCGATTGAGCCGCAGCGCTGCCATTCAGCACCGATTCTCTCCTTGGCGGGCAACTTCGGGAACCCCCTCGCCCGTAAGTAGTTGTTGGGATAGGTAGCGTCCGGGACATCGGCAAGGTACACTCGGCGCCAATATTGTGTCTGTGGAGGGCACCCTCCGGGCCCTAGGATTCCAAGGAGTAACGAGCATGAGCACACCGCACGCCGCGGCGATGGTCGATGAGCTGGCCGCCGCGCGACAGAAGATTCTCGAGCAGATCCGGCGGGTGATCGTCGGCCAGGACCAGGTGATCGACGAGCTGCTGCTGGCGCTGTTCGCTGATGGACACTGCCTGCTGGTGGGCGTGCCGGGCCTGGCGAAGACGCTGCTCATCTCGACCCTCGCCCAGGTCCTGGATCTGAAGTTCAACCGGATCCAGTTCACCCCTGATCTCATGCCCTCGGACATCACGGGAACCGAGATTCTCGAGGAGAATCGCGCGACCGGGCAGCGGGAGTTCAAGTTCCTCCACGGGCCGGTCTTCGCGAATCTGGTGTTGGCCGACGAGATCAACCGGACGCCCCCCAAGACGCAGGCGGCCCTTCTGCAGGCCATGCAGGAGAAGGAGGTGACCGCCGCCGGCCAAACCTTCAAACTCGATCTGCCGTTCTTCGTGCTGGCGACCCAGAATCCGATCGAGCTCGAGGGGACCTATCCGCTCCCGGAGGCGCAGCTCGACAGATTCATGTTCAACATCTTCGTGGACTACCCCAACGAAAGCCAGGAACGCGAGATCGTCGGCAGCACCACCGGAGCCGAAGTCGCCGAGGTCGACCGGGTGCTCGCCGCTGAGGACATCGTCCGGCTGCAGAAGATTGTGCGCAGTGTTCCTGTGTCCGATCACATCGTGAGCTACGCCGTGCGGCTCTCCAGGGCGACCCGCCCGGGGGAGGCTACGCCCCAGTTCGTGCGGGATTGGGTTGCGTGGGGCGCGGGACCGCGTGCGTCGCAGTACCTGGTGCTGGGCGCGAAAGCGCGGGCGATCCTGCGTGGCCGGGAGACCCCATCGGCTGAGGACATCCGTTCGGTTGCCCCCGCCGTGCTGCGCCATCGCATCGTGACCAACTTCAACGCCGAAGCCGACGGCATCAAGCCGGACGATATCATCGCCAAGCTGCTCGAGTCGGTTCCCGAACCGGATCAGAAGTAGGGGAGTGAACGAGTGTCTCGTCGGACCGAAGATCGCGCCCTGCTCGACCCCTATCTGGTCAGCAAGCTGCGCCGCCTGGATCTGATCGCCAGGTTGGTCGTCGAGGGCTTTATCACCGGCTTGCACAAGAGTCCCTATCACGGATTCAGTGTGGAGTTCGCAGAACACCGTCCCTACATGCCGGGCGATCCGATCAAGAGCGTCGACTGGAAGGTCTACGCGAAGAGCGATCGGTTCTTCATCAAGGAGTTCGAAGAAGAGACCAACCTGCGCGCCTATCTGACGATGGATGCCAGTTCCTCGATGGCCTACCGGTCGGATGAGAAATACCTGCCGAAGCTGGAGTACGGCGTCTACCTCGCGGCCGCGTTGGCCTACATGATGATTCAGCAACAGGACGCGGTCGGGCTGTTGACCTTCGATGAGAAGATCCGCAAGTACGTTCCCTCGCGAAGCGTGGGCACCCACCTGAGGGTTCTGCTCAGTGAGCTGACCGGCCTGTTGAAGGAAGCGCGCGAGGCGGAACAAGGCAAGAGGACCCGGATCGGCAGCAGTCTTCATCATCTGGCCGATCGATTGAACAGGCGCGGGCTCGTGATCCTGATCTCCGACCTCATGGACCGGCCCGAGGACGTGCTCACCGGACTCAAGCATTTCCGGCACCGTCAACATGAGGTGGTCGTGTTCCATCTCCTGGATCCGGCCGAAATCGATTTCCCCTTCCAGGAGGAGACGGTCTTCATCGACATGGAGACGCGCGAGAGGCTGAGCACCACGCCGTGGGAGTTTGCCCAGGAGTACCGGTCGCAGATGGATGCGTGGCGCAAACGATATCGCAGCGTCTGCGCGGAACACTCGATCGACTACGTTGAGCTGCGGACCGACACGCCCTTCGACGTCGCCCTGCTGCGTTATCTCGAGAAGCGCCGGAGACTGCACTAATGGGTCCCTTCACTTTCTTGAACGGCGCATTCCTGACGGCCCTCGCCGCGGCGGCGCTTCCGGTCCTGATCCACCTGTTCAGCCGGCGCCGCGCGATCGAGCGGCCCTTCTCGCATCTGGAACTGCTCGATGAGATCACCAAGCGCAAGATCCGCCGAATGCGACTGCGTCAGTGGTTGCTGTTGGCGCTCCGCACGCTGGCCATCGCCTTTCTTGCCTTGGCGCTGAGCCGCCCCGTCTGGCACGGGGCCGGCGCCCACAGCAAGCGTGGTTCATCCACGGTGGCCATCATCTTCGACGACAGCTACAGCATGGGCGCCCGGCTTGACCCGGGGGGCCTGCTGCCCGTCGATGCCGGCGCGTCCGGGATGTCGGCCCCCACGCGTTTCGAGGAGGCGCGGCAACGCGCGCTTCAGGTGATCGATCTACTCGAGGAAGGCGATCGGGCGGTCCTGGTCTTTGCTTCGTCGCCCTTGCGAGTCCCCTATGAAAGCACGGTGCGTGATCCGCAGCTTCTCCGAGACGAGATCCTCCGCGCTCGCCCGCGGGCCACGAGGGCCAATCTGATTCCCGCGCTGGAGCGGGTCTATTCCATTCTGGCCTCCGCCAACACGCTGAACCGCGAGATCTTCGTCATCTCGGATTTCCAGCAGAATCAGATGGAGGAGATTCTGCGCGGGGTGGGAGCGCGCAGCTCGGCGGACAGCTTGGGGCGGGCCTCCGATGCGCCGGCGGACACCGTCTTGCCCGCCCTTGTGCCGATTCCCCCAGAGTCCCGTGTCTATCTCATGCCGGTGGTCGCCCCCAGCAGCCCCAACCTCGCGTTGGTGTGGGCGCTGTTTGAACGCGACCCGGGCGGAGCCGGCGGTCGCATAACTGCCCGCCTTCGCAACTACAGTGATACGCTGATCGAGGGACAGGTGGTCCAGGTGCTCGGCGGAGATGACGGCCGACTCCTCGCCGAGGGGTTTGTCAATGTGGATGCCGGGGCCGTCACGCAGACGGTGGTTTCGATCGAAGAAGCGCCTCCCGAAGGACTCCTGATGATCACCTCGGGAACCGATCTGCTTGAGATCGATAACACGCGCTATCTCAATACGACCGCCACTAATCGGTTCCAGGTGATGATCGTCACCGGCGGGCCGATGGCCGACCTGGAGGTGTTCGCGGAGGTGACCTATCCCGTGCTGGCCCTCGATCCCTGGGGGGGCGTGACCCAGCTTCGCAACATCGCCGAGGCGGCGGAGGGGGCCGGCGGGTCTTCTCGGTCGGGTGGCGAAGAGCAGTCGTCCGGTGAAGCGCTCCGTCTGTTCGAGGTCACGATGGTGCCTGACAGCGATCTCGGGCAGCAGGGAGAGATCAGCGCCGATGCGGTGTTGCTGCTGAATGTGGGTCGCCTGAGTGCATCGGCCATCGAAAGCCTGGAGCGCTATCGCACCGAGGGCGGAAGCATCTTCATCGCCCTGGGAGATCGCGTCGATGCGCGCATGTACAACACCCAGATCCTGCCCCGTCTGGCCGGTCTTCGCATCGAGAATGTCCTCGGAGACTTGCGAAGCGAAGCGCACTTCTCTCTGCGGCCCGCCGTCACCGGGCATGACATCTTCGAGGGATTCCCCGTCTCGCCGGGAGAGGCCCTCTCCAGCGCGCGGTTTCAGCGGATTCTGGAAGTCCGACCCGGTGACGAGACCCGCATTCTCGCGGAATTCTCGGGGGGGTATCCGGCGCTTCTCGAAGAGCCGGGCATTCTGCTTTTCTCCTCATCATTAGATCTGAAATGGAGTGACTTCCCCACGAGCGCCTCCTATCTGCCGTTTCTCCACCGTGGCCTTCTGCATCTCATTCTGGGCGGCAGGGTAGGCGGCCAGGAGCCGACGGTGGGAGCGCCGCTGAACCATCCGCTCTCCGCCGAACTCGAGAGAGAGAACTTCCGCTGCACGGGACCGCGCGGGATCGAGCTTCCGGTCGATGTCGTGTTAGGTGATCGCGGCGCCGTGCTGCAGACGTCCATCGTGCCGGAGCCGGGGTTCTATCGGCTCGGTGCCGGCGCCACCCCGCTCATCACGCCGTTGGCCGTCAACGTCGACACGCGCGAATCGGATCTTGTGCCGATCGACAGCGAACAACTCCCGCTCCTCTTCGGCAGCGATGCCACGACGCTTGCTCCCGGCGAAACCTTGAGCCGCCAGGTTCTCGAGGCCCGTTACGGGCGCGAGCTGTGGCGGCTGTGCCTCACCATCGCCTTCCTCATGCTCCTGGCCGAGAGTTTGTTGGCGCGAGGGCGTTTGCGGCCTTAGCTGTCGGCGAGCTGAGTTCACGGGGCCTGCGGGGAAGGGAATCTCACGGGTCTTGTCATGGTTGGAAATCATCCATTTCGTGGCTGATTTTCAGCCATCATCCTGTTCGCATTGCCGGTATCGAGCCTGTGGTCGGAACGCACTGGGCGAGGCCGTTCCCGCCGGCGTCTACTTCTATCGGCGGGATCCTGCAATGGGTGATCGGGCCCGCCCGGTGGTGGTGGTTCGATAGTGTCATATGACACCCCGAGGGGGCTGGAGGAAGCTGAGCAGGGGCTAAGATTACGACCGATCGGGTCTTGGCCGCAAGG
>CAZTDY010000103.1:0-11955 GCA_964612295.1 uncultured bacterium | reverse complement strand
TAGGTACCGAGTTCCCCGGTGCCGGCCCATGCGGGAGACGATCCGGTCGGGATGTGGGGACGAAGACGCAGCGTAGGTCAGGCTGACTTGCGCCGGGCTTCAATCTCCTGCATGTAGAATCCGATCTTTCGATCTTCGATTGCGATGTGTTGCAGTAGCCAGTCGCGCAGGAAGCGTACAAAAGGATTCGGCGCCAGGTTATCGCCGGAATCGAACTGCTTCGCCTCGGCAACCACGCGTTCTACGAAACTGACATGGAACTCCTTCTGGGCATGGAGCCCCGGATAGTCAATGCGTTTCATGATTGCCTGTTCGTCGGCGAAGTGTTGCTTGATGTAGCTGACGACTTCATGGACTGCTTCGTCAAAACTCTCTGCGCGGTCGAATCGATCTAGGTGCTGATCCACCAAACTTCCATAGAGCCGATTGATCATGTCGACCAGTCGGCGATGCTGCTCATCGATCTCAGGGATGCCGACCTCGTAGGTGGTCCTCCACTCCGCAAACTCATCCGCCATCGTGGATCCCCTCCGCATGACTCCTCGTGGTGAGGTGACCCGATCCCGATCCGACGCCTGCAAGTGGGCAGTGGGGGAACCAGGTCCTTCTCGTCCCCACGAATAGATCGGTAGCCTGGGCAAGGATGTTGAGATTGGCGAGATCTCCAGGTCGCGCCTCGTTGGCTGGGGGACCCTTGTCCGAAATCGCCAATCTACTTCAGAGGTTGAGGTTTGGGGCGCAGACGACCGCGACCATCACCGACGTGCGGTGACGGCCGCGGTCTCTCGGCAGGAGGGACCGGTGAGTCCCTGTCACTATCGCAGAATGATCACATGCCCCCGAACATCGCCCGCCGGTTGAGCCTGCAATCGCCAGGAGTAGACCCCGCTTGCGACGGGACGTCCCGCATCATCCCGGCCATCCCAATACATCGAGGCCGGGGTGCCGCCCTGGGTCTCAACGTCCATTGTGCGCAGGAGACGGCCCTGCATGTCGAAGAGGTGCACGTGGGCGGGACCTCCGGATGCCTCCAACGTGAAGGTCACCGCTCCGCGGGATGGATTCGGTGAGGTTCGGACCCAGGGCCCGATTCCCGACTCCGCCGCCTGCTGTGGCCAGTCCGGCGCGTCGGCATAGGTGCGATCCTCTCGCACCATCACCCGGTCGAAGTGCGTGTGTTGGGCGCCGCGGTCTCCGCCAGACTCGAGCCAGGCCACGCCCAGCCCCACGGTGCCGCCCGCGAGCGGCAGGGGATCCTCGACCTCGAAGAGCATCAGGGGGAACTGCTCAGGCAACTGCCACCAGGCCTCCAAGCGCGGTCCCACCGCAGCGATGGTGAGTTGATACCATTGATCGACGATGACCGGGACGTTGAACTCCGCCAGAGTGGTGGCCCCCAGATGATCGACCCGGTATAGAGTTCCGCGCTGCGATTCCGTTTCGATGCCCACGTGGTACCAGGTCAGGAGGTCGGGTTGCAGGCGGAAGAAGAAACGCGTCTCACCTCCCAGCTCGGTGTCCAGCGCCTTCATCCAGACGCTGAACTCGAGATCGTCCTGATCCAGTCCCGAAACATAGCTGTGGGCGCTCGTGGAGATCGAGTACATCGAATATTCTCCGGCCTCCACCTCGACCTGGTCGGGCCATTCCTCGATGACGATCCAGCCGTCATCATCCTGATCGCTGAAGTTGTCATAGAAGACCACCGACTCGGCCGTGTAGCAGGCGACCCATCCCGTACCGATGTCATCCCCGTTGTGGCCCGTGCCGTTGCAGGGCGAGGTCTCGTGAATGCAGTACCACGGAGCCTGGGTGTCATCAGTGCAATACTGCGGATCCGCCGAGATGCTGTGCGGCCCGGGTGCACACGAGAAGTAGTCGCCTTCGGTGTTGTTCCACACATCGCAGTAGTCCGACGTGATGGTCGCTCCCGGTGCCCCCGTGTCGCTCACCAGTCCGCCGCCTGTATTGGAACCCACAATGGTGCTGATCAACTCGACCTCGCCCACCGCGGCAAAGACCCCGCCCCCTGCGGGAGGATCGAACCCGGTCGAGGCCTCATTGTGGTCGACCGTGCAGTTATAGAGCCCGATGAAGGGCTCCATCGTATCGGCGGTGGTGATCAACCCACCGCCGCGGTTTGTCGCGGTGTTGTTGTAGATCACACAGTCGTGCATCTCGAGGCTGTCGGCCTCGTAGCACATGATCCCCCCGCCCTCGACCGACTCATTGTCCCGGATCACATTCCGCTCGACGCGCGGGCGTGGAATACTGCCATAGAAATAGCAGAATCGAATCCCCCCGCCGGCGGTCATACTGCTGTTGTCGTAGATCTGATTGTCGAGAATCCGAGGATCGTTCCGCGTGCTCGGCGGAGTGCCTTCGCGAACGGTGGCCACATCTTGGTCTCCACACCTGGAGTCCATGCCGGGAATTCAGTAGAAGAGCCCGCCGCCGTATGCGCCGCCGCTGTTGTTGTAGATCGTATTGCGCTCGATCACCGAGGAACAATTGCGGCTGGCGATGCCGCCCCCGTAGTAGGTGATCGCGGCGTTGTTGTAGATTTCGTTGTCGGTGATCACGGGGTCGGAATGCTCGCAGAAGACGCCGCCGCCCCGGAACTGAGCGACATTCCCCGCGATGATGTTGTCGCGGATGATCGGCGCTCCAAAGAGCGCACAGATACCGCCCCCGTCGCCCCAGTTCGGTTCGAATCCGGCCCAGTTGCCATTGATGTTGTTGTGGTGAATGTCGGGGGCTCCGTTCAGCACGAAGATTCCTGCGCCACCAGACTGGTGGCCGATGTTCTCCGTTCAGTTGCCCCAGATGTTGTTGTAGCGGATCTCCGGATCACCCGAATCGATGAAGATTCCGCCGCCGTCGAACGCCGGGCAGTTGTTCGTGATCGTGTTGTGTTCGATCGTCGGACTCGCAGCGAAGCAGGCAACGCCGTGACCCTGCAGCCCCATCCCGTTCTGGATCGTGAAGCCGCAGAGGACGCTTGTGCGGGTCTGACCGGTGCCCAAGCTCACCACCGGTATGTCCATCATGGCTGGCTGAATGACGGTGAGGTCGATGAGCCCCTCATCGCCGGTGATCAGGTAGGTACTCGCGACGGTGATGTCGAAGGCAGCGACGGGGAAGTGGATGTTCTCCGTGTAGACCCCCGTGTCGACGAGCACCGTGTCTCCCGGTGCGCAGGCATCGATCCCCGCTTGAATGGTTGGATACGGATTCGGCACGTAGCGGATGGTTGCTCCTGCGTCGTTGACGCCCAGTCCGCTCGTGAGCATGGCGGTCAAAGCGACCGTCATGAGCCCCCAGATCAATCTGTACTGTTTCATATGCCCTCCCTTCGCGCTGTTGGTTGCGACCGGGTTGCGAATATCGAGGACATTCGGTGGATGTGGGGGGCGCGGGAAGGCGGACCTGTTGATGCGTCTTCTCAAGCTGTATGGCTAACAATTTGTAAATGCAGGTGTTACGGGGCAGGGATTGGTGCGTCCTTAAGCGCCTGCAGCTTCATTCTCTCCAGGTGGGACGACTTCGAGGGCGCTCCCCAGCCTACCGATGCTCACCCGGCCCCTTCACCTTCAAGCCCCTGGTCGGGCAGGTGGCGGCTGATGCAGCCGACCACACGACCTATGCGATGGGCAACAGCGCCGTCGGATTCCCGACCGGGTCCGTGATGGTCTCGCAGTAGATCCGCCTCTGAGGATGGGGCAGGCATGGGCCTGCCCCGTCCACTGTGATCTCGAGGCCGCGTGGAGGGATGCTCGATATGGTACCCTTGTGTTCATCCACAGGCTCTCGATCGTCCGGCGCGGAGGTCACGCATGTCCCGCTCATTTCACCTCAGGTGGTTCATCCTTGCGATCCTGCAGACTATCTACGTTGCGAACGCGAACACGACACCGTTACCCCCTGCGGTCTTGCCGGACCACGAGGATCCCGGTGGGAAGCATTGGGTCTACTTCACCGACAAGGGTCACTCGTCAGTAGAAGCTCTTCGCCAGGCAATTGACGGGCTGGCCGAGTGCTATCACCAGCGGGCTGTTGAGCGTCGCCGCTCGCGGCGCACAGCTGAAGGGCTATTCGACGAACGCGACCTGCCGTTGGCCCCGCAATACGTGGAAGCGATTCGCTCAACCGGAGCAGAGCTGGTGATCGAGAGTCGGTGGCTCAACGCCGTAAGTGCACGGATCACGGGGCCGCAGCGTCAGGCAATCGTGGCCCTGTCATTTGTGCGTAGCGTCGAGCCTGTGAAGCGGGGCAGGGTAGTCCCAAACCCAGGTGTATCGTCTCCGGAGGATGCCCAGAGCGAGAGCAGGGAAACCGACTATGGCTACGCAGAGGCTCAACTCGAGCAGATCGGTCTCATCGCCCTGCATGAAGCTGGATACACTGGAAGTGGGGTCATCATCGGGGTCCTCGACACCGGGTTTCAGCGCGATCACGTGGCCTTCCACCATCCCGACCGTCCGCTCACGGTCCTGGCTGAATGGGATTTCGTGAATGACGACGGCAACGCGGACATCGATCCGGGCGATCCGCCCACTCAACATCATCACGGTACCCTGATTCTCGGAACCATGGGCGCCTACGAGCCTGAACAATTCATCGGCGGGGCCTATGACGCTAGCTTTGTGCTGGCCAAGGCCGAGGATGCCGGATCTGAATATCCACTGGAGGAGGATTGGTTCGCCGCGGGCTTGGAGTTCATCGAGGCGCAGGGGGGAGATGTGGCCACCTCCTCGTTACTTGCCTACTGGTACGAGCAAGGGGAGCTGGACGGGGTCACCTCCATCATGGCGCAGGCCTTCAACATCGCTACCGCGAACGGCGTCCATTGTTGCCAGTGTGCCGGCAATGAAGGGCATGACGGGAATCCCTCGACGTCCCACCTCGTGGCGCCGGCCGACGCGTTCGACGTCCTTACCTGTGGTGCTGTGGACCTCAACGGGACCATTGCCGGCTTCAGCAGCGACGGGCCGACGGCGGATGGACGGAACAAGCCGGAGATTCTTGCCCGTGGTCAGAACACCTGGACGGTGGCGGTCGATGCCGCATCGGGCTACACGAGTGTCAGCGGCACGTCGGTTTCGACGCCCCTGGTTTGCGCCGCTGTTGCTTGCCTTGTGCAACTACACCCAGACTGGACTGTGGCCGAGATGCGCGAGCGGCTCTTCATGACGGCGGACTACTTCCTGGAGCACGGAACCTACGATCCACTCTATGTGCATGGCTACGGAATCGTCGATGCGGTAGGGGCGTCATCAGACCCAGCCATTGTCTTACCGGAAACGTCGAGCCCGGCAATGACCCGCCTGCTCAACATCACGTCTCCCGTCTCCCTGCGCGGCAGCCTTCGCTATCAAGCGTCGATCTCGGGTGTAGCAGAGCTGAGCCTGTTTGACGTTCGCGGGCGTCTTGTCGGGCGCCGATTGGGTCTTCCCCGAGCGGCCGGCGAGCATACGTTGAGCTTTGCACTCGCCGAGCTGCCCACCGGGCTGTACTACTGCCAGCTGCAGGTGGCCGAAGGCGTGATGGGGAGGGGCCAGTTCGTCATCATCAAGTGATGGCCGAGGAGATCACATCAAGGCGATCATCTCAGCTTGAGCAGCTTCCGCCCGACCTGATCATTGCCGGCTGTGAATCGCAGGAAGTAGAAGCCTGGGCTCAATTCCTGCCCCCGCTGGTCGCGGCAATCCCAGGAGATCTCATGGAAACCCGCGGATAGGGGCCCGAGAGCTACGCTGCGCTGCAACACTCCGCTGACCGAGAAGAGTTCACAGCGAAGGTTGGAGTTCGTTTCCAGAAACAGCTTGGCTCGAAACGCACCGCGAGTCGGATTGGGGCCTGCCCACAGAACCCGACATATGGGAGAACCCAGCACCAGTGCGGGGTCGGCCACACTCGCATCCCAAATGGGCACCCGCGCGTCATACCCCAGATGATTGGCCTTGGTGACCACCACGCGCAGTTGCCCGCTCAGCGGGGGCGGGTCGAGAGGGATCGGCAGCGGCGCCCCCGTGCCGAAACCCGTGCCGATCAATACGCCATCGATCGTCAGTCCGATTCGAGCACCCGGGTCGGCTTCGACCGTGAATTCGGTACTCCCCCCCAGGCAGTAGGCCGCATGGTTGACCATGAGAGGTGTCGGCACCCGGTCGTGCAGGACCGTGTAGGGCTCTCCGTGACTGTGGAGCACGTGATAGGTCCAGCGCTTCTGTTGCAGCGGCACCGCACTTCCATCGACAGACAGCCAGTGCTTGGCCTCGGCCAACGCGAATGCGGGGCGCCGTTCCGCCTCCGAAGCTGCAGCCTCGGGAAGGAAGTCTGGCCACAGGCAGTCGATCAGATAGACCCCGGCCTGCTGCATCGCCGTCGCGTAGGTCAGATCGGATGCGGAGATCACCCCGACTGCCCCGTGCGGAGAACGATGAAACGCCTCGGTGAGACAGGTGGCCGCATAGTCGAATTTCCCCGAGAGCCCCTCCAGACTGAACACGAACGGGTAGGATGTGTTGTAGAGGCCCGCCACATCTCCCGCATCGTAGGGCGGATCTCCCCAACCCGTGATCTGGCCCATGCCGCGATGAAGAACGAAGCAGGTACCCGCATTGATGTCGGCGTTGATCCGGGCGGCACTGCCGCCCCAGTCGGTCAGATACTCCGGGGTCGCGGGCAGGTAGCCGAGGCCGGCCGGACCGAAGGTGGCCACCCAATCGGGATCCGGCCACTCGCTGCCGGGGGAGGTGGCAATGTACTCGCGCCGAGGGGCCAAGCCGGGCTCCCATTCAAGAAGCCGAGGTAGGTTTCGGTCTGCATGACGCTGTTGCCGTACGGGGCCCACCCGGACGCGAAGACTGGACGATCATAGAAGTCCGGGTCGAGGCTGGGGCAACGATCGTGGGCCAATACCTTGCCGACCATGTGGGACAACTCAATCTCGTTGCGGGACGTCATGCGGGCGATCGCGAAGTCCGGCAGTCCATCGCCATCGACATCAGCGTAGAGATTGTCCGAGACGAAGCTGTTTTCCCAGATCGGGGCGGGAACGCCGGGCTGATCGCCGGACTCCGGAACGTCACCCAGGAGGAGGACGGCTTCCGGGGGTGTGATCCACGACCAATAGGCATTGGCCAGGAAGTCACGGATCGCCTGCCAGGTGTAGCCGAGCTCAGCGGTGTCGAACACACCGGTGGAAATGCCCTGCATCGTGCGCAAGCTCCGCAGGCTGTCGGCCCACGCCAGGAACGCGGGTTCGTCCGGTGCGATGATGACGTATTCGTATCCGTCCGAGGTGTCTCCGGCCCAGGCTGCCGACAGGAGCGTGCAGAGCAACATCACCGCGATCGTGGGGAAGAACATCCGTCGAGTTCCTTGACGAAGGCTCATCAGCAGGGCGGGTGACATGGAAACCTCCGTGTGTAAACCGTCCGCAGCCGTCACTGGAGGGGAACGCGCGCCCCGATTCTAGCATATGGGGCCGACTCGCCGTGCTTCGGCTTCGGGATCCGTATACGCCTGTAGATTAGATCGGCGGCTCCCTGTAGACTGGCCGGGTGAACGGATCGGAGAACAAGGGGCCTTGCTGTGCGCCCGGCCCGGATTCGCAGTCCGCGCAAGGTTGCTGCTCCTCGGGGTCTGTATCGGCAATCGCGAGCCAGCCTCTCGACGCCGTGGATCCGCCGCTGCGAGATGCGCATCCCCATGTAGTCAACGGCGAGATTCAGACCGCCGCAGGTGCCGTCCCCCAGATTGCCACCCATCTCCTTGGCCGGGACCGCCTGGGGGCCGTACGTGTGCGGCTCAACATCGGACGCATGGACTACCGGATCGCCCCGGGGCTCTACGGGGTGGGAACGCCAACCCCGTCGTCACCGGTCTTCGTCTCCGCCAACTACAAACTCTCCTTCGACACGCTGCGCCACGAATTGCGCGGGCTCGATGGTTGGATCCTGGTGCTCGAGACAATAGGCATCAACGTCTGGTGCGCGGCGGGCAAAGGAACGTTCGGGACCGAAGAGTTGGTGCGGCGCGTCGCCGCCACGCGGCTCGACGAGATCGTCACGCACCGTGAGCTCATCGTTCCGCAGCTGGGCGCACCGGGCGTGGCCGCACATGAGGTGCGGCGCGAGAGTGGCTTCAAGGTGGTCTACGGCCCCGTACGTGCCCGGGACATCAAGCCGTTTCTTGCCGCGGGGAAGGTCACGACACCCGCCATGCGGCGCGTCACCTTTCCCTGGATGGACCGTCTCGCGGTCGTGCCGGCGGAGCTGCTCCAATGGGGCCGGTACGCATTTGTTGCGATGGCGGTCTTCATTCTGCTCGCTGGATTGGGACCGGGCGGCTACAGCGTTCAACAGGCAGTCCGGGGCGGTGCTCGAGCGGTGCTGTTCCTGTTTGCGGGTACCATCTCGGGAGGCGTGTTGAGCCCATTGCTCCTGCCTTGGCTGCCGGGACGCGCATTTGCCGAGAAGGGCGCCTGGATGGGGGGCCTTGTGGCGGTGATCGCGCTCAGCGCAGGCCTGTTGGTGCCGGCCGGCGCGGGCGGCATTCTCGAGACCATCGCGTGGTGCCTGCTCATCTCAACGATCAGCAGTTTCATGGCGATGAACTTCACCGGGGCGTCGACCTACACGTCGCTCTCAGGTGTGAGACGGGAGATGAGGGTGAGCATTCCCCTGCAGATTTCCGCCGCGGCGGTCGGCACGGCCTTATGGATCGTGCAGCTTTTTGTGAGGTGACCGATGTCGCACTACATCACAGGCGTAACCACGCTCAGGCTTGAGGTGGCGGGCTGTATCGGCTGCGGCATGTGCGTGGCCGTTTGTCCCCATGCGATCTTCGCGATGAAGGATGGCAAAGCCAAGATCACGGATCGAGACGCCTGCATGGAATGCGGGGCCTGCGCACGCAACTGTCCGGCCGGGGCGATCACGGTTCGGGCGGGCGTGGGATGTGCCTCGGGAATCATCATGGGGTCGTTGGGGAAACAAGGGGATTGCTGCTGCACCATGGAGGATTAGCAGGCCGGACGAGGCCCGAGCGAGCTGCCGGGGGAGGCTGCGGGCAAAGAACGACACGACCGACGTGCGCTACATGCTCTGGGTGATGGATCGCGTGGACGGCGCCCATCACCTGCTCGAGGAGATGGGGATCAAACCGGCGTTCTAGCTCAGGTTCAGCGTCTCGTTCAGACTGCCAAGCCGGTAGCCCTCGAGATCGAGCGTGATGTACAGGAAGCCCAGCTCGCGACACCGGCGGTGGATTTGCGAACGAACCTCCTCATCGGCCAGACGTTCGATCTGGTCGGGAGCAACCTCGATTCGAGCGAGTCGATCGTGCGCCCGGACGCGTGCTCCGGGAAACCCAAGATCGTTCAGAAGGGCTTCGGCCGCCTCGACCCGCGCGAGGCGCTCGTCGGTGATCGATTCCCCGTATGGAATCCGGCTGGCCAGACACGCCATCGCCGGCTTATCCCAGGTCGGCAGATCAAGTGCGCGCGATAGCAGTCGTATCTCGGCTTTGGTGAGTCCCGCCTCCATCAGTGGATTGCGAACGTTCTGCTCGTCTCCGGCCTTCAGGCCCGGCCTGAAATCGCCGCGGTCCTCAACGTTGGCGCCGCTGACGACCGAGCGCAGGCCGCGTTGGGCTGCAACCTCATTCAGTTTGCAGAAGAGTGCGTTCTTGCAATGGTAGCAGCGATCGGCGGGATTGGATTGATAGGCCGGATTCGACATCTCGCCGGTCTCGATCTCCACCAGGTCGGCCCCGATCTGATCGGCGAACGCCCGTCCCGCCTCTCGTTCGCGGCCTGCAAGGCTGGGGGAGATGCCCATGCCCGCCACGGCTCGTTCCCGACCGAGGGTGCGCACTGCCAGGGCCAGAAGATAGGTGCTGTCGACACCGGCCGAGAATGCCACCAACACACTTCCCAGCTCTTGGAGGATTCCCTCGCACGCCGCCTGCTTTGCCAGGACCTCTTGGGGCACGTCGACCAGATGCTCAGATGACATAGTCCAATCCTCCTCGTCCCTTCAACTCCCTCGCGCGGTCCAACAGGTCTTGGACTGTTCGATCGCCGAGAATCGTCGCCATCGCCTGGCTCAGCTCGGACCACAGCCACTGGGTCGGGCATTGCGCCTCCAGATCACAGCGCTCGCCACCCGGCGTGCAGGGGACGAGTTCCACGGGTCCTTCGAGCAGCTCGAAGATCTCCCGGAGGGGGATGGCACCCGGGCGCCGAGCCAGCAGATACCCGCCCGTCGGCCCCCTGACCGAGCGGACGACTCCGGCGGACTTGAGGACCGCTGCGACCTGCTCGAGGTATTTGTGGGAAATCCGCTGCCTCTTTGCGATCTCGCGAAGCGAGATGGCGCGATCGGGGTAACCCTCTGCTAGATCAGCGATTGCCCTCATTCCATAGCGAGTCTTCGTCGAGATCTGCATGGTCGATATCCTGCTTCCGAGCTGGTCTGGATCAAAAACCCTTTGTTCCTATGGGAATAGTAGGATATAATCTTCTCCAGGTCAACCAACCAGAGACGATGGGGTGTGGGATCCAGCACTCGGGATCCCGCACCCCACTCTCATCTGTAGCCCGTGGGGCCCCCGAGCCCCGCCCCAGCTTAGGAGGATACCATGGCCGGAATCGCGAAAGACGTCACCGAATTGATCGGCAACACTCCGCTCGTCCGTCTCAACCGCGTGACCGCCGGGTGTCAGGCCCAGGTCGTGGCGAAGCTCGAGTCCTTCAATCCTCAGTCGAGCGTCAAGGATCGGATCGGGGTTTCGATGCTGCGCGAGGCGGAGGCCGCCGGGGAGCTCAAACCCGGCATGACCATTGTCGAGCCGACTAGCGGCAACACGGGGATCGCCCTGGCCTTCGCCGCCGCCGCGCGCGGCTATCGGCTCGTCTTGACGATGCCGGATACGATGAGCATCGAACGTCGCAAGCTCCTCCTGATCTTCGGTGCTGAACTTGTCCTCACCCCCGGCGCGGAGGGGATGCCCGGTGCCGTTCGAAAGGCCGAGGAGATCCACAGCCAGCTGGCGGACTCGTTCTTGCCGCAGCAGTTCAACAACCCCGCCAATCCCCTCATTCATCGGACGACGACCGCTGAGGAGATCTGGCGCGATACGGATGGCGCCGCGGATGTGCTGGTATCCGGCGTGGGGACCGGTGGCACGATCACCGGGGTGGCCGAGGTGTTGAAAGAGAAGAAGCCATCCTTCAAAGCCTTCGCCGTGGAACCCGTGCACTCTCCGGTGTTGTCGGGAGGTGATCCGGGGCCGCACAAGATTCAAGGGATCGGGGCCGGCTTCGTGCCCGACGTGCTCCAGACCGATCTCATCGACGAGATCGTCCAGGTGTCCAATGACGAGGCCGGCCTGATGGCGCGCCGCCTCGCGCGCGAGGAAGGTATCCTCGCGGGGATCTCCTGCGGGGCTGCCGTTCACGCGGCCGTCGAGATCGCACGCCGGCCCCAACTGAAAGACAAGCTCGTCGTGGTGATCCTGCCGGACAGCGGGGAGCGGTATCTGTCCACCTGGCTGTTCGAAGAGTATCTCGAGGCGGCGAGCACCGGCGGCGGGATATAGCAGTCGTCTAAACGTGGAAAGGCCGCGCGGGGGTTCCCCACCCGCGCGGCCTTCCTTGTTTTTGCTGCGGCACCTACACCAGTTCCCCCACAGGCGCCGACCGTTCGTCGTATTACCGCAGCAAAACCACTGGGCGACTTCGCGTCCACTCTTGGGTCCGCAGTCGCGCGTAATACACTCCACCGGCGACGGGCTGGCCGTTGTCGTCAAGGCCTTCCCACGTGCTGTTGTGTTCACCGGCGGTCAAAGACTCAGACACCAGCGAGCGCACCAGGCGTCCGCTGACATCGTAGATAGCGAGGTCCACGTTCTCTGTCTGCGCCAGGCGGAACGCCAAGCGCGCCC
>CAZTDY010000102.1:0-12189 GCA_964612295.1 uncultured bacterium | reverse complement strand
TACCAATCTGAAATCCAGGGTCAGCTAAAACGCAGGGAAGAGTGAGGGGTTACACCCCTGGGCCGCCGCCGGTCGTAGGGCCCGCCCAGGGGCGGTCCGGGGGGATGGCCGGGAACCCCGTAGGTCTGAAGTGCGCCACCGGAGGCCTCCGGAATCGTCAACCGGACGGGGCCTGTGCTATACTTATATGGATTCCACCACTCTGTGTTCTGGCACCTAAGGAGGAGACGGATGCGGACAGTAAGAGCAACTTGCTGCCTGGCTTTTGTTTTGCTGGTCTCGGCAGGGATCGCAGACGGCAGCGTACTTCAGGTTCCGAGTCAGTATGGGACCATTCAAGAGGCAGTTGATGCTGCCCAATACGGCGACGAAATCGAAATCGCCGCAGGCAACTACGACGATGTGACCCACTTCTCGAACTTGCCCAACGACAGCACCCTGTGTGTCGCGGTCCTCAAGTCCGGCTTGACCATTCGGGGAGCGGGCATCGGTGCGACGATCATCAACCCCGACTCGCTTGGGCGCGGATTCTTTGCCCTGGGTTGTGAAGATCTCGTGATCGAGGATCTGACCGTAACTCGAGGGTTCGCTGCGGAATACGGCGCGGGGATCCTCTGTGATAGCACGAAAGCGACCTTCCAGCGCATCGAAGCGACCAGCAACTTCGACGGCGCGATCATCCTCCTGAACGATTCGGAGGTGGAGCTGCTGCAGTGTGTGATGACCGAGAATGCATCGAAGACCGGCAGCGGAATCGATGTCGGCCTCGAATGCAACGCCTATCTGTACCAGTGCGATATCCTGGACAACGGCGCGCCCTTTGCCGCCGGAGCCCGCGTCCGCGGACAGGCCCGTTTTGAAGAGTGCCTTTTCCAGGGCAATGTCACCGATGTGGGGACCAACTTAGTTGGTGGCGGGCTGCTCATTAAAGAGGGCGCCGACGTGCTCCTGCTGTTCTGCGATATCATCGAGAACACCGCGAGCGGTCACGGCGGCGGACTCGCCATCGAGGATGAGTTCACCCATGTCGACATCGTCCACTGCACGATCAGCGACAATCTGAATACCGGTGACGAAGGCATTGGCGGCGGGATCTTCGTGGGCAATCAGGCCAAGGCGAATGTGCGCTGGTGCACCATTACCGGCAACAGCACCACGGGCGAGTTCAGTAACGGCGGTGGCGTTGGGGTCGACTACGCAAACATCGAGATGGCGCACTGCACGCTGTACAACAACTGGACCGAAGGCGCTCCGGGGGATTACACGGGGCACGCAGGCCAGCTCGGCCTCTTCTGGCTTAGCGATGAACACACAGCCGAGTTCTCCCACCTGATCGTGACGGACAGCCCGCAGGGTCAGGAAGGCGTTTACTGCAGCGGTGATCCGCTTTTCCTCGAGTTCACCTGCTGCGACGTGTGGAACAACGCGGGCAGCGACGACATCTGCGGCAGTGCAGATCCTTCGAACTTCTCGCTGGATCCGCTCTACTGCAATGCGGGTGCCGGAGACCTTCACATCGATGCCGCCTCGCCCTGCGGGGCCGGCAACCACCCGAACGGTCCGGCCGAGTGTGATGGGCAGGTGATTGGAGCCTACTTCGCTGGTTGTACCGTGGATGTACCGGATGATCCGGCCTTCGAGCGCGGTCTTCTCCTGGGCAACGAGCCGAACCCGTTCAGCCAGGACACCATGATTCGCTACGAACTCCACACGACGACCGACGTGAAGCTCGAGGTGTTCGACATCTCCGGTCGCCGCGTGGCCAAGCTTGCCGACGGCGTTCATGAGCCGGGCACCTATCAGGCCAACTGGGATGGGTCGAACCCGGCCGGTGAGCGCCTCCCCGCGGGTGTCTATTTCTACCAGCTCAGCACTGGAAAGCAGGTCCAGGGCCGCCAGATGCTGTATTTCAGGTAGATTTCGGGCCGGATTCCATCTAACGCATTGACGGGGCTGCTGTTAGGCAGCCCCGTCTCTTTGTCGGGCCGTGATACGCCCTCCGCCGGGAGCTCCCTGCCGCCGCCTGGCTCGCCGACAGGCTTGACGCCTGTAAGCTAGCCCCCCTGTATTCGCACCTACTACCGTGCTAGAATGTCTCCTTCCTTCTAGTATGGAAGGAACTAGGGTAGGGGTTCGGCCCGGGTGACCCGGGCGGTTGACCCCCGGAACATGGACATCTTCATCAGTTACGAGGGGGACGTATGACCCGTCGTCGGGGCCCGTCGTGGGCTGTGCTGGCAATCTTTGCCCTTTTGGGCACCATCTCTTTCTGCTCTTTCGCGACCTCAGCGGTCTGGGCGGCATCGGATGCCGCGCCACCGAACGCCGACCACTCGGTGCTCACGCGGATGGTTGTACTTCCTCAGGGCAGTGATCAACCGAATCACGCCGAGCTGGAGCTCAGCCTGGAAGGGCAGACCTACACACTGCCCCCTGCGGCGAGCATCAGCCGAACGATGATCATGCGCGGGCAACCGGTGTGTGTGGTGTCTGCATCGATCGATGTGATTGCCGAACACTTGAACGTTCCTGCCGAGGTTGCATCGCGCGCCGCCATCAGGCCCGCGCGGATGTCCGCTCCGGGGGGACGACTCACGCTGTTGGAGAATCCTGCCGCAGCGCCCAAATCGCACGCGGGCGTCTATATGATTGTCGCGGCGGACCAGTTCGTGGGTGGATTGAACGACTTTGTGGAGTGGAAGACGGCGGAAGGCTACGACGTTCGTCTCTACGCCTTTTCGGAAATCGGCAACTCGGTGAACGAGCTGCAGGACTTCATGCAGACCGCCTACGATACCTGGGAAGATCCACCGCTGTATCTGTTGCTCGTGGGTGATGTGGAATACCTCCCGGCTCACGATGTCCACGCCCGGGTTTGCGACCACAAGTATGCCTGTCTCGATGGCGATGACTTTGTCGCCGATCTCTATGTGGGCCGTCTTTCCGCGAAGACCGACACCGAGCTCGCGACGATGATCACCAAGACGATCAAGTATGAGCGCGAGCCCTACGTCGATGGCGACAACTGGTTTAAACGCGCCCTGATGGTCGCCGGCAACGAAGGGTCGTCGACCCCGAAGTCCACCTGCCGCTGGGGAGGCGAGCAGCTGATGACGATCGGGTACGATCGGCCCGACAGCGCCTACGTGCCCCTGCTGGGACAACCCGACGCGGATGCCGACGACGTGATCGAGGCGGTCGACAACGGCATCTCGATCGTCGCCTATCGGGGGTGGGCCTACGGCGACATCGGGTGGGAGCCGCCGCTTTTCACCAACGACGACATCCCGCTCCTGAACAACGGCGAGATGCTCCCGGTTGTCTTCAGCATCGTTTGCCACACGGGCAACTTCGGCAACTCCCGGGTGGATTGTTTCGGCGAGACCTGGCTCAAGACCGGTAGCGCGGAAGAGCCTTCGGGGGCCGTGGCCTTCTTTGGCACCGCGGAGTGGTGGTCCCACTCGCGCTGGAACGACGGGGTCGCCATGGAGGTTTTCCGAGCGATTGTCGAGGACGGCGAGCGCCGCATGGGCCCGATCACGGTGGCGGCCAAGACGAATCTGATGCGTCAGTTCCCCACCGAGCTGGAGATGGGGCCGGAAGGCAATGAGGAGACTGTCGAGTACTACAACTACACCTACAATCTCCTTGGTGATCCCAGTCTCGAGATCTGGACCGATATGCCGCGCACGCTGGTGGTGGAAGCCGAGGACGAACTGGTCGCCCAGCAGGACGTGACGATCATCTCCGTCTTTGAGGATGACGGCGCCACGCCGATCGCCGGAGCGCGGGTGGCCGCCTCCCAGGCGGGCGCCCCGGTGGGATATGCAATCACCGATGCCGCCGGTCAGGCTTCGCTGGCCCTGCAGCTGAGCGGATCAACCGATGTCACGTTCACGGTGACGGGGCGCAATCTGTACCCCTGGCAGCAGACGGCCAGCGTCTCGCAGCCAGGTCGGCATATCGTGTGCACGGACGCCCAGCCGACGAGTGACGCCACCGTCCTTCCCGGGACGACCTTCACGGTCGATCTTACGATGCACAATAGCGGAACGCAGTCGGTGGGCAGCGGCATCGTCACGGTGACGGCGCCCGACGGGGTGACGCTCCTGGACAACGAGGCCAACCTGGGTTCAGTGAGCGCCGGCAGCTCCGTGGAGCTGGCCGGCGCGATCAATGCCGAACTCGATTCAAACATCGAGAACGGTGCACAGCTTCGATTCGACGTCCAGACGATGGCGACCACCGGCACCTATGTCAGCGAGTTCTGGCTCGCTGCCGAGGCGCCCGAGCTACGCTGCATCGCGCAGTCGGACGGAGACGACGACCTCTTCGACCCCGGCGAGACCTTTGACCTGGTTCTCACTCTGGCCAACGACGGACTCGCCAGTGGCGATCTGGATCTCGTTTTGCGTGAGGTGACCCCGGGATGGGTTGTCTTCGATGACAGTGATGCCGGCATGTCCGTGATCGCGAACGGCGAGACCGGCTCGAACACCGGTGACCCATTCACGCTGACCCTGGCCGATGATGTGGCCGTCGGCACGATGATTCCCTTGGAACTCGAGGTCGCGCACGCCGGCGGGCCCCTCTCGTTAGTGCACTTCAACTTGGTCGTGGGCCGGGTGGATTTCTCGACGCCGCTGGGGCCGGACGCCTACGGGTACTACGGCTATGACAGCGCCGATATCGACTACCGCGGGCAGGCGCCTGCGTATCACTGGATCGAGTGTTCGACGCTGTTTGGCGGTGACGGCACCATGGTCTCCATGTATGACAACAAGATCGGTGCGGTCATCGAGCTGCCGTTCCCCTTCACGTACTATGGCGCGTCCTACGACTCCCTGCGCATCCACGACAACGGGTGGGTCGCGTTCGATACCAGCTACTGGTATGACATCCGCAATTGGTCCATGCCGAACGTATTTGGAAGCAGCTGCCAGGTGGCGCCCTTCTGGGACAACCTGGTGCCCGATCGAGGCGGATCCGGGCTGCCGTTGCCGGGCACGGATGCGGTGTACACCTATCACGATGAGGAAAACCACATCTTCGTGGTTGAGTGGAGCCGCCTGCGGAACTGGGAGAATGTCGCGGACGATTTCCAGACCTTCGAGGTGATCCTGCGCGATCCGGCCTACTACGCCACGCCCACGGGAGATGGTGAAATCATCTTCCAGTACAAACGAATCGTTAATGACGACTCGATCAAGATGTACTCGACGGTGGGGATCGAAGATCACAGCGAAACTGTCGGTCTGGAGTATACCTATGCAAACGAGTACGCGGCCGGCGCCGCGCCACTCGCCCCTGGGTTGGCGATCAAGTTCACGACCGAGGCGCCGGTGTACCAGGCCATTCAGTTGTCCAGCTTCTCGGTGCTCGCCGGAACGCAGACGGGTGACGAGGGGGGGGCGCTACAGGTTCGCTGGGACTACGATGACGAACGCCCTTTGAGCTACTTCTCGCTCGAGCGGGCCGAGCTTGGCGATGTGGCTCCCGAGCTGCTCGGGCAGGATGATCCTGCAGCCCGCCGCGGTCTCTTCTTCGAGCCGGTGGGCGATGCGACCTTCCCCGTGGGGCCTGGAGCTCTCACGGACGCGAACGCCGATCCTTTGGGCAACTACGTCTATCGCATGAAGGCGCTCGATCGCTTCGGCACCGAACGCGTCCTCGGCGAGGCTCTCTACTTCGGCAGTGCCGCTCACCGGCCCAGCTTGTCGGTCGGTGAAGGGGGATTGGTCCAAGGCGAGGCCCGCATTCTTTACAGCACCGGTGGCCAATCGTTGCAGGCCCTGGACATCTACGATGTCGCCGGCCGCAAGGTCGTGAACCTGCAGAGCCGGTTGGGAGCCGACGTATCCCCGGGCAGCGGAGAGCTGACCTGGGACGGCCGCGACGGTGAGGGTCGCCCGGTTCCCGGCGGGATGTACTGGGTTCTCATGCGCACGGCAAAGGATCGCCTGGCCACCCGGCTCGTGATCGTACGATAGCCCGGCGCGCTCGCTCCAAAAAGAGCCGCCCAAGGGAGGGACACGATGGATCGCCTATCACGTCGGACGTTTCTCAAGGGGGTTGGCGCGGGCGCGGCTGTGCTGGTCTGCCCGGAACTCGTACGCTCTAAGCTCACGCACGCGCGCAGTGCGATGCCCGCCCCGGCTGACATGGAACGTATTCTCTCCCGTGCGCTTTCCCGGGGCGGCGACTATGCGGACCTCTATCTCGAACTCCGCTTCAACACCCACATCGTCATGACCGGGGGCGAAGTCAGCGCCCTGGAGTATGGCGTGCTGTTGGGTGGCGGGGTCCGCACCCTGATCGGGGAAAAAAGCGGTTACGCGTACGCGGAGAGCTTCGATGTTGAGGAGCTTGACCGGGCGGCGCAATCCGCGGCCTTGATTGCGAATCAGGGAAGCGGCCGCCTGGCCGTGCCGGTCCGGCCGATGTCTGTTGAACAGACCATCACGGCCGAAGAGGCGATCGCAGATGTCGATGTGGCGGCGAAGGCCGCCCTGCTCGGGCGCGTCACGGACGCCGCGATGGCTCACAGTCCCCTCATCAAACAGGTGCGCGTGGACTACCGGGATGCCTCTCAGGAGTTCACGATCGCGCATACCCTGGGCGAGTTCTGCCGGGATGAACTCCCGGTCATCTACCTGCGCGTCAACGTCACGGCGGAGAAGAGCGGGGTTCGTTCCGAGGGCATGGTTCGCGTGTCGGGCCGCCGCGGAATGGAGCTCTTGACCGGCGACACACCGGAGCAGGCCGGCCGGGATGCGGCCGAGCAGGCCCTGAAGATGTTGGATGCGCAGCCTGCGCCGACCGGAGAGCTTCCCCTCGTCATCGCAGCGGGCGGTGGCGTCATGTTCCACGAGGCGGTCGGGCATGGGTTGGAAGCGGATTCGGTGCTTCGCGATGCGACCGTATTCGCCGGACGGGTCGGTGAGCAGGTTGCCGCCGAGGGGGTCACCCTCTACGACGACGGGACCATCCCCGGGGCGCGCGGGAGCTTCAACGTCGACGACGAAGGCACCCTCGCGCAGAAGACTCTCCTGATCGAAAAGGGAGTCTTGCGCGGGTATCTGCAGGATCGCCGGACGGCCATGAACATGAAGGTCCCGGTGACCGGCAACGGGCGTCGTCAATCGTTCCGGTATCCGGCGGTTCCCCGGATGAGCAACACGAACATGGCCCCCGGACAGGAGTCGCCGGAGGAGATCATCAAAGCCACCAAGAGCGGCGTCTACGCGGCGAGCTTCGGCGGCGGAGAGGTCGATCCGGGCAGCGGCCAGTTCACGTTCGGATTGCGCGAGGCCTACCTGATCGAGGATGGACGCATCACGGCTCCGATCCGCGGTGCGAATCTCGTGGGATCCGGTCCGGAGGTCCTCAATCGTATTGATCGTGTGGGGGCTGACTTCGGCGCGTGGCCGGGAACCTGCGGCAAGGCGGACCAGTGGGTCCCGGTGACCTCGGGGTGTCCGACATTACGAATCTCCAAGATCACGGTTGGTGGGACCGCCTAAGCCCTCGTAGATGAAGGAGCCATCTGATGAGCGAGCAAACCACGCCCCTGGAACTCGCGAGCGCAATCGTCGACATCGTCCTGCAGGCCGGGGCCGACAAGGGTGATGTCTTCGTACGAACATCCTCGCAGGTAACCTTCGAGGTCCGCGACGGCGAACTGGAATCACTGCGCCGCGCCGACTCAGAGGGCCTTGGGATGCGGGTGACGGTCGACGGCCGCACGGCCATGGTGCACACGACAGATCTTCGCGTATTCACCCTGATGAATCTCGCGAAGAAGGCGATTGCCATGGCTCGAACGCTTCCGGAACCGGAGGAGCCCACCCAATACGCGAAGCCGCAAGAAGCCCTGCCGCTGACCCATCCCGATCTTCTTCTGGGCGACGAGAGTCAGGAAGACAAGATCGCGCGGGCGGTTGCCATCGAACGTGCCCTGCTGGGTGTTCCCGGGGTCACGGTGGCATCGGGCGTGAGTTATACAGAGCGGGTGGGAACCGAGACGCTGGCCAATACCGAGGGTGTTCAACTCGAGGCTCCTTTCTGTCACCTCGAGATGGGTGCCGAGGGCATCGCCGAGCGGGACGGTGAGACCGCCACCGGGACTCGTTATACACATGTTCCGGCTCGCAAGTACCTGCTTCCCCCCGAGGAGGTGGGCCGGTCGGCCGGAGAGCGCGCGGTTGAACTGCTCGGGGCGCGTCCCCTGCCTTCGACCAAGGCGCCGGTAATCTTCGATCCGTTGACCGCCTGGGCCGTCCTGCGCAGCCTGGTGCCCGCGCTTCGGGGCGACAACGTCGTGCACGAGCGTTCCTTCTTCGGCGATACGCTGGGCGAGAAGATCGCCGCAGACGCGGTCACGATCAGAGACAATGCTTGGCTGAGCCAGGGGGCCGGACGACGGTCCTTCGATGGGGAAGGAACCCCGTCTCAGAATCTGGCAGTGATCGAAAACGGCGTCCTGAAAACCTACCTTCTGGATCTGGCGAGCGCCGGGAAGCTGGGCATGGCCCCCACCGGAAACGCGCTGCGCGAGTCCTACACGTCGCAGCCCGACATCGGGACCGGCAACTTCTATATGGAAGCGGGGAGCCACACGCGCGACGAGATCATCAAGAGCACCAAGCGTGGCCTGCTGGTGACCAACCTGTCCGGTTGGTGGGTGGGCCTATCCCCGGTCACCGACACCTTCTCATCCGCCGCGATGGGCCTCTGGATCGAGGACGGGGAGATTGCCTATCCGGTGCGCAACATCAGCATCGGCGGCAACCTGCGGGAGATGCTGACCTCGATCGATATGATCGGCGACGATCTGTCCCACTACCATATGACCTGCGCGCCCACCTTCCGGGTGGCGGAGATGGCGATCTCGGGGGTGTAGGGGTTCGAGGTTGCCAAGGACTGACGGTGTGCCGGTCCTCGTCGTCACCCTGCTTCTTGCTCCATGTTTCGATCCGCCGTTTCAAGACGGCGCAGCGGCGCACGGATAAACGCTACGGACATGTGCGATCGGGGGCGTGATCTTGGCGCGCTCTGCAGATTCGAAACTCCGGGGCAACATCAAACGGCACTGCTGGGGATTGCATCCTCCCTGAACTCTCTCTCGTGTGTCTGTCTGCCTGTCCTTTCGACTCATTGCTGCAAGATGGTGCGTCCAAGGCAGCGTTTCGCCCTCCTGCCCGCGCCATGTTGTAGCGACGTGTCAGAATCGGACGGCTGTTGAAGTGACATTGTCGGAGGCTTCAGGCGTCGCGCCTGCAAGGGGAGGAACATGCGCCCCTGAAGTGCTTGCATTCTGCCCCCCCTATGCATACTGAGTGCGCGTGTGATACTGACTGTGCGGCATCACTGACCATGCCACCGTTCATCGTGCGAACCGATGTCGCACGCCCGCCCCTAAGCGAAGGAGGGATCCCATGAGGCCTCTTTGCGTGTCTGCTCTTCTGTCTATTGTCATCACGACTGCTCTATGTCCCAGTTCCGGTGCAGATCCTGCCGATCTTGAAGGTGGAGTCTTTATCGCTCACCACCCTGCAACATTCCAATACAGCCCGGGACTTGACTGGTGTGAGGAGTACGACGAGTTGTATTCCATTTCCAGCTGCGGGGAGCAGAACCCACGTATTGATCTGGATGGCAATCTCGGCGAACGATCGCTTTGGTATGTGATCGCCGCCTGGACTGAGTCGAAGACCTGGTGTGGAGCTGAGTTCGGCTTCGGCACCTTTGATCCCGCAATCTATGAGTTTTTGGAGTACGGGGGGTGCATACCGAACGACCTTTCGATTTCAACTGACGGCTGGCCTGGTCCAAATGAGGGCACTGCTGTGACGGCCACGGACGTCCAATGGGACGGAAACTTCCAGGCAGTCTACTACTTCTTGGGATACGCTTACTACGAGGGGCAGATTCCGCTGGACATCGATCCGGACCCGTCCTTTGGAGGGTTCGGCAATTGCGCCACTCCCTCGGAGACTTGGGCTGCAGCAGACTATGGCGCAATGGGGCTCTTCACTGACGGAGCTTCAGCTTGTCCAGGCCCGGAACTAGACGGAGGTGATGGCGAACACGCGGATTGGTCTGACGAGGTTGCTTGCTGCTTTGATGAAATCTGCCGGGTTGTTCTCGCTTCTGAGTGTGTCGAACTTGACGGCCTGCCAGATCTCTCGAGTCCTACGTGCGATCCTGATCCGTGCGGCATGTTCGACACACGCGGGAGGGCGGTGATTACCGTGTGTCCACCTGGCCCACCGGAGTATGACTACGCAGTCATCCAAGAGGCAATTGCTGCGGCCGAGAGCGGAGATATCATCGAGTTGTGCGACAGTCGCTTTGTTGGGGCGCTTAATCGCAATCTCGATTTCCAAGGGAAAGAGCTAATCCTGCGATCCCAGAGCAACAATCCACAGCAGTGCGTGATTGATTGTGAAGGCAGTATGCTTACCGGTGACAGGATTGGCATCACCTTTGATACCACCAACTACCCAGGGATCACGTATGGGCAGTCCCTGGTACGAGGCGTCCAAATAGCCAACGGCTGGAATCGCGGGGAGGAGCAGTGACCGCTCTGTGGGGGTGGCAGGGTCCGCTGCATTGATAGTTCTCCGAGTTTCATCAATTGCATATTTCACAACAACCATGCCGCCCCAACCCAGGCCGAGGGCTGGGCATATGGAGGGGGTGTCCACTGCGCAGGAGCGACTGCCTGTGCTCCTGGATTCTACCGTTGCGTGTTCACGAACAATGAAACCCACGCGCGACAACCTTCGCGCGATCGAGGAGGAGCAGGCCTGCGGGCTGACGATCCACACACCCATGTCACCCTATCGCGATGTTTGTTTGCTCACAACACAACCGAGGGATGGGGCGGTGGTCTCAGCCTTGACGCAGCCGCTACTGCGAGTGTCTACAGATGCACATTCTATGGCAATAGTGCCTCGCATGGCGGCGGAGTCGCTTCCAAATGGTTGTCGCACGTGGATGCTGACAGGACATTGATCGCATCCAGTCTTGCGGGCGATGGGCTCGCATGTCTGGACGGCGGCACGGCAACGCTTCTGTGCTGTGATATCTTTGGCAACGAGGGAGGTGATTGGGAAGCTGACTGCCTGGAGGGACAGCTAGGCAGCGAGGGCAACATCTGGCAGGATCCACGGTTCTGCGATGCGGTACACGACGATTTTACTGTGCACTATGAGTCCCCCTGTGACTGGAACGTCCATCCGGAATGCCCGGCGATAGGCGCGTACTCAGTGGGATGTGGAGTCCCGCTTCAAGAGAGAGAAATGCTGGAGATGGAGGATACCGCGATCGTTGATCTCAGAACGTATCCGAATCCCTGTGATTACGGCACCATCGTGCACTACAGCATTCGTGCTTCGAACGAAAACGCGTCGCTGCGTTTGGCGGTGTATGATCTCTGTGGGAGGATGGTCAGAATCTTGGTAGAGGAATCGAGCCTCCTAGCGGGCGATTATACAGTCCCTTGGAACGGCAAAGACAATGCAGGCAGTGATGTGGCCGCTGGTGCCTATTTCTTGAAGCTACATGGCAGTGATGTGATACAGGAGCAGCGAGTTCTGGTGCTCAGGTAGTCTGCAGAGGGGCGAATGGAGTATAATCGAGTGGGGAGAACGCTCCATGCGGGTGTTTGGAGGTTGTGATACGGACTTCACCGATCCTCATAGCAATCGTCGCGCTGCTTGCTGCTGGTCGAGCAACCGCGGTTGTCTATATCGTCGAACCAGACGGGGGAGGCGATTTTGCCACTATTCAGGAAGCTATCGATGCCGCACAGGAGTTGGACGTAGTTGAACTAGCGAACGGAGTCTATCAGGGTGAGGGAAACCGCGACATTGACTTTCTCGGGAAGGCGATAACAGTACGATCCCAGAGTGGCATTCCCGATTCATGCGTGATTGACTGTGGTGGCAGTTCTGACGAAGAACATCGCGGGTTTAGCTTCGTGTCTGGTGAGACGGACGCCTCGATTCTGGAGGGGATCGCAGTCCGATGGGGATACATGCACGATGGAGGTGGGATCACGTGCCAGTACAGCTCTCCTCTCCTTGTGAACTGCATTCTGAGCCAAAACATCGCAGATGGAGAGACAGCTAGTCCCAAGACAAGCGAAGTCTAAGAGCATTTGGCGAGAAGAGGCTTGAAAAA
>CAZTDY010000101.1:0-12492 GCA_964612295.1 uncultured bacterium | reverse complement strand
TGCAGATCGGCCACAGGATAAGAAGGCCGGCCCCGTTCGATCCGGCGCATTTTCCGGTAACACCTCCCGCTCTCCCCGGTGTTTGCCTATTGAAGCAAAGACAAGGGGCGTTGGAATCGCTGGGGGACGCGGCCCGAGGCCATGGGCGCCGCGTCACTGGAGGAAGCAGTCATGCAAGCAGTTGCCAGATCTGGAATGACGTACATCGTGGGATGGGGCCTTCTCCTCCTTTTGTGGTTTGTCGTGGCCCTCGCAAGCCCGGCACAGTCCCAGGAAGATTGGGCCCAGCCATCAGGGTTCCGGTTCGGTCTCTACATGAATGGGACGGGCATCGGGGCGGAGAATCCTCCCGCCAATGCGGATCCGGACGATCTCTACCTGGATGAGGGGGGTGGGGGCCTCTCCCTCATGCTCGGCTACAGCATCTCCCGCAGGGTCGATGTGTATCTGAACCTGTCCTCGTCCGAACATCGGACGACGCAAAGCCACATCGAGGCCTACTACACCTCGGTCATCGCCGAAGCGCACTATCAGCTGTTGCCTGACGAGAGAGTGCGCCCCTACCTGATCGGCGGACTTGGCGGTGTCGGATTGGCGGTCGATGCCGATGAACTCAAGAGCGAAACTATGGGCGGCGCTGTGGTGCTCGGCGTGGGGATGTTGTGGAACCTGACCGAGCACCTGCTCCTGGACAGCTCGATCCGCATCGATATGATCGACTGGAACGAGGTCAAACTCACCCGCGAGCTGCCCAGCGGTCACGAGATCACGCTGGCCAACCCGGTCGATGACAGCGGGGGAGCAGGCCGTCTGCAGCTGGGCCTTACCTGGGCGTTCTAGGGGCGAAGGATCAGGCTGCAGCAGGTCACCGCGCCCTCAGCCTTGGCGAGTTCGGACATGTCGATCAGGTGGAGCGAATGGCCGGCCGCGATGAGCCTCTCCGCGGTCCGCGGAAACGCCTCTGGGTAGATGATCTCCTTGCCGATCGCGAGCGCATTGGCGCCCGCAGGCTCCGCCGGATCGACGGCAACCGAATCGGCTGAACCAAACAGCGACAGGTCCACGAGGGCCGGATTGGCGAGTAGCTGATCCGGCCCGATCTGCGTGACGGCCGATTTCAGATGAAGGCAGTTGCGCACGGGAATGGGCGTGACCGTATAGCTGTGCGCCCGCGTGAGGTTGCGTAGCTGTTCGAGTCCGGACTCATTCGTACGACTCGAAAGCCCCACGAAGATGGTGCGGCCAAACACCAGGACGTCACCGCCGTCGATCGTTCCCGGCTCCTCGATGAAGACCAGATTGCGGTGCAGGGCAAGCGCCGCAGCCACCGAAGCGGTCTCGGGCCTTCGGGATTCGGCCCCGGGCCGGGTGAGGATGGCGATTTCATCGAGGACGATGGCCGCATCTTCGACAAAGACGGAGTCGGGAAGGTCCGGTTCGAGCGGCAGACGCTCGAGGGTGCAGCCGAGCCGGGCGAGACACTGTTCGTACGCGTCATGTTGCTCACCTGCCCGGCCGTGGTCGATCGGGGAGCGCGGCTGATGCGTCAGCTCACACTCTCCGATACGAGGACTGACCGGGCGGGTGATGGCGATCGGCACGTGGCGTCTCCTCTAAGGCCAGAGCCATCCGAAGAAGCCCGCGGTCACGAGGGCGTAGATCAGCCCATCGAACATCGACTTGAAGGTCGAGGACCACTTGCGTCTGTACCAGATCGAGTTCTGCATGAGCGCCACGCTGTATCCGATGAACGCCGTGGCACCGGCGAAACGGAAGACGGTGAGATATTCAGGAGCGGGACCGACCGCCCTGCTCGTGATGTAGGCCGCCAGAATCCCCACGATGAGCGAGTACACGAACCACATGATCAGGCTTCCGGTCATGGCCGGGGGACCTTTCGGACACACCGTGAAGAACCCCGACGGGCCTTTCTCGAGGTGTTCGAGATATGCGGGATCCTTCATGCCTGCCGGCGAACCGGCATGTGGCAATACGTATTCGCCAGGTGGCAAATCGAATTTGCGAAGTGCTTCGATCACCTCCTGCTCCTGGGGGATCTTGCCGAAGTCCTTCCGATGATACGCAAGGACCATATGGATAAACGAGCTGACTATGAACACACCCACCGCGGACAACAGGATGGGCAGCCAGAGAGACAGAATCGACACCATGGTTACCTCCCTGCGAATTCTTAGACAAAGTCGCAAATACAGCAGGGAGTCTAGCGAGCCGCGTTCACTGATGCGAGGGATTCCTGCAGCGGGGCAGGCCACTCTGTTGCAGAGCGCGCGGGTCTACGCGCGCTCTGGCATCAGGCGGTCGAGCACCTTGCGAAGGAAGCCGGGCCGCTTTTTCAGCGGGGCAACCGGGCGCTTCTCACTGGCTTGAGCGGCAGCGCGCCTGGGACGCTCCGCACCGTCACGGCGACGCCGACGACGCGGCGGCCGGTCTTCATCGCGGCGCTGCGCCGATTCCGCGCTGCGACGGCGCGATGGCTGCTCCGTGCGCCGCGGTTCCGCCTGGTCCCGGCGACGAGGGCGCCTGCTTCTGGGGGAGCGTGACCGCTCTTCCCTAGGGGCCGCATCACGCTCTGTGCGACGTGCACGCGACTCTTCACCTTCCACGGACAGCTTGTGGCCGATCAGCCTCTCGATCGAGGCAATCGCGCGCGAATCCTCACGGGTCACGAGCGAGATGGCCATGCCGGTGCGACCTGCCCGCGCGGTCCGTCCGATGCGGTGAAGGTAGTCCTTCGTCGTGAAGGGGAGATCGAAGTTCACGACATGGCCGATGTCCTGAACGTCGATGCCTCGTGCGGCGATGTCCGTCGCGACCAAGAAGTTGATCCTGCCTTGACGGAAGCCCTCCAGCGCCCGCACGCGCTCGCCCTGGCTGCGATCCCCGTGGATTGCCGACGCCCGGTAGCGTCGCCCGCGAAGATGCGTGGCCAGGCGGGAGGCGCTCGACTTGGTGCGCACGAAGATGATCGTGCGTTCCATGCGATGTTTGCGGATGAGCGACTCCAAGGTCTGGAGTTTCTTGCCGCGTTCGGTGCGGACTAAGAACTGATTGATCTCATCGAGTGAGCGTTTCGGCGGGGTGACGTCGATGCTCACCGGATCGCGGAACATCCCCTTCGAAAAGCGGCGGATGTCTCCGTCCAGCGTGGCGGAGAAGAGCATCGACTGGCGTTCGGTCGGCATCAGTTCGACGATACCGCGAACGTCATCGATGAATCCCATGTCGAGCATCCGATCGGCTTCATCGAGCACGAGGAATTGCAGGTTCCTGAAATCGATGTTGCCGCGCCAGATGTGGTCCTTCAGCCGTCCGGGCGTCGCCACGATGATATCGGCGCCGTGGCGCAGGATCATGGTCTGGGGTTCGAACGGCACGCCGCCATAGATGGTGGCAGTGACCAGTTCGAGATGTTTCCCATATTCCATCATGCTCTTGCCAACCTGAATGGCAAGCTCACGCGTGGGCACGAGCACGACTGCGCGGATTTCAGCGCGTTCGCTCATGGCCAAACGGTTCAGGATGGGTAGCGCAAACGCGGCCGTCTTTCCGGTGCCCGTCTGCGCGCAGCACATGAGGTCACCGCCTTCGATGGCCCTCGGAATCGCCTGTTCCTGAATGGGGGTGGGGGTGGTGTGGCCCATCTCTTCGATGGCCCGGTGGAGCTCTTCCTGGAGCTCCAGTTCTTCGAATCTCATCTTACCTCTGTTGTCCCCGCCTACTTTGCACGTTCTTCATGAGCGCGTCTGCGGAGTACTCCCCGGGTCTTGGTAACATCCTGCTCCGGTCTTGCGAGTTCGGGGAAGAACATCGTTGGGAGGGAATCTGCTGCAGAGTCGCCCGGGTCCAATTGGGCTCGCTTGCGATCGTTCTCTGCCAGACGTTTGCTACCTTTTGTCTTGTTGCGCCAAGTATCGGTCAAATAAGCGAATAGAGCCAGACAATTCTCATCGGCGCTGTTAGGACTGACACCCGGGGCCCGGGGCAAGGTTCCGTCGGTGAATGGAGAAGGGTCTCGAAGCCGGTTGATGAATATGGCACAACCGCTTCTCAGTATGGCAGATAGCGTTCGTGTTGCTAGAGGGGTGGCAGCGGTTTGTCTCTCAGCCTTCGGATCCGGGCGTCACGTTTGAGATTGATCCGTCAGCGCATCTGCGATACTCAGATGTATAGACGACCATCAATGGATGCGGCTTCGGTGAACCGGGGTGTCTCATGGACGAGCAATGCTGCCAGATCTTCCAGGCGCTGGGAGACCCGACCCGGGTGAGGATCTTAGAGCTCCTCAAGGAGCATGGCGATCTCTGCGTCGGGGCGATTGCGGAACACTTCGAGATCACCCAGCCCTCGATTTCGCATCACCTGGACATGCTGAAGCGCGTTGGACTGGTGACCTCTGAGAAGCGGGGACAGCGGGTACACTACCACTTCGACGACCAGGCGATGGTCGAGTGCTGCGGAAAGCAGTTCAAGCTGTTCGATCTCGTCGTGCGCAGGAAGTGTCCGCCTAGCGCATCAGAATGACCGGAGCGCCCGCCGCCGATCTCTCCGTCCGATGTCTCAAGTAGTAGACCCCCGTTGCAGCTGAAACACCCTCGCGTGTCCGGCCATGCCAGATGAACTCGTGCGCTCCGGCGGGTAAGAACCCGTCCTGGATCCGGTCGATCAGCCGTCCCTGAGCATCGTGAATCGTGAGCCGGGACTGCCCGGGCTCCGGCATCCCGAACCCAACGACAGCACGGCCGAGTTCGAGACGGACCGCCAGGGCATGAGTCGCCGTCATCTCATGGGAGAGCACGGTGGGGTTCTCCGGATCGCTGATGTCCATGATCAGGAGGCCTCCGGACCCATCGGCGATGTAGAGCGTCGAACCGATGATCTGAAACTCGTTGGGCGTGGTGGGCGCGGTGTTTTCGGCGATGATCTGCATGTTGGCCGGATCGGAGGCATCGATCACAAAGAGGGCGGGATGGTTGTGCACTCGGCGGCCCACGTAGAGAATGTCACCGTCGGCTTTGACGATTGAGGCGCTGAATCCGAAGTTGATGCTGCTGATGAAGACCAGCTCTGTTGGATCGCTGATATCGAAGGCGCGAAGCCCTAAGCCGCCGGCCATCACGTAGAGGATGTCGCCCTCCACTTCGAGGTCGCTGGCCGAGTGGTCGAGCGGAAGGAACGACAGCGTCTCGGGATCTACGGGATCCGTAACATCAATGATATAGATGCCGTCATGGTCCCAGCCGTCGGCAACGTAGGCATACCGGCTCTGGTCGGCGCACTCCTTGATGGCGATGTCGCCCGGCATCATCGCCGAGAGAGGCTCCAACCCCACGAGTTCGGGATTGGTTGGGTCCGACATGTCGATCACGCAGAAGTCCTTGCCCCTGCGGCGAACGGTATAGGCGTGGTCGCCGTGGGTCTCCAGGAAGCGGGTATGGCCGGTCTCTTCCACCGTTGCGAGTTTCTCCGGAACCAGCGGCTCGCGCAGCTCGTAGGAGGCGATGGCCATTCCGCAGGCGAAGAGAAGGTCGCCCAACACGACGAACTCACCGGGATTCTGCTGCACGCCGACCACCGCTTTGATCTCCATCTCGGCCGGATTCGAAATGTCGACGAAGCTGAAGCCACCGCCCCACGAACCGACGATGGCATACTGCCGCCAAAGGGCCACGCCATATGTGTAGGCGCCGTCCTCGGTGTATTCGCCCTCGACCCACGGATTCTGCGGGTCGCTCACGTTGATCATGTAGAGCCCGTCGCCGTAGGCGGGCCATTCGTCGGCCATCGCCACCGCAAAGACGTGGTCCCCTCGAATGCCGAGGAACTTGGCTTCGCCGTAAATGGTGACGAATCCGGTGGCCATCGGCAGGCCGGGGGTGGAGAGATCGATGACCCACAGACCCGAGTAGTCGAGCATGTAGATCTGCGAATGGTCTTCCGAGAGGATGACGTTGATCGGATAGTTGCCGAACTCGAATCGATCCACCAACGTGGGCAGATTGGGATCGGACACATCGATCACATAGAGCCCATGATCGTCTTCCATGTAGTCCCAGGCCGGGACGTAGGCGTAGTCGCCCGAGGCCACGATGGCCATGGGATGGGCCGGAAGCGTGAGAGAGCCGAGCATCACGGGGGCTGAAGGCTCGGACACATCGGCCAACAGGACGAGGTCAGCCGTGTAGCAGACGATATAGGCGATCGATCCCTGCACGTCGATGTCCCGAGGTTGGGCGGGTAGCTCGAGCGTCGCCACCTCCACGAAGTTCGCCGGATCGGTGGCGTCGAGGATCTGAAGCATGTTGTCCTCGACGATGAGATAGAGGTAGTCATCCTGGTGGTCAAACCCTCTCAGGTAACCGTTGGGATAGAGCAAGTCGAGAGGTTGAACGTAATCCTCGTACGAGATGCATTCTGCGCTTGCTGTGGATTCGAGGAAAAGAGCACTACACACGAGCAGGGAAAGAAAGAGGGCCGTCGAGATCCGTCGCATGGGCCACCTCCGGATGTCACGATCCGCCGAGAATTGGCGCACGAGGGTCGTGCTGGTGTGGTCTCCGGACGCTGGGGGCAACGCGCGCAGCTAACTACGAGCAGATCCGAAGCCGCACTGTTACAATAAGTCCATCAGATCAGAGCCGTACACGCAAGCTGTTTCGGGGATTGAGCTGTGTGACCTCAGTCTCTCAGGCGGTTTACGCTATGGTATCATTGGAGTTGGGTTTGGACCTACGTGGACAACCGGAAGGTGAAGGGTCGGGCAATGGACAGTACGAAGAGAGCAGCTTGGTTGTGCGCCGCGGTTCTGATGCTGGCGGCACTTCTGGTTCCGACTGTCAGCGAGGGGGTGACGCTCGTCTCGAAATCGGCGGGGCTCGATGTCCCTTCGAAAGAGGAAGGCAACACCGAATTCGAGTTCGGTGACGTCAACGGTGACGGGGAACTCGATCTTGTCTCGGTGGGCGATCACGGGTCACCCAACTTCAACTCCGATCAACACGGCATCATGACCTGGCTGGGCAACGGCGAGGGAAACTGGTCCGTGCATCAGTTTGGGAACTTCGGCTACGGCGGTTGTGCCCTGGGGGACCTGAACCTCGACGGGCTTACCGATGTCGCCTGGGGAGTACACCACAACTATGGCGGAGGAATGGCCTCGCGGCTGATGGGGGCTGCCTTGGGGGATGGCTCGGGCGCGTACTGGACCGACTATGGCGAAGGCCTGGCCAGCAACGGTGAGGACTGGGGGATGTTCGCGACCGCGGTGGCCGACTTCGATGGAGATGGTCTCCTCGACATTGCATCACAGTCCTTCGGGGGATCGAACGGCATTCGCGTCTACCGCAATCAGGGCGACGGCACCTGGAGCCAGGGCTATGCGCTCACCGGTGGGTCGGTCGCCTATACACTTGAGGCTGCTGATGTGAATGCTGATGGCTACCTTGACATCGTTTCCACCCGCTCCGGCACCAATATCTTGCTCGGCGACGGCGCCTTCGGCTTCACCGACGGGGATGCCGGGCTGCCAAGCACCGGTATTCATGGGATCGCTGTCGGCGACATCAATCGGGACGGACTTCTGGATGTCTGTTTCGGCTACAGCACAGCGGGCGTGCGCTGCTACACGTACGACGGCGCTCAGTGGCAGAACGCTTCGGCCGGCTTGCCAACGAGCGGCTACCATGACCTGGCGCAGCTGGGTGACATCGATGGCGATGGCTGGCTCGATGTCGTGGCCTTCGATCCCCCGATCGGCAAAGTCTATCTCGGTGACGGTCTCGGGAACTGGACGGCCGACGCCACCTGGACGATGCCCTCGCCCGGCGATGCGTCAGCGATGCGCGTGGACGGGGACTTCGACCATGATGGGCGGGAGGATATCGTGATCTCCGCCTCGATGAGTGGCTTTCCCTTCTACCGAAACCAGCTCAGGGCCTACTCGCCGTGGAGCGAGCCCATCGAATTGTCCGCCCGCGTGGTTTCGCCTCAAGGAGGGGAGACGGTCAGAACCGGATCGGTGCGATTTATCCGGTGGCTGGCCGGGGTGCCTGCGGCCGAGGGGCCGGCCAGCGTGGATCTCGAGCTTTCGATCAGCGGGCCGGCTGGTCCGTGGATTGCTATAGCAAGCGGCGTACCAGACAACGGCCGCTACCAGTGGGCCGTGGATTCCCCCGGGGCCGCCACCGATGGGCGGGTGCGGGTCACCGTGATCGGGTCGAGCGGATCGACCTCCGCGATCTCGGCGGAGGGCTTTGCGATCGTGGGCGACTTCTCCAGCATCGAGCCGAACGGTGGTTCCGGCCCCGTAGCGGGCAACGATCCGCTGCGGCTCATCATCAGCCCGAGTCCGGCGATCGATGAACTGTCTGTGCGCGCAGAGCGTCCGGCCGGCTACCCGGCGACGATCCGGCTTCTCGATCTGAACGGCCGGCTCCTGCGGTGCAAGAGCTGGCCCGCGGGCGATCAGGTTGGCGTCCTGCCCCTCCAGGAGGCCGCTACCGGCGACCTCGCTCGGGGCGTGTACATCCTGTCCGTGAATTGCGCGGGACGCTCCGGCGCACAGCCGGTGCTGATCCTGCCGCGTTAGGCGCGTAGGTGCCCTAACGTAACATCATCATCCCGCCCGAGACGACCTCCTCGCCGGCGCGCACGCGGTAGTAGTACCGCCCAGCCGGCATGTCCTCGCCGCTCTCGCCGGTGCCGTCCCACGAAACGCGGTGGGCACCCTCTGATTGCGCTCCCTGAAATAGGGTCTGCACTATGCGTCCGGTCACATCCAGCACCTCGGCGGAAACCTCGCCGGCCTGCGCCAGCGTATACTCGATAAGGGTGGGGGGAACAAATGGATTGGGCTTGTTCTGCTGAAGGACCAGCCGCGATTGATCCGCAGGTTGCCAATCGGCGCCGACGTCGGAAACTGCCTCGCTCACATGTACGCCGATCGCCCCGAGCAGAATCGAGTCGTAGGGGTATCCGAACTCGAAATCGAGCGTAAGCGTGACGGTGCCCTCCACGGGAACACCGCCGACCACGCTCGTGTAACAGGTTTCGTTGGTGTGATCGAGGTGGACCGCCTCTTCATGAATGATGGTGGCGGCCATCGGGCCGGTCATCTGATTGAGTTCGATCCGGCTGATCCAGTTCAGCGTTGTGAAGCCCCGATAGCAGATCGTGATGGCGTCGATCTCCACGTTGGACGGCAGGGTCAGCAAGAACTGGACATTGAAGGATCCCGTCACCTGCGGCATGGGGAAGAGAACCAGGGCGCTGGTGTTGTAGTAGGGCCGCAGGGTCAAATCGTCCACGGTGCTGTGATTCAGCGGGCTGTGCCAGATGATGTGGTCGGCCTGGGCGGCCGGGACCAGGAAACAGATCAGGCCGGCGAGAAGAAGAATGGACCGAAGTGACGTGACGAGCCTCATAGTGGCCTCCTTCCGGTAGTAGGCAGGGGAGCGCGGGCCGTTCGGGATGTGTAGCACTGGTGCAGGGGCCCGGTTGCCGTTCAATCCTAACAGGGGAGACCGTGGACGGCAATGCAACCGGGCTGCGGGCCGATTTGAGGATAAGGTGCGGAATGTGGTAGACTTATATGGGGCTGTGCCCTGCCTTGGCGGGACGCGGAAAACGAGTCTGCGTCCCGATCTCTGTGCTGGCCATTTGACATGAAGGGACGAGCAAGATGGATCTTAACAAAACCTGGACGTTGACCATATTGGCGGTCGCATGTGCGGCGATTCTGGCCGCCCCCGCGGAAGCGGGTGCCCGGCATGAGCTCAGCCGCGACCAGATCTCACTGATGTCCTCGCAAACAGAGGGCGTGGATCAGCAGACCGTGGTCGTCAAGTTCGCCGAAGGATCGGGCATGCGCTACGAGGGCGGGGCCTGGCAAGTGCTTTCCAGCCCGGATGGAACCGTCGCGCGCGAACTCGAACAACTCGAAACAAACCTCGCCGATCACGGACTTCTCTCAGTCAGCCGCCGTATTCAGCTGCCCGAGCAACAACTCGACGCACTGCGCGAAGAGGGACAGCGCCGAAGCGGAATACAGCTGGCGGATCTGAATCTCTACTATGAACTCCATCTGACGGACGCGCCCGGCGGCGAAGCTGCCGCAGATCGTCTGCGCAGTCTCCTGCACGAACTCAACGCACTGTCACTCGTCGAGGTCGCCTTCGCGGCCCCCATCCCGGAGTTGACCAGCGCACGCCGCCAGGGTGGAGGACAGCTGCCGCTTCCCACGCCCGACTTCACCGACATGCAAGGGTACCTCTACGAAGCTCCCGAGGGCGTCGAGGCTGAAACGGCCTGGACCTACGCGGGTGGGTTGGGCGCCGACGTCAAGGTGATCGACATCGAGTACGGCTGGCAGTTCACGCACGAAGATCTGAAGACGCCCTTCTTCACCGCGGGCAACCCGGGAAGCGATGATCACGGGACCGCGGTGCTGGGAGAGGTGGCCGGCCAGCACAACGGCTTCGGGGTCAATGGAATCGCGCCGGACGTGGAGATCGGCGGATCGAGTATCAACACGCAGTCTTTCGCGGCCGCGGTGACGAGTGCGGCGAACGCGCTCGACCCGGGCGACCTCTACATCATCGAGCTACACGCGATCGGACCCTTGGGGAGCTACGTTCCCATGGAGTTCTGGCAGGATAACTTCGATGCGATCCAAACCGCTTCCGCACTCGGCATCATCTGCACCGAGGCGGCGGGCAACGGCACCCAGAACTTAGACCATGAGGGCTACTCGAACCTGTTTGACCGGACCGTGCGGAATTCGGGCGCCATCATGTGTGGCGCTGGAACCCCGACCGGACTCGTTGCGGAGTGGTTCAGCAACTACGGTAGCCGCGTCGACCTGCACGGTTGGGGCTCATCGGTGACCACGACCGGCTACGGCGACCTTCACAACGACGGGCCGGACGCCACCTACACCGCCGGTTTCAGCGGCACGTCGAGCGCGACCCCGATCGTGACCGGCTCGGTCGCGTCCCTCCAGGGGCAGGCCATTGCGCTGTTCGGAGAGGTGCTAACCCCCGCGCTCGCGCAGGACATCCTCTCGGTGACCGGGACGCCCTGGGTCGGAGACAGCCAGATCGGGGAGCGCCCCAATCTGCTGCAGGCGCGTCCTCTGCTCGAGGCGGGATTTGCCGACCTGACGGTGACGCTGCGCGACGCGGAGACGTTGCTGCCGCTGCCCGACCTGGTGATCGAGGTTGTCGAAACGGGTCGTCTCCAGATCACCGACGCCTTGGGACAGGTGTTCCTGCAGATGAGCGCGGGCGAGTCCACCCTTCGCTCGGGATCCTACTTCTACACCGAGACGGATCTGCCGGTCGTGATCGTGGCCGGCGTGGATCAGGACATCTTCTTCGACCTTCCGCCGGCGGGCGAAGGCATCCTGGATGGGATTGTCTGGCTCGACGGGTTTGATGACCGGGTGGCGGGCGCGACAGTCCACGCAGTCGATGCTCCCGTCTCGCCCACGACCAGTGGAGGCGACGGACACTTCACCCTGGCCGGAATCTCCGAAGGCACCGACTATGTGTTCCTGGCGGGGCTCGTTCCCGGGCTGAGCAGCACGTTCACCGTGGCCGACATCCTGCCCGGGGAGGTCACGGCCTGGCATCCGGTCCTGTTCCCCGCGCAGGATTTCGAATCGTCCGACGGCGGCTTCACCACCTCGACCGTGTGGGAGTGGGGCACCCCCAGTGGCCAGGGACCGGGTGGAGCATTCTCCGGCGACAACTGCTGGGCCACCGTGCTGAGCGGGAATTATCCGAACTACGGCTACTCGATGCTCTTCACGCCGACCTACCCATTGGCGGGCGCGGAAACCATCATCCTCAGCATCAACCACTGGTACTGGATGCAGGCCCACGAAGATGGGGGCGTGGTTCAGGTCTATTATGAGGGCACCTGGCACACGGTCACGCCTCTCGAGGGGTATGACTCCGATCAGATCGCTGCACTCGGCAACGGCCCCGGATTCACGGGCGGCTCTGATGGGTGGGTCTCAGACGTGTTCGACATGAGCGACTATGCGAGCGATGACTTCCAGATCCGTTTCCGCTTCGGGTCGGGTGTTACCGGCTTTGGCCCCGGTTGGTACTTAGACGATGTGGCCTTGGACGACGGGTCCGGGCTGCAGGGGATTGAGGTCGAGCCGGACCTGTCGCCGGTCCACACCGCGCGAATGCTGATGAACCCGGTGCCGAATCCGTCGCTGCAAAGCTCACGGTTTGCGTTCGTGCTGCCCGCGACAGAGCAGATCCGACTGACGATTCACGATGCGCAGGGAAGGGTCGTGCAGACGCTCGCCGACGGCGCTTTTGAGCCGGGCGGTCATCAGGTTTCCTGGAACGGTACGGACGAGGTGGGCCAGATCGTGCCCGCCGGCATCTACTACGCTCGCCTCACGACCGAGAGTGGGCGCAGTGAGACGCGTCCGGTCATGCGCGTGAAATAATCGGC
>CAZTDY010000100.1:0-13221 GCA_964612295.1 uncultured bacterium | reverse complement strand
TGAGACCATCGCCACGCGTTCGGCTTTGCAGAATCACGCAACGCGATTTAGTCGCAAGTGGGAAGGGTGGCACAGGAAAGACCACTGTGGCGGTCAACCTTGCCCTGACAATCGATGGAGAGGTGCAGCTCCTCGACTGCGATGTCGAAGAGCCGGACTGTCACCTCTTCCTCTCCCCGCAGATCACGCGGACGACAGAGGTCGGCGTTCCATTCCCGGTGGTCGACGAAGAGGCGTGCACCGGCTGCGGCTTGTGCGGAGACTTCTGTCAGCACAACGCAATCGTATCCCTCGGCGGCAGCGCGACCGTCTTCCCTGAGCTCTGTCACGGCTGCGGCGGGTGCCTCCTTGTATGCCCAGCCGGCGCTCTCCATGAAGAGACCCGGTCGGTGGGTGTGGTGGAGCAAGGCCGGAGCGGATCAATCGAGTTCTTGCAAGGACGCCTCAACGTGGGCGAGGCCATGTCCCCGCCTGTCATCAGGTCCCTCAAGGCCTCCGCCCACGACGAGGCGATTGTGATCTTGGATTCCCCTCCGGGAACGGCCTGCCCCATGGTCGAGGCCGCCAATCATGCGGACTTCGCCCTGCTGGTCACAGAACCCACGCCATTCGGTTTGCACGACCTGAAGCTCGCCGTCGAGGTGCTGCGGCTCCTCGCGGAGCCCTTCGGGGTGGTGATCAACCGGGACGGCATCGGGGACCGCGAGGTCGAGATCTACTGCAAGCGTGAGGGAATCCCGATTCTCATGTCGATTCCCTACGATCGACGGATCGCGGTGGCCTACTCGAAGGGCGAGCCCCTGGTCCAGGCGCTCCCCGAGTACCGGGCTCGTTTTGCTCAACTGGCAGCCACTCTCACCGCGGAGGCGATCTCGTGACCGAGCTTGTTGTTGTCAGCGGCAAGGGAGGAACCGGGAAGACCACCGTGGTTGCGACGCTGGCAGCGCTCGCACAGCAAGCCGTCTTGGCAGATTGCGATGTGGACGCGGCTGATCTCCACCTGTTGCTTGAACCTGATGTTCGACACACCGAGGAGTTCGTGTCCGGTCACAAAGCCGTCATCGAACGGGAGGCGTGCACGGGATGTGCAGCCTGCAATGCACACTGCCGCTTTGGGGCGATTCAGGTGAAGCATGCGAGCAACGGTGGAACCTATTGCGAGATTGACCCCGTTTCATGTGAAGGGTGCGGTGTCTGCCTGCACGTGTGTCCCGCTGAGGCCGTTGACTTCCCCGAATGCCGTTGCGGGGAGTTGTATGTCTCTGAGACGCGATATGGCCCCATGGTCCACGCCAGGCTGAATGTCGCCGAGGAGAATTCCGGCAAACTCGTCACCCGCGTGCGGGAGAAGGCCAGGACAATCCTCCAACAGAACAACCACGAGCTACTCATCGTGGACGGCCCCCCGGGGATCGGGTGTCCGGTCATCGCCTCCTTGACCGGGGTGTCCTTTGCTCTCCTCGTGACGGAGCCGACTTTGTCAGGGTTGCATGACCTGCTCGCGTTTCCGATTTGGCCCACCTCCTGAAGGTGCGGACCGGGGTGTGCATCAACGAGTATGACATCAATCCTGACATCGCTGGGGCCATCGAGAGGATGTGCAGTGAAAGGGGCATCCCCGTGCTGGGGCGAATCAGGCACTCGGAGGAAGTGGTCAAGGCCATGATCGCCAGGAAATCAGTGGTTGAACACACGTCCGGACCTGTTGCGGCGGATCTCCGGAAGGTGTGGGAAGAACTGAAAGGACATGTGATATGCGCATAGCAGTACCAGTGGCCTCGGGCCGCCTGGCGGCACACTTTGGACACTGCGAGGATTTCGCGCTCCTCGACGTGGACCAGGAGAAGAAAACGATTGCGAGCGAGGATATTCAGGATGCGCCCCCTCACCAGCCCGGCCTCCTTCCGCAATGGCTGACGGAGAAAGGGGTGAATCTGGTGATCGCCGGTGGAATGGGATCACGCGCTCTGCAGCTCTTCGCCCAGCATGGGATCAAGGTCATCGTCGGTGCGCCGAGCCTCGAGCCTCACAAGGTCGTGGCCAGCTATCTTGCGGGGCAACTGGAAAGCGGAGCCAACGTCTGTGATCACTAGGCCGGGTGAGGTGAAGCGCAAGGCGATCACCGCCGATGCCGACCGGGAGGGGCTTACGAGACCTCACCCGAGGGGTGTCGCGTTGCCCCACCCTCATCCTCGTTGTTTCGCCTGTGATCCAAACAACAGACAGGGGCTCCGTCTGAAGTTCCATCATCGGGGGGATGGAAGTGTCGAGAGTGTCGTGCAGTGCAGTGAAGGTCTGGAAGGATATCCCCAGGAGCTGCACGGCGGCATCATTGGCCTCTGGCTGGATGCCGCGATGACAAATTGCCTGTTCAAACACGGATGTGCAGCGGTCACTGGGGAACTCAAGGTCCGGTATCGACATCCGATGTCCACGAGCGATGCGGTCTTGGTTCGGGCGTGGGTCAGACGGTCGCGCCCTCCTTTGCATTTCATGGAAGCGCGGATTCTTCAGAAGGGACACACCATGGCCGGCGCCTCCGCAAAGTTCATGGAGCGATAGGAGTGGCGGAACAGCAGGAGGAAGGGAGATATGATGAGGAGGATTATCGTATGCGGTCTCGCGCTATCCCTGCTTACAGCATTCTCGGGATTCGCGGGTGCCGGGGACAATGACGAGTGCTTTTCGAAAAGCCTACATGCGACGGGCGAGGGTATGCGCTACTGGTACGAAGAGGAGGGGGGACTCATGCAGATTACGGGCATTCCCTACGCAGATCTCGATTGCTCGAAGTGCCATGTGCAGAGCTGCGATCAGTGCCATCTCGTAGAGGATCCAGTTACAGGAGAATGCTCTTTGTCCGTTGCGAAGGCCAAGGATCCCAAAACCTGTCTGACATGCCATGGAAGGGAGGCGCTCACCTACCGAATGTGCGAGGCCACGGGTACGGTCGATGTTCACGGGCGCTCGTGCGTTGATTGCCACCACTCGCTTGACGTCCACGGAGACGGGACCGCCTATCGCTCGATGCGTGTGGAGGGCGCCGTGAAGGCCAGCTGTGAGGAATGCCACGAAGACTCAAGTGATGACATTCGCCCACATGCTGTTCATCAGGGCAAACTCAATTGCGCGGCATGCCACGTTTCGGCCACCACCGCCTGCATGAACTGCCACATGGACACCTTTCTCGAAACAGGCAGCCGCAAGGGCGCTTTCTTTCCGATGCAGGACTGGCTGTTGCTGATCAACCATGAAGAGCAGATCACATCCGCGACTGCCATGACGATCACCTATCAAGACCACAAGTTCGTGTGCTATGGGCCGTATTTCACCCATGCGATCCAGCCGAAGGGGCGCACGTGCGAGGAATGCCACGACAACGCGGCGGTGCAGCTGATCGCGGCTGGCGACCGTGTTCCAATGATGCGTTTTGAGGACGGGGTGCCGATCAACTGGAAAGGCGTGGTGCCGGTGGTCGATGGGCAGCTCGAGTGGGTCTATCTCAACAAGAAGGACGGTGCCTGGGAGCCGGTCGAGGGCGATGACCCCGAGGTTGTACAGTACGTCGAGTATGGCACGCCGCTGTCACCTGCCCAGGTGAAGAACCTGGCCAAGTCGCAGAGAGAGTAGGGGAACCGTGCTGTCGCGAGACTAGGAACGACCGAGAGCGGGCTGCAGTACAAGACGACCGGTAGGTCCTCTGATTTGGGGATGTCCCCTCGGGGTATCGCGGTGCCGGTCAGTCGGAATACGCGGTGGTCTCCTCCCAAAGATGCCAGTCATTGCCGAAGAAGCCGACGGCCCGAACCGCTTCTTCGGCCACCGTCCAGCAGTCCGCGGAGAAGACCGCGAAGTCGGGACGAAATACCCGTGCGTAGAGGATCGACAGATCGTCAACGGCGCGCATCCCCACAATGCCCGTGCCCCCGAGGAAGGCCACGCTGGCGGTGGACGAGCCCGGTCGGGGTCGGATCGCCGCCGCGGCCAGATCCGGGCCGGCATAGACCCTGTCGCCCACCCGCGCCTCACCCGATCGTATCGAGACCGGGGAGTCGGGCAGCAGGGCATCCCAGGCGCGGTTGGTGTCGGCGTTCCCGTAAAGGAGGACATTCCGATCCGGTTCCTGTTTGGGATCGAAGTCTGTATCCAGCACAATCGTGAAACTGCTGTTGCCCCGATACCACATCGTCTCGTTGTCGTAGCGGGCTTTGTGAAGCGCCCATTGATTCTCCTCGGCCGTCCCCCCCGTACCCACCACCAGGATGGGATCGTTCGCTAGCAGCACCGTCTTCATCGAACCGCCCCGATGAGGCCCCTTCCGGGCGAGGTCCAGTCCCGGGCCCCGCTGCCAGCCGTCGGGTCCGAGATGGAAGTGCAACGGCTCCCCGGTCCATTCCAGAGAATCCTCCCCGGTGGCCGCGTCCGCGGGAACGGGCCCGTCCGGGGTGAGATGGTCGGCCGGGTCGCCGCCCCGGCCGAACAGGTACGTCAGCTTCCCGGGTGTGATCAGCGCGGATGGATCGACGCTGAAGCGCGCGACGTTCTCCAGGCTGCCGAAGAGGGTCCGGCGCCCCGGATCAAGCTGCAGCTGAACGCGGCTGGGTTCGAACGGACGCACCTGTTGCTCGACGCGCGCCCAGTGACAGCGGTCATTGATGCTCGGGAGCACCGTGGTGAAGTCGATCCGCTGGGGGGCCGCCGGCAGAGAGTGGCGCTGGAAGAACTCGAACAGTTCCAGGTGGTCGAAACAGCTGTAGCCCACCTCGGGGGTCATGTCGTAGACGTGTCCGCCCCCCGGCTCGATCGACATCGTCAAGTCGTCATGTCCATGTTGATCGAGCAGGTCGCGCATGGCATAGGCTTCATCGATGGAAACGACCTGGTCGGCGTCTCCATGGATGATCAAGACTCCCATCTGCTTGTAGTTGTCTGCGAGAAGCGCGGGACGACTCGTGTTGGTGCACAGGTTCAGCATCTCTTGCACGGGGTTCTGCGGAGAGTCGAAATAGGCGGCCCCGGTGTAGGTCCAGTAGTCCTGCCACCCGGCGCCCGGGCCGATCGCGGCGAAACGATCGGGGAAGATCGCGCCGTTGATCCACACGCCATGCCCTCCCATCGAGTGGCCACCCAGATAGACGCGCCGCGGATCCGCCTCGGAAAGCGCCAGTGTGTGGTCCAGGACCTCGATTGCGTCGACGCGGCCCCAATCTTCCCAGCTGAACCCGAACGGACGGCGGTTGGTGGCACTCGCGATCGCGCACCAGGTCTTCGCGTAGTACTTCTCCCGGTAGTGAAATGCCTCATCCCCGGCTCCGTGGAGGTGCAGCATTAGGGCAGGGGGGCCGTCGTCCAGCGGCGGCCGCGGCGGCCTGAAGCCGTAGTACTGAACGGACCCCTCGACCTTCGAACGGAAGGTCACGTTGCGATACTCTCCCGGCTCGACCACTGCAACCCGAAGGGTCGCCGGAGAGATTCGCTCGCCCCGGATCTCATAGGTGAGCGTATCGGCGACCGCCGGTTGCGCGGGCAGACGAACCGGGACTTTTGCGATCGAAAGGGGGGGCATCCACCGGCTCGGGAGAGCAAGGGTCGTCCCGTCTTCCGATCCCTGCGCGGCCGCCAGGTCCAGGGCCGAGGTCGTCGTATTGATGACCACGACGCCGGCATCGAAGGGCTGAACATCGCCTCGAACCGCCTCGGGTATGGTGTAGTCACCGGGGTTGATCATGACGTCGTGCGTGACCGGCTCAAGCCGGGCCTCGATCGTCCCGTAGCGCACACAGCGGAAGAGGAAGTGGTTGGCCCCTTCTTTCAGCAGCACGGGGATCTTGACGTAGGGTGTTCGATATACGTTGGTCACCCGTGGGACGCCATTGACATAGGCGATTGAATGGCCCCGGGCATGCAGAAGCACGCGTTGCCGAGCATCGGAATCAAAGCGCGTATAGGCCCAGCCGCCGCGAAGGAGGTCGCTGCCCAGGGGCGCGTCGGCAGGTGCCTGCAGTGAGACCCAGACCGCCTGTTTGCCCGGTCCGAGATCTACCGGTGCACCTTCAACCGGGGGCGACCAGGTTCCCTCGACGACTGCCTGGGGGATGGGATTGGCCTGAAACGGAGTGCGCCCGGTCTCACCAACAGGAGGGAGCACCAGCCAGTCGCGCAAGACGACTTTCTCAGGGATGGTGACGAGATCGGTCGGCTCCGCGCCACCGGGTGCCGCCGCGCCCAGCAGGACTGCCGAAATCAAGGCCACGCACAGGAGACTCACCGGACCGGGCTTCCCTTCCCGCTCAATCACGTTTCCTCCCTTTGCCTTCCGCCCTACCGGACGATCATGACCTTCTCCGAATCTTCCTCACCGTGGGCCCCGCGAGCGCGCAACGTGTAGATGCCGGCCGGCAAACCGTGAACCTCGATCCCCTGGGATGTGTCACCCTCGACTCGTGCTCTTACCGTGCGGGTTTGGCACAGTCTTCCCTGCGCATCAAAGAGTGAGAGAACGACATCGCCACCTTCGCACGAGTAGAGATCGCACCGGATCTCGTTTCCGGCGGGGTCGAAGCGGATGGCGTTCAAGTCGAACTGCCGAACATCGTCATGAAGCGGATTGGGTACCCTGCTGGTTGCGCTTCCCGTTCCCTCGACCAAAGTGATCCACTGATCCACACTGAACCCAAACTGGCTGCTGCTCCAGTACTCGATCGATCCGCAGGGCCAGCGCACTTCGATCTCCTGGAATTCATCGCGCGTACCCAGGCCGAGGTGGATCGGATGCATGTTCATCGTCTGATCGGAAGAGGTGGTTTCCATCTGTCGCGCGCCGGAACGGCCATCGGCGTAGACCAAGGAAACCTGGGCACCCGCAGGGGTCAGTGGGCAGGTCACTCCATCGCCCCGAAGCTCGATCACCATCCAATGGTAGTCCTGGCTGACCTCGTCGAGATCGTTACGGAACAGATGTTTGCCATCGTACTCGCCGGTTCCCCCGGCGAAGAAGAGGTCCACATCTCCATCCCGATCATAGTCTGCAACACCGAACCCATCGATGTTGCGGCTAACCGTACCCGTGGGGAGGCCGTACTCGGTGTTGGCTGGGTGCCAACGACCATAGTTCTCAGGCCCCTCGTTGATGAAGAGCCACCCGGCTCCCCCGTACCACGCGCAGCCAAAGAGGTCGAGGTCGCCGTCATTGTCGACATCCGCCCACAGTGTGTTGTGCCACTCCATCTGACCGGACCAGATTCCCGTTTGCCCCTCGTCGAATCCGTTGGTCAGTTCATGGAAGGTCCCATCCCCCTCGTTGCGATAGATCGCCAGCCAACCGTGGATGTTGGCGACGACCAGATCGAAATCGCCGTCGTTGTCGTAGTCGCCCCATGACGCTCCGCTGGCCAGACCCACCCCATAGGCGCCGTGCGGCTCGATGGCGACACCCGCGGCCGTCGCCACATCGGTGAAGCCGCCGCTGCCATCGTTCTGCCACAGGAAGTTCTCCCAGGAGGGGTCGCCCCAGTCGACGCCGTAGCAGGGGACGAAGATGTCGACATCGAAGTCCTGATCGTAGTCGCAGGCCACCACCGCACGGGCGTGTCGCTCGCCGGCCGGTTGGGTCAATTCGGGAATCGCCGATGTGGTTGCCTCGGTCCAGGCCTCCGTGCCGTCAGCTTCGAAATAGCGATCGTAGGTCCGGCCGTACTCGGGATCCCAATTGCCGAAAGTCGCCTGGTAGATCTCATGGAACGCGTCCCGGTCCCCGTCGACGAACATCGGCATCGTGGCCCGCGTGTAGTCGGGAGCCGTGTAGTAGGCGTGCCGAGTGAACGTGAAGTCGGGGGCCCCGGAGCTTTCGAAGTAATAGGAGGTTCGGGGGACCGCGGGTATGGAGTGTGTGTCACAACCTTGGACGCAGTCCAGGTCCCCGTCATTGTCGGCATCGGCCCAGGACACCCGCAGGAAGATCGTCTCATCCGCGGGTTCGAGACCGATTCCGGTGGTCAGTTCAAAGGTCCCGTCTCCGTTGCTGACAAAGAGAACGTCGCGGCTGATATGGATGTCCGGCCATCCGTCACCGTTGTAGTCCGGCCACGAGACTCCTCGCGAACCACCGATCGCGGCCGGCGGAAGCCCCAGTGCCTCTTCGGTGACCTCCGTGAAAACCGCACCTGCGCTCGGTGGTCCGAGGATGATTGCGACAAACCCAATGACCGTGATCAAAGCAAGGTGGACTCGCCGATTCATCTTCTCCTCCCGCGTGCTCTCCGCTCGACTAGGGATGCAACATTAGGAGGAGTGTATCATAGGAGTGTTCTCTGCGGCAGGGTCCGCCGGGCAAGCTAGACTCCGCGAGAAGGAGGCATCAGGCGAATGCATTGAGGGTGACCCACCCTCGGACTAGATCGGTCAGCCGCCGCCGCTGGAGCAAGGCGGGGGCGAGCCGCTGGCACGGCCCGCGGGTCCGGTCGAGATGCCGGCGCAGAAAGACGAGATCGCCCTGCGGGGCCGACGGGTCCCACACTCAGGGCAGACCAGCTTCTTCTCTTCTTCATCCCGGCCGCTCATCGAGAGCATCATCTCGAAGCGGTGACCGCACTTTGTGCACTCATACTCGTAGAACGGCATGGCAGCTTCCTCCTTCGGCCGGATGCACCCTGGGTGCGGGGGTAAGTTCCCGACATCGGCCAGGGTGAATCCTATCAGATCTGTCCACGCGGCGGAAGATCCTCACCGATCAGGTTCTAGGCGCGGCCGGCCACGGGTTGGTCGGCTTTGGCAGGTCCGATTTGAATGCCCCCCGAACCCCGCGTGCGTATCTTCTCCCTTCCGCTGGAGATACGTGTGCGACTCCGCTCACCCCGCCAGCAGCTTGACCTCGTCGTCGGCGGCATGGATGATGCCCGTCTCCTCAGGACCGGCCGGGGGCGAGCTGGCTGAGAACAGCCATGTCCATGCACAGGCGGGCTTGGCGAAACGACGACGCTTGCCATCTGGAAAGGAGCAACGAATGCCTCGCATCCTCAGGTTGGTCTTGATTGTGACCGTGCTCGGGGGCGGACCGCTGGTGAACACTACGGGCGCCGTCGAGTACGACGGTGTCCTCCGCTTCGGGTATCGCGGTGGTGTTGGCGCCGCGGGAGACTTGACCCTCGTCGGCCTCACGCCCGACCTCCCTCTTGAGATCCGCTTCGGACTGGGCTACGCAGGCCTGGACCCCGGTGACCCCGAAGAGGCGCGCAAGATCTTCATCAACAACGCGACCAACGGAACCGCGGAGAAGGCGGGACGCGTGTGGGACTACACGTTTGATTTCCTCGTGCCCCTCGCGCGGACGTCGCCTCTTCAATTGTGGCTCGCCACGGGTCCGCGGCACGCGCGATTCACCGGCAACTTCAAGTACGTGGGCGGCAATGAAGACTTCGACGTCACCTGCAATCAGTGGGGTTGGGGCCTTGGGCTGGAAAGCAGGGCCCGCATGGGCTCGAGGACCCGCCTACTTCTGAGCGCAGGCGTCGACACCTTCTTCGGCGCGACGCTGACCGGGCACGACACCTCCTACGGTCCCGACGGCGAGTCGGTCAACCAGCGGGAAGAGTACGAGTACGATGATGCGGATGAGGCGATCAATCAGCCCAAGCTCAGGCTGCGGTTGATGGCCGGGGTGGGGATCGACCTAAACTGAGGGCCGGCATCCCGATTGGCGAGACGCCGGCCCATGGGGGACGGAGCTGAGCTTACTTGAGGACGAGGATTCTCTCGGTTACGTCCATCTTCTGATTCGACAGCACGGCGAAATAGGCGCCCGCCGACACGGGATCGCCGCTCGCATCCCGGCCGTCCCAGCGGAGTTCCTGCACCTGATTGCTGGAGGCGAGGAAGCCCATGTCACGCACAACGCGCCCGTTGGCATCCACGATGTGCAGCCTCGCTCCGCCCGCATCGGGGCCGATGCCGAAGCGCAGTGTGCTCGTGTCGTGCGTCGGGTTGGGGTACGCCGCGAGGCGAAGCTGCCCGGACGCGATTGCCGGGCCCCAGTCATCGTCGACATCGGCATGCGACTCGACGCGGACCAACACAGGCTCACGATCTTCAATGTGCTCCGTGCCGCTGTTGTTCGACCCATACCAGGCTGCCTCGTAGGTGTAATCGCCGATCTCGGGCGGGGCGTTGAAGGTGAATTCGATCGGGAAGGTGATCGGACTCCCCGCTCCATCATCACCGGTTCCGGTGGGGCCGCCCACCTCCATGACAAATGCGCCCGTGTGATCGTAGAGGATGCCGCGCACCCAGCCGCTGCCTTCACCGACGCTATCTAAGGTGATCACCACCGGGTCGTTTGGGTAGTAGGCAGACTGGTCGGTCGAGGCGGAGAGGTTCCCTCGGTGGAAATGGCAACCCGCGCAGGAGATCGTATCATCGTTGTGGCAGTCACCACAGCGGGTCGAGAAGAAGCTCGAGAACGCGACCGTTCGATCCGTGACGCCGGCAACCAGTCCGCTCACAACCAGTACCATGACAAATGACCAGAGTATGGAACGCCGATGCATGTTTCCCTCCGTGGGCTGAAGACAACGCAGGCCGTAATCACAGCTGCTATTATACGATTTGTGGGGTATACGGCAGAGAAGAAAGGTCTGGAAGACATTGGCTTATAGTAACTTTGATGCGCCTACGCCGCTTTCTTGCTGTGAGTTGAGATAGAGTCTACATTTCGTTCTCAGCTCAGCACGATACGCTCGAATCGCAGCGTGGAGTCACCCACCTGGATCTCGTCACCCGAGCGGAGCGTCGCGCGCTCGACTTGTACACCGTTGACGATGGTGCCGTGCCGGCTTCCGGCGTCCTCGATGACGTAGTGGTCTTCCTCCAACACGATACGCGCATGTTGTTTCGATGCAGTGGGATCGCGAAGGTCGATGGCGCACTCCTCGCCGCGACCGATCTCGATCGGCTCCTCCGCCAGGGGGAAGAACTCGCCCTTCCGCGCACCGCTGACCACCTGGAGCCGATGCTGATAGCCGCGCATCCACTCCTCAGGCGGTGGCTCCTGCGACATGTGTTTGGTCAATCGGGTTGGGAACGGGACGGAGACTCCGTGCCGCTGGAGGCTGTAGAAGATCTCCCGGTGAACATCACTGTTGATCTCCCACAGGCGGTCGTAGTCATCCAGCCAGAACGTGAGCCAATAGAGGATCGAATACTCATCGTACTTGCGCATACGCACCGCCGGCCTGGGTTTCTGCAGGACGCCCGTGACCCGCTCGGCCGCCTCCAGGAGAATCTGTTCGGCGATGGTCGGCAGAGTCGAGTAGGGCAGGCCGATCTCGATCAGCTGGAGGTGTGCGCGGGACGGGTAGTGAATGTTGCGCAGCGCCTTCTCGGCCACGATCCGGTTGGGGAAGATGACGTAGTCGTTCTGCCGCGTCAGGATCTTGGTGGTCCGCCAGGTGATATCGACGACCTTGCCTTCCTGTTTGTCGATTTCGATCCAGTCGTCCCGGCGCAGCGGTTTCTCCACGCTCAGGGTGACCCCGGCGATCAGGTTCGAGAGCACGTCCTGAAACGCGAGACCGATCACCAACGAAAGCACCCCCGACGCGACCAGAAGAGGCGACAGAGAGAATCCAGGGACGGCGGCCTTGAGTGCGATGACCAGGATGATCAGGTAGATACTGACGATGATGACGTTGCGCAGAAGCGGTGGCAGGTCAATCGCCCGCTGTCGACTGAAGAAGACCGTGAACGCGAAATCCACGATGACGTGAATGATCCCGCCCAATAGTGCGGCGATGATCAGGGCGATGGCGTAGCTCTTGAGGTTCTCCAGCTCGGCGAAGTGGAAGAAGATCCACAGGGCGACTGCAAATGCCAGGATCTGGAAAGGACGTTTGACCCACACGGCGAACCAATGCCGCTTCCCCAAGAGCCAGGCCAATGCCCAGGCCGCGGTCAGCAGTGCGCTCGCGATCGCAAAGGAGAGGAGAAACCGGCCGGTCGTCTGCATGTCCATCATGGGCAGGTTCCTTTACAGTCGTTCCAGGCGCCACCTTGCGTCCCGGGCTCCGGGAGAGTTTGGTTGCGCCTTGAGAAAGGCCTGGTACAGGCGCCGTGCCAGCGCCGAATCGTCCAGTTCGACCCGCGCGAGTTCGGCTGCCTTGAAAAGGGGCTCCCGATCCGATTGGGGGAACTCCACAGCCATCATCTCCAGGATGCTCACCGCGCGCCGGTAGTCGCGAATCTCTCGCTTGTCCTGATGGAGCATCGCCCAGCGCCACCAGCAATCCTCCCGATGGGGGCTGTCCGTGTGGGTCTCCAGCAGGCTTTCATGGAGCGCCGCAACCGTGCGCCAATGCGCAGTCTTCTGGTTGCCGGGCGGGTCGAGGTTCTCTTCCCGGGTGACCGCTTCCCGGTAGAGCGCTTCGGCAGCTACGTCATGGGAGGCGAACTCCTCGCGGATACGTTTCAGGTACCCCACCCCGGCCGGGGCATCCCAAGCCCGGGTCTTGTAGATTCCCGCCTTCAGCAGCGCCTCCGGAAGATGTTTCTTCCCTTCTTCAGCATACTCGTCGACGAAGTGGGCGAATGACACAGCCGCCGAGCTCACATCGTCCCGTGCCTCATGGACGAGTCCGATCCGCCACTGGGCCTCAGCCGCTTGCTTCCGATCCCCCCGCTCCCGGCTCTCGGTTCGAATCCGGCGCAGGATGTCCAGCGCACGATCCCACCGCTGACCGGCGTAGGACTCCTCGGCGCGGGTGAATTCCTCTTCGTAGTCCATCCGTTCGGCCGGCGTCTTCGTCGCAGGTTTCTCAGTCTCCTGTGCCGCCGGCGGGGGGCTGCCTTGTTCGGGCGACAACGCCGGATCTGTGCCCCCCAGCTTTTGCAGCGAAAGCCCACCGGCCACCAACACCGCGATGACGATCAGCGCGAGCAACCCCCACTTGCGGAGACTGGCCCGGGACAGCGCATCGAGCGTGAACAACCTCGAGGTGCGCCTGGTGATCGCGGTCTTGGCCTTGTGCGGTACCTTGAGCACGCTGTGAGCCGCCTTGACCAGGGCTTCGCGATAGACGAGCTCTTTCTCCGACAGCTTCTTGAGATCGGCCAGGAGCTGTTCGAACGACTGGTAGCGATCGCTGGGTTCCTCATGCAAACAGCGCAGTACGATTTGATTGGTTGTGGCTCGGAGATTCGATCTGCCCCCCTCTTCTATGATTCTGTCCTGCC
>CAZTDY010000099.1:0-13451 GCA_964612295.1 uncultured bacterium | reverse complement strand
CAATATGTGGCAAGCGACCTAGAGCTAGATGATCACAGATTCTCGATCCACAACCTATTAACTACACCGAGGAGCTCGAAGGCGTGCAGATCGGCCTACTCAACTACGCGGGCAACAACCGCCGCGGATTGAAGTGGACGCCGTTCATCAACGCACACTTCGATTGATCTTGTACAGCTAACGCGCACTTCTCTGGGAAAGGAACTCACATGAGTAGGATCATATCAGGACTGAGGCGAGGGTTTGTTGGAGCTGTCATCACCTTGTTGATGGTCGGCTGGATTTGGGGTCCCGCCCCGATGGCCGGAGAAGAGGTCACCGTCGACGGTGTCTTACACATCCGTAACGGCGAAGCACCCAGCCAGGGCAAGGAGACTCTTGCGCTTGAGGAGATCTGGCGGGCTGGCGGCGAAGATGACGAGGACGTGCTCTTCGGTCTCATCACACAGGCCAGGGTCGCGGACGATGGCAGTATCTATCTGCTCGACCTGCAGCTCTCGCAGGTTCATGTCTTCTCACCCGACGGAGAATACCTGACCGCCCTGAGTCAGGAAGGCGAGGGCCCGGGCGAGGTGACCAGGCCGCGTGACTTTCTCTTCATGCCCGATGGCACGATCGGCATTCTTCAGACCTTCCCCGGGAAGATCATCAAGGTGGGCCGCGACGGCGTCCCGGCCGGTGACATCGTGCTGGGCGGTGAGCCGGCCGAGGGCGGACTGATTGCCCTCCTGGACGCCGATCTTCGAGGCGGCAATTTCGTGGTGGCCGGCGTCACCATCAAACAGGTGCCCCCGGCTGGCCAGCATCGCAATCAGTTCGTGGCGCAGTTCACCGAAGACGGTAAGGAAGTGACCCGCTACGCGGAGAGCTTAATCGAGATGGACTTCTCGAACTTCGACTTCCATGAACGCGAGCAGTACTTCGGCGCGCCCACGCGTTGGGCGCTGGGCCCGGACGGCCGCATGTACTGGGCACCCGAGCGGGATGTCTATGTCATCAATGTCTACAAGCCGGATGGTTCCCTGGATCGCGTGATCGAGCGCGAGTTCAAGACCCCCAAACGAACCACCGAGCGGATGGCCCTCTACGAGGCGGCCCGCGATGCGCAAGTCGAACAGATGAAGGCTCAGGGCCTGAGTGCGAAGATCGGGCTGTGCGACGCCGAGCCGGCCATCACCAGCATCCATGTCACCGACGACGGCATGATCTGGGTGCTGACCCCGGCGGGCGCGCAAGATCAGCCCGAAGAGGCGATGGTCACCTACGACGTTTTTGATACTGGAGGGCACTTCCTCAAACAGGTGGCCGCGGGATGCGCGGGCGATGGCGAAAACGACCAGCTCTTCCCCGCCGGTGAAGATCGTCTCATCAAGGTCACCGATTTCATCGCAGCCGCCGTGGCCATGCAAGGCGGACTGGGCGCGGATCTGGAAGACGAGTCGGAACCGATGGAGGTCGTCTGCTACCGGATCGTGAAGTAGCGACTCGCGGGCCGCTGCAATCGCCTCAACATGTATGAGTTCCCCCGGGGGACGCCACATTGGCCCGGGCCGCTCGTCACGAGCAGCCCGGGCTTCTTGCATGAAATCCCCCTCGCTCACAACCGAAGCCCCAGAAAGAGACCGGGTGGTATCTTGTTTCCAGTGCCACATTTAGGTAGACTGCCCGCCAAGAACCCAAGAACCGAGACGGAGGCTGGCAATGCCGTTCGAGCCCTACGATCACAAACGTATCGAGTCCAAGTGGCAAGCCCGTTGGCAGGAACAGAAAACCAACGAGCCGGATCTCGAAAATGCGGACAATCCGTTCTACACGTTGATGATGTTCCCCTACCCGTCCGCTGAAGGGCTTCACGTTGGGAACGTCTACGCTTTCACCGGCGCCGATATCCAGGGCCGCTTCGCCCGCCTCAAGGGTCACAACGTCTTCGAGCCGATGGGGTTCGATGCGTTCGGTATTCACTCCGAAAACTACGCCCTCAAGGTCAACACGCATCCCTTGAAGCTCATTCCAAAGAACGTCGACAACTTCCGCCGGCAGCTGCGCATGATGGGCCTGATGCTGGACTGGTCGCACGAGTGTCTGACCACCGCGCCGGACTACTACCGCTGGACCCAGTGGATCTTCCTGCAGCTGTACAAGCACGGCTTGGCCTATCGCGAGAAGGCGCCGGTCAACTGGTGTCCGCAGTGTCACACGGTGATTTCAAATGAGCAGGTCATCGACGGCAAGTGCGAGCGCCACCCCGATACCGAGGTCGAAGCCAAGAACCTGGAGCAGTGGTTCTTCAAGACCACCGCCTATTCGCAGCGCCTGCTGGACAATCTGGATTGGATCGATTGGTCGGATATTACCAAGACCGCTCAGAAGAATTGGATCGGCCGCAGCGAGGGCGCCGAGGTCGACTTCAAGCCCGAGAGACGCGAGGAGGCACTGCGCGTTTTCACCACCAGGCCCGACACGCTCTACGGCGCAACCTACATGGTGATGGCGCCGGAGCATCCACTTGTGGATGAACTGGTCAGTAGCAAGCAGCGCGAAGCGGTGAACGCCTATCGCGAGCAAGCCGCCAAGACACAGGCGGCGGACCGCATCGATGCCGAACGCGAGAAGACCGGGGTCCCGCTGGGTTCCTGCGCCATCAATCCGGTCAACGGCGAGGCGATTCCGATCTGGATCTCCGACTATGTTCTGATCGGTTATGGAACCGGTGCGATCATGGCGGTGCCTGCCCACGATCAACGGGACTACGAGTTCGCCACGAAGTTCGAGCTGCCGATCATCCCCGTCATCGATCCCGACGACGGCGAGGTGCCTGAAGGCGAGGCTTTCATCGCCGAAGGCACGATGATCAACTCCGGCGACTACAACGGCATGAACTCGCGCGAGTGCATCAAGAAGATCACGGCCGAGTTGGAGTCGAAGAACCTGGGCACGGGAACCGTGCAGTACCGCCTGCGGGATTGGTGCATCTCACGTCAGCGCTACTGGGGTCCGCCCATCCCAATGATCCACTGCGAGAAGTGCGGCGTGGTGCCGGTCCCTGAGGATCAGTTGCCGGTCACGCTGCCGGAGATCGATGACTTCCGCCCCGATACCCCGGGCGGCAAACCCCTGGAGCGCTACAAGCCGTTCTACGAAACCGAATGTCCCACCTGCGGCGGCCCGGCAGTGCGCGACTCCGACGTGAGCGACAACTTCCTGGATTCGGCCTGGTACTTCTTGCGCTACCCCTCCGCGGGGAACGACAAGGTGGCCTGGGATCCGGACACCACCAGGAAGTGGCTTCCGGTCGATATGTATGTCGGCGGCAACGAGCACGCCGTCCTGCACCTGATGTATACGCGCTTCCTTTGCATGGCATTCAAGGACATGGGGCTGATCGACTTCGAGGAGCCGTTCAAGAAGTTTCGCGCACACGGTCTTCTGATCAAGGAAGGCTCCAAGATGTCGAAGTCGCACGGCAACGTGATCACCCCCGATGAGTATGTCGTGAGGCACGGCGCCGACACGCTGCGCATGTATCTGATGTTTCTGGGACCCTACACCGAGGGGGGCGACTTCCGCGATTCGGGCATTGTCGGCATTCGCAGATTCCTGGAGCGCCTGCACCGCTTCTACACCGATGTGCTCGACGGTACCGAGGAAGGCCCCGCGAGGGGCGAAGACCTCGACAAGAAGACCGCGACCAAACTGCACAAGACGATCAAGAAGGTCGGCGAGGACCTGGAATCATTCGGCTACAACACCGCGATTTCCGCCTTGATGGAGCTCTTGACCGAGCTGCGCAACGCCAAGACGGTGACCGATTTTGCTTTGGATGCTCTCATCACGATGTTGGCTCCCTTGGCCCCCCACGAGGCCGAAGAGGTCTGGGAGATGTTGGGTCACGAGGGCACGGTCGTCTCCGCTCCCTGGCCGGAGTACGATCCCGCGCTGACCGTCGAGGACCAGATCGAGATCGCCGTACAGGTGCTGGGTAAACTGCGCGGTGCAGTGACCGTCGGTCGGGATGCCTCGAAGGAAGAGGTGCAGACCGCGGCCGAGGCGGACGAGAAGGTCTCGCGCCACCTCGAGGGCAAACAGATCATCAAGGTGATCCATGTGCCGAATCGGCTGATGAACTTCGTGGTCAAAGGATAGCCGGCAGGGGCCGAACGCTGCGGCAGCAATGTTGTCAGCGCCGCATCTGGCCCAGGTAAGCCCGCACCGAATCCGCCTGTGCCGTCCGGCCGTGATGTTGCAGATAGCGGATTCGTCCGTCCAGCATCGAAAGATACTCTCCCAGAAGAGACCGCGCGTCACTGTCGGGTGGATAGTCCGCGAGAATCTCGGGGAGTTCGAATCCGGGCACCGCGAACGGCCGATAGGCCGGGTCCGTCGTCAGGCGAACAAGCAGGCCTTCCGGATGCTGGAGCAGCCCACCGAACATGCCGTGCTGGAAGGCGGATCCGAGGGCATAGGTCGGGCGGAGCCGCATCGACCCCCGAACCAGCTTGCGCAGGAGATTTTGATAAAGCCTGCGCCCTTGCGCGACATCGTAGGCCTCACCCCGCTCGGCCTGCGTGGCCACCTCGGCCATTCCTTCCAGTTCGACTCGGCAAGCGGCGGCCAGCTCCGGAAACCGCTTCTGCAGGTCGCGGCCCAGCATCGGGCTGGCCAAGCGGCCCATGTCCATCACCACAATATCCGGCCTGAGGGCTTCGAGTTCCTGCAGATAGACCATCGGTCCGCTGAATCGTCCCCAGGTACCGCTGTAGATGACCGCGCCGCTCTCCGCGTAGCGAATCACATCCCCGCAGAAGCTCTTGGTGAGACGATAGTCCCGGCAGTTGTTGTTCTGGTGGTTACCGAGAATCGGCAACAGAGGCGGCAGGGCCAGAATCACACACAAGATGACCGCGGCCGGCAATCGCAGATGACCGGTTTGACACCCAATCCATCCCAACGCCGCCGCCGCCCACAGCCCCAAGATCAGCACCACGGGAAGGTAGTACACCTGAATATCATGAATCGGATAGGCCATGTTGTACAGGAGCTGCGCGAGAAGCACCGGGACCGTAAGCCACAACACCCACGGACGCTCTCGCAGAAGAACGACAATGCCGAGGGCCGCCAGGATCGGCAGCATCAGGGTGGCCTCCGCGGGTAACTGATCAACGATGAACCGATGAAGCTCTTCGAGCTTCACACCCGCGCTTCCCAATTGACCTTGGTATTGACGAGCGGTCACGTGGGTCAGAACACGGTGCCAGGTTTCCGGGTAGTCCCAGTTGATGGGCGGGTCCATGCGCGACCGCAACGGCAAGTATAGATACAAGAGAAGCGGGATTGGCACCGCCAGGATAATACGGCCCCATGCGCCCCACGGCGACAGGCCCCCGCGACGCCGGTGGAGGAACACGATCACCATGAGCACGGCGATCGCGGGCAGCATCAACGCAGCGGTGAGATGATTCGTGAGAGACAGACCGAATAGCAGCCCGGCCAGCAGGCCCCAGGACTGCTGCCGGCGCAGGCCACCGACCTGCGACTCCGCACCAGCCCGGATGGCCATCGCACATGCGAAGAACAGCGCCATGATCAGAGCCCCGTGGAGAGCGTAGACCTCCACGATCACTGCTTGGGACCAGGGCGTTTGCGCAAACGCGAAGAGGAGGGTTCCCGAGAGAATGCCCAGGGCCGCCGAACGCCGCGGCCACCCGGGTGCCGAGTGTTCGCCGACCAGCATCCAGGCCACCCGGAACATCAATCCCGTGGCCAAGGCCCCCGCGGCGGCGCTGATGAGGCCAACCCTGAAAATGGGCGCTCCCGCTGGGAGCAACGAGAACAGGTAGCCAATCAAACAGAAGAGCGGATAGCCGGGCGGGTGAGCGATCCCCAAGGTCGCGGCCGCGGCGGCGAGTTCCCCGCTGTCGACAAAGAAGACTTCCCTGGAAAGAGTGTAGACGTACACGGTGAGCGGAAGGAGGAAAGCCAAGACCTGCGCGACGAACACCGTCCTCGTGCTGCTTTCGATCGTCCACCGGCTCATCACTGGCTCCTCGTCTCGTCTGTTTCGGGTATCGTCAACGCAAGCCCGGACAGCCCAAGCTCGGCTCTTACGAGTGCGATGACCTTCTGCTGGGCCGCCTGGTCCGGCACAACGAACTGGGCAGCCCCGTCCCCTTGAGAACCGACCCCCTTGCCACCCAGCGTCAAGTCCCGAAGGGGTGCGTGGGCCAGAAGATCATGAAGTGCCGGCGCCCGCAACTCCTGCTCGCAGGCCGGGGCCACGTTGGTGTCGAACGCCGCCTGGGCTTCCGTCATCAGCTTCCCCACGCGCGCTGAATCCCCTTCCTGGAGTGCCCGGCGGGCATCTTCGACCAGCCGCGCATTGATCGGACCGAGATATTGCTGAACCGCGCACGATGACGCATCGGCCCCGTCAGGATAGCACGCGTTGAGCGCATCGAGGATCCGGCGGGTGTCTTTGCCCGCACACAGGTCGACCACAACAAGATGAACCGGGCGGGGCATCGGAATCGGTTGCACATCCAGCTCATCGCCGTCGAACACCATGAACACCGCTTGTCGACCATAGGCGCAGGCTTGGTCCAGCCGCCCGCAGCAAGAAGGTGTCGTCCGCTCACCCAGGTAGGCCAGCTCCATCTCTTCCCGCACGCTGAGGCCCAGCCCGTAGAGATGGTTGAAGGCCCGGGTGGTGAGCACGCAGGCGGCCGCGCTCGAGGAAAGCCCGCGCTGAATGGGCAGGTCCATTCGATGATTGTCCACCGACAGGCCGCCGACGTCGTGGTGCCGGAGAATCTGGCAGGCCGTGCCCGCCACGTAGCTGATGAACCCACCTGCTCGTGCTTCCGCCTCCAGAGCGGCGGGCTGCATCGGGATTGCGTAGGTTTCGCGGGGCCGGTCGTCCAAGCGAGGAGCCTGGAAGACGAGCTTGTCCGGATGGCGACTCGCCCGAGCATAGAGGCCCTGATCCGTCCCCGTGATGATTGCGAAACCCTTCTCCAGGGACGAATTGACCGCGCGGTAACCGGCCGCCCAGTCGCTGTGCTCCCCAAAGAGACAGACGCGCCCCGGGACAAACAGATCACAGCTCTCCATGTCCCGTATCCTGCACCGGGGCCGCCCGGGTATGCAACCTCGATGACGCGTCTGCGTAGGATGTTATGGAACTGGTTCCCAGATTTATTCCCTTCGGGAGGTTGCCGTGCAAGGACCTGCTCATCGCGCATCGACGCGTGGATTCGCCATCCTCGTCCTCTTTCTTATGTCCCAGATTCTCGTTCTCGCCTTCCCCTCATGGGCGGAGATGACCACCGTGGATTTCACCTCCGACCGCTGGAACTGCGACCGGGCACAGATTACGGAATACGCAGGGAGAACTTGTGTGATGGGGACCGCGTTCCTCAAGGATCTGGACCTCGGAAACGGAGTGATCGAGGTCGATCTGGCGGTCACGCGCGACCGCAACTACCCGGGGGTCAACTTCCGCATCCAATCCCCCTCCGACTACGAACGCCTCTACATTCGTCCTCATCGCTTCAAATTCTATCCCGACGCCGTTCAATACACGCCCTGCACGAATGGAATCTCCAGCTGGCAATTGTACAACGGCGAGGGGGCGACCGCGACCACCGAACAACCGTACGACGAGTGGGTCACGCTACGAATCGAGCTATCGGGACCACAGGCCCGCGTATACTACGGTGACCTGAGCCACCCGGTCCTGGAGGTTGACCGCCTTGCCCATGGAACCAGCCGGGGAACTCTCGGTGTGGACTGCCGGGCCAACGGGACGGCTTACTTCTCGAACTTCCGGTACGAAGAGACCGAGGCTTTGCAGTTCGAGACACCTCCGCCAATCAACACCCCGCCGGGATTGATCACCTCCTGGGAGATCTCCCCGGCTTTCACTTTATCCGCGGTGGATCTGGAAGAACATCCGTCCGCCCAGGACCTTGGGCCGATCGAGTGGACAGCGGTGGAAACCGACGAAACCGGGGTGCTCGACATTGCCCAATACACCGGACGATTGGGACGCCAGACCGATGTTGTCTTTGCGCGGGCCGAACCTCTGGCCGACGCCGAAGAGGTTCTCGAGTATCGCTTCGGCTATAGCGATGCGATTTCCATCTTCCTGAACGGGGAGATCCTCTTCTTCGGGAACAGCTCCTACCAGAGCCGCGATCCGAATTTTCTGGGGATCCTCAATCCGTACGACAACATCTACCTACGTCTCCAGGAGGGGTCCAATGAACTCTGTGTGATCCTCGCCGAAGGCTTTGGTGGTTGGGGGCTCTACTTCCAGCACGCAGACGCCCTCTTCCTGGCCGAAGGGGCCGCCGAGGCCTGGGAGTCGGGGGAGCAGTTCAAGACGCCGGAATCGGTGGTTTGGGATCCGGAGCGGGAGCAGTTCTACGTATCCAACTATGACGCTCTGCAGACCGGGCCGGCGTCCGGCGCTCAAACCGTGTCGCGGGTCAGTGCCCAAGGCGAGTTGCTCGAATCGGAGTGGATCAGCGGGCTGCACAATCCAACCGGGATGGTGCTCCAGGGTGAGCGTCTTTGGGTCGTGGACCGCCAGGCTGTGGTGGAGGTGAACGTCGCGACGGGTGAGGTCGTGAAGCGTCACGCCATGCCGGAAGGCGGCTTCCCCAACGACATCGCCCTGTCGCCCGACGGAGATCTGTATGTGTCCGACCCGGGGCTGAATCAGATCCACCGAATTCGCGGAGAGGAGGTCTCTGTCTGGATCGACGATCCGGAGATTGAGGATCCCAACGGCCTGTGCGCGGATCGCACATTCCTCTATGTCGGCAACAACGGGGATGGCCGGGTGAAAGCGGTGAACCTCGAAACGAAGGAGGTCAGGACCGTCACCCGCTTAGGTTCCGGGATCATCGACGGACTGGCTCTGGACCGGGATGGTGACCTCTTGGCCACCCATTGGCAAGGGCGCGTCTTCCGCATCACCGCCGATGGCGATGTCGAGAAGCTGATCGACACCAGTGTCCTGGGGCGGTTTCTCGCGGACTTCGGCTATCTACCGGAAAGCAACCGGATCGTGGTCCCCACCTTCTATGGAAACCGACTGGTGGCCTACGATCTCCCGGAGTGACGATTCGCGACAACCAGCTCCGGCGGCTAACACCGGGCGAAGTCAATAAACCCGCGGGCCACGTTGGTGCCCACCAACTCGACCTGGACTCGGTCGCCCACATCCAGGCCGCTCTCCCCGCGGATCAGTTTGCCCTCAACCGGCGGGTCGATGATCCGAACCCAGGTTCCCTTCGACGCGGCGCCGGTCACCAGAGCGTCGAATTTCTCGCCGACTCGCGGCTCGAGAAGCAGCGCGGTGGCCGCCTTGTTCACCTTCCGCTCCACCTTGTCGGCGTCGTCTTCCTTGTTTGTGCAGTACTTCGCCAGCGCGTCCAGCTCCCCCTGGCTGTAGGGCGAGCCTTTGCCCAGGCAGGCGCACTTGAGCATCCGCTGGGTGATGAGATCCGGAAAACGTCGATTCGGGGCGGTCGAATGAGTGTAGTTGCGCACCGCGAGGCCGAAGTGACCGATCGCCTTCTGGCCCGGGCGTTCCACCACGTACTCTCCGGCACCCATCAGCTTGATGACGGTCAACGAAAGGTCGGGGAAACGAAGTGCGTCGCGCTTGCTCTGCTCCATTAGAAACTGGGACAACGCTTTCGCGTCCGGATCGGCGGGAAGCGCGGCATCGTACTGCGCGGCGAACTCCACGATTCGCCCCCACCTGCGCGGTTCGCGCACAACCCGGCGCAGCGAGGGGAGCTCACGGGCCCGAAGGAATCGCGCGGTGAGCGTATTGGTCGCAATCATGAGGTCTTCGATCAGTTCTTTGGCACGGTTCGCCTGATCCAGTTCGATGGCGATCTGGCCGTCTTCGCCAAAGGTGGGGCGCGCTTGAATGGTCTGCAGTTCGAGCGCGCCGTGGTCTTCCCGCAGGGTGCGCAACCGCTGGGCAGCGCCGTCTTGAAGGCGGAGGTTCTCGGCCAGCCCATCGATCTCCTCCGCGGCCGCGGGAAGGGGACCAGTGCCCGCGAGCCACGCCCCCACACTGTTGTAAGCCAGCTTCGCCTTGTTCCGCACAACGGCGGGGTAGATTTCCGGATCCTGAAGCACGCCGGCCGCGTCGACGATGAACTCGACAACCATGGCCGCGCGATCTTCGTTTTCATTGAGCGACGTCAGGTCATACGAAAGACGGGTCGGTAGCATCGGGAAGATCTGAGCAGAGGTGTACACCGAGGTCGTGTTGTGACTCGCGTGGCGATCCACGGCATCTTCGCGATCGACATATTCGTCGACATCCGCAACGGCCACGAAGATCTTCGTCGCACCACCCGCATGAGGTACGGCGACGGTCAACTGGTCGAGATCCTCTGAGTCGTCGTTATCGATCGAAGCCCAGAGAAGGTCCCGCAGGTCCTTGCGTTGGTCGTGTGCCAGGAGATCCCGCGGCGTGGCCCGTTTCATCTCCGCCCGCACCTGCCGGGAGAACTCCGCCAACATGTCTCTCTCGAGCATCGCATCGCGCGCGATCTTCTTGAGTTGCTCCCGGTCGGAATGTTTGTCGTTTGTCATGGCTCGGTCCGCCCCCTTCGAGTCCCGCCCAAGTAAGACTTACTGACCTGTGTCGAGTTCCCGTCAATTGGAATCCGGGGACTAGATTACCAGCCGTGGCTCCACCCCGCCATCTCGATAGCCACCCATTTCGTGCTTGGCGTGACCAATTTGCGTCCGAACACTACCAGTAGCCACCTTTCCCGAGGCTCCTGCCGCTGGGTGGCCGGTGGCGTGCATGAATGTGTCGCCAATCTTGTGATTCGATGCTGGAGGGATGCGCATGAGGATCAGTCGTCTATCCTGCGGACTGTTCGCCGCCCTGTTGCTGCTCGGAGCCGTCTTTGCCGGCGCGGGAAGCACCGCGCGTGCAGACGAGTTCCCGTCGATGAGCCCCCAGGAGCTCAAGAGCCTGACAGATTCGGGACAGCCTTGCTTCCTACTCAATCCACTCAGCGATCTGGAGTTTGGTGAGGGTCACATTCCGACATCCGTGAATGTCCCGCTCCACACCATGGAGACCAGTGACCTACTTCCCGAGGACCTGAACACGCCCATTGTGACCTACTGTCTCGGCACAAAGTGAGTGATGTATAAGAAGGCCGCGCGTGTTCTCGCGGCAATGGGTTACACGGACGTTCGCACCTATCCCGAAGGCATCCCCGGTTGGGTCGGTGCAGGATACGAGCTGGCTCAGCGCAATCCGCTACCCAAAGTGGATATTCCCACAATGGAGGCCGGACAACTATCCGAGATGGATGGCCAGGTCACCGTGGTCGACATCCGCACGAACTCTCTCTATGAGATGGGGGTGGTGGCGAACAGCATCACGATCCCGCTGGCCCAATTGACCACCCGCCATGCGGAGATTCCCAAAGACAAACCGGTGGTGGTCGTGGATCACGCCGGGAAGCAGGTGCTCGCGGCATCCCGATATCTGAAGAGCATCGGCTTCGAGAACGTCTCGCGCTTGCAGGGCGGACTCATGGCCTGGGTCAACCAGGGGCTGCCCCTTGAAACAGGAACGCACGAGGCGTCCCGCTAGTAAGGGAACAGGGGTTCGAGCATGCGTTTGTCGTGTTCAGTACGTAGCAAGCTGATCGTTGCGCTGGGCGTATCCTATCTGGGTGTGTTGGGGATCGGAAGCGTGGCCATCTTTTCACTGAGCCAGAACCTGACGGCTGCCCAAGCAGTGAAAGATGTCCGTTTTCCCGAGACCCAGCATATCAACCGCCTGGCAATCGACGCTCGCGAGATGACCGACCAGGTCGAGAAGTCGGTGGCCAATGCAACCACCGCCGGCCTACGGGTCGCGGAGACGATTCGGGATTCGGTTCGCGTTCAGGTCGCCGGCCTTCAGGCGGATCCTCGCAACAGAGAGCAGTCAGCCGAGCTGACCGAGGTGCTGCAAGCCCTGGAAGAGACCTTTGACGCCGGGGCAACCCGCCTGTCGATGGTGATCGACCAGGATTTCGCCGGTATTGCCCCGGCTACCCAAATATACCGAGCTGCCGCAGCGGGGCTGGACAGCCTTCTTCATGAGCTGGAAGGATCCGCCCGCAGTAGCCTGGAAGCCGAGCTGGATGGCATGGTGTTCACTTCGCGGCGCACGATGTTGACCAGCATCATCATCGCCGGGGTGATGTTGCCGGTGCTGATCGGCGTGCTTCTGATCCTGGTTCGGTCGATCAACCGGCCCTTGACCCAGGCCCTCGAATTCTTGAACAAGCTCGCCGATCAGTTGGTGAACGCCTCGAGCGGGGTATCGACGTCCGCACACACCGCGCGGGAAGGGAATGTCGAGCAATCGAGTAGTCTGCACGAGACTCGCGGCGCCTTGGAGGAACTGACCCAAGGGGCGCGGCAGAACGCGGACACAACCCAAGAGGCCGACGCCAGCATGAAAGAGGCGCACGACGCCGCTGAAAAGAGCCGCCTGGCCATCGATCGATTGACCGCGTCGGTGTCGAAGATCCAAGACGCATCTTCCGAGACCGGGCGCATCATCAAGACGATCGACGAAATCGCCTTCCAGACAAATCTGCTGGCGCTCAATGCGGCGGTCGAAGCCGCGAGGGCCGGAGAGTCCGGAAGGGGATTTGCCGTCGTCGCCGAGGAAGTTCGCCGTTTGGCAAAACGCAGCAGCGAGGCGGCAAGAAATACCGGAGATCTCGTCGATGCATCTCAACGACACGCACAAGGCGGTGTTGAGGCCACGGCTGAGGCGGTCGAGGTCGTGAACTCCGTCATCCGTGGCATTGAGATTCAGGCGGATCATTTGGGGGCACTCAACGAAGCCACCCACCGCGAGGTGGCAAGCATCGAGACGATCCACAATAGGGTTGAGCGAGCCGAACGGGTGGTCGAACAGAACACCCGGGCTGTGGAGGAGTCGAACGAGACCGCCGACAAACTCCACGAGCTGGCTGTCTCTCTCAAGATGGATGTGATTCCCGTGGTGACGCGCATTGTGCGCGGCGCGTGTGAGATTGACCATCAGACGTTGAAACAGCGGGAAGAAACCCGCCAGGAGGTCCGTCCGCCGGTCGACCGCGCCGCATGATGGAAATGTGATTCGCCCATAAGCCCGGGCCGGCCGACATGGCCGCGCCCGGGTTTCTTCTTTAACGGATTGGGCCGACCTGCCACAATAGCCGAACATCATCCACCGCCCATGAGGAGGGGCCCATGCCTGAGTCCAACGGCAGATCCGCGATCGTCACCGGCGCCAGCACCGGTCTAGGGGCGGCCATCGCTCGCGAGCTGGTTGCCGGACATCACCGCGTCCTGATATGCAGTCGCAGCGAAGAAAAACTCCAGGCCGCCCGGGCAGCGATCAGCGCGGATCTCTC
>CAZTDY010000098.1:0-13618 GCA_964612295.1 uncultured bacterium | reverse complement strand
TACCGATCCCCATCGAAGTGAAGTCGTAAGCATGGCGGTCTCCTCTCAAGATGTCGTGTCAATGCCATGCCTTCCGTGGCGGCCTATTCCTCCTGTGAAACGTCCAGTTTCCTCATTCTGCGCAGCAGGGTATTGCGATGAAGCCCCAGAAAACGCGCAGCTCTTGACTTGTTCCATCCGGCCCGGATGAGCGCTTCTCGGAGCGCTTCCCGTTCCTGTTCCGCGAAGGGTCGCACCTGTCCCGACCGACCCAGGCCCGGCCAGGCCCCGGGGACATCCCCCGGCAATCGCCGCTCCAGGAGTTCGGTGATCAACTTCTTCAGTTGGCCTGCGTCGACTCGGGAGCGGCTCGACTGCAGGATGACCCGGTGGATCAGTGTTTCCAGCTCTCTCATGTTGCCCCGCCAGGGAAGGGACTGGAGGTAGGCGATCCCGTCTTTCGTGATCGTGATCTTCCCGCGACTCCGATCCTCAGGCGTATGTTTCTGAATGAAGTGATCAACCAACAGAGGGAGGTCCTCCGGCCGTTCCCTCAAAGGCGGTATGTTCAGTTCAAGCACGCTGACCTGGAAGAACAGCCCTTCCAGAAACCGCCCCTCACGAACATCTTCTCTGATGTCACGACTCGTGCCGCAGATCAGGTGTACGTCTGTGCGATACTGGCGCTTGCTGTGCAATGAGGCGACGTGACCCTCTTCGATCGTCCGGAGAAGGGCTGCCTGCACACTCAGGTCGAGGTCGGCAATCTCGTTCAGGAAGAGCGTACCTCGATTGGCCAACTGGAATAGGCCGGGGAGCGCGCGGTAGACACCTGGACCCGCTCCCGTCGCCCGACCAAAGAGCAGGCTCTCAACCAGTTCGCTCGGCATGGCCGCACAACTCGCAGGCACAAACGAGTGTAGCTCCCGCGCGCTGTTCTCATGGATTGTTCGGGCCAGGAGTTCCTTGCCGCTTCCGGATTCGCCGGTCAACAGAATGGGAGCGTCGACCTGAGCTCCAAGGAGAGCACGCTGATAGAGCAAATCCATTTGCGCGCTGTGGCTCAAGATTCGCGAGAAAGACTCTTGCGTCGTCAGGCGCCGCCTCAGGCGAGTGTTCTCTCTGCAGACCTCTTCATGAACCTGGGCGTTCTCGAGGGCGATCGCAGCCAGCTCGACAAACCCCTCGATGAAACTGCTCGCATGGGACGGGAAGTTGATCCCGTTGGCGGGAGTATCGAGATAGAGGATCCCGAGGGGCTTTCCGCGCACCATCAAGGGCACACAGATGACCGCGCGGATCTTGTCGACCTGAACGCTGTGGGCATCCTGGAATCGTTCATCAAGGCTCGCGTCCGGAGTGATGACAATGCCGGATTTCTGGGTCTCCCTCAATATCTGGCGGCTGACCCGCTCCACCCCTTCAACTTCTTCGCCGGACATTTTGAGGGTCATCACCGGGACAAGCCCCGACTCGTCACCTTCTCCCACAAAGAGAATCCCGCGCTCGGCCTTCACCCCTTCGATGGCGGCCATGAGGATCTCACGCACAACTCCCCGTTGGTCGAGCATGGAGAGGACGTTCCCACCGGTCTTGCGGAGAACCGCCATCCCGGTGCGCAGGGCTGAGAGCTTGGCTCTGATCATTGTCTCATCACCGGACGGGCGCGTGGCCTTCTCCGCACTCGCCGCACTCTGTTCGTTGGCGCATGGACCATTGTCCTCAGCGATGGCCTCGTACTCGACCGCATCCGCTACCGGGTCTGTGTTGGGTGTCTTGGCCAACCCCGACTTCTCAGTGCTGCTTTTCGGATTCTCTCTCGAGTTCCCAAACATGTCCCCGTCCTTCCTCCATCAAGACAAGTTGTTCTGGCGACTAACTGCACGGGCTCCTCACGACGTCCACTCCGCCCGCAACCGCAGGCACTCGGCCAACAGTTGCTTGCTCTGGATGCGACGCGCATTTGCAATCGCGTCGTTTAGAGAGTGAAGAGCGTCATCCGTGTGTCCCAGCCCTGCCAGATGTTTCGCCTCAGAGAGCAGAACCTGACCCCGGTGATAGTCGTACCCTTCCACCGCGAGCGCTTGCCGGGCCTCACCGAAGAGACCGAGCGCTTCAGTGGCCCTTGCGTGATCTTCGGTGCGATGGGAAACCTCACTGAGGACGAGTCCAAGATGATGCAGATACTTGGCCCTTGGCAGACGGTAAACCCAAGCACGCACCTCATCGACTCCGTCCCGCAGTACCACCTCAGCACCCTCGATGTTGCCGACACTCTTGAGATGAAGTGCCTCAGCCCGTCGACCGGTACTCAAAACCTCCAGCGTAGGAGTGATCCCTTCGCTGAGACGGAGTTCTTCTCCGTATTGGGTGAGCGTATCCCAGGCCTGCAAGTCCAGGATGGCATCCAGCAGCATGCGCAAGGCCGGCCCCTGCAGAGAGGGACTATGGCAAGACCGTGCGATCTCCCAGCAATTGGCGTAGGCCGAGAGACTCAAGTGCGGCGGCGATCCACCATAGAGGTGGCAGTTTCCGATGACCTCGAGCGCCGGAACGAGGGCGTTCGTGCTCTCTCTGACGGAGCGGAATCCCACGATGATCTCGACCTCTCTCATGGCGGCCGAGACATATCCCAGTTCGGCCCACGCGTCGGCCCGCGTGTTCCTCAGCTCTATTCGAGAGGTCCCTTGGATGAACCCGGTCAGCTCACGGAGGCCTTTATCCGCTGTCCGAGCACACTCCCTCAGTCGCCCGGCATCATAATTCAAGGAAGACTCAGCGATCAGGTGACGGGCGGTCTGTTGGGGGCGATGGCAGAGTCGTCCCGCTTCGCGTTCCAGCTTTAGGGCTTCGTCGATGTCGGCTTCGCGCACCATGTTCAGGAGCAAATCGTAGCTGGCGACTGCAAACCGCGACGCGTCCCCCTTGAATGCGGCGATCGAGCGTTTGGCATACATGACTGTGTCATCGACCTCCTGCCGGGTCATCGCACGATAACCACGGTAGTAGTCGAGGATCATGAGTTGTCGTTCACTCAGCAGACCACTTTCCTCGCGGTCCTCGAGAATCTCCATGCGGTGGTCACGTTCATCTGGATCGAACGGCCAGTACGCTTCTCGCAGCAAGCCGAAATGACCTTCGGTGATCCAGTGTGGATCACCGCTCTCCAGAAACTCTCTGTGTAACGGCTGACAACCGGGGAGCAAATCCCACCCCATCGACGCGACCGCGGTACGGATGATGTCCTCTCGCCGCAGTTCTCCTTCCAGGAACTCGTGTACGGCGTCAATCTGCGCGAGGATTCAGCCTGTCTCAGTCGACTCCGCCGGACGGTCCCCCAAGGCTAGCAGAGCCCCTACGTGTGACCAGGAGCACTCCTTGTCAGCCAACACGAGAGCGTCCTTCAGGTGCCGACACGCGGTCACCTTGTCATCCACCCGCAAGGCACGCTGCACCGCACGCACCACCCTGTCCGCACGATCGAGCTCGGGTTTGTAGTGTTCGTTGAGCCATCGGTCGACGGACCGGCCATCTTCGGCCGGCTGATCCAGGGCAATCTTCCACAGAGAGTGAGTGGGAAATGACAGACGATCCGCTGCAGGCGACAGGAGCCCTCCCGCCTCGATAATCTGATCGATGGTCGCATCCGAAGACATGGCCTCAGATAGCCTATCTGCCATTGGGCGACTCATCTCCGCCCCCAGATGCGACAAGGTCATCGTGGCCGTCTGGACTGCAGGTGGCAGATCCGTCCACCTCGGGGGTACATCGGGAGGGTGCCAGGCATCCAGCCCTGCAAGCAGCGCATTCTCTTGCAGCTCCCAGCCGTCGTCGCCCTCTTCGGCTGATGTCGGGACAAGGCGGGCGAATCCATCCGCCGCGATCCGCAGGTCGCCACTCCCTGCGTCGTACGCCTGCTGCACCAACTTCGCCTGCGCATCCGACCCGCCCTGAAGGCACTTCGCCACCATTTCAGCGAGCCCATCCTGGCTCACCGGGCCTACGAGGAGGCGACTCGTTTCGGATTCGCTCACCTGCCTGTCGATGAGGCTCCGACCTTCGACCGGCAACCACGAGAAGCCGGGCGTTGGATCCGGCACACCCCATAGAGTGCGTTCAGGACTCTCTTCGCCCTGAAAGCAGGAGCACTCGCGCACAAATGAGCCCAGCTTGTCCGGCTCAAGCGCTGCCCCAAGGTCGATGAGCCGAATCGGGGGACCGTCTTCCTCCGCCACGCGCAGCACCACCTCGAACAGGAAGCGACTCAGGCCGACGTGAGGGCGGGATTGCACGATGAGAGCATTGCCATCTTCTGACGTGAGCTTCTCGACCACCGCGGAGATATCTTCTTCCCGATCGTAGAGCGGCCCCGCAGGGAAACGTGGATATCGATCTTCACTCGGCTCCAGTCCGAATCGTCCTTCGAGCTCATCCCGGAGCGCCCTTGCGTTCGCATACCGCCTTGCCGGGATCGCCTCGGTGAGTTTCTCCAGAACCGGTCCCCATTCAGTGTGCTCTTTCAGCGCCGGCCAGAGTGACTCCACCGTGCGGCCGAGCGAGTAGAGATCCGCGCGCCCATCGACCAGCCAGCCTTTGTACAATTCAGGCGCCATAAACTGAGGCATGCCGCCCCGGATCTCGCTCGCCACAGGATCGACCACCCGGCTCAAGGCAAAGCCGAAGTCGAGCAGCCGAGCCGCAGGAGCTGTATCCCTGGACTGCACGAATACGTTCGAAGGGTTCAGATCCCCATGGACGAATTCGGTACGATGCATGTGCAACAAACACTGAGAAATGGAGCGCACCAGAACGGGGAGAGCTTCAACAGAGATATCCGAGGCACACTCGAGCAGCGACTTGCCGGACAGCTTTTCGAGAACCAGGACGAGTCTTTTCTCGGCCGTCCAGACGACGTCGAGGACACGGGGGCCGATCCCGGGGGGCAGTGCGAGCAAAGTCCGCAGCTCTTGGCGGGCCAGGGGAAGCTGGTCGGTCTTGACGATCACCTCATCGCCGAGCAATACATCCCGGGCCGCATAGATCACCCGATCGTCCCGACGCCCAAGAAGCGCGTGGGGTTGGTAGCGCCGGTCCATTTGGATCTCACGTTCCAGCAGCATCTCGACTCCCTCGGGGCTCGAGATCCTAGATTGCACCAAAATTGTGCAGGCTGTCGCCCCCAGTCCGCTTCCGGGCCTCCCAAAGTCAGGCACACTGACTTCAACGAAACCCACTTGCGCCCATCGGGTGCGTTATCTCAATAGTAGGATGCACAAGTTTAGCACACAAGCTGAGAAAAGGCCCGGATTGAGGGAATTCCAAGGGAGGCAATGAGGTTGAGCTGTGCAACGTCAGCGCTAACTGACCTTGCACACGGTCTTTAGCGTGCGCGCCGCCAACCCAGGACCGGGTGCGGGGCGTTCACCACATCAGGATGCCAGAGCGTGAGCTCGGCGCTCCCATCGACCAAGTGGCTGGCGGCCTCGAAGCCCTGCATGAAGGAGTGGTCCATGTTGCCGACCTCGTAGAGCCAGGCACCGAAGCGACCCCGGGAGAGGATGTTCTGCTCGTAGAGCTCGGGCAGCAGCGTGTGGAGGACCCGATTCCGGTTCCGCGACGGAATCGGATAGCTGCGTTCGACCCGGTAGCTCCAGTCGTGAATCACCTCGTCGGCGCTCTCGATGAGCCCCGCGGCGACCAGTCCGGCAACGGTGTCTTCGACGACCCGCTTTCCATCGACCGGCTTCTCGGGCGACTCCGAGACCTCACACATCAACGACCAATGCTGACCGATGTCATCCACATTGTTCGGGCTGTACAAACTGAAGTGGGTCACGCGATAGAAGGGGCAGTTGTCCTCCGGGAAATACATCCAGCATTTGGTGCGAAGATGCTCGGGCGCCTTCCCCTTCAAACCGATCCCGACGATGTAGGTCGAGCTGTACATCAACTCCGACGCGGCCTCGATCCACCCTGTGCGTCCGGTGCTCTTGGCGAAGAGGTCGAGCGGCATCGTGGAGATTAGAGCCTCATACTCCTGAGACGCACCGTCGGAGAAACGTATCGCGCGTTTGTCCACGTCAATCCCGGTCACATCGCGGCCGGTGACGATCTTCTCTTTCGGCAGTTGCTCCGCCATCGCGTTCCAGATCGCACCGGTGCCACCGTGAAGCGGGAACCGGAACTTGTTGTTCGGCCCCCAGGCGCAATCATCCGTTCCCAGAGCGAGGTTCCGCACGACGCGGACCGGATCGGGAACCGAAACACGATCGGCGATCCAGGCCGCATCCATCATCGTGGGAGGATAGGCCCAGACCTTGAAGTTGTACGGCCGCATGAAGAGATCGGCGATGCCGTCGCCGAAGGTCTGCTGGATGAAGTCGCCGAAGTCGGTGAAGGGCGGCTTGGGATCCGCCAGGGCTGCTTGCACCAGCCCTTGTGCGCAGCGGGCCGCATCCTCGGGCGGCAACCGCTGGATGTTGTTCTGAAACGGGTAAGGTACCCAGCGTTTCAGGACACGAATCCAGCTCTCGCGCTCATGTTCGATCCAGCCATCTTCGCCCAGAAGCTCGTCGTAGAGACGGCTGACCAGATCATAGTGCGAGAAGGCAACATGCCCGCCCACGTCCCAGGTATATCCCTTGTCATCCTGAAAGCTGGTCGCGAGGCCGCCGACATAAGGCTCACGCTCGAAGAGCAGCCAGTTGTCGAAACCGGACCGATGAAGACGATAGGCGGCCCCCAGCCCGGCGGGACCACCGCCGATGATGACAATTGGACCATTCTTGATCTGGGGACCTGAGTTCACGCCGGTTGTCCTCTCCCAATAGACAATGAATGAGTGAGTGTCCCATGTAGAGATCGGCGTTGGCAAGGGGGTTCTAGAGTCAACGGGTGCGGCCCTTTCCGAAGCGAACCCCGATCAACGCGACCGTGCCCGCAATCACATAATCCAGGTATTGCAGGAATCGCCCCAGCAATCCGATGGCCGCACCATTGCGCGATCCGATCTCTTCAAACAAGAATGAGAAGGCACCTTCAGTGATCCCGATTCCACCCGGGGTCAACGGCACCACGTTGAGCACCATGGCCAACGGATCGACGGCGTAGTGGGCCAGCGGTTTGATGACGTCGGCCAGCAGGATCCCGGACAGAAGGAACGTCACGATCACCAGGGCATGGTTGATGAGAGAAAGCCCGACCGCGCCCCAGATCAAACGAACATCGCGCAAACAGGTATGGAGGGCGACGAGAAGGTTGCGGACCCGCTCCGGCGTTCGGGCACCGGCACGCTGGATGAAGGCCGACTCGCCGATCTTCGGCCAGCCGGCCAGCGCGAGAACCGCGGTCATCCCCAACACAGCCACGGGGGCAATCCAGAGAACGACAAGCCGCGTGGGCAGCAAGTGCATGCCCCAGGCTGCGATCAACGACAGGGCTCCCAGCAAGAAGAGTGAGTAGAGCCCCAACACACGGTCGATCAAGACCGCCGCGACGGCGCGGCTGCGTCCTCCCTGCGCGTCCCCCAGGAGATAGACCGCCTTGACCGCATCCCCGCTGATCAAGCCAGGCAGGATCGCGCCGAAAAAAGACCCAATCAACGTGAGCCCCAGAGCGCGTGAGTAGGAGACATTCAGCTCCTGCTTGGCAAGAAGCATCCTGAGCCGAACTGCGAGCAGGAGTTGTCCCCCAAAGACGGCGGCCGCCCCCAAAAACATGAACCCCACCACCCGCGCAGAAAACCCGAGCCCCGTGATAAGGCTGAGGTCCAGACGATCCGTGCGCAACAGCCAGATCACGAGCAAAGCAGCCAGGACGAGTTTGATCCCAAAGGTAAATGCTCGCCGCTGCCAGTTCTTTTTCTGGGGTGCTTCGGAGGACATGGACTACGAACGGTTGTGCTTAAGTGCCGGGCGGCACCAGAGGGTCTGCCAGAGGGCCCGGAAGACCGACTTCCAGAGTTTCCACTTCACAATTGAAACCGTCCCGGTGCGGCGATGCTCGTGAGCTACGGGATGATTGTAGATGCGGACGCCCGCCCGAGCGAAAGAACCGGAGATGATCACATTGGGCGCGAATGTATCGGTGGGGATCTGCAGGATGACCTTTTCGAGCAGGTGAGATCGCATGAGGCGGTAGGGCGTATTCACGTCATCGACCCCACCACCGAACAGCATGCGCACCACCATCCGGGAACAGGAACTGATGAACATGCGTCCACTGTTCTGCTCACGGCCCGTGCGTACCCCGAAGAGCGCGTCGTAGTCGCCACGCCGCTCCCAGAGTGCAGGAAAGGAATCCGGTTTCATCTCGTCGTCACTGTCACACTGGAAGACCCACTCGCCGAGCTGTACAGCCTGATGGTAGCCGACCAGAATCGTGGGACCGTGGCCGCTGTTGGGCTTGTTGATCACATCGACCCGGCCTTCCTCGGCCACCCCTTCGAGGGCCGAGGCGGTACCGTCACGAGAGCCGTCGTTGAGGACGATCATGCGGTAGTCGATGCCAAGCCGGTCGAACTGATCCCGCCAGCTGCGCACGACATCCGCGATGCAGGCTTCCTCGTTGTAGACCGGCATGACCAAGACCAACTCGTGTGACATAGACTCCTCTGCTTCGCTACTGATACCCGGCCGATCTTAGTCGGTTGCGACCAACGGGACTCGCACGAGGTAGATCCGCATGTTTCCGCGCTCCCAGAGCAGCCGGCTCTCGTTCGCCCGAGCTGCTGCGAGCCAGCCTCCCTCGGGATCGGTCGAATCCGGCCGATGGAGCACGAGCAAGTACTCCGGATGCGTGCGGCCCCAAGTCTCGATCTCAGCCGCGCTCCAGCGGTCGCCTTTGACCAGACCCAGGCGCCCCGTAGAATGATCGGCCACCTGGGCGTCGTTCCTGTCGACAAACTCACCGCCGTAAAGCAAGAAGGCCTTGGGATATGCCGTCCAGACCCAGGGAAGGTCCTCGTAGGCGCCCATCTCCACTCGCAGGGCCGCGACCACCTCGCGAAAGGGGTCCTTGGCGTAGCCGGGATTGAACCGCTGCTGGCCGGATGAGAAGAGAAAGACCAGGAGGAGAATCCCCAGCGCGACCCAGCCGAACCGCCTGCGGACAAGAGAGATCGGTGGTCCCTTCTCCTCGGGACTCTCGGGCACCACCCAGCGAACCAGGCCGATCCCGTAGAGCGGCCAGAGAAACAGGAAGTGCCGTCCCCAAATCGAGGCCGGGGCCAGGACGGCCACCACGATCAGCGCCAGGGCGCCGACGCTGCCCGCCAGAACCAGGGCGCGTGTCGTCCGGTCGGGCGCGGCGTGTCGCCAGGAGGCCAGAGCTGCGCCCACAACCAGGGCCCAGGCCAGGACGCCAAGCAGAATCGTGGGGTAGTGCTGGGACCAGGCCGCTCCAGGACCGATCTCACGAAGAACGTTGCGCGGCGCTCCCAGTCCCCCAAACCCAAGCCACTCGTAGAGGGCGAAGGCGAAGTTGGTCAGGGCGAAGGGGTGCTTCATCCCGCCATGCCCGCCGAGAAGTGTCCAGGCGTAGTAGGCCGCCAGGATCGCGAGTCCAAGCGCGAGGGCCGTGAATGCGTGCAGGTGACGCCGCAGAAACGCGAGTAACCCACCACGGAGCATGAGCAGAGCAAAGACGCCCAGCGCCGGCAAGAGGAACAGGTTCAGCATGCTGGTGGCGATACAGGCCCAGAGCGACAGAGTCAGCAGCCGGGCATGCCGCGGCTGGGCAGGCTGCCCTCGTGTAGCCGACGTGATCATGCACTGCAGCGCGTAGAGGCTCAGTGCACTGGTCGCCATGGTCATGATGTAGGGCCGGGCCTCATTCATCTGGAAACAGACGAGTGGCGAGACAAGGAGAAGAACGGCCATCCGGCTCACCCGATTCTGTTTCAAGAGTAGCAGCATCCCGCCCACGAGCAGAGCCATCCAGGGGATGTTCGCGCACCGCAGACTCAGCTCATCGCTGCCAAAGAGCCGTCCCCACATCCACACGTAGTGCGAGAAGAGCGGCATCTGCATCTCGGAGCCGGTCGTCTCGAGCGCGGCCCAGAACGTTTCCCAGGTCGGGCGCGCGGCCAATGTGCCGGTGGTCACCTCGTCGATCCAGAAACTCTCGCTGCTGATGCACAGCAGCAGCACGAGGACTGTCGCCAGAGTGGCGATCAGCTCGGTACGCGTGAGAGGGCGACTGTGTGCTGGGGCGGGGGGCATCGCGATTGACGGCTCCTTGCCACGATCCAGACCTCGGGGTACCCAAAAAGCGGCCCGAGTCTATCCGTGCGACCGGATGGCGGTCCAGGGGTTTCAGCGAATGCGGGCGGTGGCCCGAGGATGGGCGAGGCTCGGGCCAGTCTCCCCCCCAGATCCGGCAACACCCTAACATCCTACAACAAAAGAAGTTGTGAACCAAGCCTTCGAGCCAAAGCCTGTCACCGACACGCGATCCGCATCTTCCACTACCCTAACAGCGGCGAGAGGGCTATGCTCGTTGCGTACAATCATACACATTGCCGTCTTCCCGCACATTCCTGGGAGGGAGATCACATGGGTTCGATTCCTCGCTGTAAGTCGTTCGTGAGGCTCCTGGGCGTCCTCGCTCTGGGAGTCATCGGGATGGCCTTCCTTTGTCCGGTCCAGGCCACTGACGCACGTCCGTTGAGTGAGCAGGTCGAAGAGATCACCCTTGAGAACGGGCTCCGCATCTTTGTCCTCGAGCGGGACTTCTCCCCCACCTTTGCGGCCTACTACCAGTTTGGTGTTGGTGGCGCAATGGACCCGAAGGGTAAGACCGGCATCGCCCACCTTCTTGAACACATGATGTTCAAGGGAAGCGACGAGATTGGAACGCTGGACCGCAAACGAGAGCAGCAGATCATGGTGCGTCTACAGGAGCTGTGGACCGATCTGTATCGTGAACAGGATCGCCGCAAAGATCCCTTCGATGAGGCGGACGAGGAGAAGATCCGGTCGCTCGAGGATGAGATTCAGGCGCTGGTGAGCGAACACAAGACGATCATCGTCAAGAATGAGTATGACGAGATCATGACGCGAGCCGGCGGAACCCGCATGAACGCCAGCACGGGGAATGACGTCACCAACTACTTCCTCCAACTTCCCGCGAATCAGCTCGAGCTTTGGTTTCAGCAGGAAAGCGCTCGACTGCTCAAACCGGTGTTCCGCGAGTTCTACTCCGAACGTGACGTGGTCTACGAGGAACGCCGACTTCGAACCGAGAACCGGGCGGAAGGACTTGCCTATGAAGCGCTCGGTAGTCTGATGTTCAAGGCTCACCCGTACGGCCGCCCCATCGTCGGCTGGCCCGAGGACATTGAACGGTATGACCGCCGGGACGCCGAGGCGTACTTCCGCACCTATTACTCTCCTAGCAACTGCACGATGGCGTTCGTCGGGGACGTTGACCTGGACGAGATTCGCCGTCTCGCCAGCAAGTATCTCGGCGCCTGGGAGCGGCAGCAGATTCCCCGCCTGCACGTCACCGACGAGCTCTCCCAACGCGGACAGCGCCGCGAGCAAATCCTCTTCGACGCGGAGCCCATGTTGTTCATGGGCTGGGTCACCGTTCCCCGCGGGCATTCCGATCAGTATCCCCTCGACCTGCTCGGCCGCATTCTGGGCGGCATGGCCAGCTCGCGGATGGATCAGTCGATGGTCCAGGACCAGCGACTCGCGTCCAATGTGTCCTCCTACCATGGCGGCATGCGTTACGCCGGCACGTTTGAGGTGAGCGCGCGGCCGCGCCAGGGGCACACGTTGGCTGAACTCGAGGATCAGGTGTGGGCCGAGATTCAGCGCATTCAGGACGAAGGGGTCACCGCCGAGGAGCTCGACCGAGCCAAGGTATCCACAAAGGTCCGGCGCGTGCGCCGGATGGAATCGAATCTCTGGCTGGCGATGACCATCGGCCGCACCGTGGGTCGCGCCGGCTCCCTCAGCTATCTCGAGGAGCAGGAAGAGAGGATCATGGCCGTTGCGGCCGAGGATATCCAGCGCGTCGCGGGCCAGTACTTGAATACCCATCAGGGGAGCATTGTGGAGATTGAGCGCCCCGAAGAGGCGGCGGTAAGTTCACCCCGCGGACGCGGCCGGAAGCAGCGCGCCGAGGGATCAACCCATTCGCGAGGCGCACCTCCCGGGCCGCGCGGCAGCCAGCACTCAGGCGCCTTCAACAAGGCTCTTGGGATGATCGACTCGGCGGAGCCGGTTTCGATCTCCATCCCCGAACTGGGCGATGACATCGAGCGCGTCGAGCTTGACAGCGGTCTGACCGTCTACATCAAGGAAGATCATGACCTTCCCGCCATCAACATGGACTTCCGGTTCCTGGGCGGGTCGAACAGTCTCCCGGTCGAGAAGCTCGCCGCGTACAACCTTGCCGCGCAGCTGCTGCGGCAGGGAGGCACGCAGGATCTCACGCCTCGCGAAGTGGAAGAGAGAATCGATGACTTGGGCGTCAACCTCAACGTGTGGATGGGCGATACGGAGTGTGGCGGCAGCCTGTGGTCCTTGAGCGAAACGTTTCCCGAGGCGTTCGACCTCATGATCCAGATTCTGCAGCAACCGCGCCTGGATGCAAAGCGGCTCGAGGTCCTCAAGGGACAGAGGATCGAACGTATGCGCCGACGGTATGACCGCCCCCGTTCAGCGGTGCGCACGCTGTCCCATCAGGTCATGTTGGGCGATCACCCGCGGCTGGGCCATGTGAGCAGTCGTGAAGAACTCGAGGGCGTGACGCCGGAGGACATCCGCGCGATCACCAGCCAATTCCTGGGTCCTCAGAATATGTACATCTGCGTCGTGGGCGACTTCGACAAGACTCAGATGCTCACCCAGCTTGACGAGACTCTGGGCCGGTGGAATCAAGGTGCCGCTCACGATCGCATCTGGATCACTCGCGAGCCGGCAAGAAAGCAAGGCGCCTTCCTTCTGGAAAAGGACATTCCCCAGCCGGCGGTCTCGATCCTGCAAGAGCTTCCCGTCGATCGCACCTTGTCCCCGAAGGAGCACGCCGCCTTGGAGATTCTCAATGAGATCTTCGGCGGCAGCGGATTCCGCTCACGGTTGATGGAGCGGCTGCGTTCCGACGAGGGCCTGACCTATGGGATCTACTCGAGACTCTCCCACGAGCAGCGCCCCGGCGTCCCCGGTCGCCTGTCCATTGGATATCAAACCAAGTCCGAATCGGTTCTGCACTCGATCCACAGCGTGCTCGAGGAGTACAACAAGATTGTCGAGCAGGAAGTCTCTCGCGAAGAGGTTCTCGAGCAGATTCAATCTTGGCGGAATCGCTTCATCTTCCGTTTCGAGAACGAGTTCTACTCAGTTGCCCGTCTCCTGCACAGTGAACTGGATGATCGTCCCTACGACTTCGACAGTCAGCAGCTGGCAGAGATCCAGGCCGTCACGGTGGATGACGTATACGCCGTGGCGCGGAAGTACCTAGACCCCGACAAGGTCACCATCGCGATCTTCGGCAAACTTCCCCCGGAGGATGAGGCCGCCCTCGCCGAGCAGTTCACCTTGACCAGACTCAGCAAGGAGGACGTCTTCAAGGGCGGGTACTAGCCCTGATCCGGCAATAATCTAGGCGATTTTCGGGAGTCCTTCGAGAA
>CAZTDY010000097.1:0-13794 GCA_964612295.1 uncultured bacterium | reverse complement strand
CTCTCAGCAGCTTAGACATCGAAAATTTGCCGTTGCAATGCAACGCTGGGGTAGACGTGGAAGGTCGTTCCCGTTCCCGGCCTTGAACTGACCGTGATGAGGCCATCGTGGTTACTGACGATCGAGTGGGAACTCGCCAGGCCGAGGCCGCTCCCCGCGTCCTTGGTGGTGAAGTACGGGTCGAATATCGTGCCCAGGTGTTCGGCCGCGATGCCGGTTCCTTTGTCCTCGATTGCGATGTTCAGGTACCGCCCCTCTTTCAGTGAATGTCCCTCCTCGGCGCCCAACGTCACATTCGTCGCTCGGACGGTAACCGTTCCTCCATCGGGCATCGCCTGGTCCGCGTTGATGATCATGTTGTTGATGACCTGGCTCATTTGGCCTTCGTCAACTTCAACCGGCCAAAGATTATCCGCTATCTCGAATTCACATCTCACATTTGATCCGCTCAGTGCAAAACGAGTGGATTCTATGATCAGCTCACCAATCTGCGCGGTCTTTCTGACTGGGGCGCCACCCTTGGAGAACGTGAGGAGCTGCTGGGTCAGCTTCTGGGCGGTCAGGGACGCCTTCTCCGCCATTTCCAGGTTTCCATGGACCTCATCTCCCGACTTGACGTTCATCTTCGCCAGGGAGATGTTGCCGGAGATCGCCGTCAAGAGGTTGTTGAAGTCGTGCGCGATACCGCCCGCAAGCAGCCCCAGGGAGTCGAGCTTGCGAACCTTCAGCAGTTCCTCTTCCATCCGCAGCCGCTCCGTTATGTCGCGAGCAATGCCGAATAGAGCCTCTTGGTTTCCCCACTTGCCCCGCGTGAGCTTCGTCTCCACCGGGATCTGCACGCCGCTCTTCGTCATGAGCGGCACGAGACACAGATCGCCATTGCCTGACGCCATGTCAGCGATGCGGACCATCGCTTCCTCCGCGCGGTCCCGAGGATACACCTGCGCCATACTGCTCCCGACCAGCTCCTCATCTGTATAACCAAGCTTGTCCAGCGCCTGGTTGTTGACCGCGAGGATCGTCCCCTCCAGATCGACAATGAAAAGGAGGTCATCCATGGTGGAAAACAGGTTGCCGAGGTTTCGCTCGCTTTGCTGCAGGGCTTCGTCGGCCTTCTTCCGTTCAGTGATATCGATCAGGGTGCTCTGCATTCCCGTCACGTTTCCTTCGGCGTCGAACAGAGGGCGGGAATTGTTGAGCACGACGATGACGCTTCCGTCCCTGCACGTGAGGCGATGTTCGTAGTTGACGATCTTCCCCCCGCTGAGCAGCTGGCCGTGGGCGGGAAGGACCACTTCCGTATCCGCGTCCACGTCAGGGATGCCCATCGTGAGGAGCTCTTCCCGAGAGTAGCCCAGCAGATCGATTCCCGCCTGGTTCGCGGCCAGGAAGTTCTTCTGCTCATCGAACATATAGATCGCCGCAATGGACTCGTTGAAGATCCCCCGGTATTTCTCTTCGCTGACCCGCAGGGCCTCTTCCGCCAGCTTCCGGTCACTGATGTCCTTGGCGGTACCGGCGAGGCCTGAGATCCCACCCCCCGCGTCCGTCAGAACGGTGCCGCTGAAAACGTGGGGAATGCTGCCGCCGTCGTGGGTCAGAAGCCGCGACTCGACGCTGGCACTCCCCTCCCGAAACACCTGTTCGATAGCCTGGCTGGTCGCGGCGCGATCGTCGGGATGGAGAAGAGTCACCGCGACTGCGCCTTTCAGCTCCTTCGCCGTGAGTCCCGTGATCCTCTCGAGCGCGCTGTTCCAGAGAACGATCCTCCCATCGTTGTCCAGCATGTAGAAGATGTCTGAAACGGTATCCAGGATATGCTCCACTTCGCGCAGCGCTCGGAGTCGTTCCTCCTCCGTTCGCTTGCGCATCGAGATATCCCGGCAGAGAGCGAGGATCTTCGTCTGGCCTTCGATTTCAACCACCCGCGCATTGATCTCGATGGGGGTGCAGCGCACCGCCGGGGCCAACGTAGTCGATCTCCAGGCCGCTGACGAAACCGGCTTTCATGCACTTCGCCACCTCGGCAGCGTTTCGTTTCTGATCGTGCTGCGCGGTCCATTCCACAACACCTCTGCCCACGATCTGTGCAAGGGACGTGTGGCCGGTCAGGCGCACGTACTCCTGGTTTGCATCCAGCACAATGCCCTGGCCGTCGAGGATCAGATAGCCGGTGTTCGTGGTCTCGATCAAGGTCCGGTACTTGGCCTCGCTGTCCCGGAGGACGTCAACCACCTTCAGCAGGACAGCGACCACGATGAGGGAGCAGATCCCGGCCGTCACGCCCCCCGTGAGCAGGTAGTCCGGGGTCAGTTCTCTCCGCAAGAGAAAGCTAATCCCGATGATGATCGCCACAGTGAGGCCCCCCGCCAGAACGAAGGATAGCAAGAGAGGGATCCAGAGGCGGGTGGTTTGGAGGCGCAGAGCGATTCGGTGTATTCTGCTCGCCATCATCAACTCGCTTTCGGATGCCACGCCGGCACGTCACCAGTCACTTGTGTGAAACTGTAGGAGAACGCACGCACATGGTCAAGCAGCCAAGCTTGCGCCGGGCACGGATGGGCATTCTGGTCCTGGTGCGCGGAAGCGTCGCTCTAGGCCGCATCGACCTGCTGCTCGAATGCCATGGGGAGACGGATGGTGAAGGTCGTCCCTTCCCCAACCTCTGACTCGAAGCTCAGGGACCCACCGTGCTTCTCGGTAATCGCACTGTGGGCGATGGCCAGGACGCGGTCCTTCGCGGGCTACAGGAGGTAGGGCATTTCTCCGGGCCTGGTGCGATCGAGTGCTTGCGAGGCCAGCAACTGATCCAACTGGCTGAGCAACGACTCGCGATCCCGCGGGAACCGGGCCTCGATCGGCACCACATTCGAGCGGTGATTGGCCCTGAACACGGTGCGCTCAAGGCGGAGCCCACAGGCCAACTCCCGAAGCTCCTCCACGGCTTCCCATTCCGTGAGGGGCTCGAGATCGCCGGTCTCGATCTGGTCGAAGAAGCCGGTCCCCGGGATCGGGATGCATCGCAAGGCCGACAGAAGGCGCGGCTGCATCCGATTGAGAGCAAGGGCGGTCTCGCGGGCATGGCGCCGGCTCCCTGTCCGGCCCGCCAGACCGAGCAGCACCATCACGGAGGCGCGGAAGCCCAGATCCTGGGCCCGACCGACAGCCGCGATCATCTGTTCGGCGGTCTCACCTTTCCTGACATCGACCAGCAAGTCTTCCCATCCGCTTTCCAGGCCCAGGTAGAGCGTCTGCAGCTTCTGACGGCGGAGTTCTATCAGCTCGGCGTCCGTCTTCCGTTCGATCGAGCTTCCGTTGGCATAGACGCTCACGCGGATCAGATCGGGGAAGGTGGCGGCCAGGTCGGTCAGGATCTTGCTCAGTCGATCAAAGGACAAGGCCATCACATCCCCATCGGCCAGGAAGATACGGCGCGCGTCAGGCCAGGCGCCCTTGGCGGCCGCGATGCTCTCGGCGATCTCATCGGCTCGATGGGCCCGAAAACGAACACCTTTGTACATTCCGCAAAATGTACATTCGTTGTGCGGGCAGCCATCCGCGACACGGATGACCAGGCTGTCGGCTTCCGCAGGAGGCCGGAATAGGCGGTGTTCGCGCATGACCGTTCAACGCCCCAGCATGTTGTCGTAGATGATCTCGATCCCGTGGATCGTTTCTCCCTGGATCACACGATCCATGACCTCGTAGCCCCCGATCAGGCGTCCGAAGATCGTATACCGTCCGTCCAGGTGGGGCTGATCCGACAACGCAAAGAAGAACTGGCTGCCGCCCGTGTCCTTGCCTGCCAGGGCCATTCCGAGGGATCCGGGCTGATAGTGATGTTCGTTGTATTCGCACCGGATCGAATGGCCCGGACCTCCCCATCCATCGGTTCGCGGACAACCGTCCTGGATCACGAAGTCCGGCACCACCCGGTGCCAGGCGCCCTGATCGAAGTACCCTTCTTCGGCGAGGGTGACGAAGTTGTACACGGTCAGCGGGGCGTCGACTCCGTACAAGGTGAAGTGTAGTTCACCAGAGTCGGTGAATAGGATTGCTTCACGCGCGCGCCAGGTCTCTTCGAGAATACGACTGTAGGTTCGCAGGCTGTGTCCCGTGGACTGAGGACCGGCTTCAAGTCCCCTGAATTCAACGAACCAGGGGTCCTCCCCTGAACTCTGGCTGCGGAGTTGCTCGAGCGCAGCCGACCGGACCTGGCGATCCCGGTCCTTGCGGGCAAGCGTCAGGAGCAGGTCCGCGCTAGCGGCGCGCTCGGTGCCGGTGAGGAGAAGTCCCAGGAAACCCACCAGGGTCGCGCGTACGTCGATGGAGGGATCGCGCATGAACCCCCGGGCCATATCAAGCAGCACTGCATTGTCGGCCGCAGTGGGTGCGGCTCTCGTGCTATCCGCCACACTGCCCGCCACGCCGCCCAGCGCCATCGCCCGCAGAATTTCATCATCGTGGGAGAGATATCCCGTCGCCGCCGAGATCACGCCCGCATAGCGCTGGTGCTGACCTGCCAGATCCTGAATCCAGGGACCGACAATCGCCTTCGAGACCTTGGAGTCATCTTCCAGACAACGCTGCGTCCGCTCGCGAATCTCGCTCGAATGGAGAGAACTCGACGCGCCTCCCAATGCATCCGCCGCTACGTATCGCACCATCCAGTGATCATCGGCGAGGCCTCGATCGACCAGGTGCAACAGCTGCGCGAACTGCTCAGCGGCGGCGAAGGACTGGGTCGTGACCTCGAGTGCCGTCGCCCGTTCCCAGGGAAGGGGTGCATTCAGGGATGTTTCGATCAGATTCAACAACGCTGGGGGCTCGGCTACGCGCGATACGGCGCGGATCGCTGCGATCCGGACATGGGGATGTTCGTCCGCGAGGAATCGACTCAGATCGGGGGCTTGATCCGCTTCGGCGTAGAGCCCAGCCAGCGCGCGCACCGCCTCGACCCTGACCCGGGCGTCGACGTGATCCGCGGTCGCCAGAAGCAGGGCTTCCGCCCGCGATCGCCACTGCTCATCCTGCTCTCCTCCGCGGCCCATCCCCCGGATCGCCTGAAGCTGCACTTCAACCCGCCGGTCGTCGGCCAGCGGGAGCAGTCGGTCCAAGACTCTCTCTCGTTCGGAGTCGGTGAGCCCCAGAGGATCGGGTATCGAGGTCCGCCCCGATGGTGGTGCGCCCAAACTGCGCATGAGCGCATAGGCCGCACACCAGCGAATCTCATCATTCGGGCTTTCGCTCAGCTCGAGGATCCGGTCGAGATGCCGCCCGGGCACACCACGCCAAACGGCGAGGAGGGCTGCGCGCTTGACCCGAACGTCCGGATCACCAAGAGCGGCATCCATCGCGGCCGAGTGACTTCCGGGAGCGCATTTGCCCAGGGTCTCGATCGCGGCCGCGCGAACGTCCGGTGAGCTCTCGTTCCCGTGCACGAGCATCGACGCCACGGCGTTGCCCGCTCGCTCCGTGCCCAGGAGTCCCAGAGAGAAGGCGGCAGCGGCGCGAACGCGCGCATCGGGATCGCTGCGAAGCATCCGCGTCAGCGCCCCGTGGGCGAGCCCGGGCCCCTGTCCGGCCCCCACCGGTCCGGCGACGCGGCCGACGGCCAGGACCGCCCGGCGGCGGGTCGCGGCTTCCTCGGAATCGAGATAGGGAAAGAACTCCTCGATCGGCTCTCGACGATCCTCCAGGCGAAGGATCTCGGCCGCCTCGGGCACCTCACAGGGACATCCCGCACCGGACTGGGCCGGGGCGAGCACCACGAGGGCGGCGAGGATTCCGGGCAGAATTCGCAAGGCGCGCCACAATGTAACCTGCTGATAGGACTCTGCTTGAGCCACCGTCTCCTCCTGGACAGATGCCCACTTGGGCGCATCATGGTCGGGGTCCGGGAACGGCCCATCCTAACCCGATTCGGCTCCTCCAGGCAGGCCGAAATCAGCCACTTGGCCGCGCTGCGGTGGGATCCCGTTCGGTATTTGGGTCCATATGCGACATTTGCAGTCGCGCTCCCGTCCGCCGAGGGGGGGGTGACCTTGTCCAAACGGCATGAAAAACGATATAATTGATAGGGTTCACACTTGTCACCTTGGCGAGCGGTCTAGAGATCCGCCTATTCCACGGGCAGCGGACTGGACCGAGAACGAAAGGACTCTGCTCCAGAGAATCTCACATGAGGTCGATCACCGTCCTCCCAGGCTGGCTCTGAAGCATCACTGAGGAACAGGGGAATAGCCATGAGAAGCTTCTTGATCATCTTCGCTGCGCTGACGCTTATGTTCGCCCTCCCAGCGCAAGCCGAGAAGGCCACACCTGCGGAGATGGAACAGGTGTGCCAGAACTGGCTCACCTACATCGTCGATCAGGAGGGATCCTGGTACGGATCAACAACACCGACGATTGCGCACACCGCCCCGATCATGGTCGATGGCGCCATGTTGGGCACGTTCTACACGATCTCCCCGATGGGACACGTGGTCGTGCCCGTGCTGAAGGAAATGCCCCCCGTCAAGGCGTACTCGGATGACTGCACGCTGGATATCACCGAAGCCGGCGGTCCCGCCCTTCTCATCCGTGAGAAGTTGGGAAATCGCGCCAATCAATTCGTCGAACGGTATGGGAGCTTGGACGCGATCCAGCCCGTGCGCGGTGAGCAACTCTTCACCAACGAGCATCGCCGTCTGTGGGACTACCTCACGCTTCCGGCTGATGAGTTCATGGGCGCCGGTGGTGTTCCCGAACTCGACTCGAGAACCGAGGTCGGCCCGTTGCTCCTCTCTTTCTGGCACCAGGGCGCACCCTACAACATGTACTGCCCGGAGGGTGACGGTGGCCAGTGCGTGGTGGGTTGCGTCGCTACGGCGGCCGCGCAGATCATGAAGTACTGGGAATGGCCCCCGATCGGTGAAGGCACGTCCAGCTACACCTGGGACGGCGATCAATCCTGCGGTGGCGATTTCGGCGGCGGCATGCTGCTCACCAATCACGAGGACGAGTACGATTGGGACAACATCCCGAATTCAGCATATACATCCAGTCCCGAAATCGTGAAACAGGCGACCGCCGAGATTAACTACGAAGTCGGCGTGATGTTCGAGATGGATTACGGCCGTTGCGGCTCGGGCGCCTACGGAAGCGACGCGATCGAGGGGTTCCCCGCCCACTTCCACTACAAAGACCAGCTGTGGACGGTCCGCCGGATCAACCACACCGCCGAGACCTGGTTCCAGGCGATCCAAGACGAAATCAACCTGGGCCGGCCGATGCTCTATCACGTCCCGGGCCACCTGATTGTCTGTGACGGATGGCGCGACACGGGCGGACAGAACCAGTACCACATGAACTACGGCTGGGGTGGTCAGTACAACACCTGGTTTACGATCGACAATCTCCACATCGGCGACCCCGACGAGGAAGACTTCATCAAGGGAATCGAGCCAGACCTTCGCGTTCACGTTTTGAAGGAGGACGGCTCGGGTGACTTCACCACCATTCAGGGGGCGGTGGATGCCGCGGATCCCCATGATTGGATCGTCCTTCGGGACGGCACCTACCTCGGTGCCGGTAACCGGGACATCGACCCTGCTGGTAAGAACCTGCGGTTCATGTCCATGAGCCTTGATCCCTCGTTGTGCACGATCGACTGCCAGGGCAGCGCCGGCGATCCGCACCGCGGATTCTACTTCGGCACCGGTGAAACGACGGATACCGCTCTGCGGTGCTTGACGATCACCGGTGGCTATACGGGCGCCGGCCTGACCGGCGGCGATCTGGGCGGGGGCATTCTCAGCATGGGTGCCACCCCGATCCTCGAGGACTGCGTTCTCCAGGGCAATACGGCCGGTGCTGGTGGCGGTCTGGCTGTAGACGGCGCCGCCCTGACGATCACCGACTGCGAGTTCCACGCGAACACCGCCGCGGGCGCGGGTGGCGCACTCCATCTGGCCAATGGGTCGGATGTGAGCATCAGTGGAACGATCTTCGCCGACAACTCCGCCGACCTGGGTGGCGCGGTTTCCTGCGACGCTTCGTCGCCGACGATCTTGGAGACCACGATCGCCGTGAACAGCGGCACCACGGAGGCGGCCGGCATCTACTGCACGAACGCCTCCGCTCCGGACATCAATAAGACGATTCTGGCCTTCGGTACCCTGGGCGCCGCGCTCTACTGCGAGGGAGCTGGAAACGCCCCCACGCTGGCCTGTACCGATGTGTACGGCAACCTGGGCGGCGACTGGGTCGGCTGTATTGCCGACCAGCAGGAAACTGGCGACAACCTCAATGTCGATCCGCTCTTCTGCGATCTCGACAATCGGGACTTCACCCTGCAGAGCATCTCTCTGTGCGCCTGGCAGAACAACCCGGAGTGCAGCAGCATCGGTGCGCGTTATGTCGGCTGCGAGCCGTCGGGAGAGGCAGCCTGCTGCACGGACTTCAACTGCCAGATCCTGTCTTACGAGGATTGTGAGGCTCTCAGCGGAGACTTCCTACCAGGCGAGACCGTCTGTGACCCCAATCCCTGCTACCCGCCGGGATCGGACCTGACCGGTGGAACCCTGATCTGCCACTCGCCGACCACGGTCGCCTATTCTCCCGGACTCGACTGGTGCCAGAAGTACTACGACGAGTTCCAGCTGAACGACAGCCAGGATCAGCAGCCCTTCCTGACCTCGGCGGGCGACACGAAGGTCTGGTACGTGATCGGCGGCTGGGATGGAGCGCGCAACTTCTGCGGATTCGAATTCGGATTCGACGACTACGAAACGACGCTGTTCTACTTCCAGGAGTGGGGCAACTGCGGGATCGCCGGAACCGAGGTGCCGATGGGTGGATGGCCGGGACCCAACACGGGAACCGTCCTGGGCTACTCGGACACCATGTCGGGCGATCTGGTCCCGATCTATTGGTTCGCCGGCTACTCCTACTACAGCGGGCAGATCCCGTTGACGGTGAACGCAAACAGCGGATTCGGCGGATTCCAGAACTGTCTGTCGCCGGCTCACAGCTTCGATGCGACCTGCTTCGGCGTGATGGGCATCAACACCGATGGTGTAGAGTGCCACCCCGATGGTGAACCGCAGCCGTGGGCCTGCTGCGTCGGTCTGGACTGCTACGTTCTGACCATCGAAGACTGCGCTCTCGCAGGCGGCGAATGGCAGGGCGAGGGTGTGACCTGTGATCCGGATCCCTGCTACGATCCGCAGGACATCGACACCACGCCGGAGATGGTGACGCGACTGGCCTTGGGTCGCAACCTGCCCAACCCGTTCGCGTCCCAGACGACCATCAGCTTCGCGGTCCCGAACGCGCTGGCCAATTCGCCGGCAAGCCTCCGGGTCTACGATGCGACCGGCGCGCTGGTGCGCACACTGCACGACGGCCCGGTGACGGCCGGCCACCACGTGACCACCTGGGACGGTCGGAACGAAACCGGTCAGCAGGTCGGTACGGGTGTGTACTTCTATGAACTGAACATCGCCAAGGAGCACCTGACCGAGCAGATGATCATCGTGCGGTGATATGGAACGACCTTGTCAAGCCTCCTCCGAGACTCTATCCGGGTCTTGGGGGGGGCTTGTTCTTGTAAGCTGAACGAGAGTGCGGCGAAGGTCGGTCGCTTCGACGACGAGTCACGCTGATATTCGCGGGTTGTACCGGCGTCCCGGCCAGAGCCGCATGACTGTGATCCGTCGGGAGAGTGCGCTCTCTAGTGTCGCGGGTTGGCGAGTTTGTGACTCGGTGCCGCATACCGCAGTCGCGCTTTCTCCGGATCGTGCCGACCTTCATCCGCTACCTCTCGAGACCATTCTTGCTCTGCTTGTCCGAGAACTTCCCTACTATTCCGTCATCGCCAGTTGTGCATCCGGGTGCAGTGCCGCCCACAGATATCCGACCAGTTCACGCGCCATGGCAACGATGGTCTTCGGACTCGCCTTCCCTCGGGCCGACATGCGTAGATAACGGCGATAGAGTCGCTCCTGGGCCCGGTCGGCCAGGGTCAAGATGTGTGCGGGTTGTCCTTGCCGTCGTTTGAGTAAGGGACCTGTGATCCGCGGCTTGTAGCGATGATGCCAGGCCGCCTCGACGAGCAGCCTGCGGACGTGACGATTGCCACTCTTGGTGATCGGTCCGCGTTGTTCATGTTCGCCACTGGAGTGCTCCATGGGGACGAGACCAAGGTAGGCCATGAGATGGCGCGCAGAGCGGAAGCGTCGGAAGTCATGTAGCTCGGCCACGATACCGATCGCCGTCAGGGTATCGATGCCCCGGAAGCAACGCAGGTGGGCCACCGGTTCCGCGTACGGCTCTTCAAGGGCCATCTCGCCCAGCTCTCGGTCGAGCTGAGCAAGTCGCTCGGTGAGCTGGTCAAGCGAGAGAAGATAGCTTTCGAAGACCGCCTGGCTGGGGCGGTCCTCGAAGCGCAAGGCTCTCAGCCAGGCCATGTGGCGCGTACCCCAGTGATGCTTCGTCTGGCGGTAGACATAGTGGCGGCGAAGCAGGAACTTGCCCATGCGATGGCGGGCGCGTCCCAGATCCTGGCGGGCGTCCTCCCGGCAACGGAACAGGTCCCGCAGAGCCTCCTCGGACTCACTGGGGGGATGAACCTCGGTCAGCAGCCTGGCCCGGAACAGCTCCGCAAGCTTGATGGCATCGCGCCGGTCGGTCTTGATGCGCGACCCCGGGCGGATGGGGATCAGCGAGGGCGCCACGACCGTGCAGCCGATCTCGAGGTCCCGGAGACGACGCTGTAGGACGTAGCCGGTGGGACCTGCCTCGTAGCAGCACTCCACGGGCCCTGGTGCCTCCCGGCGCAACTTGCGGCCCAGCCGGCGAATGGCCTCGGTCGTATGGGCCTCGGTCCATACGACCGGCTTGCCCTCACCAAGCGGGAGAAGGGCGACCTGAATCGAGTTCTTGTGGACATCCAGTCCGACAAAAGTGATATCGTGGGTAGGCACGACCGGCTCCTTTCGTATGCGGCTCTGTCGCCGCTGGCGATAACCCGCGATCGTGGTTCCGAGAGAACCACTGCCGTCTTCAGTTACGGCTACATTCTACGATCGCGAGCCGGTCGTTCCATAATGTCTAGGGCACGCTCCAGGACAAATCACCGATAGCGCGGTGTCTCTCTCAGGGGAGACACCGCGTTTTGTTGATGCTACGATCCGGCCGCCCCATCAGGGTTAGAGAGGATCGGTTCGAATGAAATCACGGGCGCTACTGGCGTTTGTCCTCCTGCTCATCGGCGCGCGAATCGTCTTCGTGCTCGGATGCCTCGATCCGACACAGGAACCGGTTCGCGAGACGATGGATCAGGCCGGGGCAATCTGGTACGGGGGTCCGGAGCGCCCCTTGTACGACCGCGAGGAGCTGTACACCGCCACCGCCGCGGAAGCGATCCGCCTGGGGGTGGACCTTCCAGCGTCGACCTACCGGTTCATGGCCTATGGAAGCGGGAGTCTTCTCATCTCGTTGCTGGCAGTGCCCCTGTACGCTGTCTTCGGTCCTCACTACCTGACCTTCAAGATCATCGCGCTGCTCGTCACCGTGATCGGAGGAATCTCCTGGTTCTCGGTGGTGCGTGCCTGGGCGGGACAGAAGGCGGCCTGGGTCTTTGGTGTTCTGTACTTGGTCGGCCCGCCCGCGCTTGTCCGGACTGCGCTCATCGCCAAAGGTGATCATCCTGAGGCGATGGCGATCGCCGGCGTGGTCCTTTGGCTGTTCACGAGGGCCGCGCAGGCCCCCACCCCACGTTCGCGATCCATCTGGGCGGTGCTGACGGGGCTCCTGGCCGGTTTGGGAGTCTATGTAACCTATTCGACGGTGCCGGTCGTTGCGGGGGTTGTGGTCGCGGCGCTCATTCTATCGCGAGCGCGCCCGTTTACTGCCTGGGCTACCGGCGTGGTCGGCTTGGGGCTGGGGCTGATTCCATGGATCGCCACCGTGATCGCCACGAAGGGCGCTGCATTGCGCGTCTACAATGCGGGCCTCGGGGACACGGGCGTGCTGCCTGAAGCTGCCAGCCGCGTGTCGCTCCTGCTCTCGACTGGCTTCTTGGCCTCTTACGACCTGCCGGGCGGCTCGGGGGCGCATCAGGCGGCGGCGCTTCTATTCACCATTGCCGTGTTGGGAAGCTGGGTCGCGCTTGCCTGGCGCGCGAAGGAGAAGCGCTCTGTCCTGGCCGCGGCGGCCACGCTCGCCTTTCTGGCCGCCTTCTGCCTGCGAGCCCCGGACGCGAGTTCCCGGTATCTACTGCCCGGCTACCCGTTGCTCATTCTGTCGATCGCATTCTGGGTTGCCGGTTCACCCGGCCAAGCCCTTGCACGCTTTTCCCGCGTGGGTTTGGTGCTCTTCTGCATGCTGGCGGTGGTGGGACTCATCTCGCAGGTTCACTCGATCGCCGACTCGCGTTTCATCGCGCTGCGCACCCCGCTCAAGGGAACCGACTGGCCGCTGCTCGGAGAGATCGTCGGCCAGAAGCTCACCCCCGATCAGATCAAACGGCAACCTGAACATGTTCGCCCCTACCTGTGGATCGGTTTGGGCACGAGAGCGATGCACACCGTTGCGCCGCAGGAGTGGCCCGACGCGGCGGCCCTGGCAGGAGAGGAAGCGCAGTGGATGTGGGAGGGCATCGGGGTCGGGCTCTCTCAGAGTCCCGGGTGGGAGAAGATCGCCGGGGAACATCTGCCGGCGTTCACTCCTGAGGCGCGCCAGGCAGTCTGCCGGGGTCTCGCCCGCTATGCCGATGAGCTGCTTCCGTTCATCACGGTCCTCTTCGGTCCGCAGGTCACCGAACAGGTGGTCCGCGAGCTTCCACCGGAGAACACCGGGGAAGTTCTTGCCGCGGCCACGCGATCCACCGCGGTGCTCTCCACTCATGGTGTCCCCCTGGGTGAGCGCGCGCCCGCCGGGGCCGTCGACTTGTACTTGAACAGCAAGCGCGCGAGTACGGAGTTCGCCGCTGCAGCCGGATGGGCTCTGGTTCGCGAGGTCGGCCATGGAGGGACCCTCCGCCTCTGGCCCGCGGCGGAGGGATCGTGGACGAGCGGCTATGTCGACGGGCTCCGGTCAGGTTCCGCGCCGGGCCCCAGCTGGCAGGGCGTGGCCCACGTCTATGAGCGGCAGCTCAGAGCGCGCACCCGCGCATCGTTGCTGGGTGATCAGGCGGGTCCCGCGGCGTTGGCCGAAGAGATCTCCTCGATGCGCGAGAAGTTGCCGGCCAGTGCCGTTCAGCTCCTGGCCCGGGCAGCCGGCCAGGCCTGTGGGGCCGCGCTCGTTACCCCTCAGGTTGGCGGCCCCCCTCCGTCGGCAGAATCCTGGAATTGGCGCAAGGCCTGGCCGGATGATCTCGAAACGGCGTTTGCCGCGGGGCTTGCGGAGGCCTCACCGTTGCCGCGATGAATCCGCTCGAACATATCGCATAATCCATTGACGGGAAATAGGTTAGCTGGAAAGCGAGCCATTCGGGAGCCTACGCCCCACAATCCTCCGACAACGGATAACCGGCATCCCCCCTCAGGTTTGCACCCGCGCGGACGAACTCTTATTGATGTGGGGCCATGCCGAGGCAAACCCGTCAGGTATGCCGATGTTGTGTCCCTGAGTAGATTTGCTACATTAAAAAAGGCTCGCAAACAGTCGCGCACGACCGCGGCCAAGAAGTGAGGATCATCCAATGGGCAGGCAGATGCGTCTTTCTTCACCAACTATGCGCGGTTTTGCTCCACTGTCACCGAACACCCAAATGCGGCCACTGAGGAACAGTTGAAAACCGGCCACTCC
>CAZTDY010000096.1:0-14131 GCA_964612295.1 uncultured bacterium | reverse complement strand
GGATGCATATCGCACAGCGGTCCACCGGTGAGTCGCACGGGAGACCCATGTTCAACCGGCATCACGTACAGATCGACTTGCGCATCCGCGGGCTGATTGGGTCCGGCCCAACTGAAGGCCACCGATGCGCCATCCGGGGATAGCGTGCAGTAGAGTTCCATGCCCGGATCACTCGTCAGCGGGCGCACGTGCCATTCGGCATTCGCTCCCGCGGACCACACGCTGCGCCACAGGAACACGGAGACCGCGACCAGAACCGCCACGCCCACCAGCGCCAGAATCCGCCCGCTTTGAGCCGGTCTTGCGGTGGGCCCGGGATGCTCACCGGCGCCGGCCGGCGTCGGCTTCGCCAACAAACGATAGCCTCGTTTGCGAATCGTCTCGATGACACGCGGCTTCCGTGGGTCGTCGCGAAACACACGCCTCAGTTCCGATACCGTTCGGGTGAGCGCCTCTTCGCAAACAATCGCGTCCGGCCACACGCGGCGGAAGAGGTCGTCACGAAGCAGGACCTCGTTGAGCCGGTCCGCCAAGAGAACCAATACGTCCATGACGCGAGGTTCAAGCTGGAGCGTCTCGCCGTTGCGCTCGACCCGATTCAGAGCCGGCCGCACCAGGCATCCCTCCAAAAAGAAAGGGGACGACCTGGATGGATCGGTGGCACTGATGATGATCTGGCTGTTGACATGACTCATGGGACAGGTCCCCCTGCACTCGCCCGGGAGTGCGCTTACTCACCGCCGAAACCCGCGGATCAGAATGAAACTCCCTAAACCTTAGCCGTTAATCAGGGCTTCTGCAGGCTCCCCCAATCGCGCCGCCCTAGACTGGCGGGGCCTTATAGGAGTAGACGGCGCAGCGGGTGGATCTTCGGGCGCGAAGCCCACGAGGAGGTGAATCATGAAATCACGGTGGTCTGTTGCCTGGGGAGTCTTGGTTCTGACAGTCATCAGCCCTAACATCTGTTGTGCGAGGGAGATACCGGATGGCCTGTACTTCGGACAAGACCCACCCACCCTAATGCCGGAGGTATTCGCGCCCGCCATCATCTCGCTCGATGACCGCTATGAGTACATGATCACCTTCTCCCCCGACCGGGACGAGTGCGTCTTCGGGATCACGGGTCAGTACTGGAGCTACTTCACGATGATGTACACGAGCATGGATCAGGACAGCGCCTGGGCCGACCCGGTCGATGCTCCATTTCAGGGGGACGGTGACGGCCTCCTTCCCACCTTCAGCCAGGATGGCGAGAGGATCTACTTCGTTTCGTCATGGGAGGTCTATCCGCCGACCAACATCTGGTGTTCACACCGGAACGCGGGCGGCTGGGATCCGCCCTACCAGGTTCCCGCGCCCATCAGCTCGGGCTCCGACGAGTGGGGACCGTCGCTCACCACCGACGAGGTCATGTACTTCGTGTCGATGCGCCCCGGCGGCCTCGGGCAGGGCGATATCTGTATGGCAGATCTCTCCGGTGACACGACCGTGGTGAACCTGGGCCCGCCCATCAACACGGCCTACAACGAAGCATCACCCTTCATCGCCCCCGACGGCAGTTATCTCATCTTCGAATCCAACAAGCCGGGTGGCTACGGGCAGGTCGATCTGTATATCAGCTTCAACGAGGGTGGCGTATGGAGCGAACCGCGCAACGCCGGGCCGGACATCAACACGGAGCAAATCGATGATGGCGGGTTCATCTCCCCGGACGGTGAGTACTTCTTCTTCAACCGCCGTGAATCGTGGGTCACCCAGGTGCAGACCGACATCTTCTGGGTGGATGCACGCGCAATCCTGTTGCCCGACGCGCAGGACGTGCCCGAGTCCGATGGCTCTTCGAGCCCCATCGAGCTTCATGGGAATCGACCCAACCCTTTTACTGGGGATACGACAATCTCCTATACGCTGCTCAAGCCCGGACCGGTTACGTTGACCGTCTTCGATGTGTCCGGCCGCGAGGTGGATCGGTTCGTGAATGCGAAGCAGGAAGCCGGTCTGCACGCAGCCGTCTTCAACGCAGCGCACCATCAGCACCTACCAAGCGGCATTTGCTTCTACGAGCTGAGATTCGGTGATGACTCGATCGATCGCCATAGGATGCTGTTCGTGAAGTAGAAAGAGCACCCGGGCATCGCGGTCCTGCGCAGCATGGCTCATGAAGCCGCGGGAAATCCCGATGGTTGATGTGTACGCCCTGCGAGGATTGTGATGCCTCTAGAACGATCAACAGCCACTGGCATTTCGCCTTCAGGCTGAGCCTTCAGGCGACCGTTCGGGTCTGTCGCGACATTCCTTCGCCCTGTCGGTGACTGCGTTGCTGCTGGGCCTCCTCGTTCTGCAAACCGCTCACTACTATCCGCAGCTCCCGGAGCGCATGGTGAGTCAGTGGAGCACCGGCGGGGAACCGAACTCCTATACGGGCAAGAATGAGTTGATGGGTGTCTTCGGTGGGACAAGCATCCTCATCGTGCTCTCAATGCACGTCCTCGGCTTGCGGATGCGCCGACTTCCCGAAGAGAAGATCAACATCCCGCACAGACAACACTGGCTTTCTGCAGAGCGGCGAGAGGACACGTTCCACCGCCTCGAGACCTACATGCTTTGGTGCGGAAACATGACCTTGTTGTTCATCCTGGGCCTTTTCCACGGCGTACTGATCGCCAACCTGCCCGGACGCGATGGGCGGCTGTCTGACTCGGGATGGTTCTGGGGATTGGGATATCTGGCATATCTGACGATTCACACGATCCGGTTCACGAGGTTCTTCCGCAACACGGATCGGTGACGGCCACGCCGCGGGATCGCAGCCCCGCATGCTTCACCCGAGAGGCTACAGCGTGTCGAGGTGTCGACGTCCCTCTGCAATCAGAGGCAAAACGTCATTCGTCCCCACGAACTCGTAGATGATGGCGCCTTTTTGCAGAAAGGCTTTCTCAGCCTTCATCGTCCTCAAGGTTGCCATCAGCTTATCGGCGCTCGCTGCATCAGGGGCGATCAGGACATTGAGCTGAACGCGCTGGCCGTTCACATCATAGACGGTGTTTCGCAGACTGCTCAGGGTGGCATTCAGCTTTGCGCTGATGGACCCAACCTGATCGCCAGGCACTTCCCAGTCAGAGACGATCTTCCATTCAGCGGGCATGCTCGGTGCAGGGGGCGCCTCGAGTGCCGCCTGTTGATCGCTGGAGGATGAACAAGCACCCAGGCAAACCAGAGCGGTGAGCGCGGCCAACCACAAGAGTTTGGTTCCTTGACGCATCGTCGGTCTCCTTCCTTGGCCTCCACTGGGCCAGGGGATTCCTCATCCCTTAGATAGATCGGAGGACCAGAGGGGAATCGCCAGTTGTCATAAAGGAGTGCGCCTGGTCGATCTCCTCACCGGCCCGGCGGAGGACGCGGATTCCGTCGAATAGCGACCGACAAGCCGGAAGTGCTTGCCATCGATGGGGTCCGGTATCTACAATCCTCGCTGTCGGATAGGCGATTGGGCCTTGGAGGGCATGGGATTCTCATTCCCCAGGCCCAGAAACATGGCCCGAGAGCCGATAGTCAAGGAACCAGCGCTTTTCGTCTGGGTGGTACTTTCTGATGGAGTCAACATCCTAGGTTCATGAGAAAGTCGATGACACACTCTCTTGTTACATCGAGTGCTCTTTGGGCTCTCGTTCTCCTCCCGGGGCTTTTCCTGGGAGGCGTTCTGGACCACCATTGCTGTCACGAGGTGCACGAAGGGGTCTCATGCGAGCATGAGGACCAGTGCGATGGTGAGGAGTGTGTCGACGTCTATCTGCCGGACACCCAGGCTCCGTCTGCGCGTATTCCGGATCCTTCTCCTGATATCCTCCCGGCGTTCTTCTTGCCGGAGCTATGTGCCGACGAAACGCTCCAGGCGGATCGCCGCGCCTTCACTCCCCGGGCAATGGCTGGTTGTCCCTTCCCGCAGGGCAGCTTTCCCCTCCTTATTTGATGCCAGTTTAGACACATTTCATCGCGACACCCTCCGCTCGACATAGAGCGGCGGGACCCTTGAGTTTGTCTGAATGAACTGCTGTCATCGCATCTGGAGGATGCCGATCATGCGATTGAAAAAGCGCGCATCGGGACAGGCACGCAAAGTGCACCCCCGAATGCTGCCCATCGTGACGGCCGCATTGGCCGGGATCTTGGCCGGCGGGTGCTATCAGCCTCCCGCGAACCTCGATCTTCAAGAACCAACCTGGGAAACGATCGAGGCGGGCCCGCGGGCTGACCTGGATACATTCCTTGCCAGCTATCCCACGCGGGTCGCCGCCGAAGTTCGGGTGGGCCAGACTCTCGACGTCTCGGCGATGCGCCGCCTGGTCCTCACCCGGCACCCGGCCGTGCTATCAGCGCAGGCCGCCGTGGCGAAGGCTCAGGCGAGGCGAGGCGCAGCCGGCGCCTGGCCGAATCCGGAGATTGATAGCCGAGCGCTGTGGGACGATGCGGGTGATGTCGGCGTCGAAGGGGCTCTGGTCTTTGCGCTTCCCATCGGTGGACGCCTCGGAGCCGCCCGCCGCGAAGCCGACATCGGGATCGAGCTGGCCCGCGCGGATCTCGAGGCCGCCTGGAAAGGCGCGCTCCTCGAGCTGGACGAAGCGCTGGCCCACGTTGCCTCGGCCCAGACCCGCTTGGCACTCCACGAAAATCTGGCCGAGCGATCGGCGCAGTACGCGGATCTGATTCGTGAGCGACAGGGCACATCGATGGCCGATCCGCTCGATGTGTCCCTCGTCCTGGCCGACGCGGCTCAGGATCACCGGGATCTCATTCACAGCCGCAACGAGCTCCACTACCGCGAGTCCCGACTACGGCTCCTGTTGGCGCTGCAGCCCGGAACGGACTTGGGGGCCATTCCCTTCCAGCCGCAGCGCAGGGTGACAGAGAACCGAGAACATCTGACCGCCGCGGCACGCGCGCGTCGAGACTCATGGCGGCGCGCACACCTGATGCTTCAGCAAGCCGAATGGGCGGCAGCGCATGCATCCCGGGAGCGAATCCCCGATCTCAACCTGGGTCCCGCCATCGAGCGCGCGGGCAGTGAGACTTCGGTGGGTGTTGCGGCAGGGATTTCGGTTCCGCTCTTCTCCTCGGGTGGGGCTGCGTTTCGCGAGGCGCTTGCCAGACGTGACGCTGCACAAGTCACCCTGCAAGCAGAAGCGCGCGCGGCACTCACCGAAATCGATGTTCTCCTAAGTCGAGTCGAAGCGCTCGAAGCAGAACTGGGTGCGGTGTCGGGGGAGGCCGCCGAGGCGGTCGCCCTCGCCTTCGAACTCGCTGAGGCGCGCTACGAAACCGCCCAGATCGACGTGCTTCACCTGCTGTCGGCCCACCGGGCGTACGCGGATTTGAAACTGGAGATCCTGGATCTCGAACTCGCGCATCGCGAGGCTCTTCTAGAACTGGAGGCAGCGGTTGGCTGGCCTCCGCAGACTGTGATCACCTCTGACGCGCAGGAGGCGCGGCCATGAAAAAACAATACTCTCACTTTAGCATTCTAAGCTGCCTGCTTCTGGCGTTGACGGTTGCGGTGTTCCTGGCGCCTGGATGCGCGCAGGAGTCTGAACACGCTGACCACGGCCACGCCGAGGCGACGCATGACGACCATGGGCACGAGCATGGGGCCGATGCGCATGCTCACGAAGACGACCACGGGCACGATCATGCCGACGCCTCCCATGACGATCACGATCACGCGCACGAGACTGAGGCACACGATGCTCACGAGCACGGCCCCGATTGCGACCATGATCATGCGCAAGAGGCCGAGGCGGCGCACGATGACCATGACCACGACGTCGACACCGCGCACGATGACCATGACCACGGCGAACACGCCCACGAGTGCGTGATGATCGACCCGACAACGGCTGCCAACCTCGGGATCGTAGCCGAGACCGTCCAGCCGGTGATCTACTACGATCGAATCAAGATCCCCGGAACGGTTGCGGTCGTTCCAGGCCGGCGCGTGGCCGTCGCCACGACGTCTCAGGTGAGGGTCACCTCTCTCGCCGCGCCCCCCCATGCCACGGTGCGCGCGGGAGAGCTCTTGGCCGAAGTGGAACTGGTGGACCCCGAGATTCGCGATCTGCAGATGAGCGCAGTCGACCTGCGGGCCGACTTGCTGGAAACACAGACGGAGCGGGACCGCAAGCACTCCTACCTTTCCGCCCTGCGCGAGCGTGGTTCGTCGGTTGGTGATGAACAGGGGCGCGTCGAGAAGGACCTGGCGGTGCTCGACGCCCGGCTCACTTCGAAGCAAAGCGCGCTGGAGGCAACGCTCTCCTACCTCGAACTCGCCGGTCTTGACGCCGAACAACTGGCGGCCCTCGAGTCGAACGGAACGGTCACGACACGCGTGTCACTACGCGCTCCCGCATTGCCCGGCAGCCCGGACCTCGAAGTGGCCATCCGGCATGTCGAGCCCGGCGAGGTGGTCGACGCGGGCAGTCCCCTCTACGATCTGGTGGCGCTTGATCATCTACAGGTGGTCGGTGAGGCGTTTGAATCGGATCTCCCGGCGGTACGGCGAGCTCTGGCCGACGAGCTGCCGGTGACCCTCCTCTTCCCTGCCGAGGATCGCACGGTCTCCGGTCTCAAGATTCAGTCGTCGGAAGGGGCCCTCGACGGCGTCAATCGAGTGACGCACTTCTTCGTCCCCTTCGAGAACCGCCTTCTTTCGGAGACTGAAGACGGTGGCATCCGCTATCAGACCTGGGAAAACAGGGCCGGTGCCCGCGTGCAGGTACTGGTCGCCACCGAGGAGGTTGGCCCCCGCTTCGTCATTCCCGCCACCGCGCTTGTGCGGGAGGGCGGCACGGCTGCCGTGTTCCGAAAGCAAGGTGACGAGTACGAGAGAATCGAGGTGCGGGTCGAGGCCATTGAGGGCCGCAGTGCAATCCTCCCCAATAATGGATCGCTCGCGGCCGGCGATCAGCTCGTGCTCATCGGGGCTCTTCAGGTGAGCCTGGAATTGCAGCGCCAGGCCGGTGGCGCAGCGGCGGCCGATCCCCACGCGGGACACAAACACTAAGCGGAGGACACCATGCTCGATCAACTGATCCGCATATCGCTCCGCTATCGGTTGCCGGTTCTGGTGCTGGCGGCGGTGCTCTTGGGTGTGGGAGGGCTCGAACTGGCTCGCCGGCCTGTAGATATCTTTCCCGACCTCAATCAGCCCACGGTCACGGTGATGGCCGAGGCCCATGGCCTGGCACCCGAAGAAGTGGAGACCCTGGTGACCCTCCCCCTGGAGTCGGCACTGGGCGGGCTTCCGGGAGTGATGCGCATTCGATCCACCTCGGGCGATAGCCACACAATCGTCCGCGTCGACTTCGAGTGGGATACAGACCTCTTCCGTGACCGTCAACTCGTGCAGGAAAGACTGCAGCTCGCGAGCGCCGATCTACCTGCCGGAGTGGTGCCGGAGATGGCGCCCATCAGTTCGATCACCGGGGAGATCATCGATCTCGGGCTGGTCAGCCCGGACAGCAGCGTCTCTGAGATGGAACTCCAAACCCTGGCCGAATGGGTCGTGCGCCGACAGCTGCTCTCGATCAACGGGGTGGCGCAGGTCGTCATCATCGGCGGGGACCGCAAGCAGTATCAGGTCCTGGCCGATCCGGACATGCTCCTGCGTCACGATGTCTCTCTCGAGGATCTGAGTGAAGCGCTCGGGGACGCCTCAGAGAATACAAGCGGCGGGTACCTCATTCAGGGGAACCAGGAATTGCTGGTTCGCAACCTCGGTCGTCTGCACGATGTCGAGGACATCGGCAACGTGGTGGTCGCCGGAGATCGGAGCCGGCCGGTTCGGGTCCGAGACGTGGCCAGCGTGATTGCTGGTCCGAAGTACCGGCGCGGCTCGGGTTCGGTCGACGGCAAGCCCGGCGTGGTCCTGGTCGTCTTCAAGCAGCCCGGGGCCAACACCTTGGCGTTAACCCAGAGGGTAGAGGAAGAGGTCGAGAAGATTGGTCTTTCCCTTCCCCCGGGCGTTGAGCTGCGCAGCGATCTTTTCCGCCAAGCCACCTTCTTGCAGCGCGGCGTCGATAACGTCATCGAAGCGCTGCGCGATGGTGCGATCCTGGTGGTGATCATCCTGCTGATTTTCCTGGCGAATCTGAGAGCATCGGTCATCACGCTGGTCGCATTGCCCCTCTCTTTCGCCACCGCCGGACTTCTCTTCAAGGCCATGGGCCTGACGGTCAACACAATGACCCTGGGAGGACTGGCCATCGCCGTCGGGGAGCTTGTCGACGATGCCATTGTCGGCGTGGAAAACGTCCTGCGCCGCCTTCGGCAGCCGAACGAGCAAGGTCTCTCGCTGGTGCAACGGGTCGCTGACGCGTCCAGCGAGGTGCGCGGTCCAATCTTCACCGGCACCCTGATCGTCATTCTCGTGTTCGCGCCGCTCTTTGCATTGACCGGGATTGAGGGGCGGCTCTTCACGCCGCTGGCGATCGCCTACGTGGTCTCGCTGCTTGCCTCGATGGTCGTGTCCCTCACCGTCACGCCCGTGCTTTCGCTGCTTCTCTTCCGTAAGGAAGGATCGCAGGGCGCCACGCGCGAACGCCAGGCTCCGCCAGCCCTGCGTGGACTGCAGAAGATGGCGGGCGGGCTGATCAGGCGAGCCATCGAGCGCCGCTATTGGGTGATCGGGGGATCCGCCGTCCTCATCGTCATCGCCGTCCTCGGCTCTCTGGCGCTGGGCAGCGAGTTCCTGCCCCCCTTCGATGAGGGCACGATTCTCGTGATGAGCTTCCTGCCCCCGGGCACGTCCCTGGAGGAATCAGACCGGGTTGCGAATGAACTCGAGCAACGCTTGATGGGCATGGAGGATGTCCTGTCGATCTGCCGCTACACGGGCCGGGGTGAGCATGACGAGCATGCTCCGCCTCCGACGATCTCACACATCCTGCTCACCTTGGATCCAGAGGCGGAGGTCTCACGCGACGAAATGCTGGCTCGGGTCCGCGATCGATTGGCCAACGTGGGTGGCGTCGCACTCAACATCGGGCAGCCGCTGGCCCACCGCATCGATCACATCCTGAGCGGCGTTCAAGCCCAGATCGCTGTTAAGGTGATGGGGACCGACCTGAACGTCTTGCGTCAGGCAGCCAGTCAAGTTGGTGTTGAAATGGGGACCGTCCCCGGCGTCACGGATATCTACGTCGAACCTCAGGTGCTCATCCCCCAGATGCACTTGCGTATGGATCATGAGCGCCTGGCCGAGCTGGGGCTGACCCCCGGCCACCTTGCTCATGAGCTCGAGACGGCGCTGGGCGGTGAGGTGGTCGGCAACATCTTCGAAGGGGAGCGTTCGTTCGACCTCTTCGTGCGGCTGGAGGAGGACTCCAGGAATTCGGTGCGGGCCCTCCGGCGGTTGCCGATCAACCTGCCCGCCGGTGGTTGGGCGCGACTGGGCGAGCTCGCCGACGTATCCGAGGCGGCCGGTCCCAACAGCATTTCCCGTGACAACCTGCTGCGCCGGATCGCGGTGAGCTGCAACGTCGAAGGCCGCTCACTCGGTGAGGTGGTGGCCGACTTGCGCGAGGCGGTTGCGCCGCTCGAGGAGACGCTGCCCGAGGGCACCTTCCTGAGATTCGAAGGTCAATTCGAATCGCAGATGCGCGCCACCCGGCTCATCCTGCTTCTCTCGATCGCCTGTCTCGTGGTCATGGTGCTGATCCTGTACGGTCAGTTCCGCTCATTGAGGCTGTCACTCCAGGTGCTGGTCTGCGTGCCGGCGGCGTTCGTCGGCGGCGTGGCGTTCCTGTCGATCACGGGCCAACCGTTCAGTGTGGCGGCTCTGGTAGGATTCGTGTCGCTGGCGGGAATCGCGACGCGGAACGGGATTCTACTGGTCTCGCACTATCTGCACCTGCTGCGGGAGGAAGGCCTCGCCCTCACACCGGAGCTTCTGGTGCGGGCGGGGAAGGAGCGGGCCGCCCCGGTCGTCATGACCGCTCTGACCACCGGTGCCGGACTCTTCCCGCTGCTCATGTCGGCGGGCGAGACCGGTCGCGAGATACTCTACCCGGTGGCGACGGTCGTCATTGGAGGACTGCTGACTTCCACGCTGTTCGAGTTCCTGCTGCGCCCGGCGCTCTTCTGGGCGGCAGGCCGGCGGGCGGCCGAGAAGCTGACCAGGCAGTCATAGGAAGGTGCGCGCACTCGCTACTCGGGTTTCAGGTCCATGAGCGAGCTTGCGTCGACCCAGTACATGTCGCCGTTCAGGCAGAAGAAAAGGTACTTCCCGTCGGGCGATAGCGCCGGCTGCCCGACGGGAGGAATCCCAAGATGTTCGCCCAAGGGGATGGCCTCGCCGAATGTCCCGTCGGCGTTGCGGAAACTGATATTCACGCCCCGACCCACCTCGCGGTACGTATCAAAGATCAGAAAGCTCTCGTCCGGGGCGATGAAGGGGTGGGCATCGGGGTCCGGCGAATTGACCCCACCACCGATGACCTCCGGTTCGCCGTAGCCCCCCGCAGTTGGGCGGCGGCGCACAACGACGCCGTAGTCCGGGCTCCCGGTGATCTCCGTGTAGTAGAGATTTCCGTTGAGCGCGGACGTTGCATACATGCCGACGAATAGCTTCTTCGCCGGGCCCCAACCGTCCCCCACCCGGTCCGCGACATAGATCTCCCGTTGCTCCCGGATGCCTTTGCGCCCGCAGAAGAAGATCTTCCGATTGTCGGGGGCGACGTTTGCTTCTTCGGTGAGATGATCCTCATCGATCAAGTAAATGACCTCGGGGGCGGTCCACCCGTCCTCCCGCCACCGGCAGACCATCGTGCCGATCGTGCTGCGGGAGAAGTAGATCTCTCGCCCGTCCGGCGAGAAGGTAATCGAGTACTCGTGATCCATGCTGTTCAGAAGACCGGGAGCGAACACCTCGGGTTTGGAGCCGGGCGGCTTCTGTCCCAGATAGGGACCGCGCAATCCGGTACTCTCCCCCGGCTCGTACTTGCCCTCGGCGGCGAGCTGGATCTGCACGGTGGGCATGATGTCGTCGATGTTCTCGAGCACCCAGGCGAGTTCCGTGCGATCCGGGTTCATCTCCACGGCCTTCGCGAGGGCCGTGGTCGCCTTTTCCTGATAGCCCGCTCTCAGATACGCATCCGCCAATTCGGGCCAGTAGCGGGGATCGTCGCCGTAGAACTCACCCAGCACTTCAATGAGGGCAATGGCGTGATCCCTCTTCCCCTGCTGCGTGAGCCGGCTTGGCAGGCCGCGAGCCAGCTCATACTCGTCGATGAGGTAGGCCCCCGGTCGTATCCGCCATGACCTCACGCAAACGGGCCTTGGCCGCCTCGAGGCCGCTCTCGGCGAGGGTCTGCTCGAAGATACCGGCTGCAGAGGGAGGAGGTTCGGCAGGTGGCTCAGCTTGGTCCTGGGCAACGCAAGGGAAGACGAGCGTCAGGATGAGGCTCGCGACGCATATGGCTTGCTGGAACAGGGCACGCTTCATCGGCACCTCCGCGAGGGTGGGCGATGCCATGCCGAGAGATGGTCTAGGACTCGCTTTCCAGCGTGATGCCCTTCTCCTTGAGGAATGCTCCGAAGCGCTGGTCCACATCTTGGATGTGGCGAATGAGCCAGTTACTCAGGAAGGTGTCTATCGCTTCAGCCAATCTCGGCGTGGCGCCTTCTTCGTTGAAATCATCCAACAGGTTGTCCAGCGTCTTCTTCAGATCCTCGTGTTTGGCCCGGTGCTCCTGCAGCTCGGGATAGCGGTGCGCGACCATGTGTTTCTCCTCGGAAGAGAAGTGATACACCGTATAGTCGCAGAGGAACCCGAGGGTCTGGATGATGTGCCCGGATCCGAGGCTGGAGGTGAGCGCGTCGCTCACGTCGTTGAGTTTCCCGATCCAGGTCTTGTGCTGCTCATCGATCAGATCGATGCCGATCGACAGCGTGTCATCCCATTTCATCATGCTCATGAAGCGCATCCTCCCGGCTTCTTCAGATCCATCGGCAATGTCCATCGCACTTCGCGAACACTAGCAAACCTCGGAATCCGGCACACCCCCTAGTTCACGATCAACATCTTCGCCGACACGCGCTCGCGGCCGTAGCGAACCTCGCAGACGTAGACGCCCGCGCCGATTTCCTGTCCGTCGGCGAGGAGCCCGTCCCAGCTCCAGGCAAACGGCCCGCTGGTGGCATGTTGTCGCGTGACCGAGTGCACGCGGGCCCCCTGGGCGTCGTAGATGCTGATGACGACCTCGCCCGGCTCCTCCAGCCGGTAGGCGATGGTCCGCTGCGGGCTGGAGGGATTCGGGTAGCTGCCGGTCAATTGCAGCGTGCCTCGGTCTTGCCGGAGGAGATCCTCCTCCACCGCGGCCACGCTCGGCCTGCGATAGAAGATCACCTGGGACCGGAACCGGTAGTAGGCATGGCCGGCGCACTCGCAGCCCGTCTCGTCGACGCACTCAGGGTTGTTCGGACGGCACCAGTTCTCGTAGGGCTGGAACTTGAAGTGGTAGGTCGATAATGCACCCGGCGTCACCCAAGCGCTGACATCGACCTCCCACGCATCGGCCTTGTCCCCCGGACACCAACCCGCGCGGTCATAGGTCCAGGTGCCCTGCTGGGGACTGCAGGGGTTGAGATCACAGTCCGGGCGCCAGAGATGGTGACGGGTCGAGTCGGCGTCCACATGAAGCTGTTGCCACTTGTAGGAGAACTCGGCCGCGTTGTTCGTATTCCAGAAACCATGGCCGGTCGAATAGGTGCGCACCTTGGCGCCGGTGGCGTCCGGCGGTGTCTCGACATCGAGTAGACCCACGTGGTCTTCGATCGGGTTGTCCGGATCGCCGTAGTTGATCCAACCGAACTGCCAGAGGTTCTCAATGGCAAAGGCCTCGCGCCCGGGCACCCCCAGGTTCATCTCGAAATCCACCGTGATCAGCCAACCCCGATCGCCGCCGATCCAGGAGTCGATGAAAAGGGTCAGGGTCACGTCATCGTGGAGCAAGAACTGATAGTCGGTGACATCGACCGTCCAGGAGCAGGTCGTCGAGGGATCACCGTAGGTGATGTCGTAGGGCGTGACGAATCGCATGATCTCATAGTCGGTGTGGGTCGAGTCGGTGTCGTGGTGACGAATCTGCAGCGTGCCGTACCGGTCCCAGGGATCGCAATCGCCGGGATCGTGGGGACAGCCGATCGTCATGTGGCAATACACGCTCTCATAGAGGTTGGGCGGGGGAAACGCGTAGGTCTCCACATGCGTCGAGGCCCAGTTGACGAACTCCTCGTCGAACGTGTTGACCCACCAGGTGGTGTCGCTGTCCGCATCGGCGGAGCCCGCACCGTTCAGCACGGCGAACAGGATGCAGACGGAGAACAGGATGCTTCTCTTCATTGATCCCCTCCCATTGAGCTATGATGTGCAGGCTCGGATAATAACGCGGTCGGTACAAACTGTCAACGCGCCCGGTCGTGAGATGCGGACGAAACACCGCGTGATCCAACGTGCCGTTTGATTCCTGGCCTCGGCGGCCTGAGAATCAGGTCAGACCCCTGGCTGGAGGAGACCGATTTGTCAAGAATCCGCCGCGCGGGCGATGCGCTCGTTCGAGAACAGAATCACGAGACCCTGCGGATCGAACCCTGGGGGCCCCACAGCCTCCGAGTCCGGGCCACAAGGTCGGCAGTCCTGCGGGAGGATGTCCCTCACGCGCTCCTGGAACCTGCAGCGGCCCCGAGCACGCGCATCGAGATGACCGATGAAGGCGCGACATTGGCCAACGGACGAATCGTGGCCGAGCTGTCCGCGGAAGGCCGGCTCCGTTTCCGAGACCTCGAGGCGGATCGGCTGCTTCTCCCCGTGCGCGAACGAACGATTCTACGGTCTGGGGCAACACCAGCATGGTCTTCTCGATCAGAAGGGCTGCGTCATCGAGCTTCTGCACCGGAACGCGGAAGTGTGCATTCCGTTCCTTCTCTCCAATCAAGGCTATGGTTTCCTGTGGAACAACCCTGGCGTGGGTCGCGTGGAGCTGGCCCGGAATGGAACGCGGTGGATTGCGGAAGGATCCCATCAACTCGACCCCAGCGTTGCATTGCAACGGCAAATTTTCGATGTCTAAGCTGCTGAGAG
>CAZTDY010000095.1:0-14250 GCA_964612295.1 uncultured bacterium | reverse complement strand
AGGCCCGGTTGGCAACCTCCCCGATCCGCTCCCGCTTGGCGAGGTGGTAGTCCGCAGGGGTCACCCCTTTCAGGCCGTCGCCCCCCTTCGCCACCCGTTGCAGCAGGTCGGGAGGGAGGATCGCGCCTTCTACCCGGACTGTGGTGAAATGATCAAGTCGCCTGGCCATTGCGGTTGCTGCGCTCCTTCCCCTAGGATCCGTAGGCTTCGTGGGCGTCGGTGATGAGTTCCTTGAGCAGTCCTGCCTGTTGCTCGAACTTGTCGGGCCAGAGACGGATCTTGTAGCGGCCCTGCTTGCTGAACTCCAAGAGGTCCATCCCGGCTGCTTCAATCGCTGCCTCGCGTTCCTCGGACCGGGGCAGCCTGATGCTTACCCGCACGAATTTCTTCTTTGGCTGGAGCGTCACGAATGAAGAGGGTAGCCCCTGGATGGCCGGTACGATGTAGAACTTGTTGTACTTCATCTTCAGTTCAGAATCGATATCGCGGACGACCTCGAATACCTGATCTGTGAATCTCATGATGTTGGGTGTGGATCGCTTCTCCCAGTAGGCCCGGTCGGCGCTGGTCCCCGAATCGTCGTCATCGTCGTCCAACCCCAGGGTCATCTGGTCGAGCACCTTCGTGAAGAGCAGGGACACCTTGTCATCCAACTGCACGGCGCTCGCCTGGATAGCAATCAGCGGGATCATCCCGTTGAACAGGCCCAGCACGTTCAGGAAGCGGCTCGTGATGTCCTCGGCGATGATGACCGCCGTGTGGTCATATTGCGGGTATCGCTTCCGCTCGATATCCCAGTACTCGATCGTGCGGATGATGTGTGACTCGTCGGTGCTCCCCAGCTGGATCTCGACTTCGTAGCGCTGGTCCGACTCCGAGTCCTGCAGGAGCAGATCCAGCCGGCCCGCGCGAGGCTGGCGGCGTTCGATGTCCTTGACGACAACGTCGCCTAAGCCCAGTAAGCCCGGGTCGTCGGCAATCCTCATCTGTAGCCACTTCTCGTTGAAGTGCGGGTGCTGCTTCATCGAGATCCTCTCGAGCTTGGCGAATTCGAGGTTGGTCACGGCGTTTCCTCCCCGCGGGCAATGCGCAAGTAGAGTTCAAAGACTGCCAGGAGCTGTTTCCTAGCCTGCTGCTTGGTGAAGAGACTCAGCGGAAGATTGGGCCGCTTGCGAACCGCATCGGGTGGGAGTGACACTCCTGGGATCTCGTTGAGTTTCTCGAGCAATCTGAGGCAAGCTTCGTCTTCCTTGAACGGCTTCTTGTACCTGTACCAGTAGAAAAGCACCTCAAGCGTGCCGCTCGACCAGATCGTGAAGATCTGATGGTCCACACCATCGAGGTTATAGATTGGCGTGATGGATCCGCTGCTCTTCCCTCGCCCAAATGCAAAGCGCGTCGCACCCTTACGCCCCCACGCCAGGATCTCGCGGGCAGCTCGTACTTCTTCCTCCGGATGCTCGGATGCTAGGTGCTCGAAGAACCGTTCCTCCGTCCACTGCGGCCCACCGCGGGAGCTGGTGCCCTTTCGCTGAATGGCCTCTTCCGTCTGCCCCAAGACGGATGGTACCAAGGTCCGCAGCCCCTCGGTCGCGAACTGCTTGATTTCAACGCCGAGGATCTCGGCCGGATCCATCTGCTGATTGAGGAATTCGATGATTCGGCGCAGCTCGGCGGGGATCTCGTCGGCAACGAAGAGCATCCGGATGCGCCCCGCCTGGAGATTCGTCTTCGCCTGTTGCCAGAACTCGTCGGCGTCCTCTTCGGGACCGAGGAATTCGGACAGGACTGAATCGGGAACTTCGTTTCGCTTGGCACAGGTGGACTCAAAACTGGCAACAAGAAACTCCAAGGACCAGTACACCGACGCGTTGGCCGCATAGTCAAACATCTGCCCCACCACCTCGCGGCGGATTCGGGTGTCGGTGCTGCGCTTGACTTCCACCAGGGTGGGCACCGCGTCCTGATCCAGGAACAGGTGATCGGCAGACCACCGGCTACCACCGCCCTCCTCCCCCGGAACGCCTGCCTCACGCTTGATGAGAAGCCAACGGCGCGGAGAGGACCGATTGATCTGGTCCCCGGCAAGCAGATTCGGGTGATTCTCCAGCAATCGTTGCAGGAGGTCTTCGGATTCATACTGGCGCTCGTCCATCTCCAGGAGTTCGTCGTTTTCGCGCAGCAGGAAGATTGTTCTATCCATCTGTGTCTCCTGTTGATGGCCTTCGCACGGCGCGTTCGAAGCGCGCGCGCTCATCTAGCAGCTTCTGCCGAAGTTCATCCTCGGAGGGAAGACAGGTCTGGTAGGTCGGCGTATGAATCTGCGTGTTCTCCTCGGGCAGCGTGATCCGCACCATGGCGTCGTTCTTGGCCGAGCACAGGACGATGCCCACCGTGGGCGATTCCCACTCTGCACCCTCAATCCGGTCGAAGTAGTTCACGTACATCTGCATCTGGCCGAGGTCCTGGTGGGTCAGCTTGCCGAGCTTGAGATCGACGAGCACGAAGGCCCGCAGGAGCCGGTTATAGAAGACCAGGTCGATGTAGAAGTGATCGCCGTCGATCGAAATGCGCTTCTGCCTTCCGACGAAACTGAAGCCCTTGCCCAGCTCGAGCATGAAATCTTGCAGGCGCGTGATGATTGCGGTCTCGAGATCGTGCTCGGTCCAGGCGGGTTGGCCGCCGAGATCAAGGAACTCCAGCACGAGGGGATCTTTGAGCAAATCACCGGGAGCACGAACGGTCTGTCCCTGGGCGGCCAAGCGGGCCGCCTTGCCTGGTTCTCCGGGAACTGCGAGGCGCTCAAAAAGCAGGGAGCCAATTTGTCGTTCGAGTTCCCGTACGGACCAGTTTCCGGCAGCCGCCTCGATTTCATAGAAGGCGCGCGCTTCGGGGCTGCGACTTCGCATCAGGATGAGGTAGTGACTCCAACTGAGGTTGGGTGGAAACGGATGATGCGGGAACTTTTTGGGGATGTCCCCGCCCTGTTGTGCGTGCCCAAAAAGGCCAGACACTGTCTGGCCTTTCTTGTAACCCCCTTCAAAACCTAGCGTTGAACCGTTTGGATAGCACAGGAAGAACTGTCTCATCAGCTTGAGGTTTGAGAAGCTGAAACCTCTCTTGAATCGCCACTTGAGCCGGCGCGCCAGACCTTTGATCAACCTATCACCATAGACCGCGCGCGACTCACCTGCCTGCTCCACCTCCACGATGCGCGCACCAATCAGCCAGTAAGCCTGGACCATGGCCGTGTTGACCGTCCGGGCGGTGTGCCGACGGGCCTGCTCGACAATGTCGACGACCTGCTCAAAGAGCCTCTGCTCGTGTCGGGGTTCGGGTGTGCTCATCAGACTCCTCACGGTGGTGCGGGATGTGGAATAGGCCTGCCAAAGGACGGGACACCACGGTGTCCCCGGCATCTGTAGACAAGCCTGATTCATTCCACTTCTACCTTTCCACCGGAGCAAACACGTACACCCCCAGCAAGTCCGCTGGCAATTCCGCTCGTACTTCGTACCTCACGCGCCCCTTCTGCGACAACTTCCGCACACGCTTGTGCGACTCGAGCAGGTGGTCCCCGCGAGTGCCGGCAATCCTGTCGAGCTCGGTGCGCAGACCATCGATCCCATCCAGGGTCGTTCGCATCTCCCTGACCTGTTCGTCCTCGCCCATGTTCCCGGCCGGAGTGGCCTTCAATAGAGCGTCGATTTCATCGTCCGTGAGCCATTCGGGCCTCTTGTGATCGCCCCGGAAGGCAAGAGGTTGCACCTCCTCGGCGAGTAGTTCCCTGGTGCTGCCATTGCGACTGATGAGGTGATACCGGAACCGCATGAGGAGCAGCTTCGTCTCCTCCTCGACGCCCTTGGTCTTGACGACGCCGCAGCGCCGCGCCTTGGTCGACTCGTGGGCATCCATCGTGGCGTTCATGACATAGTCGGCCAGGCCCTCGACCATCGGGTGGGTGCGGGACAGGTAGACGACCCCGCGCGGCACCGGGAGCTTGAAGCGGGCGGTCAGTTCGCCCTCCGTGCCGTACGTTCCGCAGGCCTCACGCATCGCATCAGGCAATTCGCCTAACTCGAAGTGTATGCCCCCATTGGAGGGCTGGGCATCCCCGCCGTGGAGCATCACGGCATCGCGCAGGAATCTCTCGACGTCCCCCCCGGTGCCGATCGCCTGACGGATCTCGGCGAGTTCTTGAGCCACCGCCTCCACCTTGATGCCTTCCTGCGCGAACATGGTTCGCGAACGCTTCTCCCGGGCGGTGACGTTGTCCCATTGGTCATGGAGGTCGTCGCGGTCCTGCTTGATGAAATCGAAGGTGGTCTGATCGAGCGGCCCCTTCTGCCTGAGGAGCAGGCCTTCGAAGATCGCCTCCACGACGGCATTGGTATCGACCGGAACAGGCACCGAGATCCCCAGCGAGCTTCGAATCGTCCGGTGCTTGCGCAGCAGAACCTCGAGGACCATGCCGTCGACTCCGTTGTCGATCCCGTAGTAGGTCAAAGCGCGCACGATGGGGCTGCTCTGACCGTAACGATCCACCCGCCCCTCCCGCTGCTCGTGTCGGGTGGGGTTCCAGGAGAGGTCGTAGTGGATGACCGCGTTGAACGCGTCCTGAAGATTGATCCCCTCGCTCAGGCAATCGGTGCAGACCAGAACGCGCTCGTCCGCTCCCGCCATGCTCAGCACGCGTTGCTCGCGTTCCTCGTGCGGCAACGTGCCGGTGACCACCTCGACCTGCACCTTCTTCGCCAGGCGCTCCCGCAGCTGCTCGCCGACGTACTCGGCCGTCGGGATGAATCGGCAGAAGACGATGGGCCGGAAGCCGTCCTTGAGAAGGCCCTTAAGAATCTTGATGAGCCCCGCCAGTTTGGCGTCCTTCTCACCCTTGAGCGCGTCGGCCTCGGTGGCGAACGCGCGCAGGCGGCGACGCGTGGCCGCGGAGGGACCCTTGGTGGCGGGACTTTCGGCGGCCAGAGGCAGTTCGCCGGCCTCCTCGGGCACATCCGTGGTCACGCCCGCACGACCGGGAATGTCGGTTGTAGGTGCGGCACCTGCATCCTCCCCCGGATCCGCGCCGGGGATGATGTCGAGCGCATCAGAGGAATCGGTATCCTCCAGGTCGAGCACGTGCCTGCGGCCTACTTCGTCGGCCTCGCTCACCGTGGACGTATTGGCCGAGGCACTGCGGCTGCGCAAGGTTGCAGCCGCGGCCGCGGGACTGCTCGCCAGCGCCCTCAGCAGCGCGAGGGCCGACCACCAGCGTACCCGTTGGCGATGACGGCCCCCGGACTCGTCGGCCACCGTCTCGCGCGCGTAGGCCAGGACCCGCTCGAGCAGCTTGCGATACTCGGGCGAGAGCTTGTAGTGCTGCTCGGAATCCTCGCGTTCGGGGAAGACCGTCTCGTCACTCATGAAGTGACGGATGTCGGCGCGCCTGCGCTGTACGAAATGTGCGGCCACCTCGCGCCGAACCTTGGCGTTTTGGGGACCGCCCAGATCCTCCGGAAGATCCGCAAACTCCGGCTTGAGGAAGGAGAGCAGCGACCGGAAGGCGGTCTCGTTGCCGCTGTGGGGGGTGGCCGTCACCAGGATCAAGTTTCGATTGGGGTCATCGGCCAGCGCCTTCACCAGCGAATGCCTTTGGTGGCGCGACCGCGCGTGTTTGTCGCCGTAGGAACAGGTGTGGGCTTCATCGACGATGACGAGTTCGGGGCAGTTGCGCACGAACTCGTCGCGCCGCCTGTCCGCCTTTATGTAGTCCATCGAGATCACGACGCGCGGATAACGCTCGAACAGGGACTGACCGTAGTCAAGGTTGCGCTCCAGGCGGCGGACGTTTCCGGCCAGGACGAGTTCGGTGTCCAGGTGGAACTTCTCGTCGAGCTCTCTCTGCCACTGCTCGGCCAGATGCGGGGGACAAAGAACTGCCAGTCGCCGGCACTCGCCGCGGTCCAGAAGCTCCCGCGCGATCAGGCAGGCTTCGACCGTCTTTCCGATTCCGACGTCATCGGCGATCAGGAGCCTTACGGGGTCAAGCTTGAGTCCCATCAGGAGGGGCACGAGCTGATAAGGGCGTGGCTCGACCGCGATGCGCCCAAAGCTGCGGAAGGGGCCCGCGCTCCAGCGGACTCCCAGGCGGACTGCGTCCCGAAGCAAACGGCCCGAGCGATAGTCCCCCACCTCTTCGGGATGGGGCAGCGGGAAGGTGGCCGGCGCGACGGTCTCGAGGTTTGTGAGGATTCCGGTTACCTCGTCCTCGGTCCCGCCCAGAGGGCGAACGAGCACCAGATCCTCGCGTGACTCGGGCAGCACGACCCATTCGCGGCCGCGTGCGCGAACCAAGGAGCCCACGGCGAAGGTTTGCGTCAACATGGTTCGTTAACCCTCCTTGGGCAGATAGACGATCGTGCAGCGACGGGCCCTGCGCACCGGAACTTGGTCGCCGTGGCCGTACTCGGGTGGATAGAAAATGTCCAACCCGCGGCCCAGGATGATGTGCCACTTCTCGGTCTCAATAAAACGATCGTGAATGGTAGGATCGAATGAGAAAGTGAGCTGCAGATCCTCGCCCGCCCAGTAGTCCCGGAGTTGCTCGAGCCTTTGGGTAAGCCGCCCTTCCTCGTTCAGCCCGTAGCGCTCGTCTTTGGCGTACATTGTGACCAGTTCCACGCGCCCGCCGGGAGGCAGTCCGACCTGATCGGCGAACTGCTCCAGGTTGCGGACCTGGTATTCAGCCCGGATGTACGGATCCACTATCCGGATCCACTTCGCCCCGCGCAGCTGCTCGCGGAAGAGCGTCTCGTAGGTGACAGCCGGATCGCAGTCGCGGATCTCCAGGATTTCATGCCCTTCGCTCGCAGGATGCGTCAGGCTCTCGGGTGTGATGCGCTGGGCATGTCGAAGAACGGCCTCGATCTCCCGCGCGGCCTGAACCACGGTGTCGCGGTCGTCGTTGTAGATGAGCCGCGTCTTCTCAAAGGCGGCCGTCAGCGCGGGCACGGCCTCGGGGCAAGCGATGGCCAGGGCGTTGTCGGTGCCGAGGCCCCAGGTGATTTGCCAGCGGGGCAAGTTGCCAGCGGACAGGTAATCCGCTGGAATCCGGTACACTTCAATCCCCGCCTCCAGCAGATCCATCAGCGCCTTGACTGCCAGGAAGTTGCTTGCACTGAGGTCGGTCAGGTCCGGTATCTCGCAGACACCCAACAAGATCTTCGCCTGGGTTTGCCGCTTCGCTTGCCCAGCAAGGAACTCGGCCCAGCGGTCTGCCCCGGTGATCTCATCGTTGCTAATCCCCTCGACTACGGCCACAACTCGGCCGCCCGCTGCCAGCATTCGGCGCTGTAGCCACAGCGACGGTGTTTCGCCGCAGTAGGGTCGACTTCCGGGACCGTAGCGCTCCAACTCCGCCAGCGCCTCGGGCCGGTTGATGGCTATCAAGTGATCCAGGAAGGTCATGATCATTCGCTTGTCGAGCAGGGCGTGTTCGAACTGGTTCGAGTAGCTCCGAAGGCAACGGTAGCAAGATCGCTCGCAGGAGCATCCGTCCAGGAGCACGCGAGCCTTCACGAGAGCCTCGGAGAACCGATCGCCCACGACGCGTACGTACCCGGCACCGCCAGGCACCCGGTCATAGAGGATAATTTCCCGCTCCTCGATCCCGTCGACCTCGAACTTGCGGACAAACCCTCCAATCTCGCGCTCCTCTGCATGAGAGATGGAGTTGGCCGCATCGATCAAGGCCGCCTTGAGGCTCGCATAGAACACGTCGGCCGGATCGTGGATTTGGCGACGGTCATGGCGCGCTTCGTCTCCGACCGTTGGCGCCCCCTCTTCGCTACCCTCATCGTTCCGCAGTTGTGCCTTCAGTCCCTTTAGAAACCCCGCCCCCCCCTCGAAGCGAAGTACTAGAACGTCGGAATGGAACTGGTGGCTCAAGTCAAAGCGCCTGGGTTTTCCGCCACAGGCCTTTCTCCGATGATGCAGCAGCTTGTGATCCTCGAACTTCTTTTTGTTGGTTGGCGAATGCCAATAGCCGCACTCCGTGCAGAGCCGGAAGCCCCGGGCCCCATCGTCAAAGAGCCCCTGATTGACAACCATCACCTCACCGCGACGATGATAGGTCAACGCGACACCCGGAACCTGGAGCGGATCCCCGGCGCCGGGCTTCGACAGCAGGTAGCGGCTGGTTCTGTAGTAGGTTCGCCGTCGATATTCTTCATCCGCACTGATCAAGTCCGCGCGCTCCGCCACATAGGACGAGGGCGCAAGGAGCGCTCGTTCCTCGGCCAGTTCGCGGCCGCAGCAGTCGCAGACCGACATGGCCGGATCGAAGACGATCACATCGCAGACCTGGCAGCGCTTGTAGGTCTTGTTGAGGTCGGGGACGGGCGAGCGGTGGAAGTCTAGCCCCAGCGTCTGATACCGGCGGCCGTCCATGTAGACGTGATTGCCCGGCGCATACTCCACCAGCGCAACCTCCGCACTGCGGAATAGCGGCTGCTTGGCCTCCTCCTTCGCCACAAGGCGCGTGGTATCAGCCGGGAAGGCATAGGAGGGGAGAAAACCCCTATTTGACAAGTAGGAAAGGGCGTATTGCTGATCCAGCTGGGTGATGAGATCTACCAACACACCCTGCTGCCGGATCACCTCCTTGAACTTGCGCGCATCCCGCCTTCTGACCTTCACTCCCTCGGTGGCGAGCTCAATACAGAGTTCATCGAGTCGACTACGTTCTGCCAACCACCCACCGAAGGCGTTCTTGAGTTCATCGTGATACCCATCCAGGATCTCCCCGATCCGCTCCTCAGTCATCCAGGCGAGTTGCTCACGCTTGCGTTCCTCCTGCTTGTCCCGGTTGAAGGCCCGCAGGACAGCCTTGAGGATGTCGCCGCGGCGCTTCGCCACCTCCTCGCGAACGGCGTCCAGATCAATCGTGTCGTCATCCGTCAGCAGGTTGTGGAGGTTCACATTGAGCGGGTAGTCCAGCTTCTCGAGGATCAGCGAGTTAATCTGTCGCCTGAGGATTCGCATGTTCTCGATCGTGAAGACAGGCGGCTCGATCTCCCCCGCGATCATCTCCCGCGGTTTGTCAAAGAAGTAGGTATCGTGAGCGCGCGATAGCGCAAAAGTGTTGATGAGCGCCATTCTCTCCTGACGACCGGCGCGACCGCTGCGCTGGGCATAGTTCGCCGGTCCGGGGGGCACATTGCGCATCAGTACCGTTGGCAGGTCGCCGATATCGACTCCCATTTCCATCGTCGGGGTGCAAACGAGGACGTCCGACTTCTTCTCCTTGAAGGCTCGCTCGACCTGAATGCGCCTCGTGCTGCTCAACTGCGCCGAATGCTCCCCCGAGATCATGCGGAAGGGCTCACGGGACTGATAGGTTTCGGCATAATAATTCTCGTGGTTCTGCGGATCGTGCGTCTCAAGCGTGCCTCCGCACCTCCACCTCGGGCAGGCTCCCCGGACATTGTGCCCGGCAACGACACCGCACCGCCCACAACGGAATCGCGTGGTTGGCAGGTACATCATCAGGCGCCGATCATTGACCATGTAGACGCTCTGGGTATGCCTCGAATCCCCGATGTCTCGTGAGACGAGGTATTCCTCCTGGATGAGGAAGTCGAGCGCCTTCTCCAGGCCGTCTCGCGCCCCCTCCTTGCCAATGACCTTGCTCATGTAGTCGATCAGCATCGTGGGGGCACCGCTTTTGGAAAAGAATCCCACCGTCCGGTAGGATGTAGTCGGTGAGTCACTTTTCTGATACACAAACCCGATTGGCACACTCGACCTTCCGAAGAGGTGTCGCCCCTTCAGCGGCACCAGCAGCTGTTTGTGAGACATGGCCCTGCGCCAGCGCATTTCATCCAGCAGCATGGCCAGGAGTTCGCCCAGCTCGTCCGCGGCGAGGCCAAGGTCCTTCTGCAGTCCCGCGTTGGCCGCAGCAGCCATGGAGAGGTTCGAATCCGCACACACATACTTGGTGCCCAGGAGCCCCAAACCCTCCAGGCTTATGCGCCGCGATCCCGGTCTCGCGATCTCAGCCAGAATGCCCATGTGGATGTCCACGAATTCCTGATTCACCTCGTCGGGGTTCTCTGGCTTACGGATCTCGCTCGTGAGCTTCCCCGTGGCATCGCGGAACTCCTTGGGACAAAATATCTCATGACGAACTCGGAGTTCGTAAATCTCCTTGGCAAGGCCCTCGAAGCTAATCTCTCGCGCCCCTCCCCCGCTTTGCGCGGTCAGTACACGATGAATCAGCTGACGCCCGACAAATTGATTGTGCTTGTTGTTGAGGTGAGCCGCCTGGAAAGCAGTGTCCTGCCGGTTGTCGCAGAAGACGAGCATACGGCGCTGCTCGGGGGTGAGGTACTGGAATACCGCCTCAACCAGGATGTTGATGCTAACCATGGTCGAGGAACGAAGCGGCGTGATCACTTCGAAACCCACACCGTACCGTCCCGAGCAGGCCGGACACTTGTGCATCGCTCCCAGATAGGTGCGAGGCTCGACCAGACTGGCTTCCTCACAGTCACAGCGCGCATCTTCGAGAAGCAGCGATGTGGCACAATGCGTACAGAATCGCGCCCCCTCAACCTCCTGGTTGTGAACCGTCTCCTCGGTCTCGTCATCATCATACTCGAGGCCGTCCTCGCGCAGCTGGTGGGTGAATCGCACAGCCACCTGTTCACCCCTCGGCTCATCCGCCAGCACCACCGACGAAGGTAGGCTCTTGAACTTCTTTCGCTTCGTCGTCTTGTGCTTGACAAACTCGCGGAGTCCGACATCGGCGGGAAGATCGGCCGAGAAGCCGCGATAGAAATCCTGACCGCACATGCGGCACACTTCCACCGGGAGACACTGGTTCTGACACTCCGGACAGGTATCCATGAACTCGCGATAGAGGCGCCGGCAATCCGGGGCCGTGCAGCGGTACATGCCCTGGAGCCCGCGCCAGAAGACGTGCACCTTGGGTCGGATGAGCGGCTGTCCATTGATCCGTGCGCGGGCGCCGAGCAGAAGGTAGGCCTCGATCTCGCGGCGCAGGTAGGTTTCATCAGCTCCCTGCCGAATTGGATTCCGGGTCAGCTCCCTGCCGAGGTCCTCGAGCGACTGTGGTTCAGCAAGCTCCTGCTCGATTACTCGAAGCAGCCCGTTTCTGGAGAGCAGTGCCCCCAGAAATTCAGCCAGAAGGGTGTGTTCGTCCTCGCTGCCGCGATCCGGCCCGAAGCCGCCGGAAGCACTGGAGATCACTGCCTCCGCCAGTCGCCGCGCTTCCGCGATCTCGGTCTCCGGGGCAACGTGTTCAGCGCAGAAAGCGGCCACAGTATCGTAATCGTCCACGCCACGCAGCTCTGCCAGCGCCCCGGGCTCGATCGACGGCACACCGGGTACATAGCGCCCAGCGGTTTCTTTGGGTGCCTCGTAGGTCTCGGTCGTCACACAATCGGCCTCGAACTTCTCGCCGAAAAGCTCGCTCGCGAAGTCGGCAACCGGTTCTGTGGCCTCGCCCTTCACGGTCGCACTCGTGCCTACACAAACCAGGCTATCGTCCAGCTTGCTCACGTGCTCCTTGAGGCGACGCAACAGGCAGGCCACCTCGATGCCGCGCGCTCCGCTGTAGGTATGCACCTCGTCAAGCACCAGAAACCGCAGGTTCTCATCGAAGAGTATGCGGTCCTCCTTACGAAGCAGCAGATATTCGAGCATCGAGTAGTTCGTCATCAGGATGTTGGGCAAGCTCGCCGGGTTACGGATCTCCTTGCGATACCAGATCGCCTCTGGGGGCAAATTCGCAGGGCGCATCTCCTTGTCACCCTGCGAGGCACTCTGCTCATCCTCGGGGGTATCGCCGGTATAGCGGGCAAACGTGACACCGGTCCCGGCCAGATACTTGGCGAAGCGCTGGTACTGGTCATTCGCCAGTGCATTCATCGGGTAAAGGATGAGGGCACGGATGCCCGGACCCGGATGTTTGAGGCAGTCATTCAGTATGGGGAGGAAAAATGCCTCGGTCTTGCCCGACCCTGTGCCACTCGAGACGATCGTGTTGCGCCCCGTCAGGATCTGCTCGACCGCCTTCTGCTGGTGAGCAAAGAGGCGCCACTCACCGAACGGCACGCCGCCGGCCTCTCCTCCGGCCGTAAGGAGCTTCTCGTGGAGGTTCAGGGCACTGGCCTGCTCGGCCACGGTTCCCTCGGCTCTCTGGTATGGACGCTGGAGGGACAGGAAGGGGCCGCGCCATAGCAGGCCCTCCTCCTCGAGCAAGTCGTTGAACTGCCTCCGCAGCGACTCATCTGCAATCGGAAAAGTCGTCTTGATGTAACTGCGATAGGACTGCTTGACCTGTTCAGCAAGCGTCAGCGGCCTTAGCATGCGTTCAGTTCCTTCCCCATGGTCTCTTCAACAAACAAACTCATGCTCCGGCCCGTCTCAGGGCTTTGAGGAGCCACTTCGAAAGTTGCGGATCCAGTTCGAAGTCGCAGATCTCGCTCGAACAGGCTACCCGGCGACGGAGTCCACGGTGAACTTCGACGTCGGCACCGCAGTCAGGGCAACGGAAGTCGGGCAATTGGTCACATCCCTTGCCCTGCGCACTGGCGGGGTTTACGGACTGGCCGCGATCGGCGACCTGTTGAACCCGCGCCAAAGGCTCCGAGGTTGGCTCATCAGCGAGATCAAAATTCGAACAGCCCGGGGCGCCGCTGCAGATCCACATCGAGGAATCGGCGAAGAACGTCATCGGCCGGCCGCATTCGGGACAAGTGCGGAGATCATCGCCCGGGGTCGAGGGCTGCGGCTGGACGCTTTCTTCCGGGAGTTTTGCCGTAGCTTGCCCCAGGAAGGTATGCAGGGAGAGTTCCTCAATCACCTCGGGGACGACCTCCGGAACCTGAATCCGATGCATCACCTCGGTTGTGCTGTTGTGGGACAGGATATTGAGGCTGCCGCTCCAGAGGATCCCCCCATCCAGGATCGCGACCTTCTCGTGCATTCCCGATCGGGTGTGGAACGCGGCGCCGATGCGTTCAAGAGTGGCCACGATCCGGGGGTGGTCGTCGCGCAAATCTCCGGTGACCTCATGCATGGGCTTGCTGCAGACAGCGACGCGGCAACCGCGCCGGACGGCATTTTGGAGATGAGCGTAGTAGTAGGTGGCCCGCTTGATTGCCATGTAGGGAGAGAGCAAAAGAACCTGGCTTTGAGCATGTAGCAGGTCCTCGCGAAAAGCTTCGTGGAAGCCCCCCTGATTGAAAGTGTGGATTACCCGGTCCCAGTCAACCCTCATTCACAACCAACCTAACGAATCGCCCTGTAGACGGGAACTTCGAGCGCACAGCCGTCTACAGATCTTGCCATCCGGAAGGGGAAATTGCAAGTGCTCTAGAGCGAGGGTGTTCCAGGCTTTGCCACACTACCTCGGACCTGTGCCCGCTTCCCCGAAGGCGAAAGCAACGCCGGCCCTGATGTGGAATCCGCTGAGATCGAAGTCGAGCGGTTGACCGGCGTTGTTCGATGCCGAGGCGTCGACACATCCGTATCCGGGACTGCAGGCCCGACCATCAAACTCGCCGAGCTTCCGATGCCGATATCCGGCTTTGACGAAAAACAGGCCGCTCTCGGCGATCGGCGCCTGGTACCCCCCAAAGATCCCCAGCGAGAGCCCGTTGCCAGAAAACTCCCCGTCCAGGACGATGTCGCTGCTCGGATCGTCATAGATCGTGAAACGGAACTCCGAATCTGCGGAGCCAAAGGCAAGCCCGCCTGAAACACCGAAGTACAACCCCGGCGTTGATGGAGGCCAAAACGCGAGGGTTCCCGAAACGTCAATCACCTTGAGCTTGATCTTGTCGGACACCGCAGCCCCGCTCCAGTCCGAATAGGCGTTGTTGACCTCGCTGCCCTGGATCCCGAGCGCCGCCCCTATCGACGCGACATCCGAGACCATGACGTCCAGCTCAGCACCATACTCGAGGGCTCCCCCGAACGTATCCCACTGAACGGGAATGTTGAACTCGATTGCGTCGTTCACTTCCGTCAGGGTCTGGGTGGCGTAACCCAGGTAGAACCGTAGACTGCTTCTCGGGCGATCAGGTTGCTCCTGTGCCCAGGCCACAGACCCCGCCGCGAGTATCACAACCAATGTCAGAACGAGTGATCTTCTCATCGGACTCCTCCTTGAGTGGACCCTACAGTTGCATAAGAAGTGGATGATTTCTGGGATTAGAACTTGAAAAG
>CAZTDY010000094.1:0-14290 GCA_964612295.1 uncultured bacterium | reverse complement strand
TCATTCTCAAGGAGGTTCTGGCTCTGAAGCGCGCCGGCGTTCCGGTTACGATCTACTCGACCCTGCCCCCTACCCGGGATCGTCTGATCCAACCCGAGGCCCAGGCTCTGCTCCCCGAGGTGCGCGTCCTACCCCAAGTGGGTTGGACGAATCGCGGCGCGTTCATCCGTGCCCTCGAACACTGCAGGCGGACGGACGGGCGGGCCACGCTCAAGGCGGTGATCCGCTATCTTCGCCAACCCAGCCAGCGGCGTTTCCGCCGCCTCTGGCGAGGGATGATCCTTGCCCACAATCTGCATCAGGACCGGATCACCCATCTGCACGCGGCCTGGGCACACACTCCGGCCAGTGTAGCCCGGGATGTTTCGCGATTGACCGGGATCCCCTGGAGCATGGCCGCACATGCGAAGGACATCTATCTGTCGAACCCGGAGTCGATCCGCAAGAAGGTCACCACCGCCTCCTTTGTCCTGACGTGCACAGGTTCAAACCGGCGCCTGCTTCGGACCCTGGCCGAGTTAGGACCGGACGAGCCGATGGTGAAGCCCAAGGTGGAGCTCCATTACGATGGCGTCGATACTCAGTACTTCTCACCGGCCAAGAATGGCAATCCGCCGTCCCCCCCGCTGATTCTCTCCGTGGGAAGGCTGGTTCCGAAGAAGGGCTTCGAGATTCTGCTCGAGGCGGCCCTGCTTCTGCGCTGCCAGGGCATCCCGTTTCATCTTCAGATCGTGGGAGAAGGACCCTTGCGGTCCGACCTGGAAGAGAGAATCCGTCACCTCGATCTTGAAGACTGTGTAGAACTCACCGGTATGCTCGTCCTTCCGCAGGTCCGCGAACGCTATCGGAACGCTCGCTGCATGGTCCTCGCCTCTCGAATCACGGACCAGGGGGATCGTGACGGAATCCCCAACACCCTGGCCGAGGCGATGGCCTGTGGAGTGCCGGTGATCGCCTCGCACCTTCCCTCCATTCGAGAACTCGTAGTGGACACTGAATCGGGATTGCTGGTCCCGCCCGAAGACCCGGCCGCTCTCGCGCGGGCGCTCAGCCGAGTTTTGACGGACGATGACTTGCACTGCACTCTGGCCAAAGGCGGCCGCAAGAGGGTGGTGAAGCGCTTCGCCGCCGAGTTCCACGAACAGCAGACCGTGAACCGATTGCGCCGGGCCCTGGGCATCGAGCGGGTTCTCTATGTGAGTGCCGATCGAGGCGTCCCGGTCCGCGGTCACAAAGGGGCCTCCGTCCACGTGCGCTCGGTCCTGAAGTCTCTTGGGCATCATGAGGTCGATGCCGTCGTGGTCACCGCCCGGCCCGGACCGAAGGATGGTCCCGTACCCGGCGCCCGCCTGATCAAGTCCGGCTCATCCGCAGCCACGAAACGGCGGGTTAAGCGGCTGTACGGCAAGATCGGCGGCGCGCCGCTCGAGAAGGCCATCCTGCGGGTGCTCGACAATTGGAACATGTATCGCGCCATGAGAGAGCTGATCCGATCCTGGCGCCCTCAGGCCATCTACGAGCGATACGCGCTGACCGCAATCGCCGGCTCGCTGATCGCCCGGCGGCTCCGGGTCCCCCACATTCTGGAGGTCAACGCGCCTCTGGCCGATGAGGAGGCCCGTTTCCGCGGCTTGCGCTTGGGGTGGCTTGCCCATCACACCGAACGGTGGGTCCTGCGGCGGGCCGACCGGGTCGTGGTGGTGTCCGAGGAGTTGCGTGGATTCGCGGAGCGCGTAGGCGTACCCGCCGATCGCATCTTGGTGATGCCGAATGTCATCGATCCGACGCTCTTCAACCCGGACTGTGATGGACAGGCGGTCCGCGACGAACTGGGGCTCCAGGACCGGTTTGTCATCGGCTTCAGCGGGACGCTGAAGCCCTGGCACGGTCTTCACCACCTTCTTCAATCAGTGGCCCTCGGAGGCGAGAGGTTGGCACACGCACACATCCTGGTCATCGGGGACGGCCCCTGCCGTGATGAGCTGACCGCGTTGGCGGCGGAGTTGGGACTTGCGGAACGCATCACCTTCCTGGGGTCGATCGCGCACGATGAGGTGGGCCGCTATCTGGCCGCCAGCGATGTCCTGGTGGCGCCCTACGGACCTCTGGAGGACTTCTGGTTCTCTCCGCTCAAGGTTGCCGAATACCAGGCGGTCGGCCGGCCGGTCGTCGCCTCTAGGATTGGGCAGCTCGCCTCCGAGCTGGGCGATTCAGGTGGGGTTGCCCTGGTGCCCCCGGGTGATGAATCGGCCCTGGCCGAAACGATGTCCCGCCTGGCACACAATCCCGAGCATCGGGAGAGAATGGCCCGCGCCGCGGCGCAGGCCGACGTATGGACGTGGGATCGACTGACGGGGCAGGTGCTGCGTGAAGTCGACAAGGCGCGCCGACAAGGCTGGGGGTGGCCTCATGTGTAGCACCCTGGCCCCACCGCAGACCCCGGCTCTGACCGTCGGCTACATCCTCAAAATGTTCCCCCGGTTCTCGGAAACCTTCATCCTCAATGAGATTCTGGAGCTTGAACGGCGGGGCCTGCGGGTTGTGGTCTTCTCCATGAAGGTTCCAAACGAATCCCTGCGCCAGCCGCGGGTGGCCGAACTGCAGGCCAAGACTCACCTCATCCCGGAGATGGGTGGATTCCTGGGGTGGAGGCGATGCCGAGATCACCTGTCCCTTCTGCTGCAGTCGCCCGGCACCTATCTCAAGGCCCTCCACTTCGTGCTCGGTCGCGGAACGAGCGCCGCCTGGAAGAAGTTCTGGGTCGCGCCCACGATCGTGACCGTTGCCCGCCGGGAAGGTGTCGAACACTTCCATGCCCACTTCGCCAGCGGTCCTGCGCGACAGGCCAAGTTGGCGTCCTTGGTCTCCGGCATTCCATTCAGCTTCACGGCCCATGCGAAAGACCTCTACTGGAAGGGGCACAACCATGGATCCAACAACAAACTGAAGAAACGACTGCGCCTGGCGTCTTTCGTGGTCACGATCAGCGAGTACAATCGGCGCTTCGTCCACAGCCTCAATTTCAAGGTTCCTCACCGCCGCGTCGTGACCCTGTACAACGCGTTGAATCTGAAGGTCTGGCCGCATCGCCGCCCGAGCGGCCTTCCCACCCTCGGCGGGCCCGGTACGCGACCACTCATCTTGGCCGTGGGCCGTTTGGTCTCCAAGAAGGGTTTTGACGTGCTGATCAAGGCCTGCGGGGAACTCAAGAAGAAGGGCGAGCCTTTCAGATGTGTGATTGCGGGGGATGGTCCCGAGCGTGCCAGACTCGAGTCGGCGGTCTCCACACTCGATCTGCAGGACTGCGTTGAGCTTCCGGGTTCCATCCCCCAGAATCACCTGGCTGAGCGCTACTACTTGCAGGCCTCCGTACTCGTGCAACCCTCTGTGGTGGATGAGGACGGTGATCAAGATGGGATTCCTACGGTCATCCTTGAAGCCTTGGCTATGGGCCTGCCCGTGGTGGCGACCGATGTATCGGGTATTGCCGAGGCGGTTATTCCGGGAGAGACCGGTCTGCTGGTCCAGCCAGGAGACGCCCCCGCGTTGGCTGACGCGATCCGAGACCTGCTGAGTGATCGTGCATTGGTTGGGGCCCTGAGCCGGCGTGGACGCGAACTGGCCGAACATCGCTTCGACCTACAACAGAATGTAAAGGTGCTCATTCACCTGATGCGGGTGGCCGCCCGCGGTGACGTACGCTGGTCCGAGATGAAGTTGCGCGAACGGGCGGGTGTGCTCCCGCTCCCGGCAGAAGACCAGAAGGAAGTTTCCCATGGCCTGGGTGCTCAGGGCTAGTCTCGCCCCCCTGACGTCGACCTGGCGAGAGGCGGCGCGGTTCTTCGGCGTCCTTCGTCGGTTCAGGGTCTATCTGCGCGCCCAGCGGACCCCCTTGATTCTCGCCGTCCTGGCCAGCCTGGGATACACGCTGGCCACCTTGCTCGAGCCCTGGACCCTTCAAGTGATCTTCGACGGCGTTCTGCTCGACCGCACCGTGATTCTCCTGGGCATCGACCTACGGGCGCTGGCGGGTAACAGCTCGAGCGTCCTCCTGATCTCCGCAGCCGTCGCGGTCCTGCTGCTCGCCGCCGCTCGCGGCCAGCTTTACTACAACCAGAATGTGCTGACGGCCACCTCCGGCATCGATGTCGTCATGGCGATCCGCCGCCAGCTCTTCGAACATCTTCAGGGGCTCTCCCTGAATTTTCACCACCGCTCCCGCACCGGCGACCTTCTGATGCGCATGACCGGAGACATTGTCATGTTGCGGGAGATGGTCGTGGCCGCTTTGGTGACGCTCTTTACCCAGGGACTCGTGCTGGTCGGCATCTTGTCGATCATGCTGTCACTGAACGCGCGTTTGACCCTGGTCGCCGTCGCGGTGGGTCCGGCACTGTTCTTGATCCTCTCGATCTTCCGGCTGCGCCTGAACGAGGCCGCGCGCCGTCAGCGCAAGCAGGAAGGCCGTCTGGCGGCCACTGCGCACGAGGCCCTCGAAAGCGTTCAACTCGCCCAGGCCTACACGGCCGAACGGCACGAGGCCGAGCGATTCAAGCAGCTCAACAGGCGTAGCCTTCGGTCAGGCGTCCGGGTCACGCGCATCGAAGCGAAGCTCAATCGAGCAATTCAGATCGCCCTTGCGGCGGGCATCTGCCTGTTCCTCTGGCTCGGCAGCCAGGATGTGCTGGAAGGACGCCTTTCCCCCGGCCAGCTGCTCGTCTTCCTGGCCTATCTCCGGGGCCTCTACCGTCCTCTCCGGCAGATCTCGAAACTGGTGCAACGGATGGCGAAGGCCTCGGCCTGCGGCGACCGCGTGCTGGAGGTGTTGGACGAGGTCCCGGCGATCAAGGATCCTCCCCATCCCCACGTCCTTCGCCGGGTCCGCGGAGAGATCACCCTGCGCAATGTGACCTTCGCCTACCGGGCCGGTGCCCCCATTCTGCGCAACATCGACCTCCAGGTCAGCCGGCGCGAGATGGTGGCGCTGGTCGGTCCGACCGGAGTCGGCAAGACCTCCATTTTGGCTCTGATACCGCGTTTCTATGATCCTCAGGAGGGCGAGGTTCTCATCGACGGGCAGGGCGTGGACACGGTCCGCCTGAGATCACTGCGCCGTCAGATCAGCCTGCTACCTCAGAATGCGATGGTCACCGGGGTGTCGATTCGGGAAAACATCGCCTATGGGGCCCTGGGCCGCAAGGGCGGTCCACCCTCGGATGACGAGATCATCGCCGCCGCCCGCAATGCGCGCGCTCACGAGTTTGTAGAGGAGCTGCCCGACGGGTACCGCACGGTGGTTGGCGAGCGGGGATCAACGCTTTCGGGAGGACAGCGGCAGCGGATTGCCATCGCGCGCGCACTGCTGCGCAGAGCACCGATCCTCCTGCTCGATGAACCGACCACGGGGCTCGATCCGATTGCCAGCCAGGCCGTGCTTGATGCTCTTCGAGAGTTGACGCGCAAGCGGACCACCCTGGTTGTCGCCCATCATCTGAGCACCGTCCTGCAGGCCGATCGGATCGTGTTCCTGGATGGTGGGCGGATTGTCGAACAAGGAACCCACGAGGAGCTTCTCAAGCGCGGCGATCACTACGCCGCTTTTCATGCCGCCGTGTGGGGCAGCCTGGCAGGCCCGGCGGGAGGGAGGACGCCTGAGCCGATTCGAGCGAAATAAGGAAAGGCTGCTCACGCCCAAGAAAGCGCTCCGGTTGCTGCAAGAAACCGCCGACGGGTCAGGTTGGCAGATCGACAGCTTGCGGCAGATCGAGGTGGTGAAGGACTGGCCAGACAGGCGCCTCACCGTTCGCCTCTTCGCCCAGGGACGCTGCGCCCATCAAGCGGCGCCGGATCACGACGCGCTGGTCTTCTACGGCAAGCTCTTCCGCTCCCGGCGAGGCGAGTCGAGCTACGCGCGCCACCGTGCGGCCTTCGGTCGATTGGCGCACCTGTCGCAGGATGACGACCCGAACCTCTCTCGCGTGCGTCTGCCTGAGCCGATCGGGTATCACGCGCACAGGCGCTTTGTGCTGATGGCGGAGCTTCCGGGAAGAAACCTGGGTGATGCTCTTCACACGAGACGGAACGCCACGGTCGATCTGCGTCTTCTCGAAAGAACCGGTCGAATGATCGCTACCCTGCACCGGGTGGCCTTTATCAGCCAGAGGACAGCCGGACCCGATGCAGATCATGAGCCACTCACCTCCGTCTTCGCCACGCACGCGGCGAAGGAAGAGATCGAGGTCCTTGACCAAGCAAGGACCCGTCTGTCGGAGACCGATCCCCCGAAGGAGCTACGTCAGAGATATCTCGACTTGCACGCGGTCGTCGTTCGCACTTTGCGCGGGAGTTCACCAGGGAGGTGGCAGGCGCTGCTTCACCGTGACTTCTACCCCCACCAGGTGATCCTGTCAGCCAACGGCGACGGGCTCATCGACCTCGATGAGCTCGCTCTCGGCCCCCCCGAACTCGACGTCGGCAATTTCATCGCCCATTTGCTGCTCGATGACCTTCGCCGCCCTGCGCCGGATTGGACCTGGCAAGCAGGACGGGACAGTTTCCTTCAAGGGTATGCGGGACAGGCGTCTCTTCGCCCCAACGTGCTGACTGCGTATACCTGCAGCGCCCTGCTGCGCCTCGCCTGCCTGAGACGACTGGCCGGCACGGGATCGGGATCCGAATCGGGTGGCGACCCATCCGGATGGATCGATCTCGCCGGTGGGCTCTTGGAGTGGGGCGAACGGATCCTGGCCGGCAGGGGTCGTTCACGGTCGGCACCCCTCCCGATGCCGCGATCGGACCCCGGCGGAGCCCGTCCCTGAGTTGTCCAAGCCTTGGCGGTCTAGATCTCGATCTCCTCGGTCCACCCATAGGTGTCTTCCGCATCCCCATACTGGATCTGGGTGAGCGCCGTATAGAGCTCGGTGCAATAAGGGCCGGGCTTCCCGTCTTTCAGATAGACGATTTCCTCACCCCGCAGCGTGATGCTCTCGATCGGCGTGATCACCGCCGCGGTTCCGCACGCTCCGGTTTCGACGAAGTCGCGCAGTTCCGTGGCCACCACAGGTCGTTCCTCGACCCCGTACCCGATGCCGGCGGCGAGTTCGCGAAGGGAAAGATTGGTGATCGACCGCAGAATCGATGGCGACTTGGGGGTGACATACGTCTTGTCTTTGGTGATGCCGAAGAAGTTGGCCGCACCCAACTCATCGATGTACTTGTGCTCCGAGCAGTCCAGATAGAGCGCCTCACCGAAGCCCTGCTTGCGGGCTCGAACGGTGGCGCGCATCCCCGCCGCATAGTTGCCGCCGGCCTTTGCGTTGCCGACCCCGTGCGGGGCGGCACGGTCCATCTGCTCCTCAACGACCAACTTCGTGGGGCTGAATCCGGCCTTGAAATAGGGCCCGACCGGGGTCACCAGAATGAGGAACGTGTATTCATCGGCCGGGGAGACCCCGACGCGAGGTCCGGTCCCGATCAAGAGCGGACGAACATAGAGGGAGGCTCCGCTTCCGTGGGGGGGGACAAACCGTTTGTTCAAACGGACGACCCGGCGGACGGCCTCCTCGAACATGTCGACCGGAAAGGGCTGCATCATCAGCATGTCGGCGGAGTGCTGCATTCGTTTGGCGTTCTCCTTCACTCGGAAGGAGAGAATCCGCCCGTCCTTCGCCTCGTAGACCTTCAACCCTTCGAAGGCGGCCTGACCGTAGTGGAGACAAGTTGCCGCGACATGCAGGGGCAGGATCTTCGAGTCCGATTCGACACCGTCATCCCACTTGCCATCCCGCCAGGTGTAGCGGATGTTGGCATCCGTTTCCTGGTACGCGAAGGGCAGCGTGCCCCAATCGAAAATCGCCCTCTCGGTAATCCCCATTCTTCATCACCCCCTTGCTGCAGGTCATGAACGCTGACTGAACATGCGAGAATAACACCCCTAGGAAGGTCTTGCCAGCCGATTCCAGATGGAGCCTATCTACTAATACACGGCCGAGTTAGGAAGTCCGAACGAAGGGAATCAACACGGTGGACAATCCCTTCTAGATCTTCCTGTGCTTCCACACACCACTGCGATAGCGCAGGGTGAGCACCGCATTCAGCACGGTGAGATGAATGAGACCGCCGGCCCATCCTCCGGGCATGCCCAGGCCCAGAGTGTAGGCGAAGAGCAATGCCAGGGGTACAAAGAGCACCCAGGAACTGATCGCGTAGGCGATCATCGTGTAGGTCGTGTCACCCGCCCCCTGTAGGGCGCCGGAGTAGCTCATCTGCAGGGCATCCAGGATCTGGAAGGCCGCAAGCAACGGGATGATCGCCACACCCGCGGCGACCACCTCGGGGTCACGGTTGAACATGATGAAGAGGTTCTCGCGGGCGATGAGGAACACCGCGGCGACAAAAAGCGAGTAGACCAGATTCATCTTCACCGCCATCCAGCCACACTTCTCGGCCAGTGAGCGGTACCCGGCTCCTATGTATTGCCCCACCATCGTCGTGGCCGCCTTGGCGATCCCGTTGGCGGGCATGAACGAGAAACTCAGCAACTGGATGCCGATGTTACTGGCGGCGAGCTGATTCGTGCCGAGCCGTCCCATGATGGCGAGAAAGACCGCGAAGCTGCCCATATCGAGGAAGAATTGCACCCCCATGGGAACGCCGACCTTGAGCAGCCGCATCATGGCGGCCGGCCGGAAGGGATGATCGGTACGGCTGTGGTAGATCCGGTGGATCTTGGGCCTCAGGAAGAGCGCCAGAATGAGCAGGCAACCGGCGAAGTTGGCCAAAGCCGTGGCGAGGCCGGCGCCAAAGGTGGTGAGGCGCGGAAACGGCCCATGGCCAAAGATGAGCAACACGTCGAGGACGATATTGATCAGGTTGGCGACGATGGCCACCACCATCGGCGTTTTGACATCACCAATGCCCCGGAAGAAACTGCTCACGGCAAACATGCTGAGGACGAAGAAGGCTCCCATCATGCGAGCGCGCGAGTAGCGCAGGCATTGATCGATCACGGCTTCGTCCGGTCCGGCCAGGGCGAGAATCCAATCGAATTTCCACAGGAAGAGGGTCAGAAGGAGGGCGCCCGCCAGGGCCAGGTAGATCCCCTGCCAGGTGAAGACCGAACACTCGCGCTGATTCCCGGCCCCCTTTGCCTGGGACACAAAGGTGGTCACCGCATGAACGCCGCCGACGAAGAATGTGTACAAGGTCCAGATGATGACGCCGCCCAGCCCGGCCGCAGCCAGCTCCACCTTGCCGATGCGACCGAGCAACATCGTGTCGATCGTCCACATCACGGTGGTCGAGAGCATCCCGATGATCGTCGGATAGGCGAGTTTCCAGGCCTCGGCCACCGACCCGGGGCGCGTCCCCGGCACGATGATGCTTTCGTTGAGCGGCTTCTGATCCAAGTCAGGCTCCTGTATTCATGCGGAATACAGGAGCCTAGACTGCGAGATGGGCTTTGCGCAAGCAGTGGTTAGTCCCCAGGTGCCGGCGCCGTTTCGTGCCATTTGCCGTCGACCGCGAAGATCACCTTCTCACCCAAGGCAAAGACCTTCGCAAGCTCCGGATGATCTGTGAGCAGATCGAAGTAGGCATCACTGCCGAAGCGGAGCTGGATACGCCGATGCTCATCGGCAAGCACCTCCTCTGGACAGTCAGATGCAACCCAGCGGCCGTTGCCGAACCGGTAGGTCACGCCGTTCACGCGCCGCACATGCCGGGACGCATCCCGGCGCTCCGTCGTGGCCGACGCAAGCTCCTCGACCTCCTTCGACAATTCGAATGCGGCCTGGCCGCTCTTCTTCGCCATCGCCGCCGCCGGGGGCTCCGAGCGTCCGTCGCCGAACATCCCCTTGACGCCGCCCCAGGCCTCGCCACCGCCGCCACTGGCGCGCCCCAAGCTCCGCAGGCGTTCGCCGCGAGCGCGGTCAACAGCCGGACCGGTCAGGAATTCACGGTGTTGATCACTCTCATCCACGAGGAACGAGGTGTACGGCGTGCCGATTCCGAAGGCGAGCCCGAGCGACTTCACCTCTTCGATCAGCTCTCGCTCTTCGCCGTAGAGCCGGATCTCGCGCAGGAGCGACCCCACCTTCCGGGTGGCCCACAGGCGGGCGATGAAGTCGTTGTGATACACGCGGCGAGGGAGTTTCGCCTCCAGCTTGTAGGTGCGGCGTTCACCTTGGGTGCGGCCGCTGAGCCTGACCCTGACCCGGCCCGATCCCTCATACCGCCCGAACAGAACGAGCTGACGCCCACGGAACATGTCGGGCAGTTGCCGAGGCTGCAGGTCGAAGACCCGAGCTCCATCGATTTCGATCTCCAGGTCGGTCATGACCGGATGGGCGACCTGATCGTAGAAACCGACGACTGCTTCAGTGAGGTCCTCGCTGGGGCGGACGTAGGTGGGGAACCCTCCATTCTCGTCAGCCAATTGGTCCAGGAGGGTGGCGTCCACATCATAGCCAACGCCGAAAGGGAAGATCCGCACGGGGCCGCGCCCTCGCGCGGAAATCTGTGCGAGGATCCTCTGCGGATCCCGCTCGCCGACGGTGGGAAGCCCGTCGGACAGAAACACGACAAAACCCGCCCGGCCACGCGAGAAGCCGCAGCGCATGGCCTGTTCCAGCGCCTCGCCGATGTTCGTGCCCCCTGCCGACATGAGATCCTCCGCGAAACGAACACCGCGACGCACCTCGCGCCGATCGGCTTTGACGAGGTCGCGGCTGTAGCTTTCCACCGACGAGTTGAACGAAACGATGTTGAAACGGTCGTCCCGATTGAGATGCTTCAGACAGTAGACGAGCGCGTCTCTGGCCTGGTCCATCTTGACACCCTTCATCGAACCGGAGCGGTCGATCACGAAGACCACGTCTTTCGGGGCCACGGGCATCCGATCGTCGTAGCCCATCGAGGCCAGCAGCATGAAATACCCGTCTTCGCCGCGATCGGGGCGGTAGGGCACGAGGCGCATGTCCATCTCGGTCTCGGCCAGGGAGTAGTAGAAGACCATGTCGCGGTCCGGGCGGGTGCCGTTCTCTTCCCAGGAAATCCTCAGGCGACGCTCGCCGAGAAACTCAACGTCCACATCGTGGGTCGGGCAATACGCATTTCGGATCGGACGGTCCGCCTCGAGATCGACGATCACGGACGCGCTCTCCAGCGGCCGTGACGAGAACTTCTCGGTCGAGAGTGGATAGACGAGCTTGTACAGCCCCCCCTCGCGCTCGACCAGTTGTTCGTACTGGAGTTTGACCCGGCGGTCCCCGTGGGGCGGAAACGGATAGATTCTCGCGCGGAACATCTCGCGACCGGCGTACTCCAAGAGAGCCGGATCCTTCTGTTGGCGCACGATCGCCTCATAGATGCGACGGGCTTGCCTTGCATCCATCGCTTCGGCATGGATCGGCCTCCCATCCACCCACAACACGAAGTCGCTCACCGCCGCGCCGTCCGGAATGGGGAAGATGTATTCGCCCTCGACCTCGTGACGGTTCAGATTGCGAAAGACCTGATCGATCTGCACCGTGGCAACCTGATCCCGAATCTGAATGTCGACGTTGTGATACCGGACCGCGAGCTGCTCGGGGGCCGGATACTCGGGGCGGGGCCTCACGATCACAAAGCCGTCGGCCAGGGCCTCAGTTCCCACCAAGGCCGAGACGAGCGCCAGCAAGACGAGTGTCGTTCTTTGGAACCTCATGACTGTCTCCTTTCGAGATCGCCCGGTCGAGGCCAGGCCTCAAACGCAACCACCTGGGCTACATCTCGCAAAGGCGCCCTATTCCCTAAGATTGCAACGCCTTGCCCTGCAAATGGTTACGGCACACGACGGACATGCCGGCCCGGACAGGCGAGCCGGATCTTCGAGGTGGGAATCCCCTCTTCCCCGCCGTCACACCCAAGCGTACTGGCGGCGTGGAAAGGGAGATGATGCCCGGCTTGCGTGTAGCGAACGTCCCACGCCCGCACGTGGCCGGGCTCGCTCCCGTCATGAGGGGGTGCTGCCGTGAAGGGAGCAAACGGATCGACCTGGTGGAGCTCGCGACTCGAAAGACTCGCGTTGTGCGTGGTGGGAACCCTGACTCTGTTCATCGTGGCCTCACCTCCTGTGATGGCCTACTTCGACGGCGAATCTCCCTTCGACACTGACCCGCAGGCAACCCCTCTCTATGCAATCCGCCCTCCCGATGTCTTCTATCACAATGTCGGATTGCTCGAGATCATGGTCACGAACGTGGGCGTGGTCGGGAATCCCGGTTTCATCGCAACCCACGGTGGTGGCTGGCAAGGGGGTGACTACTTATACGCGGCCGCGCTCTGGATCGGGGCGGTTGCGCCTGACAACCTCTCCTACGTCTCAACCGGGGTGGCGTACGAATCCACCGGCGCCAAGTTCGAGACGCTTCCCAGCCTCGATCCCATCGACACGATCTACCAGACGTTCGAGGGTGCGACGGGGGGAGATCGACTCGGATTCTCCGCGAGCGGAGGAGACGACGACGCAGATGGCGTTCTGGATGAGGATCCGCTCAACGGCAAGGACGACGACGATGACGGTCGGATCGACGAGGACTACGCTGCGATCTCCCAGCAGATGTTCAGCTGCGAATACTGGGACTACGGTGAGGTGGTCGAGGCCTCTAACCCCACCCACCGGCCGCTGCACCTCAAGATTACCCAGGACAGCTACGCCTGGTCGACCGAAGGCGCCAATGAGTTCGTCGGTCTCGACTACACCATCACCAATGACGGCTTCGAGATCCTCCGCGATCTGTACATCGGGTACTTCGTGGATTCCGATGCCGGAAACGCGGAAGCCGACGAGTACTACACCGACGATGCCGGCTTCCTCCAATCGCGCGACACGCTCTACACGGACGACACGGTTCAATTCAGCTGTGAACAGAGAGATGGCACGACCCGCAATTGCTCCGAGCAGCGTCTGCGGGTTGATATCGCATACATGCACGATGTTCTCGGCAGCGAGCCGGGCGGGGTGGCATCCGACGACATGGCGCCGGGGTCTCGCGGGTATTTCGGGGGCATGTTCCTCGGACACACGACCGACCCCTTCGGGGAGGCAGTGCCCTCCCAGGTGCAGATTCACACCTGCCGGTTCTTCAGTCGCGGCGGCACCTATCCAACGGGTGATCCGCGCAACGACTATGAGCGCTACGACCTCCTTTCGGCCGGAGATCAGCCACGGCGTCCCACGAATCAGCCGGGCGACTATCGTTACTGCTTCAGCGCGGGCCCGTTCCGTGAACTGCTCCCGGGTGAATCGCTCGAGTTCCAGGTCGCCTTCGTCATTGGCAATGAGTGGCAGGGACTCCTTCACAATGCACTGATGGCCCAACGGATCTATGACGGTCAGTGGCGTGATGCGGATCACAACCCGCTAACCGGTTGCGAAGGCCATGAGACCTGTTTGCACATCGAGCCGGGCGGTGAACCGCTCTTCTGGTGGGATCCGGCCGACTCTCTCGCTCCCGCGGTGGGTCCGATTCGTAACTACGACTGCGATCGACCCGAATACTGGGTCAACAACGACGTCGATTGCTGCACACCCCTTCAGAAGGGTATCGACTGCGAAGGCCTGGAGAGGCTGATTCACTGGGTCGGCGAGGTGGCCCCTCCCCCACCGCAAACCAATACTGCGGATCCAGCGCTGCATGCCCGACTCGCGGGCGACCGCACGATTCGTCTGGAGTGGAACAACAGTTCCGAGATGGTCGCCGATCCCATCACCGGGGACGTGCGTTTCTGTGGCTATCGCCTTTGGCGGGTCGAAGACTGGAAACGCCCCGCGGGAGCCATCGGGCCCATTCCGGAAGAGTGGCAGCTGATCGCGGATCTGAACCACGATCCGGTGGGAAACCAGATTTCTCTCAGCGAGCACGTCAATCCCTATGCCGCGATCACCGACACACTCGTCCACCCGTCCGATCCGAATGCGGAGCTCTACCAGTACGACATCGGCCGTTACTTCTACGAGGATGACATCGGCCTCAAGAACGGCATGCTCTATTTCTATGATGTGACCGCCTATAGCTGCTGGGTGGACGAGAACGGCGAGTATCAGGAACTCGCCAGCCAGCCGGCCGCCACCGAATCGGAAGGGGTCCGGCCAACCTGGGCTGCGACCACCGCGGCGAACTGGCAGGATCAGGTCATGGTGGTCCCCAACCCCTGGAGGGGAAGCGCGGCCTGGGATCTGAGGCCCAGCGACTACGACCCTGATATGGAGTGACCGGTTGTCAATCAATCTCGGGGATGGTTCTGAGTT
>CAZTDY010000093.1:0-14507 GCA_964612295.1 uncultured bacterium | reverse complement strand
TGCACAAGCAAAGGAGTCCTCGCTATGCTGAAAACGTTGGACACCACTGAGATGAAGTCGACCAGCTCGGACGTCTCCAGGCTATACACCGCGATTCCAGGATCGGGCGCATTGCCCGCGGCTGCGAGCAGCTGATCGCCATGGATGTAGAGCCCCGCAATCCCGTACTGCCCAATGAGGTCGGTGTTGAAGTAGCTCTGATTGCCGGCGCCGTCGATGCGGACGATTGTCCCCTTGGTTCCGGGACCGTCGTCCGCCCAGTTGGAGACCAGATAACATCGGTGTTCGGCGTCGTAGACGATGCTCTCCGGGTTGCTGAGCAGATTCTGTGCGAGGCAGGTCGCCGGCAGCGCCAACGTGATCAGGATCAGGACGGGCATCGCAAGTCTCGGGTTCATTGCGCCCTCCGGTGCGTGGTTGGCCAAGCCAGGGCAAACGGGGATTGTCCAACTGATGCACTACCGTACGCGGGAAGCCAGGGAGGGGTTGCGCTGCCCGAGCAGCTACTCCGACCGCTCGATCCCCGCGGGCCGCGATTGGATCCAGTGATCGCCCTGCCGCAGAGCGTGCACCTGCCAGATGAGTCGCCGCCCGTCGGGGGGAGTGGTGGGCCAATCGTCCGTGCCGATGATCAGAAACGTATCCGACCTGGCCGGGAATCGCTTCAGCTCCGTGAGTCCCAGACCGTAGAGGACAACGTGGTAGGAGTCCGCGCCTTCTATTGAGTTCCAGGACAATGCCGTGCCACCGTTCTCGAGCGGTGCCGGGGCCGCGAGAACGAGCTGCGGGCTATCGCTCGTGCCACTGCCGCGGACGACAATGGGATCCGGATGATCGGGTTGTTGCCAGACGGTCAGGACCACGACCACGGCGACAGCCGCCAGCGCGAATCCCGTGACCGGGCGGAACAAGAGATTTCGCCATCCGCTCAAACGAGAGGGCTGGCGGGCCTGGGCATGCTCGACACCGGCCATTTCGTGCTCGAGAAACTGCCCGAGCTTGGCTTCGGCCTCGCTCACCGTTGCACCGGGTGGCAGCTCACCCGGGGTCTTGAATTCGCGCATCGACGCCAGGAGGTTTCGGCACCGCACACATCCGTTCACGTGAGACATGCGCGGGTCGTCTCGATCGATGTCGACCAGATCTCCCAGCTCCTCAATGTCGGGACATTCTCGACTCATGGCTGACCTCGTGTGAGAGGACCGTCCAACTGATCACGCTTGCGCCGTTCCTCGAGTGCCTCCCGCAGTTTCCGTCGCGCACGTTGCAGAACGCTGCGGGCACCGGCGGAGCCGTCGATCCTGAGCACAGATGTGATTTCATCGACCGGCATTCGCTCAAAACAGCGCAGGTAGATCGCGTTGTGCTCCTGCGTATCCAGCGTTTCCCGCAGGATCTCGTGGATCTCCTCTTCGCTGACCCGGTCGACATACTCCTGGTCCGGCCCGAGCTGGGTTCCCGCCAGGCGCTCGACTTCCGCTTCCTCGTCACGCAGGAGCGGTGGCTTCCGCAAGGCATTGAGACACCGATGCCGCGTGATCGTAAACAACCACGCGAAGAACCTCGAACGGGGCTCGTAGGCAGGTAGCCGCCGATAGGCGATCAGCAGGACATCCTGCGCCAGATCCATGGCACGATCATGATCTCGCACATATCGCAGGGCCCAGACGTAGACACGCCCCGTGTATCGCCCAAAGAGCACGGCCGCAGCGCGCCGGGCCTCAGGGCTTCCGGCGTCCCGTTGCGCCATCACTGCAAGCGCATCATCTTCGAGTTGGGCGAGGTCCTTCATCTGGGTGAACACATCCGTGACGGTAGAATCATCAGCTTCTTTTCGCCCACTAGAATGACATACGGGAGCAGGCAGTGTAAGCGCGTAATTCTAGCGTTGTTGGCTCTGTTTCTGTTTACGCGTGAACACGAGGATCGCCGCAGCCGCGACAAGCAGAACGAGCATGAGCCCGCCTCGCTGAGTGGGTCCGAAGCCCCGCTGGGGGGTCAGATGCACCCGCACGTCACCCTCACCTGTCAGGACGAATCCTGCCCAGAAGTACGGATGTCGCGTCCGAGGATCGGCTCGTAGGTCATTCCGCGCTGTAGCAAGCGCTTCTGCAACGCAACGACCGGATGCCAGGTGCGTGTAGAAGAGGTCCATGAATCGCGCGGTGGATCGATCTTCAACCTCCCAAAGCGTGGCCACGACAGCCGGCACACCTGCGCTGAGGAATGCCGTGCACAGCCCGAGCACCCCTTCTCCCGAGAGAACGCGTCCTCCGGCTGAGGTGCAGCTCGAGAGCACGGCCAATCGTGCCTGAAGGGGGAGCGTGGCGATCCGATCCGCGTGAAGGTAGGCTTCGTCAGCTCCCGGGCAGAGCAGAATGGCGGAGCGCCAAGGGTTCTGCGCATGGGCTTCCGCATGGGCCGCCAGGTGAAGAAGATCAAACCCGGCCAAGTGTTCCGCGAGATTCTCGGGGCAGCTGTCGGCACTTACGATCGTCGCCTCCACATCGCGGAACCGGCGCGCGAGATGACGGACCTCGTCCACGGCACCGCGCAACGACGCTGCGTCCTCTCCTCGTTCCGCCGCAATCGCAAGGACCCTTGTGTCCGTATGGACTGTCTGCGCCTCACCCTCCCGACGTTGCCACACCAGATAGGATGCCGACGGGATCCGCACGATCTGTCTGACCGACCCAGAAGGGGAACCGGAATCCGCCGCCGATGACAGCAGTTCGGATAGTGGGAGGTAATTCAGAATCCCATCCGGCGCGATCATGATGCGATCGTGTCTGTTCAAGAGATCGTCCAGCTCCCCGAACAGCTGCTGTCCGATGGTCGCCTGAATCTCCTGAAGAAGCTGGAGGTCGAGCAGGTCGTCGGGTGTGGGAGGCGCTTCGAGCATGGGCCGATAGAGTCTGACTTTTGAGGCCAGCACCTCCCTGGACGGGAGTCGCACGATGCGGCACTCCTGTCGCGTAACTGCGAAGAGAAGGGAGGAGTCCGCGCCGAGATAGAAATCGAGTAACAACTCCCCCGGTCGCAGTCCATCGGTCTGCGTTGCTGCCAGGGTCGTGACATTCTCCTGGGGCAACGGTTGCTGGTCTAGGTTTGTCGTGCCCGGGCCTCGTACGCGCTCCATCAGGGTGCGCGCCTTGAACGTCTGCAGCCGATCGAACGCTCGGCGAGCGCGCTCGCTCGGGGGGAGATCTTTGTCCTGGTCGAGGAGCAGACCTGCAAGGTCGGTGTAGATCCTCCGGCTCCAAACCCCCCGCTCCTCACGCCATTTCAAATCCAGCGGGGCCCCGCGGTCGGTTTCCCAGTCCGCGGCCGCCTGATCCAACAAGACGAGCGCGCTATCCGGATGGCCGAGAGCGGCGTAGGCGCTGGCTGTCGTGACCAGAATCTCCAGGCTGAGTTGGGAGAGCCCGTGTTGTCGCCCCTCGCGTTCCGCATGGAGAAGCTGAGAGAGAGCTTCTTGGTGTCGACCGTCCTCGTGGAGGATCGTCCCGCGCGCGGTCCGCAATCTGAGGTCGGATATCGCATCGGGCGCGTTCTCTAACAGGCGGGACCCTGCATCCAGAATAGTCAGGGCTGATTCACAGCTGTCGACCTGACTCAGAGTGCGCGCAAGACTGATGTGGACGATTGCCCGGTCGCGCATCGAGAGCGTGTCCTTGAGCGCAATCGCCTGGCGGCAGATCGCGGTGGCCTCCGAGTACTGGCCGAGCGCACGATGAGTGAGAGCCAACGTATTCAGGATGCGGCCAAGACGATCCAGGTAGCCCGCGTCGCGACAGACACGCACCAAATCGACCAGTTCCTCGATGGCCTCGGTGTGCAGGCCAACCTCCGTCAGGCAGATCGCCGAGTTGAGCCCCGGGGTCACGGCGGCCAGCTCGTTCCCGCCTTCGACGTGCAGTTCGTAGGCTCGTCGGAAGTGTCCCGCGGCGACACTCGGATCTCCGAATCCGAATTCGAGCGTGGAGAGGTTGTTCAGCACCGTCCCCAAGACGAACTGCCGCATACTCGCGACCTCGATCCGCTCGGCCATGGTTGACGCCCGCCGATAGCTCACCAGCGCCTGATCGTAGGCTCCCAATCGGCCGTGGGCGACGCCCATCCCATTCCAGGCCCAGGCCAAGCCCTCGATGACTCTGTCCCGGCGCAACGCAGGGATCGCTTGATGATAGAGATCGATTGCCTCGGCGCCGTGACCTGACAGGAGTGCCTGCCACGCCAAGCCAACCAAGGCCCAGCCCTCATAGCCCGGATTGTCAAGTTGGCGCGCAACCTCAAGCAGCCGCGTGCAGAGTTCACTCGCTTCGGCGCCGCGCCCTTGACCCGAGACGGACACGCTCAACCAGCGCAGCACGTGACACATTGATAGGGAGTCACCCTGGGTCTCAGAGAGAAGGAGCGCCTCGCGAAGGATCTCTTCCGCCTGGCGAACCTGTCCGACGCCGGCCCGAATGCCCCCCTCGCGCAGAATCAGCTGCAGGAGGAAGACGGAGTCTGATTCGGCGCGGGCTGCGGTCACATGCGGTGTGGCCAGGGCGATGGCGGCCCGCAGCTGGCTCGCATCACGCAGCGAGTCGATCTCCGCGATGATCGCGGCTTGATGCGGCGAGCGGTAGTGGGGTTGTGTTCTGACAAGGTAGCTCGGACTTGCGGGGTCGGCACTGTATGCTAGAGGTGTGAGCAGGGTTGTGAGGAAGACAAGCGACAGCAGCCCTCGCAGAGTTCTGGCAGGGCGTGCTGTGTCAACAGGAACAGTCTGAGTACGGCGAATCCACATGGTTCCGTTGCATCTTGGGACCTGCAATGCGATGGGACAAGGGTGGGGTTGCGAATTTCAGTTTACAGTTCTACGCGCAGGTACCCATCCTCTACGGATGAATGTTGATGCGGGTAGCCGAACGGGTGGGCGGCGAAGAAGATGCCGTCGACGCGGGTAGGCGCATAGCGCAGGTGACGGTGGCCATGAATCGCGAGAGCAATCCGATCTTGGTGCGCGCTGACGACATCCTGGACGTATGGACTCCAGACATTCCCCTGCGTCGGATCGAAGGAAGGGGACGCGCGGTGACTCAAGTGATGGGTCACGACGATCAGGTTGTGGTCCGTCGGCACTGCCCGGATTTGGACGCTGAGTTCATCTGCGAAGCGTCGCGCCAGAGCATCATCCTGCTCGCTGCCGTCCTGATCGAGCCATTCGGAGTATCCGTGTCCGGTGAACCATCCGATCGTCCCCACAACGGCAACCTGGTGCTCGTCCAGGACGAGGGGAGAGGCAGGAAGATAGTGCCAGCCCGCGGAATCCGAGATGTCGCTGAACCTGTCAACATACCGTGATTCGGCCGTATCAGTTGAGGATTCGGGATCGATGACCCAGATGTCATGATTGCCTGGCACCCAGCATTTGGGGCACACAAGCGTGATTCCATGTAGGAATGCACCCAATTCCTCCGTGCGGTGAGAGATGTCACCGGCACAAATGAGGAGATCCGGCACCGCGGCGGCGTTGATGTGCGCCACCAGCTCTTCGACCTCTGAGGCTTGGTCGTGTCGATGAACGTGGATGTCTGACAGAAGACCGACTGACAGCACGGCAGACTACCCCAAGAAGCTCGGAACGAACTTCTTCTGCAGCGCAGCCGTGAGCATCTGGGCGGTTTCTTTGCGTTGGAAGCCGAAGACCTTCTCTCCGATTTCGAAGAGCATGTCCACCTCGGGCTGTCGGATGCGCCGGTCGGCCATGGCGATCTCGATCATGTACTCGAACATCGCAAAACGCTCGCTCGGGTTTGCCGTGAGGATGCCCTGGACCGATTCGTTGAAGATCTCCACGACGTTGTCCTTCGTCAGCATCTCATCCAGCAATCGACGCGGGAAGTGGGATGTGTGGCTCAGCGTGGCAAGCACCCGCTCGAATTCGGTCTCCGAGATTTCCTTGTCTGCTCCGGCAATGAGCAGGCCCGCGGTGGTGAGGAAACTTTTCCGATGACTGGCCAGGGGGGAGTGCCCTTTGCTCAAGAGGATCTCGACCAGCTCCTGCATCTTGCCGGTCAGATCTTCGTCGGCCTTAGGTGCGCCGGCGTCTTTCAAAGACGCGTAGAGCTCGGACTCATCGAAGTACTGAAGGGCCTTGAGCCGCACCGGATTGACCGGGTGGGTCGTGGCGACCGCCCCTGCGGACGTGCGGAAGTACTCGAGTACCTCGTCCATCGATTCCTGGTAGGCCTGGGCATCGAAGTCGATCCGATCCGCATCCAGGCCGGAGGAGAGCTTGAAGAAGACCGAGCGACACTTCGCCAGATTCGGCGCCGCGATGTAGCCAAAGCGATCGGCCGAGAGCTCCGAGAGTTTGTCCCACGTCGCGACCTTGTCCGCGAGGAAGGTCGGGACCTCGGCCCCGGGCGGGAAGACAAAACGGATGATCCGCGAAAGCTCAGCATTGCGACTGATCAGGTGCCCGAGTTCATGTCCGATGATGAATTGCAGCTCCTCGTCATCGAAGCTGTCCAGGATCCCGGACTTCATGACGACGATGTGGGGCTGGCTCTCATCCATCCGGGCGATGGCCGCGCAGTTGAGTTCGCGCGAAGACTCGACGAAGAACTCCACCGAGTCTTCAAGGCCCAGCTTCTCCTGCACGCTTTGGCATATTGCGTGAATGCGGGGGGCCAGCTTCTGGGTGATCTTGAAGCTGTGTCCCTCGAACACGGCCAGGAGGTGGTTCTCGTGGGATTCGACCTCGGCTTCCCGGACGACCTTGTCCAGGATGTCGGCGGCGAAGAGCGTCCTCAGGTCTTCGCTGAACGTCTTCTCGGCTTCAACGCGGATGGTGGCGTATTCCATCTTCCATACTCCCCATTCGTGGTCTCGTCTGCCCGGCGGCGATTGCCGCGAAGGCCTGTATTTGTAGCATGTTGAGGGAGGGATGGCTAGTGGTGATGGTGGCTGGCGCCAAGCCTTCGCCCGGCGCCCCCAATCGCCTACTCTCGCCCGGCGCCCAGCGAAATGACCTCGACAGCGGCCACCGCCGAACCAGAGCCGCCGCCCGTGTCCCCGACGACCACGAGGTAGTCACCCTGCCGTTCGACGAAGAGAGGCCGGGTGCGCGTGGCGATCTCCCCAGTTTGCTGCATTGAAGGATACGTGTACGCAAGGATGAGCTGCTCTCCCATGACGGCCGCGTAGATCATATTGCCGTCGGCACTGAAGGTGAAGTCTTCAAACAACCGATCACCGCGGGGCAACAGGCCCAGGTAGGACATGCTGCTGTTGGCGGAGTACATCGCGGCCTGATTGCTCGAGATCACGAATGCCCCGCTGGGGGACGTGTAGAACAGATCGGCATCGAGCGGCGTTGCCCCATGCTGATCATCATCCTCGTGCTCTAGGAAGGTGCCGCTGTCGTCGAAGCGGTAGTAGTCCATATCAACGGGAGAAATTCCGGTCGTGATCTCAATGATCTCATTCCCCGACGGAAGGAGACGCAGCCGACAGCCACTATAATCCCCGCCACCATCGATGTAGGCGCCGGTGACCCGATCGTAGGTACGCAACGGTTGCTCCCACCAGGGTGATGGCATGACGCTGGCATAGACGATGCCGTGCAGTCCGGCAATGGCACATTTCGTGGACAGGCCAGTGTTGATACTGGCGATGTCGGAGAAATCGACCGGATCCAGAATGCGAATCCAGCCGTCTCCGCCCGGGCAGTAGATTTCGACTCCCTGGCCGCAATCGCCCAGGCTCTTCCATCCCGATGAAGATGCCACGTTTCCGGTGCCCAGGATCTCCATGGAGGAGAAGTCGACGCGGAAGATGGTGCCTCCGTAGTCGAGATAGATCCAGGTCTCGGTCGGATGCAGTAGCATCGCCTCTGGTTCGTTCATCAGGGTCAGGCCACCAGGATTGTCCACCTCGACAACTTCGCTCGCACGGAAGTAACCATGGGTGTTATAGACCCGAACGTGATAGTACGCCGCGCTCACAAAAGGAGCGCCCGTGTCGATGAAGGTTGTTTCCTCAACAGTCGTCACGACTCCGATGCTGTCGCCCTGCTCACCTTCCTCCTCACTGCGGTAGATCGTGTAGCGATCGAAGTCAGGATCGCTCGTCTCCGACCAGGTCAGAGTTGCCTGCCCGTTCTGGATCATTGCGTCGAATTGCTCGAAAGGCCCGGGAAGCAGGTTGAAGATTGTGGCCGACGCCGTGGTTGTCAGCGTGTCTGCGTCGGTGACGCTCAGCGTGATGATGTGTTCGCCGCTCGGAAGCGCGGTGGTGCCGGCCAAGATATCGCCGTTCAAGTCGGGATAGCCGGAGCTGATCATGCCGGACAGATCGCTGGCCCACTCGTAGGAAAGCTCCATGACCGGAGTTTCACGATCTGATACGTGAGCGCTGAAGACGATCTCTTCACCGGGCGTGAAGGCCTGCTCGTCTTCCGGCAACAGCAAGGTGACCTCCGGAGGCAGGGCTGCCACGACGATCATCACGCTGTCGGCGCCCACGAAGCTGTCCGCATTCGCCGCCTCAAGCCGGATGACGTGTTCTCCCAGACTGAGGTCAGTCGCGCTCAAAGCGGCGACGCCATCTTCGCCGGCCGGACTTGTCGAGAGAGTCCCGTCGAGGTCGCTCGACCAGGTCAACGAGAGGCCTTGAGCATCATCGTTGAGGTCCGAAACCAAGGCGACCACGGTCACCGTATCCACGTAGGAGTAGCTTTCCCCCCAATCAGGAGACGAGATAGACACTGAGGGGTACAGAGAGACGTCGCTCTGCAAGACGATGGTTACCTCGGTGAGAGCGCCGGCGTTGATGTTGGCCGGTGCGTTGCCTGCGCCGATGGTGTCGTGCGTGGCCCATGCGGTGTAGACGCCCGATTCAAGTTCCTCGAAGAGCACCGTGCCGAGGGCATCGGTGGTGTCCCGTTCGGTTTCGGGCCGGGTCAGGACGATGGCTCCGGATACGGCTTGCCCATCTTCGTTGTCTACGCGCACAAAGAGCGAGCCGGGCCCGGTCTGTTGCGGGCCTGGGGGGTCATCCTCGCCGCCACAGCCGGCCAGTCCGAGCACGCAAGACAGATCGATGACAAGAAGGGCAATGTGGTATCTACAGGCAAACGTGGCGATTGCGCCAACCATCGGCTCTCGTGGCAGCATCAGGCACCTCCTTGTGCAGCCCAAATGCGAAGAGCGACGGGTGGAGTCTACGCCTCACACACTGCCCGTACCGATACCCAGAGCCGCGGCGCATCAAGCGGCTCCCCGTCCGCCTAGCGCCTCTTCACCACTACCGCCCGTCCGATGTCCTGGAGCGCCTGGTCCAGGCTGGCTTTGAATCCACCGTACTCCGCGACACCCACCCGCTCACTGGTGACGGTTAGTCGCCGCGTGCCCTGCAGTCGCCCGCTGCGGGCCCGCATTTTGCGCTCGTAGATGAGCGACGAGCCGTTGATCGTGATGTCTTCAGGCAGATCGTGGATTCGGATCGAAGACGGCAAGGTGATGTCGATCTCCTGGACCACATTGCGCACGACATCGTTCATGAGGAGGTCCGTCTCGCGGCTGGGAAGAGCAACCCTTGAGGCCAGGTCGTCAGTCAGAATGCCGAGGGCGCCGATGTCAAGGAGCGCCAGGCCGTCCGGAGAGAATTGCAGCGGCTGCAGCCTGAGGGTGGTGGTGAAACCTGCCGTTGCGTCCTCGCCATTGGCCTCTTGCCAGTCCAGATCCTCGACGACACAGCCGGGGATTGTCGAAGCCAGCGCCATCGCGTACAGCTCCTCGCGATCCTTCTCGCGCAGCAGCGAGGACTCTGCCCGCAGGGCAGCGACACCCCAGCGGCTGTGCCTGACCTCCGAGACTCGGGCCGTCAGAATGCCATCGTCATCGAGCCGCCCGCTGATTCGAACCGTGTCGGACGCCGCACTCGGCCTTTCCCCGGACCAGCTCTGAAGAACTCCGGCGGACCGAATGGCCAGAGCGGAGGTCTCCGCATTCGGACGGTAGTTTCGATCAAAGGGGAGGAATTCCTCTGTGGGATCGAGGTAGAGCGTCTGCCCGTCCACCTTGGCTGCCACGATCGCATGGATGAAGCGCGGGGAGGGCAGATAGGGGGAGTTACCCATCTCGGTCGATGTGAGCACGAAGTCGGCTTCAATGCCACACGCAGAAAGCAGGGCGATCAAGAGGGCCGATTGATCCTTGCAGTCGCCGTACTGCGACACGAGAACATCATCGGCCTGGCGCGGCACATAGGGGCCGTGGCCGAAGAGAACATCGTCATACTCGATCTCGTCGCGCACGAAACAGAACAGGGCGCGGGTCTTGTCCAGTGGGTCGGTCAGGTGACCCGTGAGACGCTCGGCGTTCTCCCGTACCTGTTCGGTCACCGTGGTCGGCCACGTCGTGTAGCGATCGTACCAGGAGGTGATCTCACCCCAGTGGTCGATCGTGGAGATGTCCAGCCAGGGAGCGTGTTCACGGGCGGGCGGAGCATGGAACTCGGTCCAGTAGGCCGGCATGTTCGACATGGTCCAGGTATGTTTGGTGAGCTTCTCGACGTCCTCGGTCGAGTAGTGGACTTGCTCGAGCGTGGTGTTGTGCAGCCTGCTTTCGAAGGCCAGGTCATTGGGGACTAGAAGCGCATACTCCGCATAGAGGCAGGGATCGGACCACTGGAAGAAGAAGTGATCCCAAACCTCTGAGGCGAGAACTCCCGGTTGCAGGCTGGTTGTCCGATAGCTCAACTCGATGATATCTCCGGGCGTGAGTGACTGGAAGGCAACCACAGGACCCATTTGCTCAGCCTCGATGTGGCGACCATCCGGCTTGATGGTGCGCGCTTCTAGAATGTTGTAGTCCATTGTCCCGTTCCCCAATTCCAGACCGCGCCGGCCCATTGCTGCGACACCCTTGTCGGTCAGGACTTTGATGAGAGTGTACCGGGATCCGATATTGGCTCCGTCACCGAGGACGATGCGCCGATCGATATCGGCTAGGATGAGAGCGGGAGTGCCGGTTTCAACCGCTGCAAGCGCCGAATCCGAGGGAACGTAGTCCCCAAAGGCGGGCGTCGAGAGGATTTCCTCGATCGAGGGCAGGTCATCGTTTGCTCTGAGGGCATTTCGCACCTCGAAATTGAGCGGGTCCAGCACGAGGATGCGCTTCTGCAGCCTGCGGGCGTCGTCGGGCCGCTCCGTGGCCTCATAGATGTCGGCCAACCGATCGAGAAGCTCCAGTGAGTAGGGGAAGCTGGCAAGCGCTAACTCGAGACCTTGGATTCCGCGGTAGTCTCCTGCCAGGAGCGACAGGTAGTTGTGGCTCGCGGCAAACGAGGGAGAGTCGGGGGCCAGCTGGGAGAGCAGCTTGGCGTATTCAGCCGCGTCCTTGAAGTCATTCCTCGAGACAGCGTCCTGTTGCTTGCCGCTCCAGTGGAGAATGGCCGGCAATTGCGCGAGCCACTCATCCCGGTACCTGTTGTGTAGCTCGGCGTCGCCAATGCTGGCGTAGTACCCCGTGAGATGAGAGTAGGCCGGCGTGAGCTCGGGATGCGTCCTGACCACCTTGCGGGCGATGTTCTTCGCAGCGCTCTTGCGGCCTCGCTCGGCAGCCAGCTCCATGTTGAGGAGCGTGAGCTCCACCGACTCTGGAGCAAGGTCGTGCAGGGTGTCGTGGAGTTCCTCCGCCTTTGCGACCTGGCCGAGGGAGATGAGCTCGCGAATCATCGTCGCCCCGTTGGGGATGCAGGCGGGGGCAACCTCGCTCACCCGATGGACGATTTGGCGGAATTTCGCGGGCTCGTCCACCTTGCTGAAGAGCAGGGCCTTCATCATCTGAATGATCGCCGCGTCTTCGTGGCGGTCCCCGACCTCGCGCAGCACGGGCCGGATGTCTTCTTCCACGGCGAACTGGTGGACCGCGGCCAGGTACCAGAGGAGCGCTTCCGGATCATCCGGGCCCTTCTCATAGTTCTCCCGACTCGAATCAAGGAAGGGAACCTTGAGATGCTTGGGCCGTGCGCTCTCGGCCTCCGTCACCGCCGGACGGACAGCACTGGACTGCGAAAGCCCTCCAACAGGTTTTCCATCCAACTGCGATACCCCGATCGAAAACCGTGGGGTGGTTTCGATTTCGGATGCCTCCACCAGAAGCTGATTCTCCCCGGCCTGCAGACGAGCACGAACGTGAACCTGTTCGCGGCGCCCGCTGTACCGTTCATGGGAGTAGATCTCCGTCCCGTTGAGCAAGACGTTGATCGCGCCCTGGTGGCTGATCGAAAAGAGGCAGGCGACCGATTCCGTTGCGGCTAACGTGGAGATCGCGTATCCGGTTGCACTCTCCGCCCTGGGGAAGTAGTTGCCGAGTCCGAGAACTCCGTCGATGGGGGCGTAGTCGCTGCCGGGAGCGCTCCAGCGAACCGGCAGCTGGTGCTTTCCTGTGTACTCTGTGCCCGGGGACTCAGCCGAGACGGCGATGCGACCGTGACCGCAGCCGGCGTCGTTGTCGAATGGCCCCAGGAAGGACCAGGCGGTGATGTAGTTGAGACGATCCGCCAGGAACCTCACCGCCTCGACGTTGCCCTTGTCGAGGTAGATATCGAGACGGTCACTCTGAATGCGACGGGTCTCGCCGACTGACAGACTATCGGCATTCTCGAGATTCTTGAGATAGTCGAGCCAGAGCTCAGGATTGCTCTGGAGGAGGCGCGAGAAGGTGTTGCACAAACCGTGGAGCAGATACTCAGACGGTAGGCCAAGGGGCTTCTGGCGACTGAGGACCTGAATGCGATTGAGGGCACTTTCATCGTTGCCGCTGAGGACATTGGCGACTACGAGACCCCGGTGGGCACGCAGATTCTTAGCGTCGGTGCTGATCGCGAGACCGAACTGCCTGGAGGCGTCGGAGAATCGATTCTCGAAGACCGATTCCCAGCCGACATCGGCCAGGGAATCGGCGACTGCTTGAGGAGACCGGTCCCGGGCATCCTTCGCTCCCGGCCCAGGTGGCGCCCCACAGCCGATGGATGAGATGCTGATGACAATCGCCAGCGTTCCCAGACCTGCTAGCAGCAACGATAGGCTCTTCTTCACGATGACTCCCTTCACGTTCAGAGCTGTACGAACGCGCCTCCAGATGGGGCGCATGGAAACCAGATCTAGTCGAAGCGCCGCCCCCATCGGTCAGGGCTGCTGGCCCAGTAGCAGTAGAGTGCTCGGGCGCGAATTGCCGTCACAGGAACAGAGCCGAAGTGGCGGCTGTCGCGGCTACGCAGTCTATCGTCTCCGAGGAGGAGGACCATTCCAGCTGGGATGTCCATTGGGCTCATGTTGTCCATCATGGGATTCGACCCGGGTGGAGAACGGTCGTGTCGGCCCGAAACATAGGGCTCCTCGAGCTTCGTCCCGTTCACCAGCACATTGGCGTTCTCGATCTCGATCTGCTCGCCCGGCAGCCCGATCACGCGCTTGAGGAGGTTCTCGCCTGTATCGGGGGCTTCGAACACGACAAGATCCCCCCGGGAGAACGTAGTGCTCGCTCCGTCGATCTTCTCGGCCATGAAGTAGTCTCCAGGCAAGAGCGTTGGGGACATCGAGCTGGATGGGACCCGAAACGCCACAACAGGGGAGACTGCTCGTAGCAGAGGGGGAATCAGAAAGGCATAGAAGAGGATGGCGAACACGAAGAATGGCCACCTGCTGTACCAGAGAAGGAGAGCGGTTCCCAGAGAACGGGCGGAACGAAAGGCATCCACATGCACCACGACAGCGAGGATCAGACTCAGCGTTGCCAGAACGACGAAACCAGCGAAGGAGCGGAAAAGAGCGAAGAGGCTGATTGCAGTGAACATGGCGACCAAGCCTACAAGCAAGAGGGCCTTGCGCCCCTGCGCGTTGTAGAGTTGCCCGAGGCCGAGCAGCAACAGGCCGACGAGGACGGCGACCGCTGGGCGGAGCTGTCTCTGTGCGATACGTTGGTTTGCTTCTGGCGTCATGGTTGGATTCCACACAGTCAATAGATAGCGCGTCGATGATGTACTCGAGCCGCCATCAGCCAACATGCTAGGTCACAGTGCCCTTCGGCGCATTTCCTTCCTATCTCCTCCCGCGCCATTGTGTCTTCAATTCTGCCAGTCTAGCTTGTGAAATGCTCCCGATCTCAACCACAAGAGCGTCAGCAGATCGCGCAAACTCGTGAGGGTACCCCCAGAAGAGCAAGCTCCCATCTGCAAAGGCGAGCAGATAGTCAGACTCGACCCCTGACGCCTGCAGACGATACCAGTGTACTACAACAGATGACGCGGCCTTTATGGGCCCAAGGTCAAGAACATCAATAGGATCCTTCTGAACGGCCGCGACGCTTTCATCGGGGTTCATTCCCAGTCGAAGACGAGATAGGTCCCTCAAGCCCACGCGAGCGCACCCGCACACAAGAACGCTCAGGATGAGCCCCAACAGGACACATGCCCGAGGTGAAAGTCCCGCCTTCATTGCGAACGCC
>CAZTDY010000092.1:0-14965 GCA_964612295.1 uncultured bacterium | reverse complement strand
CTAGTGCAATAGGACGCCCAGGTTCTCCTGAGCGACTACGCGGCTTTCCTCGAGAGCGATCCGCCTTCGGACGAGGGAGCCGGATCAGTCCTTCGAGCGGAGAAGCCCCTTGACGATGCGCTCTGCTCTCTCGCGGGTGAACTCCCCGGTGATGATTGCGCGGCCGCCGGTGACCTCGGCTTTGACGACGGGGGCCGACACCAGTCGCCCCTTGATCAGGATGGCGAGCTTCTCCTCGATATGTTCTCGCGTCAGTTGCGCGAAGGTCTCGGCGCCCTGCTCCGTGAAGTCGATCGCGATCATGAATGACTCCGGCGTTTCTTTGACGGAGGTCGCGCCTGCGGTGGGCTCCACAGCCGCCATTTGGATGTCCGCCTCGGTGAGCGCGGGCTCGGTGGCTACGTAGAGGATCTCGTTGGCCTCGGGCAAGTCGAATGGCTCGTAGCCGGCGCGGGGACTGGAGCTGGTCACACAAATCTCCAGGAGCGCTCTCTCGCTTTGGGCAGCTTCGGGCTTGCTTCGGCTCTCGCTCACGGCATCGCTGGCTCGGTTGCTGGTGGCATCGTCGGCACCGTGCGCGATGAAACCCGGCGAAACAAGCACGAGAGCCAGGGCAGCGCCAATGAGCATCCACCGCAGTTGACGTGACAGGTGACGGAATGGGGTTGGTCTCATAATCATGTGTAATCTCTCCTTGATTGGTTCCAGATCGGTGACCCCGCACGAAGCCGGACAGGACTTGAGTCGGCCGTGCGCGAGGAAGCTGAGCGTCTTGATCAAACCGTCAGCGTAGGGACGTGGATTGGGGGCGAGGCTGGCGGCCACGGTGATATCGCAGATGGTCTCTTCCGTGCGTTTCAGCTCGCGCCGTATCCAGGCCGCGACGGGGTACCACCAGAACAGCACTGCAACGACAAATTCAGCAAGTCGCACCCAAGGATCCCCGCGCTTCACGTGGACCAGCTCGTGGGCCACGATCGCATCGTGCTCTGTTGCGGTGAGATCCTCAAGCAGCCCGCGCGGAAGAAGCAGCAAGGAGCGGGTCCCGAGGGCCCAGATCATGGGGGGAATCACGGCATCGGTCACTTTGATCCGAGGAACGCGCTTCAGGCCCACGCGCCGGGCCACCGCGTGAACCTGGGCCTCCAGAGCGGGGCCGGGATCGGCAGCGCTGCGGAGGATCCGGCCTAACCGCGCACTTCGTGCAATGCCCAGCCCGAGGGTCAGCAGCGCTCCCGCGGCCCAGATGGCCAGAATCAGGTGAGGCCAGTCGGGCGCCGCGCTTTCATGGCCAAGCGCGGTCTCCGCCGCGGTCAGAGTTCCAGCCACGGAAGAGGTGATGGCCGTGCTCAACGTGACCACGGGTCGGGTTGCATCAGGAAAGAGCGATGGCAGTGGCGGCACCAGCAGTCGCAGCAGAGCAATGAGCCACAGGCCGTGACGCAGACCCGGGCGGCGAATCCAGCGTCCCGCGATCCATGCGCCGCACGCCAGGAGTGCGGCCGCCGCCACGTTGTACAGAAGCTGCGTAAGAAGCGGCGTCATCGCTTCCCTCCTTTGCTCGGGCCATGGGGAGGACTTTCGCGATCGAGACGATCAACCAGCTTGCGCAGGGCTCGCAGCTCGCCGTCACTCAGTTCGACCCGTCCCATCAGATGCGTGAGCAGGGGGGCCGTCGCTCCATCACACAGCGACTCGGCCGTTTCGTGCAGTCGTTTGGCGATGACCTCTCCTCGCGTGACCTTGGTGCGAAAGACGTTCACGCGGCCCCGCTTGGTGTGGGTCACGTAGCCCTTACCCTCCAGCCGAGTGAGGAGACTCTGCACTGTGGCGTACTGCGCGTGCGATCCGCCGGGATAGAGCTGATCAGTCAAGTCCCGGATCGTCCCCGGACCCTGTTGCCAGAGTCGCTTGAGGATCTCGAGCTCTGCCGATGTGATGTCCTGTGGAATCCAAGGCATCCGTTTCTCCTTCTCAAGCAAGCTGCCTGAGTGCAATATAAGGCAAGGTGCCTGAGATGTCCAGAGGTTATTGGGGTGGAGCCCCGTTAGGCGGATGCAACCGCAAGAGCTTGGGGTCGTACAGCCATAAGTATCAACGAGCCCCGCCGAAAACGAACGCGTGCAGGATCCACGGTATCTTACAAGGGAGGTTTCTTGTGCCCAATCCCGTCATCGACTGTCTGTGTGACCATCGCAGCGTTCGCCGCTACAAGAAGGATCCCATCCGGGATGATCACCTCGAGCAAATCCTGCGTGCGGGTACTCGGGCGGCCACCGGCGGAAATCTGCAGCTCTATTCCTTCGTGGTCATCGACGATGACGAGAAGAAAGCGGAGCTGGACGCGGCCTTTGGCGGGCCGGCCATATCGATCTCCCACGCGCCTGCGGTCATCATCGCACTGGTTGACCTCCATCGCGTGAAACGCTGGCTCAACCATCACAGCGACCGGACCGTTTGCGTGAACCGGCCGGAGAAGTTCTTTCTCGCCTTCTGGGATGCGCTCATCGCGCTGCAAGACGCCGTCGTTGCCGCGGAGAGCCTGGGGATCGGTACCTGTTACATCGACAGCGTGCTCGAGATGAACATGCAGGAGATCCTCGGTGCGCCCGAGCATGTGTTTCCAGCCGGCATGGTCTGCCTCGGCTATCCCGAGGTTGTCCCCGATCTCAGCATGCGCCTGCCCCTGGAGGCCGTGGTGCACCGCAACGGCTACCACGATCCAACTCCCGAGGAGATCGGTGAGTGGTACAGTGAGCGCGACGCGGTTTGGGACCGTGTTCCGCAGTCGCGCAAGGAGAAGCTGGCGGAAGAGGGGATTCACGGCATTGCGCAAGCCCTGGCGGTTCAGAAGTTCGCACCAGATCTGATCGAGGAGCGCAGTCAGAAGATCATCGAAAACCTCGAGCGGGCGGGCTTCAACCTGGCACTTCAATGAAAATGCGCGGGATTCCTTTGCCACCGAAGGTTTGTCACGTCAGATGGAGCGTATGGAATGGACCGCTACAAGCTGATCCTGATCGTCTTTCTCTTGCTCTCAAGCTGCTCGTCCGAACCTTCGACCGACGCGGTGACTGGCTGCTGGGAAGGCCCCTTGGAGTTTCCCGGACTCAAGCTGACGATCGGATTTCGAATCGGGGAAGCGGATGGCGGGCAACTCACCGCAGTTCTGGTCCGCCCTGATATGGGTCAGAAGGAGCTGCCCCTGAGTGAGGTCACCTGGGACGGCGAGAGTCTTGTCCTGGGGGACGAGTCCGCTGGCGTCCGGTTCAGCGGACGGCCGAGGGGCGACGGGACCTCGATCGAGGGTAAGTGGACGCACCGCAACCGGACGTTTCCGCTCGTGATCCGGCGGGTGGAAGAGCTTACCCGACTTCGCCGGCCCCAGACTCCCGTACCGCCGTTTCCCTACGTGACCGAAGAAACCCGCATCGAGAACGCGCAGGCCGGCATCACGCTGGCCGGAACGCTGACGCTGTTGCCCGGGAGTTCGCCCGTGCCGTGCGTGGTGCTCGTCTCCGGCGTGGGAGGCCATGATCGCGACTACACGGTGTTGGGCCATCGGCGCTTCGCCGTCCTGGCCGATCACCTCACCCAGCACGGCATCGCGGTCCTGCGTTACGACGATCGCGGCGTGGGGGAGTCGCCCGGAGATCATTCGATGGGCACTTCCGCGGACTTCGCCACCGATGTGCTCGCCGCCGTCGCTCATCTACAAAACGACGAACGCATCGATCCTGAGCAGATCGGCATCTTGGGACACAGCGAGGGTGGCACCATCGCCGCATTGGCTGCCGCGCAATCGTCCGCGGTCAGCTTCGTGATGATGATCGCCTCACCAGGGTTGCCGGGGCGGGAGTATAATCTGCAGTTCGAGGCGGCGATGGGGGCGGCGATGGGACTCGACGCGAAAGCTGTTCGCCGCAAGACCGCGTTCCAGGCGCGGGTGCTCGACATCCTTCTGCGCGATGCCGACCGCGACCCCGCGCAGGCACGCGCCGCAGTGCGAGAGCTGTATCGAACAGAACACTCCGGACTGCCCGAGGAGCAGGTCGGCGCAGCCCTGCGCCGGTTTTTCTCACCCTGGTTCCTCTTCAATCTTCGGCACGATCCCGGACAGACCCTGCAGCAGGTCCACTGTCCCGTGCTGGCGATCATCGGTGAGCTGGATCGGCAGGTGCCGCCCTCCGAGAACCTGGCGGCAATCGACGCGGCCCTGCGGGCGGGGGGCAATCAGGAGATCACGGCGCTTGAGCTGCCGCGGCTCAATCACTTCCTGCAAACCTCCGTCACCGGGACGCCGACGGAGTACGGGCGGATCGAGGAGACGCTCGCGCCTGCTGCGCTGGATGCGATGACCGAATGGATCGGGGCGCATACGCGTCCGTGAGCCGGTGGTTAGAACCGAAGCGAGGTGAAAATGGACCACTACAAAATCGACTTCGCAGCGATCGAATGGGAATCGCCCATCCCGGGTGTGCGCCACAAGGTTGTTACTGAAGGTGACGTCAAACTCCGGCTCGTTGAGTACTCGTCCGAGGTGGCGCCGCACTGGTGCACTGTCGGGCACGTGGGGCAAATCCTCGCGGGGACATTTAAGATCGAATTCAACGATGGGATGCGGGTGTTTGAAGCCGGGGATGGCGTCATGATTCCGTCGGGGGACGAACATCGGCACAGGGCTAGGGCCGTATCGGATGTCGTTCGAGCGATCTTCGTTGAGAAGGTCTAGCCACGAGGACCTGGGTGCGTATCATCAGGGTGAAAAGAAGGTGAGGATGAAGCGAAGATCCTACTTGGTTGCCCTGAAATGAACCCGAACATCTTCTACCAGTATCGACCCGCGGAGGAAAGGGCATGAAGCGCCGCTCGTACCAGACAGAGCTGGATCTCGAACTGCTGCAATCGTTCAACGCGAAGGCGATCGCTGAGACAGACTGCTGCGGGTACCTCCATCCCGGGGATATTCCGCACCATATCTACAACGGCAACAGGCTGTATGACCCGGACGAAGTGATGACCATCTGGGAGGACGATGGTGGAGTCGCTGCGTGGGTCTTGGCCCAACCCCGTCACAAGGGCATCGATGCCCAGGTACGCCCCGATCTTCGCGGGGGGGAGTTCGAACGTGAGATTCTACAATTCGGCGAAACGCGCACGATCGAGCTGATGCGCCGCCACGAGATCGAAGCCGACCGCATCAACGACTGGGCGTTCCGGGATGATACGGCCCGCGTTGCGCTCCTCGCCGAGCTTGGATGGGTGCGAGATGAGGCGCCTCCCTGGTCCCTCAACCGGATCACGCTTGCCGATGCGGCCGAGCCGGCGATCCCGGACGGGTACACGATCCGAGCAGCCCGTGGGCTCGACGACGCGGCCAATCTGGCCGAGGTCCATGCGGCCTCATTCGGGTCGAAGTGGACGCCGGACACCTATCGAACGCTGATGCAAACCCCCGGCTTCGCTGCCGAACGGGAGTTTGTCGTTGAAGCAGCGGACGGCTCGTTCGCAGCCTTTACGGTGACCTGGCACGATCCTGTGAATCGCATCGGCCTCTTCGAGCCGGTTGGAACGCACTCAGACCACCGCCGCCGGGGTCTGGGCAGGGCGCTCATGTTGTTCGCCATGCGCAAGATGGTGGAGGTGGGGATGGAGTTCGCCATCGTCACCAACGAAGGCTCGAATGAGGCGTCGCGTGAGCTCTACAAGGCATGTGGATTCAAGCCTTGGTACCTGCTCGATGACTATTCGAAGCCTATTCCTCGCTCAACAGCTCCTTGATGAAGGCCACGGCCTTCTCGTTCGGGTACCGCCCAATCCAGTGCACCGCGGCCAGCCGCGCCTCGGGGTCTTCGTCCTGCCGCGCGACCTCGATCAGGAAGTCGAGGGCTTGATCATCCTCGCGCGAGCCGATCACATGAACGGCCTGCTTGCGGATTTGCCCGGGGGGGAAGCTCAGATAGAGCTCGACCAGGTCCTCGGTCGCCAGATGTTTGTCACGGCCAACCCAATAGAAAGCCTTCTCGCGGATCTCAAGATCCGTGTTGCGGTCTCGCACCTTCTCCATCAACCAGCGCATCGTTTCGGGATCCTCTCTTTGACCGATGCAGATTGCGATGACAAGGCGCAGATCGCGATCGGACGTCTTGTCGTACAAGTCTCGCAGAAAGGTGACCGCCTCCTTGTCGCCGTCCCGGGCGAGTGCCTCGACCGCGTGCTCCCGAATCCGCTGCGGGAGTTCCTTGGTGCTCGCGATCTGCTTGAGCTGGGGTCTTACCCGCGCGGGCTCTTTGTCATTGATGATGCCGATGCAGGCCACTTCCTTCAGCTCTTCCCGGGGCTCGTGCAGCAGGATCTCCATGAGGAGATCGTTGATCTCGGGCCGATCGTATCGCCAAACGCCCTGCAGGGCCCGGAGGCGAACCTCTGGCGAGGGGTCGTGACGGATGACATCGATCAACAGGTCGGGAGCATCCCCCGCCTCGTGCATGGCCAGGATCATCGCGGCCTTGACGCGTAGCGGCGCATTGTCCTCATCACGCTGAGAGAGGAGCGTCCGCAGGATTTCCATCGCGCGGTCGGGATCCATGCGGAGAAGGCTGTTGAGCGCGGCGAGCCGCAGTTCGTCGACCTCTTTGGGTGGTGGAGGTGGTGCGATGTGCTCGAGCAACGGAATACGCTCGGCGTCGGGAAGGAGCAGGATCTCTGGATGCTCGGCGGCCAATAGCGCGTGCATCCGGCGGTAGGCCTCCTGCGACTCGACGCGTACGGCCACGGCTCTCTCATTGGTTTCCTGGAGGAGGTACTGGGTTTCCTTCAGCTGTTCCTGGATCTCCTGAAGCTCGTGTTGCTCCTGTCGGTCCAGTTCACCGTCTTGCGCGGCCAACTCCTCGCCGACCATCGCAAGTTCCTGCGCCCGCTTTCCCAGTTGCGCCGCCTGGACCGCCATCTGGGATGCGGCCGCGGCATCTCCGAGGGCCGCCAGCCGGGCGCGCACCTGGGTGTAGAGCTGAAGTGCATCGTCGGCGCTGCCTGACTTCGGATACTCGCGTAGCAGCTTCGTGAGGAGCTCCTGGGCCGCTTGGAGCTCTTCCACGCGCCCCAGACGATACTCCGAGAAAGCCTGCCAGTAGAGCGAGTTTCCCGCCAGTGCCGAATCGGTGCTCTGCTGGTAGGCCTTTTGGAATGCCTCCCTTGCCTGGGCATACCGATCGAGGCTGAGTTCCTTTTGCCCTTCGAGGAAGAGTTGGAGCGATTTTTCGGATTCCTCGCTGGTTTCAGCCTGTGGTGCGATCGTTGTGAACGTGCAACACAGAAGAAGGCTGAGTAGCAGCGCCATCGTGCGGTTCATCTTCATGTCCTCCTTACACACCCGTCATGGGAGGTGGGGAATGGGTATACCGCAGACGAATCAAGAGATCCTTGCGGCGGATGTTGTCTAGGATCCACTCGTTGCTCTCCCGTGCGTTGGGGCGGTTCTGGCGAACGAGCTGAACGAGGACGAACTCGAGATCGAGGAGCAGCGAGCTGGTTTGCTCGTTTTCAGCGACAGGCGACCCGAGTAGGAGCCGAGTTTCCGACAGCAGCTCCCGCGCCCAATTGGCCACGGCCTCGTTTCCGCCGGCTTCGAAACCGGCGGTCTCGGACGAAACCAGCATGAGCAGAGCTTCGGCATTCTGCTTGAGGCTCTCCTCCAATGGACTTCCGGGCAGGGGCTCCGCAACAGCCCCTGGGCCATCCGCGGCCCCTTCCACCGCGGCCATCTCAGTGCCGGGCCGTTCCGTCAGGGGCGGATTGGGCGCTTGCTCCAGCTGCCGCCCGATCCAGATGCCCACCACCAGGATCCCCAGCGCGACTGCCGGCCACCAATTCGTGCGCAGGAACCCACCAAACCTGGGCCAGAAGGAAACGGCCTCATCGACCGGACGCTCACGCTGCATCTGTTCCCAAATGCGCTCGCGGGGCGTTTCGGGCGGACGATGGTAGGATTGCACAGCGTCCTTCAAGACCTCTTCCCGCCGCTGCTCATGTTGGTCTCTGTGTTCGTCGGTCATCTCATTCACCCAATCTGGCCGGCGGATTCCGCCGGGCCTGCGGTTTGGGGCTTCAACGTGGGCCCGGATGCGTTCGGGCCCTCGAGCACGCGTTGCAGCTCCTGTCGCGCTCGATGGAGACGCGCCTTCGAGGTGCCTTCGGGAATGCCGAGCATCTCGGCCATCTCCAGATGCTTGTAGCCCTCGATGTAGTGCAGGATCACGACCACCCGCAGGTCGTCCGAAAGTCGATCGAGCGCTTTGTGCAAGCGCCGATGAAGATCCGGATCGTCTTGGGATCCGCCTTCCGCGAGGTCCGGGGGCGAGTCGGTCACCCACTCGTGCTCTCGCCGACGGCGCGACTTTCGCAGATGGTTGTGCACGACCGAGAGCGTCACGGCGTGAAGCCAGGAGCTGAGCGCCGCATCCCCGCGAAACCCATCGAGCCGATTGAACGCGCGCAAGAAGGTCTCTTGAGTACAGTCTTCGGCAAGCTCGGGGCTGCCGAGAATCCGGTAGGCAAGGCAGTACACGCGATCGACGTGCGCGTCATAGAAAACGCGCTCGGCGCCTTGATCGCCGGACAGGACCCTGGCTACCAGCTCTCGTTCGTCCAAAAGGCACTCCCTGCGTGACGTGCTTCTATTGGATTGGACACGAGTTTGGCGCAGAAGGTTGCGTCTGAGTCGCGCGGGGGCTGGCCGATCACCTAGATGAAACTGTGAGTGCCACCTACCGCGTCAACGCATAGATGGAGACGGCCAGCGCGACGGCCGTGCCGATGGGTGTCAGCAGCTGCGAGATCTTGTGCGAGCGGCGCTCGGGAATCCAGACGTGGAGGCCGGCCGACACACTGTCCTCGGGTGAGACCTCCCACTTGCGGCCGGTCTCCGGATCCCACAGCTCCCACTCGTCATCCCGGCCCGTGAGCGTCGGACCTCCGGCGGCGAAGACGTAGTCGCCGACCGTCTGTCCGCTGAGGTAGGGATACAGGCCCGGCCGATTGACCGACCCGCCGACCGCGATCCACTCCTGGCAGAACGGGATCTCGATCACGTCACCGGATGAGACCTCGAAGGTCGCGGCCTCCGCGAGCGGGACCCAGGTGTGCGTATCCGCGTCATCCGCGGCCCGATCGACCCAGACTCCGGGCTCACAACTGCTCGCCTGACGACCGCCGACGGCGCGCAGAACGAAGTCGAGCGTATCATCACCCCGCAGGGCGATGAGGCGCGTGTCTACAGAGAATGGGCGATCCAAAGGGCCGCCGGAAACGCGGTAAGATTCATCGGCCGGCCTGGCTCCCCGCACCCGGCAGAAGATCTCGGCAGGGCGGATATGTACGCGGTCCCCGCTGTGGAGCTGGGGATTGCCGCCCAAGTGACCCTCCGCCAGCCACGCCAAATGGTCGTAGGTCATCGCCGCCGCACCGGGCGAGATGACCTCGATCCCGCGCGTATCAGCCCCGTCCAGAATGCCACCGGCCAGCTCGAGCAGATCCGCCAATCGGGCGCCGCCCGGCAGTGAGATCGTTCCCGGATATCCGACGAGTCCCGTCACCGGGATCCGCATCATGGCCGGTTGAACGAGATGAAGGGAGACATCCGACTGCGGATAGGATTGCGCGCATCGCGCGGCAAGCAGCTCCTCCGCACCGAGCAGCGTCATCCCCTCAACCGAGAAGGCTCCCACGCTGGGCACGATCAGTGCACCATCGGCCGTTACGCGCAAATCGAAGATGAGGTCGGTCATGCCCCACACCGACATGGCCAAGAGGTCTCCCGGGGCCAGTCGATATGACGCGCGATCCACCGTGCCCTCGAATCCCCAGGTCGCCACGGCTTGCGTGGAGGGAAGGTCAGGGCTGCGGGGCGCCGCATCTTTGAGGCCGGTGCGGAGTCCGGTCCCCAGAGGTTCCCGGGTTCGGGAGCCACTCTGTCCCAGGGCGTTGGGAGCAAGACAGGACAGGAGCATGATCGCGAGGAGAATGATCCGAGCTGCGGCGACGGTACGTCTTGTCGAGCTGTTGCCGCTTTGCATGCCAACTCCGGTTTCGGGGCTCTGAACGCATTTCTCCTGCACCCGGCAACGTTAGCAGGTCTGCCGACGACTGAAAAGCGGCAGTTGGAGGGTGCTCGGGGGGTCTGCTATGGTCTCCGGCACCCACGAACGCGCGACCGAATCGGGGAGGGGCAGGTGACCTCATCCACAAGCCAGATCACACTCGTGCTGGTGACGCACAACTCCGCGCAGGTTCTGCCGCGCTGCCTGGACTCCATTTTCGACCCAAGCCGCGAGGACGCGGACCGTCCATCAGACGTGGTGGTGGTCGACAATGCGTCTCGGGATGAGACCCTGGGTGTCGCCGGCCGGTACCCGGTCACGCGTCTGCCGCAGAGGAAGAATCTCGGCTACGCGAAGGCTGCCAATCGTGGACTGGACGAGATCAGAACCGAATACGCCCTCCTGGCGAATCCAGACGTGTGGTTTCCGAGCGACTGTTTCCGTGAGCTGGAGCGGTTCATGTCAGAGCATCCCGACTGCGAAGTCCAGGGGCCCCGGCTAGAGGATGACCGGGGTGAGTTGCTTCTGTCATGCCGGACCTTTCCGACCTGGCGCTCGATTCTCGGACGCCGGCTGGGCCTTTTCCCAGACGAAGTGGCGACCCACCTGATGCGCGACTATGACCATGAGACGCCGCGGCGCGTCGACTGGGTGTCGGGTGCCTGCCTGCTCTTTCCGGCGGCCTATCGATTCGATCCGGGCTATTTCCTCTACGTCGAGGATGTGGACTTCTGCTCCGGACGGCACGTTTACTACAACCCGCAGGCGATCGCCCGGCACAGTGTGCAGCGGGCCTCCAAACGGAATCCGCGGCTGATGTTCATCCACCTCCTCAGCATGATGCGCTTCATGCGCAAGCGCCGGTAGACTTTGGCTCCCAGTGGGGGTGGAGCTCCTTGCCCGCTTCGCACGGCTGTGCCAGAATCGAGTTCTAATACCTGAGTAATTGACGGATTTGACGGAATAGACCTCGCACACGTCCTGTAACGCACCTGAAGGTTGCGGACCGGAGGCCACTGGGCGGATGTCAACCGACAAGCACGCGGCCAGCCGGCTGACGGAGGAGGCGGCCTGGGTGTCCCAGGCCCTCGCCGGCGACGAGGCAGGGTTTGCCGCTCTGATGCGGCGATATGAAGCCCCGCTCCGGAGAGTGCTGCGCGCGATCCTGCGCAATCCGCAGGATACGGACGACCTCCTGCAGGAGACGTTCTTCCGAGCTTATCGATTCCTGCATCGATTCGATCCCAACCGGCCATTTGGACCATGGCTCTTCCGCATCGGAACCAACCTGGCCCGCAATCACCTGCGCGGGGCCCGGCGCCGGTCGGAGGTCTCGCTGGATGAGCCGGCGGGAGAAGAAGGTGAGGAACAGTACGAAGGACGATGGCTCGCCGATGATCGTCCTCTTCGGGAATTGGAGGGTAGGCGGATGGTAGGCGCTCTGCGAGATGCGATTGCCGAGCTCCCCGCCGATCAGCGCGTCGTGTTGGAGATGCGGATTCTGGGAGAACTGAGCTACAAAGAAATTGCCGCCAGTCTGGGTGTGCCGATCGGCACAGTCATGTCCCGGCTCAATCGCGGCCGGGAGCGCCTTCAGCAGCATCTCAGAACGAAGTGGGGAGATTCCGGCGAGTCCCCCGACACGGCGCCGCGCCCCAAGGCGGATTCGGAGGTGTCATGAACACCGAATGTAAATGGGTCCGATCGCATCTGGGTGAATTCCTGGATGGGGAACTGGCCACCGACGCGCACGGGCGGGCGAAGAAGCACCTGTCCGCCTGCGTGGACTGCCGCGCGGCCTTGGCGCTCATGCGGGGCGTGGACCGGGCGAGCGGAGAGGTCCTGGCCGAGGGAAAGACGGAAGCACCCGATGCGCTCATGCGGTCGATCAAGGCCCGCTTCGATCTGAAGGCCGCCGCCGATCTGCGGGCGAGCGAGATGGAGCAGGAGGGACCCGGTGGGAAGTCCTATCTCTCTGGGGACGAAGTGGCCGACCAGGCGTTGGAGGCCTCGCTCGAGCACAGCCAGGCGCGCGCCGGAGTGCGCGATGAATCGACCGCGGAATTTGACTCGACCGCCACCGAAGGATGGCTGCGGCGGGTTGTGCGGGCTTGGCTGAACCCGACGCCGGCCTGGCGCTGGGTCCAGGTGGCCGGGGCCACCACTGCCGTGGCCGTGTTGGCCTTTCTCATATTCACGCGCGACCCGGATCTTGCCAGAAGAGCGCCTAGCCCAGATCTTCCGAGCGAGTTGCCCGCGGGGGCGACCTACCATGCAGATCGGGTTGAACCTGCGGACGACGAGCGGCTCAAGAGCCTCGGGCGAGCGGCTGGCTTGTCCGATGCCGAGACCGACGCGGGAGGCGCCGAGAAGCGCGTGTTCGAGATGAAGGCCGCGGGAACGGACGATCTGGAAACCGAAGAGGTCGAACCTGCGGACGCGCTCGATGAGATCATCGTATCCGAGCCGGCTGCGAGCTCCCCGCCGGCCGTCAGGGAATCCCCCGCTCCGAGTCGCGCAAAGAAGAAGGAGGAGCCGGTCCAGGCGGAGGAGGAGTTTCTCCGAGCGGATGGTGCCGGCGAGCCTGAACCGCGCCCGATGTCGGCGGAGCCCGGCGTCCGTCTCCAAGGCGGCCCTGGATGGGAACATGCGCAAAACAACCTGCTCAAGGTGCTCAGGCCGACGCCTGCGCAGAATGCCATGCTCCTGAAGCTCGAGCCGACTGACCTGATGAAGGAAGCGGAAAGCCAGCTCCTGGTCGTCACTGCCGAAGCCCCAAGGGACGAGGATGCCGAGTTGGTGGGCGCCGGCGAGGCGGCATGGGGAAGCGTCAAAGGTATGTTCGAGGGGTCGACCGAAGCAGAGACGACTGCGCGCCGCGAGGCCGGCCGGGGGATGCGTGCGCTCCCGGAAGATGTTGCGTCAAACCTCTACACGCGCCAGCGAGTCGAGGACCGGGCGTTGCTCTCGCAGGACATCATCGAAGACCTCGCTGGTCCACTCCCGCAAACGGCCGCCGACGTCTTGGCCTGGCGGGCGTTGGGAGACGGCTGGTACGTGCTGTGGGAAGCCGATCAGGAGGATGCCGACAAGGCAAAGAGAGCGGCCGCGTTCTATGCCGCATTGGTCGAAGTTTCCACGGGTGACGACTCCCCTGAGGCAGCCAGTGAGGAAATGAACCGGCAACTCAGGGACAATCCCGAGTTTCTGACCCAGGTCCTGGATCGGCTCGAGAAGCTCTATCCCACCATATCCGACTAAAACCGGTGCGCCAGACCGGGCCCAAGGAGAAACCCGACCTGGCGCGGTGCCGGTGCTGAGCGTGGGCTTGGCAGCCCCCAACTAAAAGCGGAAATCAAGGGAGAGGCGGTGAATGCCTCCCAAATACCCCATATCTGAGAATGCGTAGTCCGCCGTCGCCTCGGCCGTGAAACTGGTCGGAATCTTCACCCCGAACCCCAAGCCAAGACCGTCGGCGTCGTAACCGAACCCGTGTCCTCCCCGCAAGCGCAAGAAATCCTGATAGCCGACCTCCACCCCCAGGTTTGCGCGTTCGTTGTTGTCGGGGGGGTGAGAAAACTCGCCCGAAGCAAGCACCGTGTACTGCTCACTCTCAAAAATGTTCGCGGACATGCCCACCCGGAAGAGGGTCGGCAGTTTGACGGAGTCGTCGATGTACTTCATCTCGGCGCCGATGTTCTGAATCGCCATGCCGATTCTGAGTGACTGAAAGCCGGTGTCATAGAGCGTCCCGAAATCGAACGCGATCGCCGTGGCGGTGTGATCGGCCAAGGATGAGTGGATGTAGTTGCAGGTGATCCCCGCGGAAAACTTGTCGGTGAGAGAGCGGGCATAGGTCAAACCGACCGCCACATCACCGTTGTCGAACTTGCGTCCGTCTCCTTCCGGATTGTAGACGGTGCGAACGATCTGCTCCGGCATGTACAGACTGCGGGCGTGAACCGCCATCATCCCCGGGAGCAGTTTGGGGTCGAACACATAGCAGGCCTGCGTGAAGAGAATGTCCGCCACCCAGTCGGCATGGTTCACCGCGATGACATTGTCTGTGATGCGGGCCACGCCTGACGGATTCCAGAAGACGGAACTGGCATCATCGGCCACCGCACAGTAGGCGGATCCCATGCCTGCCGGCCGAGCACCGATTCCGATTTTCAGGAATTGCGCTCCGATGGTGCCGACTTTCTCGAATTCGCGCGCCGCATTCGCCGGGCCCGAGAGGCCGAGCAGAAACAGGCTGAGCAGCAACACGACCCTGAACGTGGTGCGTTTCATCTGGCAGCCCTCCTTTCTTCCGACCTAACGGATCACCGTAAAACGTCCGAGGTGGGTTTCCTGGTCACAGGTGACAGCATACAGGTACACACCGCTGGCGATGTGTTGCCCGTTCCTCGACAACATGTTCCAGCGGACCGTACCGTCGCCGCCAGTGCCGTCGTGGGCGAAGGACTCAACCAGATCACCAGTGAGAGTGTAGATTCGCAGATCGCATTCGCGCGCCGGGAGACGGGCGAAATCGATATGAGACCCGGTAGACAGTGATGGAGTGACCGGTCTCCGGTCCGTAATCTCGCGGGCTATCAGTGGTTCACTGAATACCGCATACGGAACGAAAGGAGACCGGCCATGGCTAAGCCTATCACATGGGTGGGGATTGACGATCACAAGAACAACCTTACGGTGGCGGTGCTTCGAGGATCGCGGCAGCGAGAGTCTCTGGCCCGCTCGATCGCGAACGAGGACCGGGCCTTGAAGCGCTGGGTTCGCAAGCTTGTTCGGGAAGCTAAGGGGGGTGAGATTCGGATGTGCTACGAGGCGGGGCCGAACGGCTTTGCCCTGATGCGACGTCT
>CAZTDY010000091.1:0-15521 GCA_964612295.1 uncultured bacterium | reverse complement strand
CTTGCGGCATTATCCACCGCAGCCACCGTGTCCGTCAAACGGGGGGAAGATCAGTGATGTCCTCCTGAAAGCACCGCGGGACCCTCTCGATCTAGACTCGATACAAGCACGCAGAGGGTGAATGGTGCGTCGGGCTTCCCACAGATTTCCGCTTCGATGTCAATGCTGAGGTGTGTCTGGAATGCGCGTGTATCGTTAGAGTGTGACAGATTCATCGGTTTGTAGTTCCCTCGGCCGCCGAACGCTGCCCATGTGCAATACATGTGCACTATGAGGAAAGGTGGAGGGATGCCTGGGAATCAGGCGAGAAGGGTGAAGGAATCTCCCGAATCCTCACCGCAGTGGCAGGTTCAACTCCGGCGCCCAGCCAAACAGTCCAAGGCGGCGCATTGGTCGGGGTTCAACTCCCGCGTCCCGCCAAGAAGGTTGGCGAAGAGGTTGATCTTGGCGACGGTTTCAAGAACCTCGATCCGGCTGAAGGCTTCCTGCAGCGTTTCGCCGACGGTGAGGACCCCGTGGTTCTGCAATAGGACACAGGAGGTCTTCCCGGCGAGGCTGGCGGCAACGCAGTCGGCGAGCTCCGGCGTGCCGGTCAGCGCGTAAGGTGCGACCGCCGGTTCACCAATGAGGGCGTACGCTTCCGCGCTGAGGCGGACGTTGAGTGGAAGGTCCACAACCGTGAAGACACTGGCCATCGGCGGATGGGCGTGGATGATGGCGCGCACGTCGGGACGCCGCTTGTAGATTGCCAGGTGCATGGGCATCTCGCTGCTGGGCCTCAGCACGCGCGTGTGATTGGCTCCATTCAATCCGACAACGGCGATTTCCGCCGCGCGCATGTTCCCCTTGTCCGTGGCCGCCGGCGTGAGGAGAATGAGGTCGTCTTCCACACGCGAGGAAATGTTACCACCGGACATCGTGGTGAGATTTCTGGCATAGAGCCGGTCCATGCAGTCGGCTATGGCTTGTTTCTGCGAGATCATGTCAATCTCTCCTTCGCTTCGGGAATACAGAATGGTATAACGCGAATCGCGGGGGAAAGGAATCACTCTATGCTCGATACGGTACGATGGATCACGCAGGACGGATCGGTCCTCGCCGGCCCCGAGGACAGCGCGAAGCTTCTCCCGGGGAAACTGCGGATCATCGACCAGACCCAACTGCCGCAGAATCTGGTGTATCTCGAACTCGACGATCCTGCCGATGTTCATCAGGCGATCCTCAGGCTGTCCGTACGCGGGGCTCCCGCCATCGGATGTGCCGCGGCACTGGGGTTGGCCGCCTCGGCGCAACACATCACCACCGAGGAGGCGGCCGGGTTCATCGCCGCCGCCACCCGCTTGGCAGATACGTTGGGGGAGTCGCGCCCCACCGCGGTGAATCTCATCTGGGCGCTGGATCGTTGCCGGACCGTCCTGTCAGAAGTAGCCTCCACCGAAGAGATGAAGCTGCAGTTGGTGCAGACCGGGCTGGAGATTCTGGCCGAGGACATCGCGATGTGCCAGGCCATTGGACAACATGGCGAGGCCTTGATCGAAGAGGGCATGGGGATCCTGACGCACTGCAATGCCGGGGCCTTGGCCACCGGTGACTTCGGCACGGCCCTGTCCCCGCTCTATGTGGCTCATGACAAGGGCCGCAAGTTCACGGTCTACTCCGACGAGACGCGCCCGCTGCTCCAGGGCTCGCGCCTGACCGCGTGGGAATTGGGGAAGGCCGGGATCGACGTCGTCACAATCTGCGACAACATGGCTGCGCAGCTGATGAAGGAAGGAAGGGTCGACCGGGTCATCGTTGGCTCAGACCGAATCGCGGCCAACGGAGATGCCGCAAACAAGATCGGCACGTATGGCCTGGCCGTCTTGGCGCAGCACCACAATATCCCGTTCTATGTCGCGGCGCCATCTTCGACAATCGATCTCTCGCTGGCGCATGGCGACCTGATTCCGATCGAGCATCGCGGCGAGGATGAGGTGCGGATGTGTGGTGGACGATCGACCGCGCCAGCCGATGTGCGCGTCTACAATCCCGCGTTTGATGTGACACCGCATGAGCTGATCGCAGGCATCATCACCGAGCAGGGGCTGCACGACCCGCCTTTCGCGTTTGATTGAAAGAGGCTAGTACTCGCTCCACTCGAGAATGGGAAGATTGTCGAAGTCGGCCACTTCCAGAGCTTCCACCAGCCGTTCGGTCAACCTGAGGTTGGTGAGTAGCGGCACCTCATGATCCACCGCGCCCCGGCGGATGAGGTAGTCGTTCGACAGTTCCTCTTCCTCGTTGTTCTTGGGGATGTTGATCACGAGCCCGATCTTCCCGGAGCGAATGTAGTCGATGCAGTTGGGGGCCGCCTCCTCGAGCGGCCACCTCAGGGTCTCCACCTCGATCCCATTCGAACGAAGGAAGCGCGCTGTGCCCGAGGTGGCAAAGAAACTGTAGCCCATCTTCTGGAGTTTCATCACCACCGGAAGAAACGCGGCTTTGGTTTCGGGCGGGCCGGTGGAGACGAGCGCGGTCTTCTTGTCCAACCGCAGACCGACGGAGCGGAGTGCCGAGAGGAGCGCTTCCTCCATCTCAAAACCCAGGCATCCCACTTCACCGGTCGAAGCCATCGCAACGCCCATGGTCGGATCGGCGCCCTTGAGTCTCGAGAACGAGAACTGCGCGGCCTTCACTCCGACGCGCTCCAAATCCAGGGTCGAACCCTCGATTCTGGCGACCTCCTCTCCCAGAAGCGCCCGGGTCGCCAGGTCGATGAAGTTACGTTTGAGCACCTTGGAGGCGAAGGGAAACGTTCGGGACGCGCGCAGATTGCACTCGATCACCTTGAGACGATTCTCCTGGGCGATGAACTGGATGTTGAAGGGTCCGGTGATATTGAGCTCGCGGGCAATCTTCCATGCGGCCTGCTTGATTCGGCGGGTGGTCTCGACGTAGAGACGCTGAGGGGGAATGACAACGGTTGCGTCGCCGGAATGGACCCCGGCGTTTTCAACATGTTCTCCGATCGCGTAGAGCAGGATTTCACCCTGGCGCGCCACCCCGTCGAATTCGACCTCCTTGGCATTCTCGATGAACCGGGAGATGACGACGGGGGAGGCCGGATTGACATCCGTTGCTCGGCTCAAGTAGGAGCCCAGTGTGGAAGGATCGAACACGACCGCCATCGCCGCCCCGGACAACACGTAGGACGGGCGGATCATGACCGGATAGCCAACTCGCGCGGCAAAGTCTTCAGCTTCCGCCATGCTGCGAGCCTCGGTCCACGCCGGCTGGTCGATGCCGAGCTTGTCGAGCAGCGAGGAGAACTTGTTGCGGTCCTCCGCCCGGTCGATGTCCTCGGCCGAGGTGCCCAGAATGCGCACGTTCTGTTTGTCGAGTCGGGGAGCCAGGTTGTTGGCGACCTGTCCTCCCATGGAGACGATCACACCCTCCGGAAGCTCGAACTCGTAGATGTCCATGACTCGTTCGTAGGTCAGTTCCTCGAAGTACAGCCGGTCGCAGGTGTCGTAGTCGGTGGAGACCGTCTCGGGATTGCAGTTGACCATGATCGTCCGGTAGCCGACATCTCGCGCGGTCTGGACGGCGTTCACGCAACACCAGTCGAACTCCACACTGGATCCGATCCGATAGGGGCCGCCGCCCAGCACCATGACCGCCCCGGCACGCGGTTCGACATCCGAGGTCGTTCCCTGATAGGTCATGAAAAGGTAGTTGGTGACGGCAGGGTACTCGGCGGCCAGGGTATCGATCTGCTTGATGACCGGCAGCACGGCAAGCTCCTTGCGGAGATCGCGAACCCGGTCCATGTGGAGGCCGGTAGCCTTGCCGATCTGGAAATCACTGAAACCCAGCACTTTTGCCTGGCGCAGTAGATGAGCATCAGGTTCCTGCCCAGGGCCGGGCAACCCCTTGAGGCTCCTCATCACATCGACAATGCTGGCCAAGCGGTGGAGGAACCACCGGTCGATCTGCGTCAGGTCGTGAATTTGGTCGACCGTCATGCCTTGGGCAAAGGCCTCCGCCACCGCGAACACGCGCCGGTGCGTGGGCTGGGCGAGCTCCTCCCGGAGGTCGTCGAATTGGAGCCGGTTCAGGACCAGCCCGTGCATACCGGTCCCGATCATTCTGAGGGCTTTCTGGAGCGCCTCTTCGAATGTCCGACCGATCGCCATGACCTCGCCCACGCTCATCATCTGCGAACCGATCCGCATCGACACGCCACGGAAGCGCTCCAGGTCCCATCGGGGCACCTTCACCACGACATAGTCGAGGGCTGGTTCGAAGAAGGCCACCGTGCTGGAGGTGACCGGGTTCGGAAGAGAGGCCAGCGAGCGACCCAGGGCCAGGTGGGTGGCCACCGCGGCGAGCGGATAACCGGTGGCCTTGCTTGCCAGAGCGGAGGATCGGGACAACCGCGCGTTCACCTCGATGACGCGGTATTCGCTGCTGTGGGGGTCGAGTGCAAACTGGATGTTGCACTCGCCGACAATGCCGAGATGCCTGATGGTGCGTACGGCGATCTCACGCAGCAGGTGATAGTCGGTGTTCGAGAGGGTCTGGCTGGGCGCGACCACGATGCTCTCGCCGGTGTGGATCCCCATGGGATCCAGGTTTTCCATATTGCAGACGGTGATGCAGTTGTCGAAGCTGTCCCGCACGACCTCGTACTCGACCTCTTTCCAGCCGAAGAGATACTCCTCCACGAGGACCTGAGGCGTCTGGGCGAGAGCCCGCCGGACGATTGCCTCCAATTCATCGGGAGTGTGCGCCACCCCGCTGCCCAAGCCGCCGAGTGAGTAGGCCGACCGGAGCATGACCGGGAAGCCGATGGCTTCCGCCGCAGTCTGGGCATCCGCCAAGGTGGCGCACGCCCGGGAGCGCGCGGTCTTGACGCCGATCTCATCCAACCGCTGTACGAATCGTTCCCGATCCTCGGTATCCTTGATGACGTCGACCGGCGTGCCCAAAACTTGCACACCCAGGCGTTCCAGAACGCCCGCATCGGCGAGTTCCACCCCGACATTGAGCCCGGTCTGGCCGCCGAACCCGAGAAGGAGGCCATCCGGCTTCTCCTTCTCGATCACCCGCTCGACCGTCTCCGCATCGACGGGCAGGAGATAGAGCTTGTCGGCAAGGCCCTCGGTCGTTTGCACCGTCGCGATATTCGGGTTGATCAGGACACTCTGAACCCCCTCAGCTTTGAGGGCCTTGAGCGCCTGCGAACCCGAGTAGTCGAACTCCCCGGCCTGGCCGATCCGAAGACCTCCGCTTCCCAACACCAGGACTTTCGTCGGTCCTTTACTCACGACGCGAGGCCTCCACGAATTCGTCGAAGAAGTCTCGCGAGTCAGTGGGACCCGGAGCCGCTTCGGGGTGAAACTGCACAGCGAAATAGGGTTGGTTCGAATGACGGATGCCCTCGACCGTGCCGTCGTTGAGATTCGTGAACCACACATCCCAGTCGGAAGGCAGGCTGTCGGCCCGCACCGCATACCCGTGATTCTGGCTGGTGATGCGGCAGCTCTCCGTGCCCTGTTGCGCCACAGGTTGGTTCTGTCCCCGGTGGCCGAACGGGAGCTTGTAGGTTTGCGCTCCCGCTGCCAGAGCCATGATCTGGCAGCCCAGACAGATGCCGGCGATCGGCACCGGTTTGGCTCTCGATAGCAGGGCGGCGACGTTGGCGATGGTCGACTGGCACTGCACCGGGTCGCCGGGACCATTGGAGAGGAGGATGCCGTCACACTCAACCGAGGCTAGATCGTGGTCGTACGGAACCACGGTCACATCACAATCTCTGTCGAGAAGCTCGCGCAGGATGCTGCGTTTGCAGCCGCAGTCGACGAGCAGGATGTGAGTGCGCGCGCCGGCTCCCTGGGATCCGTGCTCCACGATCTTCGGGACGGTGACGGCGCGAACCAGGTCGGATGCATTCGGATCGCTGACCGAAAACGGCGACTTGGCGGATGCCGCGTTGACGATGCGCCCGAGCATCGTCCCCCGGCTTCTCAGGATCTTGGTCAACTCGCGGGTATCGATTCCCTTGAGCCCCACGACATCCTGCTCCCGGAGCCACTGGTCCAGGCTGCTACCGGCCTCCCAGTGTCCGTAGGCATCAATGCAGTCCGCGACGACGAGACCGCGGACCTGGATCGAGCCCGACTCGAATCGCAGCGAACCCTCTGTCATCTGCGGAACACCGTAGTTGCCGACGAGGGGATAGGTGAGAGACAGGATTTGACCGCGATAGGAGGGGTCCGTGAGGCTCTCGACGTAGCCGACCATGCCGGTGTTGAACACCACCTCGCCGTCGGCACCCTGGCGATTGCCGAACAGAGTCCCGGCAAACCGTGTACCGTCCTCCAGCTCGAGGACGCCGGCGGCCGGTTTCTCATCCTGACACGGAGATTCTTCGCTCCGCTCCAGCACATCGGGGAGTTTGCCCGACATCAACGAACCTCCTTGGACCTCGGCCGGTTCGACTACGCGTTCCAACCTCCGCGGAAGAACTTCATGAACTGGACCCGTTCGTAGAGTGCAGGATCACCGCTTTGCGCCTGGCTCAGTTTGCCCCGGAAATCCTCGATGTTCTTGAAGTCCTTCTTCTTCATCCAGGCTTCCAATTCCTCGAGCATCGTCCCGATGTAGTCGACCCCATTGCGATAGAGCGCGGAGACGACCTGAATGGCCGTGGCGCCGGCGAGCAGCTGTTTGATCATCGCAGTGCTGTCATGGATGCCGGTGGACGCGACGATATCGCACTGAACTCGTCCGTACGTCAGCGCGACCCACCGGAGGGCAATGGGGAACTCCTCCGGAGAGCTGAGCACGTTCGTCGTGACGACCTTCAGCTCGTTGATGTCGAAATCGGGGCTGTAGAAACGATTGAAGAGGACCACTCCGCCGATGCCGGTATCTGAGAGCTTGCGAATCATCTGCGAGAGACTCGAGAAGTAGTAGCTCATCTTCACGATGATCGGGATGGAGATCTCCTGCTGGAGCTGTCTGACGACCTTGAAATAGAGTTCCTCGGTCTGCTGGCTGTTACGGTTCATATCCGAGGGGAGGAAGAACATGTTCAGTTCGAGTGCATCCGCCCCCGCCTTCTCCAGGACCTTCGCGAAGAGGGTCCACTCGTGGGAGTACACGCAGTTGATGCTCGCGATGATTGGTATCGAGACTTCCTTCTTCGCCTTGGCTATCAAGTCGGTCACGGCATCTAGATTCTGGGCGCGGACCTGATACTCGTAGCGGTCGTAGTCGATCACATTGTGACCCTGGGCTTCGAGGCTCTCCAGAACGGTGTCGTATTCCAGGGCGATCTCTTCCTCGAAGATCGATCCGAGCACGACGGCTCCCGCTCCGGCCTTCTCCAGCTTGCTGATGTTCTTCACGGAATCGGTCAGATCCGAGCTGCCGACGATGATGGGATTGCGCAATTCGAGCCCGGCATACTTCGTGGTTAGATCAGCCATGTTTGTCTCCTCATCGAGCGGAAAGCCCCGCCGTTCCCCAACCAGCACTTTCGGCTGCCGCCATTGTGCCGCATGGGGCCCGGCAAGGCAATTGTCGCGTCAATGGGAAGACCCAATCCGTGCCGTGACCAGCCCGTGGGGGGCTAGCCACGACCGGATACCGCCGGCTACCTCCCGCCGCGGCCGGGCCCCTGGCCTGGGCCGCCGCCGCCGGGACCACCGCCACCGGGATTCGGACGGTTTTCGCGCAGCTCCTGCAGCTGCTCGTATTGTTCGGCGCTCAGGACCTCCTGAAGAACCAGATCGAATTCGGCTCGGAGACCTTCGCCAATCTCCCTGGCCTCTTCGCGGGTGATTTCACCAGACTGGACCTGCTCGCGGAGAATCTGCATCGCCGCCTGCAGTTCTACGGCAGCTTCCGTGATGGCTGCCTGCTGATCTGCACTTAGGCCGAGTACCTCTGCCAACTGCTCCCACCTCGCCTCAGGATCCGGCGCAGGCCGGTCTCCCCGTCCCGGGCGATCACCGTCATGACCGGGACGCGCCCGGCTGTCTCGCAGTTCCTGCCAAAGCTCGTATTGCTCTGGGGTGAGGACATCCTGAAGGAACTCCTCAAACTCATCGCTCAGCGCTTCCCGCTGGGCAGCAGCCTCTTCCCGGCTCAGCTCACCCGCCCTGACGCTGGTGCGGAGGGCCTGCATCGTCTCACGGAACTCATCGAACGCCGGCTGCAGCGTCTCGACCTGGTCATCCGTGAGCTGAAGCGCCTCCACCAAGGACTCCCAGCGTCCGCTGGGATCACCCGAGAACGTGTCTGGGCCGAGCCCGGAGTCCGACTCGTAGGACTGTGCCGTGCTCGCCGTGGGCGCCGCCGTCGTCGTGGTATCGGCTCCGCATCCCATGAGCACAGCCACCATCAACAGAAAAATGGTGAGCTTCACCGCCGTGTACACCGGCGCGATCCCTCTCGTTTCTCGATATCTGGACATCGGAGATTCTCCTCTCGCGCCCCATGAATTGGTCAAAGCCGCGGCAACGTGGCCATTCGTTTGACAGCCCCCCGGTACAGTCGGTGGATCCTGTCTACCTACCCAACGCGTTGGGGGGATCAAACCAGCGGATTTTTCTGGCCACGTCAGCAAATTCGTGAGGGCGCTGAAGAGTGCCCCTTCCCAGTGCCACAATGAGTCCCGTTTTGGACTAGACTGCTGAAAGATCGGCGATTGTGAGGTTCCTCAATCTTGCGGGGATGGTCCGTGGTGTGCATCGTCAGGTTCTTTCTGGGTGGTCTCCTGCTGACCCTCGCGGTTTCCGGTGTGGCCCCCTCCGAATGGGACAGCGGGTTGGAGCCACCCGCCGGCTTCCGCCCGGCCACCGGTCAGGTGGCCCGGCTCTATGATCGATTCCGCCTGGCAACCTTGGAGGATGCGAAGCTGCCGGGCGGGAGTGATCGCCCCGTCGACAAGCTCAAGGCGATCGAGCGGGCTGCATCACAGAGTATCGACTCTCTCTTCCTGCACGCGCAAACCGACACCACCTTGCTCGATCAGCTGCGGCTGCTGACCATTCTGTGTCGCGCACACGGTTGGCGTGCCGAGCCGGAGGAACCCCCGGTGGCCCTGGCGGGGACGTCACACTTTCGCGATAAGATCGTGCGCCGGAGAAACCAGCTGATCGCTGAGCTGAACGATCTCAATCTGCAGTTCTCGAGCCGGCCGGCTATATCGATGCGAGCGGCCTATCGGCACGTGGCGGACACTGCTGACCGGTACGCCGACTCATTGGTTGCCGCCGGCGCGGTCATTGAACAGTCGGTGATTGATGTGATCCGACTGACCGCCATCTATGCCCGGTCCAATGGTGGGGTCACGCACCTGACGGATCTCGAGCTTCTCGGTTCCTACGAGTTGAAAGCAATGAACGCTCACTTCGCTGAAGCCCTGGAGGAGAAACAGGAAGGCAACGATGCCCGCGCCGACTCGCTGTTCCAGCTCGCCATTGAGAAGGGGGAGCGATGGCGGCAAGAGAGGTTGGCCGGAGGCGCCGACTCGCTCTCGCTCAGCACGCTGGATCGATTCCTGTCACGTGCACGGGGTAACTCCGCCCTGATTCGGACCCACGTCCTCGTCGGACGATTCAATACGCTGATCCGCCGCGCCAACCGGGCCACCCAGGGGTTCGATCAGTGTGAGATCATCTCCGCTCTGGCCGAGCTTTCCCAGGTTGTACATGGGGCAGAGCGTTTGCGCGCCAACTGCGACTCCTTGATGAACACGGAGTGGGGTCGGCAATCTCCGGCACGTGAGGAACTGGCGCGGCTACAGATGGAAACCACGACTCTGCTCGAGCTGGTGGCCGACGACGAGGAGAACGCACTCGTTCACCTGCTGGACTGCTATCGCCTTCTGCTACACGCCGCCCAATCCTCTCCCGAATCGTCCGCAGCACGGGATCGTCTGGAGACGGAGACGGCGCACCTCGACTCACTGCTGCGAAGCACTGAGATGATCCCGGTGGTGCGAGACCGCCTTGGGGAATTGCTGCAGGCAGGGCGAAAACTCCTGCTGGACGACTCGAACGCCGCTCAGTCCCCCTAACGCACGATCGGCAGCTTGGCAGTTGCCGCCGTATGTTCCGTGGAAACCCGCACCAGGTAGATGCCGGATGTGACCGACCGCCCGGTGGTATCCAGCCTATTCCAGCTCACGGTGTGAGTCCCCGGGGGATAGACCGCCTCCGTCACGCGGCTCAAGCGACGTCCACCGGTGTCATAGACATCCACCTGGACGCGCTGCATGGATCCCAGGTAGAAGCCTACGGTGGCGTGGGGCTGACCCGGTTCCGAGAGCACCTCCAACAGCCGCAGCTCATCCTTCGGGAACGCCGGGTCGACCGCGGACATCTCGCGTACGACGGGCAGGCTCAGGCGCGAGGGGTATTCGGAATCCTGGCGGAGCGTGTTGAAGGCCACGAGCATCTCGTCGTATTCAAGGGCGAAGGGCACGCCCGTATTGGGATTGACGTCAAAGCGATCGAAGTTGGAGCTGGAGAGGGCCAGGCGGATGCGGTGGCCTTCGTTGAAGCAGAGCGCCGTGTTGCCGACCAGGATCTCGAATTCGTAGACCTGGTTGGGGATCAGGAAGTCCTCGCTCTCCATCGAGAGACGATGACGGGCGCGGAGAATGCCGTCGCAAACCAGCATCGAACGGCCGTCGGGGTAGACGTCGGATAGTTTCGCAGTGAAGTCGGTATCCACCCGATCCGAAGCCGCATACAGGGTCAATCGTACGGGCCCGCAGATCGTCACCGGAGTGGTGAGGATCTCGCTCGTGTAGAGAACGACGTCGGGGCGGTCCTCCACGGGTCGCTGGTCGTAAGGACCCAGCAAGCCGATCAGATTTCCGCCGCCGCGCGTGGGGACCGGATCAAAGGGATCAAAGCTGTACCCGGCCGGAGCTTCCTCCGGCGCCGGCGGGTCCTGGTTGAGGACACCGCCCTCGTGCAGGTACCAGGTCTCCTGAATCATGCCTGCGGGCGGCCAGTTCTCGCTGGTGCGCCATTCATTGCCGGGGGCTGCCGGATCATCGACATCGCCCATGACGTAGTAGGCGATGGCCGGCCGGTCCATGATGTCGCCTGGAATCCCGTGCATCCAGTGGTCAAGCCATTCGCTCAGGTTGCCGATCAGCGCTTCGGCATTCCCCTGGCTGGAATTCGCCGGATAGGTCAGCTCACCGGAGCCGGCCCCATGCGTCCAGGGGCCCATGATGAGCTTCTGGTTACCCCTGGCGCCGGGTCCTCCGTTGAATTGGAGGCCCAGGAATTTGGCCACCTGCCCGTCGGCAAAGAGGTCGTACCAACCTCCCACCTGATAGGTGGGCACGGTGATCAAAGGGTCCCGCGTCTGGGTGTCCAGGTAGGTCCAGAACTCGTCGTAGTTGGGGTGGGCCACCAATGAATCGAGCATGTGGGTGCTGCCCTGGCCGGTCAGCCAGCCGATGACGTCGCGCCGTCGCATGGCCCCACCGGGAAAAGCAGTGTGTTGGTACATCGTCGCCGGTGCCATCGTCACATGCTGGCAATCGAGGCCCGGGGGTAGGGAGCCGGCCAGCATGTTTTGGGTGATCCCCCGTGCCGAACCACCCATGGTTCCCAGCTCACCGTTACACCAGGCTTGAGCGATGATCCACTCCACCGTCTCCCGCCCATCCATGTGATCCGGTCCCCAGCCGTCGTCGAGGAACATGCGGTCCAAGCCCTCTGAGTCGAATCGTCCGCGACAGTCCTGACTGATTCCCACATAACCATAGTCTGCCACCCAACCGATGTTGTCCGAAGCGATACCATACGGTGTGCGGTAGAGGAGGACGGGCCACGGATCCTGGTTGTCCTGTGGATAGTAGATGTCCGTGGCCAGATGGGTCCCGTCGGCCATCTCCAGCATGACTCTCTCGACCACGGGGTAGTCGCGCGCATGCGCGTTGCTGACGGCGAGGAAGAGCAGAACGAAGAGTAGTCCTGTATTCAGTTGGAACCGGCACATGTCGGTGCACCTCCTAGAAACGTACGATCGGCAGATGCGCAACCCCCTCCGGCCCGCGCACACGTGCAACGTACCGGCCCGGCAGAACCGGTTGGCCGCCTTCATCCGTGCCGTCCCAAGTGAGCCTACCTGCGCCCGCACCGAACGTGCCGGTCAGCGCGCGCACCCGTCGGCCCTGCGTGTCAAAGATCTCCACCTGTACAAGACCTCCGGCCTCGAGGGCGAAGGTCAGGAACGTCTCGTCCCGGCTCACGCTCGGAGACACGGACGCCCACGGCGCCCGGGTCTCCGGCACATCGTCGACGGCACCTCCCCATCCGGGCAGCATCGAAAGATGGACTTCGTAGTTGTCGGGAGTCGAACCGGCAAACTCGGTCCAGGCAACCCACACAATCGGTGTCGTGCGCTGGTCCTCCTGTCGGCCAAAGATCCAGTGCACTCCGGTGATGGAGGGGCGGTATCCGTTCTCGCCGTCGGGGAAGCTGATGATCTCGTCCGTCTCGGCCCCGCTCCAGGACCATCCCTCCAACAGCGAGACATGCTGCTCCTTGGTGCCCGCGCCGTCTTCCTCCTCATCCCACACGGCCCACGTTCCCCCCGCATCGCTGACAAACACATCCGGATTGGAGGCGCTGCGTCCGCCGCCTTCATCGTGGGAGACCGGTATCAGGTCGGTCTCGCCCGACCAGGTCACCCCCTCGTCATAGGAAAACGTGCTGTAGATCTCGTAGTGGTACGGAGAGGAGGTGTTGAAGGAGGCCTGATACACGATGACGATGCCCGCACCCCCCCCCCACGGCACTGCCGACATCGCCACATCGGTAATGAACGTCGCTGGTCCGGATACCTCCCGGTCGGCAGTCTCGGACGACCGCGTGTCGCCTCCGTCATCGGAGATGCTGATGTGGACTCGTGGCTCGCCGGCGGCGTCCTTTTCACGCCAGGCGACGTACAGCCTGCCGTCCGAGGCGGTGATCTGCGGCTCCAGAGTTGCCTCGCCATCCGGGAAACTAATCACCCGATCCGCGCTCTGGCTGCTCCAGGTCGCTCCATTGTCCGTGGAGCGTCCGTAGTGTACCTCGGCCACGCCACCGGGTGTCGCTTCGTGCCACACGACATGGAGGACGCCGCTCAGGTCACGCACGATCGAGGGAACACCGGTCGAGGCATCAGATGTCTCGAAGCTGAGAACCTGATCAAGTGCCGAGCAACTCCACGTTGTGCCATCGTCAAGCGAGATACCGTAGTGGACCTCTCTCCAGCTTTCGTGCACCTCACTCCAGACGACCACGTGTCCCCAGCCATCATGGATCGAGACGTCGCACTCCTCGTACACGTCATTGCCATCCGGCAAGCTGATCATGCGATCGGCGGACGTTGAGGACCAGGTTTCGCCCAGATCGATCGACTTCCCGTAGTGCACTTCTCGAGTGGAAGGGGCGTCCTCACACCACACCACGTGGAGATTGCTATCGTAGATTTGGATCTGAACGGCGCGCGCATACTCGCTGTCATTGAAGCTGATCATCTGATCGGCCGTGAGGCCGGTCCATTCGGCGTGCGAGATAGGGGAGAGGGTCAGAACAGACAGAACGGTCAGGAGTGCAATGCGACGGACCATGGAGCCTCCCCTGTGCAGGTTTGCGCCGGATTCTCTCAATGATTATACCGCAGTTCGGTTAGGAGGTTGAGTGCAACTGAGACAAAAAGAGCGCCCCGGCAGCTCGACTGCGGGGCGCTCCTCTGGTCCGGCCCGTTCTGGCGCTCTTACGAGGTGAGAGGCTGGCTACGCTCCGGCCTTCTCCTCCGCGACCTTCTTCAGCTTGTCGTTGGCGTAGATGGCCACCTCAACCCGTCTGTTTTGGGTCCGTCCTTCGGTCGTCTCGTTGCTTGCGATCGGCTGTTCCTCGCCGTATCCCATGATCGTGAAACGTGTCTCCCTGACACTGCTACCGGCCAGGTAGTTGGCCACCGACTGTGCCCGAGACCGCGACAGATTGAGGTTGTGTTCATCAGAGCCGGTCGCGTCTGTGTGACCCTCGAGGAAGATGTCGGTGTCTTCGTACTTGTTGAGGATCACCGCGAGCCTGGTGAGATTCTCTTTGCTCGCCGGTTTCAGGGCGGCTTCGTCGACATCAAACAGCAAACCGGAATCGAAGGTGATCTTGATGCCCTCGCCAATCCTCTCCACCGTGGCGCCCTCGAGGTCGCGCTCGATCTCCGCCGCCTGCTGGTCCATGTAGTTGCCGATATACGCTCCAGCGACGCCCCCCACCGCGGCACCGATGATCGCGCCGACGGCCGTGTTGCCGGCTTGCTTCCCGATCACACCGCCTACAACACCGCCCGCGGCGGCCCCTATGACGGTGCCTTTCTGCGCACGGTTCATGGATGAACAGCTAAGCGAGCTGACTGCGAGTATCACAACCAATGTCAGAACGAGTGATCTTCTCATCGGACTCCTCCTTGAGTGGAGTATCAATTGATCGATTGTCTGGGGGATAGTAGACGATCTCTTACACCGGTCGCGACCGTATTCTCCCGACGCCATGTAAACGGCCCATTGCCGTCAGGAAACGCACGACGTTCCGTGACCACGATCGCACTCTTCACCAGATCATGTGCGCATGGCGCCTTGGATGTCGGTGCAGATCACTTGAGATTGCTGTAGTGCGTTTCCAGGCAATCTGGACATATCCCGTGGGAGAACTGAGCGTTGCTGTGCTCTCCCAGGTACGTCTCAATCGCAATCCATGATTCTGGTTCGTCAGCAATCGCCCCTGGACGACGGATCTTCTTGCAGTGCTGACAGGTCGATAGGATACCCTCGAGGGTCTTGATTCTGGACAGGGCGGCGGCGAGCTCCTCATTTCGCTCGATGAGCCGGTTGTACAGAGCTCCCAGGTCATTGGGCTTGCTGTCCAGGACACAGATGGTGCCGAAGACCTCACCGGAGGGCCAGAGGAGGGGTGACCGTGGTAAGCCACCATGTTGAGCTTCAGGTCCGGATTCTGGCACCACTTCGCATCCGACATCGCGTTGGGGATGTGAAGAGGGGCGCGCGTCCTGATCACATGTTCGCAATACAGACCTGATCCGGCCACGACCTCCCGGTCTCCCACGTGATACGGGTTCCCTTCGGTCTGGCTGCTCACGAAAACTTCGATGTCCCTGCCCGTGATTCGCATGATCAACCCAGCCGGTACCCGGCAGATCTCGGCCATGAGATCGACGATGTTCTGCCAACTCGTCAGGGTGATGTCTGTGATTGCGGGGACGCCCTTCGTTTGCGCCTGCATTCGAGATTCTCCTTATCGTCGACTTCGTGGGTCGGATATGAACGAGCCGGCGGCTACCTTGTGACAGACACTCCGTAAACAATGTCTTGCTAAGTATTGCACACAATTGAGTTGCACAGTTTTGGGAGATTAGCGCGGTGGGGTCAGCCCTGGGCCACTGTGGTGGCGACTGCGACGATTCACTCGGAACTGCCGGCAAGCTAG
>CAZTDY010000090.1:0-16216 GCA_964612295.1 uncultured bacterium | reverse complement strand
AGGATACGCCGCCTTTCTTTTTCACGTCATCCACAACTTTCAGCTATAACTCGGGGGAACGGCGCATCACTTCATTCCAGGCGTGCTGGCACGGGTCTTGACCTTAGGAGGGTGTCGGAGGGGAAGAAACCAGGAGGTGCAGACATGAAACGGGCGTTTGCTTTACTGTTGATCCTGGGTGCGGCGCTTTGGATGGGCCCCTTGCGGGGGGGCGGTGGGCCCGCCACCGCGAGTCCAGTGCGCATTGTCTTGAAGACCTCCATGTTGCAGGAGGCTGCCTGGAGCTGGCAGCGCGTGCAGCACACTTGCCGGCAGGCGGCAGTCGACGCAAAGGCACACCGGTAGTTGGTTCATCGAGAAGGACGCCAGCAAACATGCAGATGGTCAAGAGAATGATCAGAAACCTGCTCCTTCACCCGCGGCGCGTTGCGGTCGTGGATGATCAGCGTAACTGGAGAGGCTATGAGCTCTTCGTGGGGATGCTTCATCTCGCGCGAGAGATTGAGCAAGCCACCACGCGGCAGCACATAGGAATTCTCTTGCCCACCTCCGGGCTGACTCCGATGGCGATCCTGGCAACCTGGATGCTGGGACGCACCATCGTGCCCATCAACTACCTTCTGCCCGCGGCGGAACGAGATTTCATCATCGAGAATGCTGAACTCGATACCGTCATCACCGTATCGCCGATGCTCGATCGCTTGGGTGATCTGCCCGCGCAGGTCCGCGCGATTCGACTGGATCAACTGTCCTTCCGGGGCATTCCGCGCCTGCGACGCGTCGCGCCCCGAGACGAAGACCATCTGGCCGCCCTGCTCTATACGTCCGGCACCTCGGGGCGGCCCAAGGGTGTGATGCTGTCGGCGGGAAACCTGGCGGCGAACGTGAAACAGTGCGATAGCTGGGCGAACTTTCCTCGCCACACCGTCTTTCTCGGCGTGTTGCCTCAGTTTCACTGTTTCGGCCTGACCGTTCTCACCCTGCTTCCGCTCTGGCGCGGATCCAAGGTGGTCTACACCGCCCGGTTCGTCCCGCGGAAGATTCTCGATCTGCTCCGCAAACACCGGCCGAACGTGGTCCTCGCGATCCCCTCCATGCTGAACGCCCTCCTGAGCGCCAAAGGGGCCACTCGCGAGGACTTCGCATCGACGGAATACATGGTGTCGGGGGGCGAACCGCTGCCGCAGCCAATCTTCGATGGCTTTCAGGATCGCTTCGGCGTCACGCTGAACGAAGGCTACGGGCTGACCGAAACCGCTCCGGTCACGAACTGGTGCCGACCGCAGGATCACCGGCGTGGGTCGGTGGGGCCGCCGTTGCCGGGAGTGGAGCAGAGAATCGTGGCGGCCGATGGAAGCCCGCTGGGCGCGGGGGAGGAAGGCGAGGTGCGGATCAAGGGACCGAATCTGATGAAAGGCTACTTCAAGCTCCACAAAGAGACCGCGGCCGCTTTCGATACCGAAGGCTTTTTCAGGACTGGTGATATCGGGCGCGTCGATCGGGACGGACATCTCCACATCACCGGCCGGATCAAGGAGATGATGGTCATCGGTGGGGAGAATGTGTTTCCGAGGACGATCGAGGAGGTGCTCGCCGTGCACCCCGACGTGCAGAGCTGTGCGGTGATCGGGATTCGAAACGGCACGCGCGGAGAAGCGCCCGTCGCCTTTGTCGAACTCGAACCTGAGGCGATCTTCGATGAATCGCGGCTGAGGGCGCACTGCCGGCAGGAGTTGGCGTCCTATCAAGTGCCCGTGCGCATCTACGCGCTCGAGCAGCTTCCTCGGAATGCGGCCGGCAAGGTTCTGCGCCGGGAACTCCCCGCCCTCCTCGAAGAAATCGAACAGCAGTCGAAAGAGCAGCCGAATCGGACGCAGGGCGGCGCAGGGAAGGATGCCTCGGCGTGAGACCGTTGGTCTGGATCGTGGCTCTCTCGTGGGTGGGGTGGTGCCCGGCCGAAGCAATCGACGAGGCGGACTTCCAGGCGACCTTTCGCGAGCACGTCTGGCCCCACTACTTGGCCGGAGAGTTTGGGACCTTCGCGGGGCACGACAGCGTGCAGATCGCATACGCCAGATTCGCGGTGCCCCTCTCAAAGGGGGCCTTGGTGATCCTGCCGGGCAAATCAGAGTCTCATCTCAAGTATGCGGAGCTGGTGTATGACCTTCGAGACTGCGGGTATTCCCTGTATCTGATGGACCACCGCGGTATGGGGCTTTCCGGCGGCCTGACCGCGGATGATCCCGACAAGATCTACGTAGAGCGGTTCGAACACTATGTTGCTGATCTCAGCGTATTCATGGACAGGGTGGTCGAGGCGTCGCCTCATCAGCGCCGGGTCATCCTTGGTCATTCTATGGGGGCGACCGTGGCGCTCCTCTACCTGGAGCAGTACCAAGACACGTTCGATGCCGCGATTCTGTCCGCTCCCATGCTGCAGATCATCACGGATCCGTTCCCGGAGTGGGGGGCCGCGTTTCTCGGTTCGGTGGCAACCCTCTTGGGGTGGGGCGCAGCCTACTGCCCTGGCCACGGACCGCGGACCTCAGACGGTTTCGGGCCCGACGCGCTGACCCACTGCCGTTGCCGGTGGGAGATGTGGCACGAGGAGATCCTGCCGGTGTCCGGGATCGTTGGCGCTGGCGGAGCCACTCTTCGTTGGCTGCGAGAGAGTATCGAAGGTGGGCGGCGAGCTCGTGAGGGCGCGGGGCGGGTTACCGTTCCGGTTGTTCTCTTTCAGGCTGGTGACGACCAACTGGTCCGACCACAGGAGCAGGACAAGGTCGCCTGCCGGGTTCGGCAGTGTACCCAGCTGGTATTCCCTCGGGCCGGACACGAAATCCTCATGGAACGCGACCCGATTCGCAATGTGGCCATCAGTCAGGTTGTTCAGCTTCTCGTGGAGCTTGGCGAGGAGAGCAGCGTCGACTGCTCTCCCGCCGCACATGAAGACTAGCTCGCCGCGATCAGCTCCTCGAACCGGGTCACCTGGCCCTTCAGGTATTCGTTCTCCGGATCCATCTCCAGGGCCTGCCGAATGAGGCCGAGGGCTTCAGCCGGATTCCCCTGCAGATTCACCAGCTCCGCCAGGGTGTCCAGGTAGTTGGCCTGATCCGAGCCGGACGTGGACAACTCCACGGCCGTGCGCATCAAACCGGCGGCCTCGTCCACGTTGATCTTGCGCTGGTAGCACCACCAGCCGAACTCATTCAGATCGTCAGGATTGGTTTCCCATCCCTCGGGCATGAGGCCGCGCTTCAGCCCCACCGCCTTCTCTGCATCCTTCTCGACGATGAGCGCATAGTCGGTGAGCACCCCCTGCTTGCGGTCTTGCAGCTTCTCCTCGTCCGCTGCCATGACGGCCGGGTGGGCCATCTCCAGCATGATGGCCAGCTCGTCCTCTTCGAGATAACTCTGGGCCCGCACGAGTTTCTGACAGATCTCGATGGCGTAGGACGGCTTGAGATTCTCCGACTGCAGCAAAGCGATCGCCACTCCCAGGAAGTGCTCGGGCGTGACCTCTTCGGTTCCCACACCGTAGTAGGCGGCCCGGAAGAGCAGGATCGGGACGTTCGCTTCGTCGGCCGCGGCCGCATCCAGTCCCTGAGCCTGGCGCAGGAAGCCCATTGCCTCCCGGTGGTTCTGCGAACTGAGGCCGTCTTTGCCGAGGGCCAGCGCATCGGCGAAGGTGGGCGATTCTTCGAGACGCGTCCGCCGGTCGGCCAGCGTGACGGGATCGGCCGCCGCCTCACTCAGCGACTGGACCCACTGCGCGGTCTCACCATAGCCCAACCACCGGCTCACGACCTCGCCGTCAGCGTTGACGATCACGAAGGTGGGATAGGCATAAATGCCGTGCTCCTCGACCATCGCCTTGTTGGGCTCGGCCTTGCCGTCGATGGGGTAGAGGATGTGGCCTTCGAGGCCGGCGATCATCTCCGCGTCTTCTTCCACCGCACGGGCGAAAGCTGCGCAGGGCGGTCAGCCGTCCTTCCAGAAGTCCAGGATGATCAGACCACCCTCGGCGGCGGCGAGCGACTTGGCCTCTTCGAGTGTACTTGCCTTATGAATCCCCGGCTCCGGCGCGGTGCAGGATGCGCCCAGGAGCAGGAGGAGAATAAGCGCGAGACTGCTGAATGCGCGCATATGAGCTCCTTTGTGAAATGGATCCTTCATCAACAACATTCTACTATACGTTGGTCCGTGCAGTGGGTCACCCACTCGGTTGTGCTGCCGGATGCAGGATTGTGGCCATTCGCAACCGAGTCGCCTTTCGGAACCCCGTGCACCTCCCCGGGTAGTCCTGTGCACCGATGGACATTAAGAGGGAGGTTCGATATGGGACACCCCAGACACAGGAACTCAGGTTCGTTTTCAGCGCTCGCCCTGATGGCCGGCGGCCTGCTTGTTGTGGGACTGCTGGTGATCGGTTTGGGCGCCCCTGAGAAGCTGCAAGCGACGGGTCAGGAGAACACGGATATGGAGCAGGAGAGGACGCCCCCCCGCTACTCGCGGTCCGGGTATGACATCACGCCGCTCTCGAGCGATGAGATCGCTCGGATTGCCCAGACGCTCACTCCGGAGCAGCGCCGGATCATCCTGGAGCAGGGCACCGAACCGCAGTTCTGCGGAAACCTGTTGGATAACAAGCAGGACGGAGTCTACGTCTCGGCGGTTGGGGGACTACCGCTTTTCCGGTCGATCTCGAAGTTTCACTCCGGGACCGGCTGGCCGAGTTTCTTCGAGCCGTTTGACCCCGACCACATCATCGAACGCGAGGATCGCAGCCACGGGATGGTGCGGGTCGAGATTCTGGATGCGCGCTCCGGCGCTCACCTGGGTCACGTCTTCGACGACGGTCCCCAACCGACCGGCAAGCGCTACTGCGTGAACTCCGCATCCTTGCGGTTCATCCCCGAGGGCGAAGAGCTGCCGCCGGAGTCACAGCCCGTGGAAACCGAGGTGGCCTACTTCGCCGGCGGGTGTTTCTGGGGGATCGAAGATCGGTTCGCGCAGATTCCGGGTGTCATTGATGCCGTGTCGGGCTATCAGGGGGGTGACGGCTCATTCCCCACCTACCAACAGGTCTGCAGCGGGCGAACCGGCCACGCCGAGTCGGTTCAGGTGGTCTTCGACCCGAAGCGCGTGAGCTACGGAGGTCTGCTTTCGGCCTTCTTCGGGATGCATGATCCAACGACCCTCAATCGCCAGGGGCTGGACGTCGGGACGCAGTACCGTTCAGCGATCTTCACCACTTCTCGGGATCAGGACCGGGCCGCCCGCGCGTTCCTCCGCGATCTGTCGGCTTCCAGCCGCTTCGCCGATCGGGAGATCGTGACCGAGATCCACGAGGCTCCCGAGTTCTTCCCCGCGGAGGATTACCACCAGGACTACCATGCCAAACATGGAGGCTCCTGCCGCTTCTAGGCCGAGAGCGGCTCTCAAGCTCGCGCATCCCGAGCGGCTTGCGATTCTGTCCACGCAGGCCCGATGAAATGCGTTACTATTGACGGTGAACGAACCGGATGAAACGCATGAGATGGGGAGCAGCATGGACACGCCCGTACGCCTCGGTACCCTTGTTTTTCTTGGATCGCTCGTCTTGGGGATCATCTCGACTGCGGACGCGACCGATGTGCCCGGCGGGAACGTCTCCGGTACCTGGACCGCAGCCGGCTCGCCCTACAACATCCTCGGCGACGTGACCGTACCCGCCGGAGAATCCCTGACGATCGAGCCGGGGGTGGAGGTCGTCTTCGCCGGCTTCTACCGCCTGAGTGCATTGGGGGTGATCCTGGCCGAGGGGACTGAGGCCGATTCGATTTCTTTCGCGGGGATCACCCAGTGGGACCGTATTCGCCTGGAAAATGAAACCGAGGTCAGCGAATTTGCTTTCTGTGTCCTGACCGGGGCTGAACGGGGGCTGAATACGGTGGACTCCCCGGTGGATCTGCGCAACAGCCGCCTCGGGGAGCACATCACCGCTGTGGATATCTTCGGCGTGGGGAATCCAACGCCTCCGGCCGTGACGATCACCGAGTGTCACATCCACGATTGCCAGCAGCACGGCGTGTTCATCGTCGAGAATTCCAGCGCGCTGATCGAAGACTGCGAGATCACCCGTTGTGCACTGGATGAATCTCCGCGAGGGGCCATTCAGCTGAGCAACCAGAGTGGTGGGGGAAGCAACGATCCGGTGATCACCGGCAATTGGATCCACCACAACACCTGGCAGGGGATCACGGGATTCGATGTGACCGGTGCGGGGCGCGTGCGTCCCTTCATCACGGGAAACGTGATCGAGTACAACCTGACCGGCATCTATCTTCTCTACTCCTCGGGCGAGCTGCGCGGCAACCAGATCAACCACAACTTCGTGAGCGGCAATCCCAACTCGGGCGCCGGCGTCATGATCGCCGGGGGGGCGGCCAATCCGATCGTCGCCGGTAATACGCTCACGGGCAACTTCACCGGCTTCTATATCGTGGAAGGGGCCAGTGCGAATCTCGGTGATCTGGGGAACGCGGATCCCACCGACGACGGCGGCAATCACATCTACGGCAATGTGGACATGGGCGGAAACACCTGGAGCGTGTACAGCAACTCGCTCGCCGACATCGTTGCAGAGAACAACCGCTGGGACAGTGAGGACTACGGCGAGATTGCGGTGACGATCTTCGACGGAAACGACAACCCCGCCTATGGGCTGGTCGACTTCGATCCGATTCTCGATAGTGCGGACGCCGAAGTTGCGCAAGAGCGGACGCGCGGACGTTTGCAGGCTTCCCCGGTTCCGATCACTTCACGGGTGCTTTTCACCTTGGATCGAGGGGTTGGGGCCCCGAGGGCACTGCTCATCCATGATGCCGCGGGCCGGCTGGTCAGGAAGCTCACGCCGCGGCGCGAGTCCGTTGCGGTGGAGTGGGATGGGCGCAGCGATGCCGGGTCGATCGTGCCGACCGGAACCTATTTCTGCCGGATGGAGGGCGACGGGCCCCAGGGACGGGTGGTGACCCTTGCGCGAACGCGGGTATTGGTTGTGCGGTAAACCGCCGGAAAGGGGTTGGTCATGCGCTGGTTGTGCATTGGAGCTTGCATGGTGCTGGCGACCACACTGACTGCGGAGGCCACCACCTATACGATTCACGCAGACGGCTCCGGAGACTTTCCCACCATCCAACAAGGGCTACAGGCGGCCTTCGATGGGGATATCATCGAGCTGTCCGATGGCACCTTCGTTGGCGAGGGAAACAGGGACCTGGACTTTCTCGGCAAACTGATCACCCTGCGCTCGACCGGCGGTGACCCGACTGCCTGCACGATCGACTGCGAGGGGAGTGAGAGCGATCCCCATCGAGGGATCAACTGCATTTCGGGAGAACCGCTCGGCACGAAGGTGGCCGGGATCACGATCCGGAACGGGTGGGTGACGCTCCCGGAGCATGGGGGCGCGATCAACTGCGATCATGACAGTGCGCTCGAGATCACGGACTGCTTCTTCGCCGGCAATCAAGATGCGGCCATCTACGCCGGTCACAACTCGATCCTGACCCTGACCGACTGTGAATTCGCCGGGAACCAGGCCCACTGGGGGGGAGGGATTCGGTGCAGCAGCATCACGCTGACCATGGACCGGTGTAGCTTCGTGGAGAATACGGCGGAGAATCAAGGCGGCGGGCTGTTTGCGTTCCACGTCGATGCCATCCTGCGTGACTGCGTCTTCAGGGAGAATCATGCGCAGGTTGCGGGAGGCGCGAACTTCGAAGAGATGTCCGATGTGGCGCTGGAAGACTGCGTGTTCGAGGGCAACGAGGCCGAATACACGGCAGGCGGAGTGTCGTTCTTCGTGGGATGTATCAGCACCCTCGATCGATGCACCTTCGCGGGAAATGTCGCGGGGGGCTCGGGCAGCGCCCTGTTCTCCGAGAAGATCAGTGACACGTGGGCCCGAAACTGCACGTTCTGGGGCAATAGCGCTCCGAACGGGACGATCCTAGCCGGCCACATGCAGGTACGGCTGGACAACTGTCTGCTCTGCTTCGAAACCATCGGGCCGGCAGTGAGCTCCTATTATGACTACGCCGAACTCACCTGTTGCGACCTTTTCGGCAACGCGGGTGGCGATTGGGTCGGCACCATCGCGGACCAGTACGGGCTCCATGGCAACATCGCCGAGAATCCCTTGCTCTGCGATCCGGAGAATGGCGACTTCATGCTGGACGAGGCGTCACCTTGCACGCCATTCTCTGACCCGAACCCTGAGTGTGATCTGATCGGGGCCTACCCGGTGGGGTGCGGGAACACCCCGGTCACCGGCACGACCTGGGGCGGGATCAAGGCGCTCTTTCGCGACTAGTCCGCCATTCGGTCGCCCGGAGGGGAATCATCAAGGAGGATCTGATGCCGGAGTTGGACCGCACATCGCTCGAAGAGCTGTTTCGGACCTTCGACCTGCCCGAGTTTCGCTGGATGCCCGCGGAGGACATCGAGGTTGCCCAGTGGGTGCGGATGAAGTGCATCTTCGGCTGTGAGGACTACGGGAAGAACATCGCCTGCCCTCCCAACGCCCCGCCGGTAGCGGACTGCGAGAGATTCCTAGGAGAGTTTTCGGACGCGGTGGTCTTCCGCTTCGCGAAGTCGATTCCCGATTCCGAGAAGCGGAAAGTTTGGTCAAGGGGGATCAACTCGAAACTCCTCGAACTCGAACGGGAAGTCTTCTTACTCGGCTATCAGAAGGCCTTCATCCTGCTGATGGGAGGATGTCCGCTCTGCGAAGAGTGCGTGAGCTGCCCGGACGATTGTCGCCATCCCGGATCCGCCAGGCCCACGGCCGAAGGGCTGGCCGTCGACCTGTTCTCGACGGTTCGCAAGGTCGGCTACCCGCTCGAGGTGCTGCGGGACCAGTCCGAGCCGATGAATCGTTACGCCATTCTTCTAGTCCAGTAGGCGGATGCGTCCAGTGAGGACACCCGTGGAATGGGCATTCGCGAGGCCCTTGAACCCGGGCTGTTTGCCCCCGATCGAAATCTCGTAGGCACCCGGATCCACAACCCAGGTCAGCCGCTCATCGAACCTGCCGAGCTGCTGGGGCTGAAGGACGAAGTCCACGACCTCGCTTGCCCCGGGCTCCAGCGTGATCCGGCGAAACCCCTGCAGTGACCGGCGGGGGACCGGCGCGCTGGCTTCGCGAGCGCTCACGTAAAGCTGAACCACCTCGTCGCCAAGGCGTTCGCCGGCATTGCGCACCGTCACTGACACTGGCAGGGGGTCGCCGGCGCGGATGCTCTCGGGTATGTCCAGGTCGCAATACTCGAAGCGGGTGTAGCTGAGCCCATGACCAAAGGGAAAGAGGGGATCGCCCTCGAAGTATCGATAGGTGCGTCCCGCCATGGCGTAATCATCGAATGGGGGAAGGTCGTCGGCACAACGGTAGAAGGTCACGGGGAGGCGTCCGGCGGGGGACAGGTCGCCGAAGAGCGCTGCCGCGACCGCCGGTCCGGCCGCCTGACCCGGATACCAGGCCTCGAGAATGGCCGGAAGATGGTCGGCTGCCCAGGTCACCGAGAGGGCCGCGCCGTTCAGGAGTACCAGGACCACCGGTGTTCCCGTCTCGTGCAAGGCAACCAGAAGCTCGTGCTGAACGCGGGGGAGATCGAGATCGGTGCGATCCCCGCCCGCAAAGCCCTCGGCCTCGACCTCGAATTCCTCGCGCTCCAGATCGGCGGAGAGTCCACCCACAAAGACCACGACCTCGGCGCGCTTCGCTGCGGACACCGCGACGAGCTGCTGCGCGGCGACCTCCCGTGGATCTCCAGCGAGAAGGGGGCAGCCGGGCGTATGCGTCACCTCAGTGCCATCAGCCACCGCCCCGCGAATCCCCGCCAGGATCGACACCGGATGTGACGGAGTCCCGTTGTAGTTCCCGAGCAAGACCTCGGTATCGTCGGCGCTGGGGCCGATGACCGCGATTACACCCAGTTCCTTCGAGAGGGGCAGGAACTGATTCTCGTTTTTCAGGAGCACAAGCGACTGGCGGGCCACTTCCTCGGCAAGTCCGGCGTGCGCCGCACAGTCATTGAGGGCGAAGTCGGTGGCGGCGTACGGTACGCGTTCGGGCGGATCGAACATCCCCAGCTTGAAGCGGGCCCTGAACAATCGCCGCACGGAGACATCGATCTCCTCCTCCGTAATCAGCCCATCCGCAACCGCCTGGAGCAGGTGACGGTACGAGTGACCGCAGTTGAGGTCGCAGCCCGCGGCGACGCTCATCGCGGCCGCTGCGGGAGCATCGTCAGCGAGATCATGCCGCTCGTAGATGTCGCTGATGGCCCAACAATCCGAGACGACGTATCCGTCGAACCCCCATTGCTCGCGGAGAATGTTGGTGAGAAGGCGATAGGATGCGCAGCAGGCGTCGCCTTCCAGACGATTGTAGGCGCACATGATCGAATGGGCCCTGGCCTCTCGAATGCAGGCCTCAAAGTGGGGAAGATAGGTTTCCCAGAGATCGCGCTCTTCGATGCGGGCGTCGAAATGGTGGCGATCCGCCTCCGGGCCGCTATGCACCGCGAAGTGTTTCGGGGTGGCCACCGTCTTCAGGTAGACCGGGTGGTCTCCTTGCAGGCCCTTCACGAATTGAACGGCCAGGCGGCCGGCGAGAAAGGGATCCTCCCCATAGGTTTCCTGCGCGCGACCCCAGCGCGGGTCGCGACAGATGTTGATGTTGGGGGACCAAAAGGTGAGACCCTGGTTGATCTCCCGCTGACCCTGCCGCGCGAACTCGTGGTGCTTGGCCCGGGCCTCAGTGGAAATCACATCCGCCATCTGGAAGATGAGGTGCTCATTCCAGGTCGCGGCGAGGCCGATCGCCTGGGGGAACACGGTCGCGACGCCCGCCCTCGCGACACCATGAAGACACTCGTTCCACCAATCGTACTGAGGGATGCCCAGTCGATCGATGGCCGGGACCTTGTGTTCCATCTGGAGGATCTTCTCCTCGAGCGTGAGGCGGCCGATGAGGTCGCTCAGTCGCGACTCGAGGTCGAGATCCGGATTTTGAAAAGGGAACATCACTTGACGATGATCTCGTCGGTGAAGATCCAGGCGTCACCACCCGCGCCGGAATGCCAGGACGGGCATGCGCCGATGGTCTTGGCGCGGACGCGGACGTAGCGCGCCTTGCGCCCGGTGACATCACGCGTGAAGGTCTCAATCGCGAAATCATCGACCGTGGTGGCTTGCGGCGGCCGGAACCAGGCAACCCTTTCGAACTCGTCTCCATCGGCCGAGATGGCGAAGGTGATCTCGATCGGGAAGAAGATCCAGTAGGCCGGTTTTTGCAGGAAGCCGGCCCCGATCATCGAGATCGACTGCTCCTCGCCCAAATCGACCACCGCTTCCAGATCCTGGGCTTCGAAGCCCTGCCAGTTGACATCATGATTGGGTGCGCCGCGTAGTCCGTCGACCAAAGCGGTTGGGCCACCAGCCCGATACTTCGGACTGCTGGGTGTCATCATCGCGACTTCGCACCCCACGGCGGCGTGATGGACCCGTGAGGGGGTGCCGAACGGCCTGATCTTGGCGAATGTCTGCATTCGCTCATCGGCTGTAGCGTTGAAGTCGGTCAGCGCGGGAAGCTCGTCCACCGGGACGCCGGCGACCGTGGTCGTATGGTCGGCGGGAAGGATCCGCATTGCGAGCCCGCCAGCCGGAGAGAGGACGGCCCGCAAGGTCTCTGCGCCCCTCATCCGATAGGTCCCGATTTCGATGGCTGCCGGATTGCGTTCCCAGTCTGTATCCAGGGCGTCGGCGTAGAGCTGGACGACATAGTCCGAGGACGCGTCCAGAAAATCGAAGGTGAGGTCGAGCCGACGGGCGACCTCATCCGTGATTGCGCCCACAAACCACTCCTGGCCAGAGCGCCGGGCGATCGCGAGCTGGTCGCCAATCCGGGCGCTCAGGAAGCGGGTGTCATCCCAGTCGGCAGGAGTATCCTCGATGAACCGAAACGCGGGCTGGTTCTCGTAGTTTTCTACCAAGTCGGCGGCCATCTGGAGCGGGCTGTAGAGAACAACATAGTAGGCAAGCTGCCTGGCGAGGGTGGTGTGCACGCGGTTGCCCGGTTTGAACTCGTTGAAGGTAAGGTCGAAGATGCCCGGCGTGTAGTCCATGGGGCCGGTCAAGAGACGCGTGAAGGGGAGGACCGTCGTGTGTTCCGGTGGATTGCCTTCGCTCCAGGCGTTGTACTCCATGCCCCGGCTGCCCTCGCGGGTCATCATGTTGGGCCACGTGCGGCTGATGCCCGTGTCCTTGATGGGTTCGTGAGCGTCGATCATCATTCCGTACTCAGCGGCCTTCTCGACCACCATCCGGTAGTGCCGCACCATCCACTGCCCGTGGTGATGCTGGCCGGTGGGGTGCATCTTCCCCGCGTAGCCGGTCTTGATCGCGCGGATGCCCAGCCCGCGGTAGTAGGCGAATGCGGCATCAAGCTGCTTTTCGTAGTGGGGGACATTGCCGCCCGACTCATGGTGGCCGATAATCTCGACCCCGCGCTCCCGGCCGTAGTCCACCACCGCCTCCAGATCGAAGTCCGGATACGACCTGGTATAGTCCTGCTCATTCTTGCCGCCGAGCCAGCTTTCCCACCCCCGGTTCCACCCCTCGATCAGAACGCCGGGGAAACCGTGGGCGGCCGCGAAGTCGATGTACTGCTTCGCATGCTCGGTGGTGGCGCCGTGCTTCGGTCCCGCGTGCCAGGTCCACTTCCCAATGTGCATGCCCCACCAGATGCCGACGTACTTCATCGGCTGGATCCAGGAGGTGTCCTTGATCCGGCAGGGGGCGTTCAAATTGAGCAGTAGATTGGACTCGGCCAGCCGCGCAGCGTTTGACGCGATCTGGATCGTCCGCCAGGGCGTCGAAAAGGGAACGCGGCCCTTGACCTTGACCCCGTCGGGCCAGGGGACGAGTTCGCAGAGCAGAGTCTGGCCCGCAGGGGTGCCCGTGCGGCCGGCCGCGCCTTTTCGGCTGGTCGCTGCATTGATGAGCGTCATGCCCGCGTAGTCGGTGAGATTGGCCTCATGAATGCAGAGCGCGACTCCCCGCTCGGTCTCCAGGGTGACCGGCGTATTGGCGGCCGCGAGCCCGGTGATGGGGCTGTTGCGATAGAGGCGTTCGTAGCTGTCGTAGTCGGCGGGGCTCCACCACGCGCTGTGGTCGCCGGCGAAGCAGAAGCCGGTCTCTTCGGAGAGAATCTGGAACTCATCCATCCCGTTTTGCTCGGGAAACGAGTAGCGGAAGGCGACGCCGTCGTTGAACGCGCGAAAGACGATTGTCATCCGGCGATGGGGGGCCGTCTCCTCGTCCAGGGTGATGCTCATCTCGCAGTAATGATTGCGGATCGAGGCGACCGTGCCCCAGACTGGCTCCCAGGTTTCATCGAAGGTGTTTCGGGTGACGCTGATGATGCGCAGCCCATCGAGAAGAGGGGGCTCGTTCTTGAAGTGAAACCCGAGGGGGGACGGTTCCAGCAAGGCTTCGCCGCCAAACGACACGGCGAAGCGAGGAGCGCCCTCATCGAGGCTGAATCGCACCTCGAGGCTCCGATCGGGCGAGAAGAGGGCTGGTGCCTCCGCCTCGCCTGCGGCTGGATTCGTTTCCGAGGCTCGACCGCTTCCCACGCAGAGTGCGAACACGGCGGCGAACAGCAAGCATTGCATCAACCAGTGCGGCATCGGCTGGAGCCCTCAAGTTGTTTGGTATGGTCTACTTGAATCCCCAAACGCACCATAACCAACTCGCAAAGGACTGGGCAAGCGTCCCGTTCTCGAGGGCTTTGCTCAACTTCATCGCGTCACGATTGCTTGCGCGATGGATTTTTCTCAGCATGACGTCGTCGGCGCCGCCCGCGCGGTACCAGGTGTCGAAGCCGAGGACCTTACCGAAACGCTTCCGCAGCTGGGCCGCGAATCGTTCCCTGACCTTCGCCAGTTCGTTCTGCTGCGCGGGTGAGGAATAGGGCGGTGCGATCCAATCGACCTTCTCGTTCTGCCGGGCATCGACATCTTTGAGTCCGCGGGCCTCCATCCAGGCCGGCATCTGGCACCCGATCGAGAAGTCGCCCAGACCGAGGCGGCGGCGTCCCCTCCGCCAGTACAGATCCGCCTTCAGGCGGAAGAGCTCCTGCGTGGCGTTCAGCCGGGATTGGTTGTTCCAGGCTTTTCCCATCGACGACGGGCGGGCGTTGTCGACGATAACCACACAGCCTCCCGGCCTGGTCACCCGAATGAGCTCCTCGAGTGCGGTCTCCGGGTTGGCCAGATGGCAGAGGACCACCTGCGCGATGGCCACATCGAAGCGATCGGAGGCGTAGGGCAGTGAGGTGATATCGCCAGAGGAAAATGCGATCGATTCGCCGAACCCCGCCTCGTCGGCCAGTTCTCGTGTGTGGGGAAGGAGCTGAGGATCGAGGTCGCAGCCGTGCAGGGTGCCGCCGGGCATACAATAGGGACCAAAGGTGCGCAGGCTGTGACCGTACCCGCACCCGGCGTCCAGGAGGCGGTGACCCGGCTTGAGGCGGAACTGCGTGGCGAGATTGCGGGCCTGCTCAGGCGTCCAGATGTCCTGACGCTGGCGCACGAGGATCTCATGGCGAACCTCGGCGTCGCGATAGTCGATCGGCTTTCCCTGCGATCCTCGCATGACAACCTCCCGCGTACAGGGAGAAGGTGATGCGAGGATGCGGTCATTGGCCCCGGCGCGCAATGAGATTTCGCGCGGGGTCAGCCGGACGTCCCCCTACTGGTCGTGGAACAGCGTGAAGATCTGGCCCCAGGTGACCTTGTAGGTCGGCGTTAGTGTGCAGCCCTCGCCGAACGCCCCAATGGGCTCGCTGTTGCACGCACTCGGTGAGTTGGCAGGCACGCAGGGCGAGGTGGAGGCGAGTTCGAAGTTCTCCGAGCTCCAGTCGCAGAACTGGGGATCGGCCTCGACACAGTCGTTGGAGCCGACCGGGTTACCGTATGAGCCGGCGTTGCCCCCGAAGTTATCCCAGAACACGCAGCATCCGATCGTCGGGGCTGAGACCGCGAAAATAGCTGCCACCCCTGAGTGACGGCAGAAGATGTCACTCTGGAAATCCGCCGCTCCCAGGTAAACATAGACCCCCGACCCAAGGGAGGGAGCCTCATTTGCGAAGAACGTGTTGTAGGACGATGTCAGGGTCATTGCCGCGGAGAAAATGGCGCCGCCCTCGACGCCCGAGTTTCCATGGAACAGGTTGTGGTGGATGACACAGGAGGATGTTCCATTGGCCATACTGATGCCGCCACCCTCGGTCTCGGCGACGTTGTTTCGCAGTGTGCTTCCTTCCATGATCAGTCGTTCCATCGGAGCAAAGACTGCACCGCCGGTCTGAGTGGCGTAGTTGTCGACAAAGCTGCAGTCGATGACCATCGCCGGATCGGCGCTGACTCCCAGGCCCCCACCAAGGGCGGCCGTGCAACCTTCAAAAACGCAATCCTGAAGCGTGATGTCGTTGTCACCTGTCACGTAGATCCCGCCGCCCATGCCCTGCGTGCTGCAACCCGAGAATGTGCAGTTCGTGATGAGAGATCCGGAGGTGTCCGACCAGATGTACGCGGCGCCACCGTTGAGGCCGGTGCCGCCGGTGCCGTGGCAATTCGTGAAGGTGCAGCCGAACATGTCGATGACCGCGGCCCGGGAGTAGTATGCGCCACCCCCCCAGGAGCCGATCATGTTCGTGAATGTGCAATTGTGGATGGAGACGATGCCCCCGATGGTGTCGAGTACGATGCCGTTGGCGTCGGTGCCCGAGCCGCCCACGAACTCAATCCCGTGCACGCTGGCTTCCGGCGCGGTCGTGATGATCAGGCAGGGAGTGGCGGCATCCGCATCCCAGATGACGCCGGGGCCGTCCGCCACGAAGTGAAGCCCTGTGGTGATGGAGACCGCTTCTCCGTAGACACCGGGGTAGATCAGAAGCGTATCGCCGTCGGCAGCCATGTCCGCTCCCAGCGTGATGGTGAGCGCATGACCGCCGCCGCTCTGGTCGACGATATAGGTTGCGGCCTGTGACGGCTGCGAAAAGAGAGCGCACACGAGGGCGCAGGAGAGCGCGATCGAAAGACGGAACCACATAGAACACCTCCGGTCATGGACTGGGGCCCGCTTGAATCACAGGTGGTTGTGCTAG
>CAZTDY010000089.1:0-16628 GCA_964612295.1 uncultured bacterium | reverse complement strand
GGGCGGTCTTGATGGCGGTCTCGACCGCCTCGGCGCCGGTGTTCATCGGCAGGGCCATCTCCATCTGGGTCAGCTCGCAGAGTTGCTTGAGAAACGGGCCCATCTCGGCGTTGTGGAAGGCCCGTGAGGTCAGCGTGATCTTGCCGGCCTGCTCGGTGAGGGCTTTGATGATGGCCGGGTGGCGATGCCCCTGATTGAGGGCCGAATAGGCCGACAGGCAGTCGAGGTATTTCTCGCCATCGGCGTCCCAGACCCAAATGCCTTCAGCTTTTTCGATTACGACGTCGAGCGGGTGATAATTGTTCGCGCTGTAGGTCTCGGCCTGCTCGATCATCTGGCGCGTCCGGCTCCGATCGGCCTGCTGAGTAGACTTCGTCTGCATCTTCTTGCCCTCCTGAGGGTTATGCCCTTGCGGCCCCTCACGTGTGCTTCCCGGCCAGATGGGGGACACCCATCCGAGAAGCTACCCAACGCCCTGTAGCAAAAGGCGTTACGCAGTCGCTCGCCGCGCCATTGGCGGTGAGCGGGTTGGTGAAATCCAAGCTAAATGACTGTAGCAAATCTGGGGGCTTTCCGAGAAGTAGAAAGAACTGGCCCCGCGAATGAGCGTATGTGCTAGTATCACCCGAGTTTTTTCGGACCCTCGGCAACCCGATGCCGAGACCGAAGAAGGGGGCTCTACAGCAAGTGCAGACGAGACTGCTCGACATTGCCGGGCACGCGCGGCGCCTATTACCCGCCGGATTGCCCGTCCTCTGGCTGATCGTGGCCGGATCGCTCTCCATCATCGTGTGGAGTTCGATCGACCGCTCGACGGATCCGCCTGTGGCCACGACCGCCGCCGACAAGCCGTTCGGTTCTCCGACGGCCATCCGCACCGAACTGCCCAACTTCGCAGGGATTGAGGATGTCGGCACGCGCAAACGGGCCTTCTTCGAGTTCATGCGTCCGATCATCAAAACCGAGAACTCGCGGGTCTTCAGCGAACGCCTTCGCCTGCAGGCGGTGCACGAGTACTACGAACAGAGCGGCTCGGTGTCGCCGCGCGACAGCCGGTGGCTTGCCGATCTGGCCACCCACTATGGCCTCGATGGGTTCGTGCTCGAGCATCCCAGCGCCTGGCAGGAGTTGCTTGCGCGGGTTGATATCGTGCCCACGGCGCTTGCACTGGTCCAGGCGGCCAACGAGTCCGCTTGGGGTACCTCTCGCTTCGCCCGCCTCGGGAACGGCATCTTCGGTCAGTGGAGCTACCAAAAGGGAAGCGGCATCGTGCCCCTGCAGCGCCCCGACGGCGCCAGCTACGAGGTCGCCAGTTTCGCGACGATCAACGAGGCGGTTGGCAGCTATCTCCACAATCTGAATACGAATCGTGCCTACAGCGAATTCCGGCGGCTGCGCAGCGGGATGCGCACGAAGGGCTATCCTTTAGAGGCCTACACGCTTGCCGATGGGCTCCTGCGCTATTCGGAGCGCCGCGAAGACTACGTCGAGGATCTGCGGGCGATGATCCGCGTGAACCGGCATTTGCTCGGCCCGGCGTAGTGGACCTGGTGGTGTCTATGGCCGGTTGCGCGGCCGTTGCGAAATCAAGGCCATGACCTTGTTTTTTTCAAGACTCACACTCTCCGGGCTGGTCCTGCTGGCAGGTCTCGTCGCAATCCTCAGCGCCGCATTCGCCCCGGCCTTGGCAGGTCAGTCAGCGGTAATCCTGCAGTATCATCATGTCTCATCGGATACTCCGCCAAGCACGAGCGTAACCCCAGACCAGCTTCGCGAGCACCTCGACTATCTGTCCGATCACGGTTTTGCCGTGCTGCCGCTTCAAGAGATTGTCGAGGCCATCCGGGGCGGTGACGAACTGCCGGACCCTTGCGTCGCGCTCACTTTCGATGACGCCTATGCGTCGGTGGGAGAGATCGCCTGGCCGATGCTTCGCGAACGGGGGTGGCCCTTCACCCTGTTTGTCACGACCGGCGGGATCGATGCCGGGCTGCGCAGCTACCTGACCTGGGACCAGCTGCGGGCCATGGCGGGGGATGAGCGCTGTGCGGTGACCTTTGGTGCGCACACGCAGAGCCACGACTATCTCGTGCGGCGACTCGAGGGTGAGTCCGCTGGGCTTTGGCGCGAGCGGGTGACCGAGGATATCGCCGTGAGCTGCCAGCGGATTGAAGAAGAACTGGGGTCCGCTTGCAGGCTCTTCGCCTATCCCTACGGCGAGTACGACCTTGAGCTGAGAGTGGTGGTCGCAGGATTGGACCTCATTGGATTCGGACAGCAGTCCGGTCCCGTGGGACCGAAGACCGACTGGCTGGTCGCTCCGCGGTTCCCTGCCTCGGGGGTTTATGCAGACCTGGATAAACTCTCTACGAAGCTATTTTCGTTGCCGCTTCCCGTGGAATCCGCGAGTCCGCTGGACCCAGTTCTCGGGCCGGGCAATGCTCGCCCGGTGTTGAGATTGGAGATCGCGCCAGCGGACTACCAGCCCGCTGCACTGGCTGCATTTGCCAGCGGACTGGGGAGGGCCGAGGTCCGCTGGATCCGCCGTCCGGAGGATGACCACGAGACGGCGATTGTCGAAATCGTGGCCACCGCGGATCTGCCGATCGGACGCAGCCGCTACAATGTGACCGCGCCGCAGAAGCCTGGTGTCTCGACCGGATCCGTCCCCAGGGTGCCCGGCGGGGTGCGCTACTACTGGTGGAGCCACCTCTGGGTGCGCTGAGATGCCCTGGCCGTGATCGGCCATCGTCCACTCCCAGGCGCAATTGAGCCCCCTACAGCGCCAGCGCTCGTGTACACTTCATATGTACATCTATGAGTGGGAGGATCTGATGACCGCAGCATGCTGGATGAAACGCGCGCTTCTCGCGTCCCTTCTCGTTGCGATTGCGGTCTGCTGGCCGCCGGACGTCGCCGCATCCGTTTCTGCTCGCGTCATCACCGCGTCCAATGAACTCCTCGGCGGGGCCTACGCCGAAGGGCAGTTGGGCGACTTTCTCATGGAGAACGACGAGGTCGCGTTCGTAGTCACTGCGATCGGTCACAGTGGCAACGGCGCCATCACGGGCGGCAATGTGATCGATGCCGGCTCCGCCTCACTTCGTGCCGATGCTCTTGGCTGCCTCTACACCTACTTCGACGATGATTGGCCCCGGCAGGCAGCCTACGAGACGCTGCAGATCCTGGACGATGGTTCATCGGGCGGACCGGCGGTCATTCGCGTCACGGGCGAGGACTCCTCCAATCCCGCCCTCACCGTCCAGACGGACTACCTCTTGGCCTCGGGCTCCGACTACCTCACGCTTACGTCAACCATCACGAATACGGGCGGCGGCCAGGTCAATAACTTCGAGGTGGGGGATGCGTTCCATTGGGGGGACTGTGAGTCGTTTGTCCCCGGCTACGGATTCTCCCTGCCCGGGAGCACGAGCGAACCGTGGATTGCGGGAGCGGCCTCCGGCGTCTCTTACGGGTACGCCTCTCCGCCGATCGAGCTCTGGGGTCCCCACGGAAACTACTGGTCCGACATCAACGTCGCCGTGTTCTCCCTGAGCGCCGGGGCCGCGGACTCCTATACCCGCCTGCTCATCGCCGGGGGAACCGACGTCGCGGCGGTCGCGACGTCGGTCCATGCCCTTGCCGGCACGGCTGTCGGCTCGCTTGAATGCACCGTTGCTGAACTCGAGGGTGGCGAACTGATCGCCGAAGCACGGATCGATGCGTTCGATTCGTCAGGAGATCCCTACCTGCAGATGGTGACGGATGGGCAAGGGCAGCGTTCGGCGACTGTGCCGCCCGGCGATTGGCGTCTGGTCGCATCTGCGACTGGGTACGAGTCGCTCGAAGCCTGGGTGGCCGTTGAGGAGGGCGAAACAACCACGCAAATGTTCGAGCTGGAACCGAGTGGATACGATTCTCTGGCGATCGGGGACACGCTGACGGTCATCCAGCGGCCACTTCTGAACATACCTGCGATCATCGCGGCGGGCGACACGCTCCGGATCAGTTGCGTCGCGGAGCCGGATGCCGGCGGTTGGGCGGCGGAGCTCTCCCGCGCCGACACGCAGATCCCGCTGGCCATTGACGAAGCGACCTATGATCCGACCACGCTTTGGTGGACTCTCGAAGCCATCGTCCCCGAAGAGCTTCTTTTCGAGCTCTACAACTTGAGGGTGACGGCGGAAGGTGGGATCGATGACACCACCGCGAACGCGGTCCATGTGATCCCCTCCTTCAAGGAGTCGTACTACTTCATCCACATTACCGACACTCATCTCCCAACGCACCTCTACTACCATCAGCAGGGAGCGGATACCGACACGTCCGAGGCGGTGGACCTGCGAGAGGTGATGGACGACATCAATCTGATTCACCCGGAGTTTGTGCTGCTCACCGGGGACTTCCTCAACGAGGGGGAGCTGGAGGACTATCTCAACAAGCGCTACTACACGCGTGGTCAACGGCAGCTGACCGAGTTCCAGGTGCCCGTGTATCTGACCGCCGGAAATCATGACATTGGGGGATGGGACGAGACACCCGCACCAGACGGCACCGCCCGACGAGACTGGTGGCGATTCTTCGGGTGGAAGCGCCTGGACGATCCTCCGCCGGGCGCTCCCTGGTACACGCAGAATTACAGCTTCGACTACGGACCGGTTCACTACACCGGCCTTGAGGCCTACGACAACTACGACATGTGGCGCTCGGAGATCTATGGCGCGGAGAGCTTCACCGCCGGCCAGATGCAGTGGTTGGCGGACGATCTGGCCTCTGCGGCCGGCAGCGCGAGCAAGGTGCTCTTCTATCATTTCGACTTCTCAGACCAGATCAACCTTGAGCAGCTAGGCGTCGACATGGCGCTCTGGGGGCACATTCACCATGACTCTGGGAGCATTGACTCCCCACCCTACGACCTCGCGACGGACAAGGTCTGTGACGGCGATCGGTCCTACCGCCTTGTGCGCGTGAACGGTGGTGAGTTGACGCCGACCGCCACGATGTCCGCCGGGTCTCAAGGGCAGCATCTGCGTGTGGAGTACGATCCTGCCAATGACGGCACCTATTCCGAGGTGACGGCCCAGGTCACCAACGAACAGGACGAGCGATTCGAGTATGCGCGGCTGCGGTTTGTGATGCCGGATGCGCCCGGCGAGTTTGTGGTCGAGGGCGGCACACTCCTGCAAGTCGATCGCGCGGGCGAGTTCGCCGTCTGCTACGTAGAGGTTGACCTCTTCGCGAACTCGAGTCACACCGTCACGATCAGGCTTGAGTCATCGGATGTTCATGACGACTTCGGCGGGGGAGAGTTCCGGCTCTGCCATCGCCTCTCGAATCCGTTCCGGCCGGGTACTGGCCTCACCTTCGCGTTGCCCCGTGACGCGCATACCAGGCTGGCGCTCTATGATCTGAGTGGACGCCAGGTCGCAACCTTGGTCGACGCACCGCGAACAGCAGGCGAACATGCCACGCCCTGGTACGGCGAAGATGATCAGGGCAGTCCGGTGCCCGCGGGAGTCTACATCGCCCTCCTGCGCACAACGGACCAAGCGGGAGCAGTACAAACGCTCTCGCATCGCATCGTGTTGCTGCGCTAGATGCCATTTACTTGCGCAACGAGAGCGTTAAAGCGGCGAGTTCGTCCGGTGGACACGGCTCTGAACCCTCTAGTCCTTTCTCCCGGCAGCGTCTTCCTTTATCATTAGTGAAAGTGCTTATTGTGGCGGCCGTGCATCCGTGTTGGAGACCGAAACTCGCGCCGCCGTGATTCCCTCCTACGTCGTTTGGCGGGCCACGATCGGAACCACGGACCCGGTCGAGTTCTGGTTCGCAGGAAAGGAGACCTACCTCATGAAGCGCAGCTTTAGATTGAGCTTTTTCGTCATGCTCGCCTTGGTTGCCAGTGGTCTGCCCAGTGCCTGGGCGCTGACCCACGACAACCACGGCCACAGCTATGACATCCCGCTCCCGAACTTCAGGCATGCAGGAACCGCCTCCGCGGAATCGGAACTGGCCGGGACCGAGGTCAGCAATCGATTCGGGCAGACGAACGGCGGCAACTGGCATGTTCACCGCTGGAACCCGCAGACCGGCACCCCCAGCTGGCTCTACGGCAGCGGCGTCAACGTCGCCAATTCGCTGCTGGATGACGTCGATGCCGAGCGGGTCGCCAGGGATGTCATCGCGGCGAATCCCGATGTTTTCCGCGCGGACAACGAGAATCTGCGCTTCGTGAGTTCCCCCACGGGTCTCGGCAAGCGCGCGGTTCACTTCCAGCAGACCTACGAAGGGGTCGATGTCTGGATGGGCCGTGTGCACCTCACGTTTACCGAGGCCGGCCGCCTGTTCGTCATGGGGTCCGACTATTACAGCGGCATCGACGTGAGTCCCACTCCCTCGCTCAGCCTTCAGGATGCGAAGGACATCGCCGCCGGGGACCTTCCGTTCAACTACGCGACCGATACGATCGAAGAAGACGGCCAGCTGCTGATTCTCCCGGTGTCTGTCGATGAGACCACCGTCAAGTACCATCTGGTGTGGCGCGTTCGCGTTCGCACCGAGAGTCCGCTGGGTTGGTGGATGACCCACGTGGATGCCCATACGGGTGAGATCCTCTGGCGCTTCAATGAGGTCTGCTTCACCGACTTCACGGGTAATGCCACCAGCGACGTACAGTTCTCCACCTACTGCGAAGATGAGACGGCCGAGATCAGTGCGCACCTGAACCTGACGGTCAGCGGCGTGGGGTCGACGACCACCGACGCCAACGGCGACTGGTCGGTGAGCTACGGCGGTTCCGACAACCGCACGGTGACCTCCTCCTTCATCGGTCCCTACATCCGCGTCTACAACTATAACGGCTCGGAGTCCTCCTTCAGCGGCACCGCAACCCCGGGCGTTCCCTTCACGATCGCCTGGAACGACGCGAATGCGCGGCAGGATGAGCGCGACACGTTCGACGCCGTCAACGATATCCACGATTTCTTCCAGGAGTTCGACCCGGACTGGGGTTACGTCAATCAGCAGATCAGCGCCTACGTAAACCGCACCGACTTCTACTGCCCCGGCAATGCCTGGTGGGATGGCACGATCAACTTCTGCGCCGCCGGTGGCGGCTACGGAAACACCGGCGAGATGCAGGGTGTTGTGCACCATGAGTTTGGTCACGGTATCCAGGCCTCGATTCTCGGATCGCAGGGCAATGAGGGGCTCGGCGAAGGCAACAGCGACATCATGTCGAACTTCATGACGCAGGAGTCGATCATCGGCCGCGGGTTCTATCAGGGCAACTGTACCAGTGGGATCCGCAACTCGGACAATAACCTTCAGTATCCTGAAGATCTGAACGGTTCGGTTCACCACGACGGTCAGATCATTGCCGGATTCCACTGGGACTTCCTGATGTTGATGGAGGCCCAGTATGGCCAGGAACAGGCATACATTCTGGGCGCCGAGCGCTGGCACTACGGCCGCGTGCTCGAGCACCCGTTCTACCAGGACGACCAGGTTCTGGCGACGTTCATCGCGGATGATGACGATGGAAACCTGGACAACGGCACCCCGCACCACGCGATGCTGTGCGAGGCCGCCTCGAACCACAGTTACGAGTGTCCCGAGGTGCTGATTGGCGTGTTCATCGATCACACGCCGGTCGAAAGCCGTGAGGAAGTCGGAGACGTGGACGTCATCGCGAACATCTACTCCTACAGCGCGACGCTCATTCCCGACCAGATTCTACTGAGCTATCAGATCAATGGCGGCGGTTTCGACCAGGTCATCATGGACCCGACAGGCAACCCCGACGAGTTTGTCGGCGTGATCCCGAGCCTCACCCACTCTTCCGAGGTGGGGTACTATCTCGAGGCGACCGACACCGACAACAACTACGCCAGCGAGCCAATTGGTGCCCCGGCCGAGCTTCACAACTTCGTCGTGGCCCCGCTGGAGGCGATCGTCGAAGAGGATGCCGAAGCGGGATCTCCGGACTGGACGCATGAGGCTGCCAGCGGCGGCTTCGGTGACCAGTGGCACCTGAGCACCACGCGCAACCACACCCCGGCCGGTGCCACCAGCTGGAAGTGCGGCGACACGGGCGCGGGCGACTACGCTAGTCTGCTCGACGCCGCCCTGGTGACGCCGACCTTCGATCTGCTGGCCTATAGCCGGCTCAAGTTCTGGCAGTGGATCGAAGCCGAAGAGAGCGGCGCCTACCCGGGCCGCGCGTATGACGGCGGCTTGGTCGAGATCAGCATCGACGGCGGCGCCTGGACGCAGATCTTCCCCAACGGTGGCTACACCCACACGATCCGCGAGGGAAGCACGGCCGGACCGTTCCTCGAGGGCACCGACGTGTTCTCAGGCACCGTCGATTGGCATGAAGTGGTCTTCGATCTGACCGAGTTCAGCGGCAGCGCTCAGCTGCGCTTCCGTTTCGGCTCGGATGGAGCGGACACGCGCGAGGGCTGGTATGTCGACGACGTTCTGATCGAGGGCTTCCTCGTGGGTTACTCGGGAATCGAGGAGCAGCTCACGCGCCGTGTGCTGCAGCTGAGCAGCGCCGATCCGAACCCGTTCATGAGTCGCACGACGCTCAGCTACTCGTTGCCCGAGCAGGCTGACGTGTTGCTGCAGGTCTTCGATCTCAGCGGCCGCGTGGTTCGCACGCTGAAGAACGAGACGCAGACTGCGGGGACCTACCGGGTCGAGTGGGACGGACGTGGGGACGACACTCGTCTGCTGCCGGCAGGCGTGTATCTCACTCGTCTGCGCGCGGGACTGGATGAGGTTGCGACCAAGGTGATTGTGGCTCACTAAGTCACACGAACCGATTGCGCATTCGATAAGCCGGCGGGGCATAAGAAGCTCCCGCCGGTTTTCTTATACGCCGCGGCGAGGGCAGGGCGGAAGCGGGTCGGCCGTATCGTCACCATCGGGCCACCCCTGCGTGCACTCTGTGGGATCGCAGCAGGTGTGACAGACACGTTTGAAGGCGCGGAATCCCAAGAGTTCCACCTCCGGCGACAGGAAGTCCTCACGCACCGGCTCCTCGCCGAGAAGGTCGGTGCTCAAGTACTTCTTGTTGTCGTCCGGGAAGACCGTCGCCACCACCGTCTTCTCGCCCAGCTCGTTCTGCACCTTGAGGGCGCCCAGGAAATTCGCGCCGGATGAGATCCCCACCGCGATGCCGAGCTTACGGGCCAGCAGTTGTGACATCAGAATCGCGTCGCCGTCATCGACACTGACGACGCTATCCAGATAGCCCAAGTCCATGATGGGCGGAATGAACTCATCAGAGATACCCTGGATTCGATGCTTGCCCACCTTGTGCCCCGTGGAGAGCGTGGGGGAGTTGGCCGGTTCCAGAGGATAGAGCTTGATGTCGGGGTTCTGCTCGCGCAGGTAGCGTCCCACGCCCATGATGGTCCCCCCGGTGCCGACGCCGGCCACAAAAGCTTCCGGGCGCAGATTCTTGAAGCGCAACTGCCACCAGACTTCCGGGCCGGTGGTGTCATAGTGTGCGCGGATGTTGTCCTCATTCGAGAACTGCCTGGTGAGCAGTGCGTTCGGATGATCGGCGGCCAGCTTCTCGGCCATCTCGATGCTTCCGATGAATCCACCTTCCTCCTTGCTCACCAGGTTGATCTGGGCACCCAGCGAACGAATGAGGTCGATCCGTTCACGACTCATCCAATCCGGCATGAAGATCGAAACCGGATGCCCCAGCGCGGCACCGATCGCGGCGAAGGAGATCCCGGTGTTGCCGCTGGTCGCCTCGGCGATGAGTCCCCCGGGTTTGAGCAGCCCCTGATCGTGCGCTCGCCGGAGGATATGCAGTGCCATGCGGTCCTTGATGCTGCCGGTCATGTTGAGGTTCTCGGCCTTTGCGAAGATCGTGCGCTCCGAGCCGCGATAGCGGAAGCTCACGGCCAGGAGCGGCGTGTTCCCGATCAGCCGTTTGAGCCCGCGAAAGCGGAGGTCGAGTTCCGTGTCCACCGTCAGTCCTGTGGCCGACATGTTCTCTCCTTGCTGAGCCGACTGTGCACCGATTGAATCCCTGAAGTGTACGTATGTTAACAATTGTGGGGCTGTAAGTCATGAGTGCGAATTCATGGCGAATGCAACGAAGATGCAGCGGCGCAGAGACTTAGCGCCGACGCCCACCGCGCGATCGCCTCGATGGGTTCTTTCCCGCATTTCTTTCCGTCACCTTCGCTCGACGATCGTCATCCCTTACAGATGGGCGCCATCCTCCATCGCCCAGCAGGTTCAGAAGGAAGGGAGTCGAAGATGCCGGTGACAGGTGAAAGGAGCCGTACGATGGCGAAGAGCATGATTCTATACACGGTGTTGGTCCTTGGCCTCTTGGTGATGTCGGGGGATTCGTTCGCCCAGACGGGCGTGGGCACCGCGTTCACCTACCAGGGCGAACTCAGGTACCAGGGGAATGCCGCGACGGGGCAGTTCGATTTTCGGTTCACCCTGCATGACGCGCTGACCCTCGGGAGTCCGGTCGGTGGGCCGCCGGTCGAGTTGCCGGATGTGACGGTCACCAGCGGTGCGTTTGCCGCGAATCTCGATTTCGGGGCCGAAGGGGTTTTCAACGGAGAGGCGCGTTGGCTCGAGATCGAGGTCAGGGTGAACGGTGGTGGGGAGTACACTCTTCTCGAACCCCGGCAAGAGCTGACCGCGGCGCCCTATGCGCTCGCTCTCCCCGGGCTGTGGACCGAACAGAACGACGAGTCGCCCAACATCGTGGGCGGCTACTTCCAGAACATGGTTGATCCCACCGTGATCGGGGCAACCATCTCCGGTGGCGGCTCTCCCTACGATTCACTGGGCTACCCCAATCCCCAGCCAAACATGATCTACAGCGACTACGGGACAATCGGGGGCGGCATGAACAACAGTGTCGGGTTTCCCGGTAGAGGCAATGGCACGGGCGCAACTGTTGGCGGTGGGAGCGGCAATACCGCCGAGGGAGACTATGCGACCGTGGCCGGCGGCAAGGACAACCACGCCAATGGCAAGGCTTGCAGCATCGCGGGCGGTCAAGAAAACGTCATCAACGGCTACCGCAGTACGATCGGGGCCGGGATCCGCAACCAAATCGACGGCGACACGAGTGTGATTTGCGCAGGTGGTGGCAACCTCATCCAGTCGAACCACTGTCTCATCTCTGCCGGGTATGACAATGTGATCGGAGACTATGCATCTTACTCGGCCATCATCTGCGGCGCCGAATCGAGTGTGAACAACTGGTTCAGCTTGGCAATCGGGTTCAGCGTTCAGGTGGACCGCGAGAACACAGTCTGCATGTTCGACGGTGACCCCTCTATGGATCCGATCGGGAGCCTCTGGATCAACAGAGACTCGGAGGATGGAGACCCCGGCGACCACCCCATTGTCGTCGGTACGGAGGGCCACGCGAACGGCAACGGTGTCTACCTGGATGTCAACGGCAACTGGAGTAGCTCGAGCAGTCGCACCTTCAAGACCGATTTCGAGGAGATTGACCAGGCCGAGCTTCTCGAACGCCTCAGGGCGCTACCGGTCGATTCCTGGAGATACAAGAACGGCGAAGCTCGCCACATCGGCCCCTGTGCAGAGGACTTCTACCAGGTGTTTGAACGCACCGAGCAGGGAACGCGGGCTGAGAAGTATTTGGCGCCTTTCGATGTGGCAGGCGTTGCCGTGGCTGGGGTGAAAGCGCTCGATGAGATCGCCTGCGAGCAGGACCTGCGCATCGGTGAACTCGAAGATCGGATCCGCGAGCTCGAGATCCTCGTCGCGCGGGGCGACGCCCTTGCCGGTTCCAGCAACACGGCCGCCACAGGCTACAAGGCCTGCACCGGACTGGCTGCGATGGCCGCCCTCGGTCTCGCCTGGAGAGCCTTCTCCGGCCGGAGGGGAGGTGCCAAATGAGAGCGCATCGATTCGCGCGCGGGATCGGATATCCAGGCTGGATCATTCTGGGGGTGTTTCTGGGCGTTAGCATCGCAGCCGCACAGACGAGAGACGGTGACTTCGAGATTCCTCGCTACACAGTCGACGGTGGGGGCAGTGTGGTCGCGGGCGGAGAGTTCGAGGCCTTTGGCGCGATCGGTCAGCCCGACGTAGGCCTGTTGGTGTCCACCGATGGCAGCTTCGAAATCACGGGGGGCTTCTGGGTCGGCGCGCCCGGCAACAGTGCAGCCACTCCGGAACGCGAGGTTGCCTACGCCTCGAGACTGCTCGGCGCCATGCCCAATCCTTTCCTACCGCGCACGAGAATCTCGTTTCAGTTGTCACCGGCGGCGGCGGCCGAACCGGTGCGGCTGGATGTGTTCGACCTGGAGGGTCGCCGGGTGTGCCGCCTGGTTGATGGAGTGTTGGATGCCGGCACGCATGTCGTCGCCTGGAACGGTCACTCAGAGAAAGGTGAGCCGGCGCAGAGCGGTGTCTACTTCGCCAGACTACAGACAGCCGAAGGCGCATCCCACACCCGGTTGATTCGATCTCAGTAGTTGCAGGGGGCCGCACAGCCAATCCTCGATCCGCGCGGAGGTCGGGAGCAAACGTCGGAGGCAGAGCACGGGTCAGCCTCCGGCGGGAGCCCCGGCCTCTCTCGTTGGCACTCGTTTCACACTTCCCTCTTGTCAGCCGCTCACAGGAACGGCACGATGGGGCAGCGGAGGGTGTGACGCGATGCCCGAAACCGGGAACAACAATGACCATGACCAGGACCTGACCCCGTCGCTGGTCATGCGCCTGCGGGACGGCGATCCAGAGGTCGGCGCTCTCCTGACCCAGGCGTACCGCGCCAGTCTTCTCCGCTTCTGCTGGGGTTACTTGGGGAATCGGGATGAAGCCGAGGATGCCGTCCAGGATGTCTTCTGCAAGGTCCTCGCCGGCACCACGATTCCCGACAACTTCCGCGCGTGGATCTACCGCATTGCCCGCAACCGCTGTCTCGATCTCCTTCGCGGTCGGGGCAGAAAACGCGATGACCAGATGCTACCCACCGAGCCCGGACTCGCGCTGGAGCTGACCGGTGATCTCACCCGAATGGTCAGGCAGGAACAGCGGGCTCAGCTGCTGCAGCTCCTGGGTGCGCTGCCTTTGGATCAGAGCGAGGTTCTGAGGTTGCGCTATACGGAGGGGCTCTCGAGGAATGAGATCGCCAGTGTGCTGGAGATTCCAGTGAAACTGGTCAAGTCACGCCTCTTCCAAGGCCTTCAGAAACTCCGCGAACACAAATCGGTCGCGGGATGATATCGGACCGGAAGGCTCACTCCTCCCGGAGCGTCCTCAGCCGCCACTGGGCCAGCTCATACTCACTCATGAGATCGGGGAAGCTCACGCTCTGATCGGGATCGAAAACGAGGCCGGTTTGCACGCAGGCCTCAAACCACTCGAGCGCGTCCTCACGTCGGCCACACTGCAAACAGAGTTCGGCTGCGTAGTAGTAGGCTTCACATGTCTGCTTCGGGCCCGCTGCGAGCCCGGCTTCGATCAATGCCTCCGGCGTCAGATCTCCCGCGATGGTCGCGAGAATTGTGTCGAGCCAAGGGTCGTTTCGCACGTTCGCTCGAGCGTCGGCGAGTGCTTGAGCCGCCTCGGCGGGGCGATCCAGATCCATCAGATAGAGCGAGAGGCGGGCATTGGCGTAGGTGGCGTGAACAATCAATCGATACGCTGCCCGGCAGTCTTCCACGGCCTCTTCAGGCTGGCCGTTGATCCAGTGGGCCGTTGATCGATGATAGACCCACCAGGCGGCCGTCCGTTCCGTGGGCGAGACTGCGACGGCCCGGGTGAAGTCGGCGATTGCATCGTCATAGCGACCGAGGCGCCGGTTGATTGTCGCGCGTGCCAAGTGGGGTGAGTGAGAGGTGGGTTCGATTGCGAGCCACTCCTCCACCGTTTCCATCGCCTGGTCCAGCCGACCGGCTCTGAGTTGCAGGCCCCCTGTGAATGCATGCCACCGCGAGGGGGTCTTCTCGGTTGTGATCAGCTGTTTGGCCGCCTTGATGGCGCCCTCGATGTCACCCGTGAAATCGCTCAGGCGGGCAATCGCCTCCATTGCGAGCAGGTGGTCAGGATCCCGCGCGATGACTTCGCGCACCCACTCGAGGGCACGCTCGGGATCCAGTGTGGCGAACGACATCAGATAACAGTCTTCGGCCGTGAGGTCGGTGCCGGCTTCCGAGGGCAGGAGAGGTTGTGCGCCAGGTGGGGGATCGAGTGATTCAACCCCGATTGCCTCCAGCATCGCCCAGTACGGCCGCCGGTCAGGGTCATCCTTTAAGGCCAGTTCCAGCTGATTGACCGCCTGGCGGACGTCACGGATCATCACCGATGAGTGGACTGAGACAAGTTTTGCCTCCGGGAGTTGGCGGTACCGCGATGCGGCCGACCTCGCCCTGAGGAATAGAGATCGATCTCGCGAATCGTCGAACATCTGGCATTGCAGATCCAGCAGGTTCCTGCGGACGTTCAGCTCGTTGAACGGGGGCTGCAGGACACGCCAGAGGATCACGGTCACCAGAATGAGGAGCGCCGCGCCAAGCACGGTCGCCAGTCGGTGCTTCGACAAACGCCGTCTGATCAGGTAGATCGAACTGGGCGGCCGGGCCTCGATCGGTGCGCCGTCCAAGAACCGCTGAACGTCCAGGGTGAAAGCCTCCACGGAAGCATAGCGGTTCTCCGGCTCCTTCCTGAGAGCCTTGAGGATGATCGTCTCCAGATCACCGCGCAGCGCCGGGTTGAGGCTGCTCGGTTTGCGCGGCGGAATCTCGCAGATCGTCTGGATGGTGTGGGGGGACATCAGTGCGATTTCGTAGGGTGGTTGGCCGGTCAGCATTTCATAGAGCATCACGCCAAGGGAATAGACGTCGGTGCGCGCATCCACCGTATTGGGCACGCCGAGGGCTTGCTCCGGGCTCATGTAGCGAGGGGTGCCCGCCACCATGCCGGTTTCGGTGATGGTATAGGTGTGGCTGAACGCGTCACCTGTGATCTGGGCCAGCCCGAAGTCCAGAATCTTGGGGGTGGCGTCTTCTCCGATCAGGATGTTCGACGGCTTCAGGTCTCGATGGATCACACCTTGTTCGTGTGCATGACCGACGGCATCACAGATCCTGACGAATAGCGCGAGCAGCTCTTGTCGGGTGGGTTGGTGGTCACGGACGTGTGCATCCAACGAAACACCTTCGACCAGCTCCATCGCGAAGTAGTGAAGTCCGCCCTCTGTATGTCCTGCCTCGAAGATCTTGGCGATCGAAGCGTGCTCGAGGTTGGCGAGGGCCTGCGTTTCGCGGCGGAATCGTCTGAGGTGTTGCTGGCCGACGAAACACCCCCCCTTGAGCACCTTGAGAGCCACCCGCCTGAGGGACGAGGGTGCCTCCACCTCATAGACCAGCGCCTGTCCGCCCTCGCCCAGGAGGCGGATGACGCGGTAGGGGCCGATCGATTCCGGCATCGGAAGATCGGCTGCGGACGATTCGGCTGAGAGAAGGCCCATATCCGTGCGCAGCTCGTTCGCGCGGGCCCGGCACTGCGGGCAGGTGGTGATGTGCTCCTCGAGTTCGGGTGCATCGCGATCGATCCAACTCCAGAGCTGTTCTTCCGGAACGTCGCAGGGCATGGTCGACCTATCCAGATCACGTACGTGAACATCTCCTTGCCGCTTTCTCCCGGGGCGGGAGGAGCATCTCTGTGGATAGGATGGCACCGGGAGGGCGAACTGCCAAGGGGTGATTTGCCGGGCTAGGCCTCTACGGGCAGCGCCGTTCGGTACCCTACCGGACCACCACCAGTGACCCGGACCGCCCCTGCCCATTCGATTCGATCAGGTAGTGGTAGACGCCGGTCGCCAGAGCGGACAGGTCCAGCCGCTGCTGCTGGGCGCCGGATCCACTCCAGACCTGCAGCGCCTCTCCAACCCGCCGCCCCTGAGGATCGCAGAGGGTGATGCGCACCTCTCCCGGCGTTGCGAGTTGATACCGAAGCGTCGCCGCCGAAGAGCACGGGTCGGGGTAGCACTGCAGCAAGGTGATTTCAGAGCTGGGGACGGGGGCCTCGTTCTCATCCAGACCGGCCGGGTCCACCCCAACGAAATCGATCGAGTGCGTGCTGAAGTTGGGGACACAGATCAGCCCGTGCACCGAGTCGTAGTAGATATCGGCCGGGTCGGTGTGGCCGCTCGAGAAGATCGTGTGAGGTGGAGAAAACGGCTCGTCATATCGGTGGATCGCATCGTTGGTCCACTCGGAGATGTAGATCCGGCCCTGATCATCCGCCACGATCCCGTCATAGCCCCCGAGCCAGGTGTTGACCAAGGGTGTGATCGTGGTGTCCGCGAGCGAGATCTCCATCACCGGGCATCCCGAGAGGCCGGGCGCCAGCGTCAGCAGGCGGTGGTTCGCGGCATCGTAGAGGATGCCGTTGGGGAAGTAGAGGCCCTCGTCGATCAGGATGCTGGGCACCCCACCCACGATGGTGTAGAGCGCGTCTCCCCAGTAGTCGGTCACGTAGATGACGCCCGCACTGTCCGAGGTGATGTCGTTGGGCAGTCCGATACCTGGCATATAGATGAAGTCAGTGGTGTCCAACGTTTTTGACCTTCACAAAGAACTGACTCACCTGTTGCA
>CAZTDY010000088.1:0-17276 GCA_964612295.1 uncultured bacterium | reverse complement strand
GCCCTGCCGATGAACACCGGCGCCGAGGCGGTCGAGACCGCCATCAAGACCGCCCGCAAGTGGGGCTACAAGGTCAAGGGCGTCGCGGAAGGACAGGCCGAGATCATCGTCTGCAACGGCAACTTCCACGGCCGCACGACGACCATCGTGGGCTTCTCCTCGGAAGAGGCATACAAGGACGGCTTCGGGCCCTTCACCCCCGGCTTCAAACTGATTCCCTACGGCGACGCCGAAGCCCTCGAACAGGCGATCACCCCGAACACGGTCGGCTTCCTGGTCGAGCCGATCCAGGGCGAAGGCGGGGTCTGCGTGCCCCCGGATGGGTATCTCAAGTCCGCGCGCGAGATCTGCACCAAGCACAACGTGCTGCTGGTGGCCGATGAGGTTCAAACCGGCTTCGGCCGCACGGGCAAGCAGTTCTGCTGCGATCATGAGGACGTCAAGCCCGACATTCTGATCATGGGCAAGGCGCTGGGCGGCGGGGTCTACCCCGTCTCGGCCGTGACCGCCTCGAAGGAGATCCTCGGTGTCTTCCGCCCGGGAGACCATGGCTCGACCTTCGGAGGGAACCCGCTGGGCGCGGCGGTCGCCCGCGCGGCTCTGGATGTCATCAAGAACGAGAATCTCGTCGAGAAGTCCGAGGAGTTGGGCCAGTACTTCCGGACGAAGCTGCGCGAGATCGGCGCGCCCGTCGTGACCGAGGTGCGCGGCAAGGGACTCCTGATCGGGGTGGAGCTGAACACGAAGGCCCGCTCCTACTGCGAGGCGCTCAGGGATGAGGGTATCCTGGCGAAGGAGACGCACGACAACGTCATCCGTTTCGCGCCCCCGCTCATCATCACGAAGGATGAGCTGGACTGGATGCTCCCCAAGATCGCAAAGGTCCTGCTGAAGTAGGTCAGTGTGACAGGGCCCATCGAACAGATCGATCTGCGCAGGGTGGTCGTCGTCGGCACGAGTTGCTCGGGGAAGACCACCCTTTCGCGTGCCCTGGCCGGGAAACTCGGCCTGCACCACATCGAATTGGACGCCATCTTCTGGCAACCGAACTGGGGCGAAAAACCACGCGATGAATTGCGCGCCGAGGTCGAAGCCCTCACCGCCGCCGACCGTTGGATCCTGGACGGCAACTACCCCAGGGTCCGCGACATCGTCTGGCCTCGGGCAACGGCCATCCTCTGGTTGAATCTCTCCTTTCCGCGCGTCTTCTGGCGGGGTCTGCGCAGGACGATCACACGGGCCCGCACCAAAGAAGAACTCTTCAATGGTTGCTACGAGACCTTCCGGCAGAGCTTCTTGAGCCGCGAGTCCATCCTCTGGTGGATCATCACGACCCACGGAAAGAACCGCCGGGCCTACGGGAAACTGCTGGGCAGCGGCCGCCACGGCGAGGCCCACGCCGCCGAATTCAAACATCCGGCCGAGGTCGAGAGGTTCCTGGCCGGGCTGTCCGATGAATCGTGGTATAATGGATCTGGTCCCTAATCTGGGAGGATTCCATGACATCTTCGCGTGGTCACATCATCCACATGCTGTTTCTGCTCGGCTGTCTCTGCATCGCCGCCCCTGCCGCGACGGCTAGCAGGCCGGACCCCGTTGGGGCATGGACATTCGACAACGTCGACAGCCTGCTGATAGCCGAAATCGGAAACGACCTGCAACTCGTCGGGTCCCACGAAGCCATTCCCGGTCCCGAAGGCGGCGACGGTGCGATTCGTATCGATGTGGGCAGCTACTACCGTTGTTTTCATGACATCCCGGCGAACGGCAACGGCGACCCCGAATGGGTCAACCGGTTCTCTCTCGTCATGGATATCAGGATCCCTCAGATCGGCCAGTGGTACTGCTTCTATCAAACGAACTACACCAACAGCAACGACGGTGAATGGTTCGTCAATCAGCAAGGACACGTCGGAGTCGGCGCGACCGGATACTCCTACGACATTCTCACACCCGGCGAATGGTATCGGCTGGCGATCTCCGTCAATCTCGGAGAACACTACGACTACTACCTCGACGGCCAGTTGCTTCACAACGGCGGCCCGCAGGATTTCGAAGGCCGTTTCTCGCTCTATCCGGCCGAGAACGGCAACCAGGTCCTCTTCTTTGCCGACGACAACGGAGAAGACAACATCATCGATGTGGCGGGAGTATGGCTTTTCGACACCGATCTGTCGGCCCAGGATCTGACCGATCTCGGAGGCTATGGGCATGAGGTCACCGATCCGCCCGCCGCCGAGATGTTGCCCTATCTGCAGACACCGACCCCGACATCCGTGCATGTCGGATGGCATTCGATCGATGGCTCCGATTCGGCCGTGGAGTACGGCCTCGACGAGAACTTAGGATTGCAGACCACGGGCAGCTTCACCGTTCTCGATGCGACGACGGTCTGGCACGATGTCCACCTGACGGGACTGGAGCCCAATACTCGCTACTTCTATCGCTGTGTGACAGGGGAGGACGAATCCGAGGTTCATCGCTTCAGGACGCAACCGGCCGACGATGCCACCGATACGCATGTTCGGTTCATGGTCTACGGTGACAACCGAACCGATGCGGTTTCACACACCGCTGTTGTTCAGGCGTTTCGCGACAAGGTCATCGAGCTCTACGGCCCTGATCCGGAACAGGGAATGAATCTTGTCCTGAACGTGGGCGACATCGTCACGACCGGTTCAGTTCTCTCCCAGTACAAGTCCGAGTATTTCATTCCCATCTCATCGGTCTCGGGCGAACTTCCCTTCATGGTGTCGATCGGCAATCATGAGGGCGAGTCGTCCTATTTCTACGAGTACATGCGGTACGAGGACTTCGCCGGCCCCGAGGGCGAACGGTACTACGACTTCCGTGTAGGTCCTGTCTTGTTCATCGCCTTGAACAGCAATACCTGCGGTAGCACCCAGCTCTCCTGGCTCGAGGACGAACTCGAGGCGGCCGAGATCGACGATGGCATCGATTGGGTCTTCGTCTACAACCACCATCCGGGCCGCAGCGAGATCTGGCCCGACGGCAATACAGCCTGGGTCCAGGATGAGGTCATCCCCCTGCTGGTCCAGTACGGTAAGGTCGAGGGCCTCTTCTACGGTCACTCCCACAACTACGAGCGGGGCGCGCCGCAAGAGGGCAGCCTGCGTCTGCTTCTATCGGGAGGAGGGGGCTCGGCGCTCGACCGCTGGGGGATGTACTCGAATCAGGAGGACTACTCCGAGATTCAGCGGGCCCACGACTACTACTGCTACGTGATCTTCGATGTCGACTGCGCGGCACGAAGCTACACGGCCTCCAGCTTCAGTCTGGGGCATGGAAACCGGCCCATGGACAACGAGCTCTTCGACAGCTTCAGCCGCCATCTCGATGCCGATCCTCCGCTGGCTCCGCAAGCCGTCTCCCCCATCGGTCTGGTGCCCGAGGCCCCCGCTCTGGAGGGTTCCGCCTTCGAGGGCGGAGATCCCATCATGAGTTCACGGTTCCAGCTGGCTCCCGAAGGCGGGGACTGGAACGAGGCGATCGTCGATGCGGTTCGTCACTGGGAAAACGTCTACGGCGACAGCGGCTCGCCCGATTGGGTGCCGGTGGATCTCAATGCGGGCCTCGATCTGACCAGGCTGGACCTCGACCCGGAGCTGCTCACGCCGGATGAGAGCTACCAGTGGCGGCTTCGCTACCGCGACCAGAATCTGATGTGGAGCGAGTGGTCCGAAACCGTCACCTTCACGGTCAGCTCGACGGGGGCGGTCGAAACAGAGCCGCCGCTCAGGATCAGGCTGGCGGCAAACATGCCCAACCCCTTCACTCCCACAACCGAGGTCCGCTTCACGCAGGCCCAGGCGGGTCGAGCGGCGCTGGATGTGTACGATCTGAGGGGACGCCACGTTCGCAGCCTTGTTTCAGGCCTTCTGGCGGCGGGCGAACATGTGTTGCCCTGGGACGGCCGCGACGTCACCGGCAGAGCCATGCCGGCCGGCCTCTACCTGTTCAGGCTGGAGAGCAGCGGAGCCTGTATCACCACCAAAGGTATCTTGCTCAAGTGAGGAGGCCATCCCATGCAGCCCGAACTTCCCGCGATCGGCAAGATCTCGGCCGAGGTCTTTGACACGGTCATCTACCCGAGGCTGGGCAAGAAGCGGAAAGAGATCCTGGTAGGGCCGCAGCACGGGGTGGACATCGGCGTCATCGACATCGGCGCCGGGCGCGTCATGGCGCTCACGACCGATCCGATCTTCATCGTTCCCCCCTATGGGTGGGAACGCTCGGCCTGGTTCGCGGTACACATCCTCTGTTCCGACGCGGCCACCTCGGCACTGCCGCTCAGCTATATGACCGTCGATCTCAACCTGCCGATGTCGATCACCAGCGATCAGTTCACGCGTATGTGGCAGACGATTCATGAGGAATCCGAGAAGCTCGGTGTCAGCATCGTCACCGGTCACACCGGCCGGTACGAGGGCTGCGAGTATCCGATGGTCGGCGGGGCCACGGTCATGGCGATTGGAGAGAAGGATCGTTACATCGCACCCACCATGGCCCGGCCCGGCGACCAGGTGCTCATCACCAAGGGTGCGGCCGTTGAGGCGGCCGGCCTTTTCGCCGCCACCTTCCCCGACAAGCTCGCCGCCAAGCACGGACAGGCGTTCGCCGATGAGGCCCAGGAGATCTTCTGGCAGATGAGCGTCGTCAAAGAGGCGCAGATCGCGGCCGCCGTCGGCGTTCGCGATGATGGGGTCACCGCCATGCACGATGCCACCGAGTGCGGCGTCTGGGGAGGGCTCATCGAGATCGCCGGAGCTTCCGGGGTCGGCCTTCTGATCGAGCAGGACCGCGTCCCGGTCCAGGAATCGGTCGCTCAAATCTGTGAGCTTTTCGAGATCGATCCCTACACATCGATCAGCGAGGGAACCCTGCTGCTGACCTGCCGGCCGCACAAGGCCGACGAGGTGGTCCGCGCGCTCCAAGGCGAGGGAATCCTCACGGCGATCATCGGCGAGGTGCTGCCCAAGGAGGAAGGTTGCCGGATTGCGGCGGACGGGACGACCACTCCGCTCGTACACCCTCGCGTGGATCCGTTCTGGGCCGCGTTCGGCAAGGCCGCGGCCGAGGTCGCAGCGGAGGCCTGACCGACCCCTGGCCGCTACTCCGCTTCGATCGGCGGGACGGACTTGCCGAGGTGAAAGGACCGACCGAGAAACCGGGTCGGCTGACCACGCCGGTCCTCATCGAGCCCCTTGCGCAATTCGATGGTGTTGATGAGATCGTATCCGAGCCGCCGGTAGAGGTCTAAGGCCCGCAGATTGCCCGGCCAGACCATGCTGAGGAAGATATCGGTCTCCCCCTCTTCGCGAAGCTGTTCCTCGATGCCCCGCAGCATCTTTGTTCCCAGGCCCTTCCCGCGCATGTCCTCGGCGACGACCAGTTCCTCCATGAAGGTAACGCCGTCGCACCGGGCGCGCGCGAGCCCCACGACCCGCCCGTCCTCCTGCCACACCCACAACCGGTTCTTGCGCCGGGCGCGCCAGGCGAACAGTGTGTCGCGCGCCTCCTCGGCCATGAATTCGGGGCCACCCTGCAAGGTGCGATGCACGTTGTAGAGCTCCCGGATCAGCCCGCAGACCGCCGTCCAGTCGTCGCGCACAAACCCGCGCAGTCCATCGCCGGGCTCCGCGCACGCGTGCCGCTCCCACTCAGCCCGCGTCATGCCCCATCTGACCGCGCAGTAGCGTCGTCCTTCGACTTCGCGCGCCGAGGCGAAGTGGGCCTCCTCATGCATGCCGACCCGGGCCGCCACCCAGATCATGCGGCGATTGCGCGCCCAGGTGCCCATCCCGATTCGGGGCAGCTCATGCACGCGCATCAAGTAGTCGGTCCAGAGCGTGAACGCCTCGCGGCCCAAGCCCCGATCCCAGATCGATTCATCGGCGATCAGGATGCCGCAATCACGCCAGTTCCCCGCGCGCCCGACCCAATAGCTGTTCACCCACCCGATGTGACTGCCATCGCGCGTTTCGATCTCGAGACTCGTTCGAGGCTCATCGGGCTTGGCCGCATACTCCGCGATCCTCTCCATCATGCGGAGTTCGCGTTCCTCGCTCCATTCCCGAGTTTCCCAGGCGGCGTCCCATTGATGCCAGGCCTGTCCCGGGGCGAACCATTGCCGGATGTCCTCCAGGTCCTCGAATCGACGATCGCGCAAACAGACTTTCTCTCCCACTATCCTCATCGTTCCCTCCACGTGTGTCCCGCAATGCCAGTGTACGATCCAAACCACGGCTTGTCATGCACACCCCCAACACCCATCATTGCAGCGGATGGAACCCGGATATGTCAGACTGCTGGAGTCGGGAACGCTCGAGGATCGCATCCGCCGCGCCCAGGCTCGGATGAACGCCTGCGATCTCTGTCCCCGCCTCTGCCGCGTGGACCGAACGGGCGGCGAATTCGGATTCTGCGCGACCGGCCGTCACGCGATTCTCGCCAGCTCCGGACCGCACTTCGGCGAGGAAGCGCCGTTGGTGGGCAGCGGCGGATCGGGCACGATCTTCGTCTCCTCCTGCAACCTCGGCTGCGACTTCTGCCAGAACGACGACATCAGCCACCGCAAGCTCGGGCGCGAGGTCACCGCCGACGAGTGGGCCGCCCTGATGCTGGATCTGCAGGCTCGCGGGTGTCACAACATCAACATTGTCTCGCCCTCGCACGTGATTCCCGCGATGCTCGAGGCCCTGGAGGTTGCGGCCCGGAACCAGCTGCGTCTGCCCTTGGTCTACAATACCGGCGGGTACGATTGTGTCGATGCGCTCCAGCTGCTCGACGGGATCGTCGACGTCTACATGCCCGACTTCAAGTTCTGGGATGAGGCAGCCTCGACGCGCTATTGTGAGGCGGCGGACTACCCCGTTCGCGCAAAAGAGGCGATCAAGGAGATGCACCGGCAGGTGGGTGACCTGGACATCGATCCGGACGGCGTGGCCAGACGAGGTCTCCTGGTCCGCCACCTCGTCCTGCCCGAGGGCCAAGCCGGCACGCGTGAGATCTGCGGGTTTCTAGCCCGGGAGATCTCACGCGAGACCTATGTGAACATCATGGACCAGTATCATCCCGCCGGAAGGGTGGCGAACCTGGGGCCGCTCGAGCGGAGGATTACCCGAGAGGAGTACGATCATGCGTTGGCGGATGCACGTTCAGCAGGGCTCGCGCGGCTCGATCAGCGCGGGGCCTAATGGTGCTCTGTTTGCCCTGACGATCACCCTCGCGCTGTTGGTCGCCGGGTGTGGTTATACAGTGCTCAAGGACCCCAATCAGCGCGCCGGGCAGAGCACCGCCCAGGGCGAACTCCAGCGCCCCGCGACCCACGAGTCGGAACCCGAGCTTCCCCCCGGCCATCCACCCATCGATGACGCCGAAGAGTGGGTGGGCCGGAGTTTCCTGGACTTTCTCGTGGGTGAAGACGATCCCTACCGTTTCGAAAACGTGCGCGAGATGCGTCACATCGATCTTCCCAGCGAACATGCCGAACTCACCTTCAGGCTGCAGGTGGGCAGTAGCGCGGTCAGCGATGTCTGGCAGGTTCGAGTCGACGAATTCGGGTGGATGTCCGTGGCGCGTTGGGTGCAGGGCGCCGGGGGCCCGGAGGTCGACGAGACCATGGCCACGCGGCGAATCGAGCTTCGCTTGGATCGCGCCAGCGAGGCCGCGCTGCGCTTCATGATCATCGGACTGCTCCCCAACCTCGAGACGCCCCGCAGGGTGCCCGATCTGGAGTTTCACAACCTCGCGCGCGACATGTGGTTTCACCAGGACACGGGCCTCATGACGCTCGACTACCGAATCGAAGCGCTGGACCGGCTCCGCGAGGACTGGCCCGGGGGCGAGGTCAAACGGCGGCTGGATCTGATCCAGATCCTGATCGGCACCTGGGACCGGCCGCCACCCGACGAGCTCGTGAACCTCGTCTACTATTGGGCCGGAGAGGATCCCGCCCTGCTCCGCATTGCGATGCTGGCCGAGGCGCTCGTTCTTGCGTGGGAAGTCGAGGGAGAGGATCAGGAACACATCGACCTGCCGCTGACAGTGGGCCGCTAGGCGCGCCGGTGTCCCGCCCGGCTAGTCTTCAGGCGGTTTCCAGGCGGGGATCTTGTGCCAGGCGAGACGGTTGATCGTCATGCGGCGCAGCTCGCGGCCGATCACTTTGAACTCGTCGGGGGCGGGGAAACGAATCTTGTCCGTGCCCAGATCGAGAGCGCCCGAGCGACCTTGCCCATCGTCGTTGAACCCGGCGGCCAGGGCGAATCGATCTCCCTCGTAGTCGAACAGCCCTAACGTGATAATGTCGGTGTCGTCCAGTTTGCCGCCCAGGATCGCATCGATCAGACCATCGATGTCGAGGACGATTCTCCCGCTGACCACTCCCCAAATCGTCACGTTCTGGGCACCCACCCAGCGCCGTCCATCGCGGCTGCGGACCGGCAACTGGACATCGCCCAGCTGCCACTCGAGCAGGACGACCTCCGTCGTGGCCACCAGATTCCCCGGATGATAGCCGAGCATGCTGTAGGGAACAGGAACCCGGAGCGGTTCGTGAAACCGGATCCGCACCCACGCGTGTGGGCCGTCGGGATCATCGACGCGAGTGACTTCGCGAATCAGCTTGTAGGGAATGTTCGTCCGGTGATCCTCCTCGTGCATGATCTCGTCCAGATAGCCGACCGGCACGATGCCGTAGCGTCCCGATTCCAGCAAACCGACCAGAAATCCGAAAATCGGATCGTGGACGCCCTCCGCAATGGCAGGGGGGTCTGCGATCCAGAGGGTGTCGGCTCCGTCGAGCTTCTCGACGCCGAGCACGACCGAGGGAAGCGCCGCGTTCTCGAACGCTCCCGCCTCGATATCGCGCCCAGCCGCGGCCGGGTGCACAGCCACGATGCCGGCGATGGCGCCCAGGAGCAGGCTTGCCGCCACCTCGATCCAACGGCTATGTCGCGGTCTACCTCTCACCTGCGTTCCTCGTTCCTGTGAGCACCAGCCGGCTCCCTTTTGTACAGCCCGCGAGTTTGGGTCGGGCGTCGTCTGACCGCAAGCGGATTCCCGTGCGATGCGCCCGAAGGTCCTTTATAATGACAAGGCCGTTCGGCGACGACCCAACCTGGTTTGCACCAGGATCTTCCGGGAGGCTACTCATGGTCAGGTCCTCTTTTCGGTCACTTCCTGGTCTTGTCGGACTCAACTCGGCCCTCATCCTGCTCCTGCTCTGCGCCTGGACCGTGACGACGCCGGCTCTCACCTATATTGACACGTCTCCCAGCGGGCCTGAGTTCCCCGAGTGGGACGGCGGAGATACCGAACTCTGTTTCGCCGATATCAACCTCGACGGGCACGTCGACTTCCTTTCGATCGGCGATCACGGCAGCCCTTACATCAACACCGACCAACACGGCATCATGGTCTATTTCGGTGACGGTGCGGGTGGCTGGTCGATCAACATGAATGGATACTTCGGTTACGGCGGCATCGCGGTCGGCGATCTGAACGGCGACGGCCTACCTGGACGTCGGCTACGGGATGCACCATGACTATTCTTCGAGCGACTTCGGCGATCAACTCATCGAGGCGGCCCTGGGTGACGGGACCGGTCTCAACTGGACGCCCTGGGATGATGGCCTCGCGACCAACGGTGAAAGCTACGGCATGTTCGCCACCGACTTCGCCGACTTCGACAACGATGGAGATCTTGATCTGGTCTCGAATTCCTTCGGTTCCGGCAACGGTGTGCACGTCTATCGCAACAACGGCGACGGGACCTGGACCCAGACCTTCGCCCGCACCGGGGGCAACGCCCGCTCGCACCTCTGCTGCGCGGATGTGAACGGCGACGGGTTCGCCGACTTCGCCGCCAGCTATCAATACGGGACGATCTTCCTGGGCGATGGTACAGGGGCCTTCACCTCCGGCGACACCGGCTTGCCCGGCGGCGGCTCGCTGGGGCTCGATGGGGTCAGTCTGGGCGATGTGGACGGCGACGGATGCGCGGACCTCTCGTTCGTGCAGTCGGGAGGGGTCCACGTCTACGTTTGGCGTGGCGACCACTGGGAAAACGCGTCGGGCGGACTGCCGGGCAGCGGGATCTACGGCATCTCCCGACTGGCCGACATGGATGCCGACGGGCACCTCGATGTCGTCGCCATCGGCGATGGAACCCTGTCGGTGTGGACCGGCGACGGCGCGGGGTCCTGGACCGCCGCGGGCAGCCAGGTGATTGCCCCGGCGGTCGATAGTGCCGCGATGACCACGGGAGGCGACGTCGATCACAACGGACGCTACGACATCGTGCTCGTCCAGGAAGAAGGCTCCTGGCCCTCCTATCAGAACCACCTCTACGCCTTGCGCGAAAGCAGCCTGCCCACCGGCCGATTCGCCATGCCGGTGTTCCCCGGGCATGGCGTGCACCTCTACGGCGGGTCGGTTCAGGTAATCCGCTGGCTTGCAGCCCAGATGGGATCCGAAGAGGCCACGATCACGCTCGAGCTGTCGACGACCGGGCTTCAGGGGCCGTGGACAACGATCGCCGCCGGACTGCCGGACAGTGGTCATCACCAGTGGATCGTGCCTCAGGCGTACACGGATCAGGCGGTGGTGCGGGTCACGCTGAGCCAGGCGGGTGAAGAAGTCTCGGGGGCCAGCGGACTTTTCTCGATTCAACCTGGGGATAACGCCGCGATCGACAGTCCGCTGGACGGCGAAGAAGTTTCCATCCCGGGCAGCGGACTATGGCAACAAGGATTCCTGTGCTCCTACCCCAATCCCACCACCGGGCGCGTGCGCATTTCATTGCGCGGTCCCGCCAGCCGTCTGACCGCCGGTGGCTCGCAGCCGGCAGGACACCTGCAACTTCATGACGCCAGCGGCCGAGTCCTTGCGCGGTGGCCCTTCACCGGCGAGATCGACCTGCGGACCGTGATTCCCCGCCATGCCCCCGGCGCCGGGGTCTACACCCTGCGGCTCGTTGGCGCCTCGCACCCGTGCGAGCCCGAACGCATCATCCTGCTCCGCTGAGACGACCCTGGGTCAAGCGTCCGCCGCCGCGCTTGCGGGAAACGCCATCCCTTCCTAGAATGCGCTCGGACCCTGGACCGCCCCTCGAGGGCGGCCCCCAGCGGACAGCACCGGAACCTGGAGGTATGTCTTGCCTTTGACCGAGCTGTATGTCGTTCGCCACGGTTTGGCAGCATCCGAGCGCCAAGATCCGGAGCGCCGCTTGACCTCAGAAGGTCGCGCGCAGGTGGAACGGGCCGCGTCTGTGCTCGAAGCGGCTCAGATCGAGGTCGGTGTGATCTATCACAGCGGCAAACCCCGCGCCCAGGAGACGGCAGAGGTTTTCGCCGCCGCGCTCAAGCCCGCGGAGGGCGTCCGCTGGCGGGCTGGACTCAACCCGGGTGATCCGGTCGAGGACATCATCCCCGACCTCGACCTCGACGAGAACGAGAAGGTGATGCTGGTCGGCCACCTGCCACACGTCGAGCGGCTGCTGGCCCACGTACTGTCCGGGAAGTCGGACCCCACCCTGGTCCGGTTCTCTGAAGCTTCGATCGCCGCCCTGATGAGGGTCGAGGAGGGCTGGCATCTGCGTTGGATGCTCGATCCCACTTTGGTCGAGTCCTGATCCGCGCGTTGACCTCATCTCTGACATTTCTCTATTGCGCCACCCAAGACCCGATGCCATGCTTCTCTTTGTCCATCAACTTGCTGGACTATCTTGGCGGACAAGATAGGAGAGCCCCGAGACACCCTTGCGAACCTCTGAGGTAAGGCGTATGGTGCCAAAACTCGGACGACCATCATGCAGCCCCCCGGTAGTAGTACTTGAGCAAACCTCCGAGTCGCTCCCGACAGTCAACTCGCCCCTGGCCCGCCTCCTGGAGCCCGTCGATCAACTCGTTCCCGAGACCTTGGTGGTTCCTCTCGAGATGGTAATGCTCGGTGTACTCCCACACAGCCCTGCGGAGATGTCCCTCACCGAGCGGGATGATCTGGGAGAGACACTCCTCCTTGACCGATCGCACGAATCTCTCCGCATAGGCATTCAGATCAGGGCTCCGCGCCGGGAGCTTGACCGTGCGTACCCCACTGTCCCGCAAGATCATCCGGAAGTCAGCGGTGAACAACGGATCGCGATCGTGGATCAGATAGCGAGTGTCAGCCAGGAACCCATCGAATGCGTCCGTCAGGTTCCGAGCAACCTGCCTCATCCACCTCCCATCCGGCTGAGGCAGAATCCCGGCAATCTCGACTCTCCGCGTCTTCAGGTCGATGACGAAGAACACGAAGTATCGGACTAGTCCTACAGATGTGAGCACTTCGACATTGAAGAAGTCGGCGGCTGCGATTGCACCCCAGTGCGACTTCAGAAAGGTCTCCCAGGACATCCCCTTTCGACGGGTCGGCGCTGGCTGAATGCCATTCTCTAGCAGGATGCGCTTGATGGTGTTGCGACCTATCTCATGGCCGAGATTACGGAGTGCTCCGCGAATTCGCGTGTAGCCCCACCGAGGATTGTCTCGAGCCATTCGCAGGATCAGCCCTTCGATGTCCACCGGAGTCTTGGGCCTGCCCGCTCTGCGAGCTTTGCTACCGTCGTACTTCTTGGCAATCAGCGTCCGATACCAGCGGAGCAGAGTATTCGGTGTGACCACGGGCTCTAGGTTTCGGAGGGCCTTGCGGCTGAGCTTCTTTGCCTTCTGGGCCAAACGTCGGCGTTGGGAATCCGTGAACCGTAGCCGCTTGTTACCGTGATGTGTTCGGAGGATTCGGTTCTCCTCCAGCAGATAGTCAATGACATCCTGCTGGTTGCGGCTCACCCATCCCGCTAGCATCATCACCAGGAATTGAAATGGAAGCGTTTTCATGGTTACAAGCGTACTATGGACGCTTGGCATCCGCCCAACGGAGGATCGAGGCCGGCTCGTAACTGGCTAGTGTACCATCAGTTCTGGTGGGCTGAGTTTTGGCACTCTACGGGGTGCGAGCGACTTCCGGGGATCGAGTTGAAGCCCGCAAGTTTGTGATCCTCCCCTAGTCTCGCCAGTCCTGTGAGCCAGACAGGGAACCCGGAGCCTGACTCCGGGGTGTGCCTAGTTCAGATACGTCGACGGGTTTGAGTCTGACGGGCCCCGGGAGGACCATGTCGCTTCGAGAATCGAAAAGGAGACCGGCAGTGATCAATGATCTATTCGTGATCGTCCTGGTCCTGGCAGGATGGTTCTTCCTGCAGGCCGTGGTCTTTCCCCGCCTTGGCATCCGCACCTGAATGAGCGAAACCGCCTGTCAGGTGACGGGCAAGGACAAGGCCGCGAAAGAGCAGACCACCTCCCAGGCGAAGGAGTCTTCCCTCCCCAGCGGGCGATAGCCACCCCTATTCCGTCGCCGCGCGGGCCATGGCTTCGATGTTCAGAGGCGGCACATCCGGCAGGATCGCCTCACGACTGGGCCTGATCACCAGGCGCGGCCCCGAAACCTCCTTGAGACGCCTCACCTCCCGAGCAATCTCCTCCGCCGAATTCGGCCCCGAGCGTGCCCGCATCCATGCCGGCCGCCCTGGCCTGAAGCGGGTGCAGCGCATCGACGCGTTCGGTCATGTGTTGTCCTCTTGACGTGCGTCTGTGGCGTTCTACGATGAGGGCTGACCTGTCGCCCTGTAAGGAGATGGTAGATGCAGACGCCCCATCAACCGAGAAGACCTCTCAGCCTCTTGCACCTGATCGCGCCGGTCTGGGTGGGACTCCTGGTTCTTCTGTCCGCATCCTGCCGGCCGGGCACGCCCGGCTCCGCAACCGGACCGACCACCGACGTGAAGTGGCCGCAGGAGGTCGAGACCGCTCTGGAGAAGGCCGAGGACAATCGGCCCCAGCTGGAGCAGGTCCTGATTCACTACTCCAAACTGGGCGATCCGCAGAAACGCCAGGCCGCCGAATACCTGATCGCCAACATGGGGGGTCACAGTTTCGCCGAGCTCGCGCTCTTCGACACGAGCGGGGTGGAAGTGGAACTCGACGTGTTGGCCTACCCCGACTATTCGGCCTTGATCGAGGTGGTCACCGAGATCGAGAAGGAACGGGGCGAACTGGACTACGACCGGAAATCGCTCGAGCCGGACCTCGAAAACATCACGGCCGAACTCTTGATCGAGAACATCGACCTCGCGTTCAAGGCTTATCGCGAGCGGCCTTGGGCGAAACATCTGAAATTCGATGACTTCCTGGCCTACGTCCTTCCCTACCGCGGCAGCAATGAACCGCTCGAGAGTTGGCGGGGGTACTTTCTGGAGCGTTTCGCCGATCTTCCGGAGAAAATGAAGGACCCGACCGATCCGATCGAGGCGGCCGAACTGATCAATCGCGACCTGGTCAGCTGGTTCACGTTTGACTCGCGGTTCTATCTTCACCCGACCGATCAGGGGCTCTGCGAGATGCGGGAGAAGGGATTGGGGCGCTGCGAGGACATGACCAATCTGGCCATCTACGCGATGCGAGCCAACGCCCTTCCGGTCACCAGTGACTACACCCCCTACTGGGCGAGTTCGGGAAACAACCATGCCTGGAACGCGATTCTCGGACGCGACGACGAGGTGCTGCCCTTCATGGGCTGTGAGGCGCATCCCGGTCACTACCGGCTGTGGAACAAGCTGGCCAAGGTCTACCGGAAGACCTTCGGCCGGCAACTCGGCAACCTGGCATTCTCCAAACCGGAGGACGAGGCCGTGCCTCGCTGGTTATCCGGACGCAACTACGCGGACGTCACGGCCGACTATGTGCCGGTCAGTGACGTGCGTCTCTCTCTCACTCAGACCCCACCCGATACCATCAGCTGTGCGTTCCTCTGCGTGTTCAACGACGGGAGGTGGGGCGCCCTGCAGTGGGGACGGTTGGGCGAAACCCCGGTCCGCTTTGTCGACATGGGGCGCGACATCGCCTATCTGCCCGCCCTCTACCTGCGCGAAGAGATTGCGCCGGCCGGGCCGGCCTTCATCCTCACGGCCGACGGCACCCTGCGCACATTGGAGCCTCGGCCGGACGAGCCGATCGATCTGGTTCTCTACTCGACGACCAAACGGAAGGAAATCGCCGACACGGATAGCATCGAGAAAGTCGACTTCGATCAGGGCAGCAGCTATGAGCTGTTCTTCTGGGATGAGAAGTGGATTTCGTTGGGCACCCGGATTGCTACCGAGGAGCCCCTATCCTATGGCGGCGTCCCCTCGGGCGCCCTGTACTGGCTGGTTAGGGAAGGTTCACGCAAAGAGGAGCGCATCTTCACCTATGAGCAAGGGCAGCAAACCTGGTGGTAAGGTCCGGTCGCGTCTGAGCCGAAGGGAACGAAGCGAACTTGTCGAACGGCTGCGCCGCGACGGCGCGTTGATCGCCGACGAATTCGGTCTGGAGTACAAGTCCATCGAAGCGGAGGATGCCCGCGTCAAACGGCGCTACGGGTCCTGCCACGGAGACGGGCGCATCAAGATTCGGCTCAACCACGTCCGCACCGGTAAGCCGCTCAAATACTCGAGTATGATCGATACGCTCTGCCACGAGTTGGCCCATCTGCGCTACTTCGACCACAGCCAGCGCTTCCGCGCGTTCTATCAGCAGATTCTCGAGTGGGCCCGCCGCGCCGGGATCTACCGGCCCGCCCCTCGCAAGGAACCCCAGATGGATCCCGCTGCCGCCGCAGCGGCACCCGCCGGTTTCGCCGCGGTGCTCGCGGCGATCAGCGATCCGGGATCGGTCGAGAGCGGCGGGTTGGTCCATGCCGCTGACCCGGTACCCACTTCCGAGCCGGCCGAGGGCGCGAAGCAGGGTCCGCCGCCCCCTAGAAAACGGAGCCGCCCAAGGAAGAAACGAACGCCGCTGCGCGAATACGAGCAACTCTGGCTGTTCGGACAGTAGGAGTCCTCTGGTGGATGTCCTCCTCGAAATCCTCAAGTGGGTCTTGATCGTCTTTGTCGCCGGCGTTATCGGTCAGCTCGGGAAATCCCTCACCCTGAAGATCTTGGACGCGCGGCGGAAAAAGAAGGAAGCGGCCGGCGCCCAGAGCACGGAGCCCCCGCTGGTGCCCCTCCCCGCCAAGTCGGCCGCTCCCGATGCGAAGACGGCCAAAGAACTCACCAAGCAGCAGAAGAAGACCGCCAAGGCACAGCAGAAGCGGCGCAAGAAGGCCTCGGATTGAACCCCACCCATCGGACCGCTCACACCCCACCTAAGGTGCAACCGATCTGCGTCCGATAAATTGGGTGACAGGGAACCACCCCCCACCCAATGACGGATGCGACATGGACATCAATACCGACATTCTCGATCTCATCGGCAACACGCCGCTCGTCAAGCTGAGCCGCGTGACCGACATGCCCCTCTACGCGAAAGCCGAGTTTCTGAACCCGGGAGGAAGCGTCAAGGACCGGGTGGCGAAACACATCATCTTCGCCGCGGAGCGCTCGGGCGACCTCAAACCCGGCCAGCTGATTGTCGAGGCGACCAGCGGCAATACGGGCATCGGGGTGACCCTGGTGGGTGTGCAGCGAGGTCATCCGGTCACGGTCGTCATGCCGGAGAACATGAGCGAGGAGCGCAAGAAGATCATCCGCGCGCTGGGTGCCGAACTCATCCTCACCTCAGCCAAGGGCAGTGTGGATGAGGCCGTGTCCCGCGCGGATCAGATCGCCAAGGAGGAAGACGGCTGGCGCCTGCACCAATTCAACAACCCACTGAACCCCGAGACGCACTACCAATTCACCGGCCCTGAAATCTGGGACCAGCTCGAGGGCCAGGTGCATGCATTTGTCGCGGGCGTGGGCAGTGGCGGAACGCTGGGAGGTGTAGGGAGATTCCTCAAGGAGCGCAATCCGCGGGTGCGGATCATCGCCGTCGAGCCAAAACAAACCGCGGCTTTGCTCCGCCAGGAACCGGGTCTTCATGCCATCCAGGGAATCGGCGACGGCTTCGTCCCTTCCTGCCTGGACACCCACGTCATCGACGATCTCATGACGGTCAGCGACGAGGATGCGATCGAGACCGCTCGCGAGCTGGCCTTCAAGCAGGGGCTGCTCGTGGGGACCTCCTCCGGGGCCAATGCCTGGGCGGCCGGATTCATCGCCCGGGGACTCGGCCCCACACGTAATGTGGTGACGATTCTGCCGGATCGGGCGGAGCGGTACTTCAGCACGGCGCTGATTTAGCCATTTGGTTGTGGATCGAAGATCTGTGATGGGTCGTCCGGGCCGCAGCCTGCCTTTTGTG
>CAZTDY010000087.1:0-17357 GCA_964612295.1 uncultured bacterium | reverse complement strand
GTCATCTCAGACATCGCAAACGAAAGGCCGAGGTCATCACCGGCGAGATCGAGCCGGCCGTCGACGCTGGGGGCGATCGACCCGGGGCGGCGGACCGCGGGATTCTCGCCCGGGAGTTCTGGTCGCAGATCGGCCAGGCGATGAAGTCGCTTACCCCTCGCCAGCAAGAGGTGTTTGCCCTCATCGATATCGAGGGGCAGGATCAGCGCAGTGCGGCCGCCCTGCTGTCGATCGAACCCGCCACGCTGCGGAGCACGCTTCACTTCGCCCGCCGCAGGCTTGCCCAGCTTCTGCTCGAAATGGAGGCCCAGCCATGAGTGCCCCGCAAGATTGCGATCGATTCCAGGACATCCTCGATCGAGGGCCACAGGAGGAATGGACAGCCAAGGACCATCGTTGGGTCGATGAACATGCCCAGGCCTGCCAACTCTGTGCACAGGTGCTGAAGATGAGACGACTCTACCCCGATCCCCCGACAAACGAGGGGGAAGACAACGTGCCGGCAGACCGGCTGGCCGAGATCTGGCCCCGCGTGGAGCAGGCCTTGCCCGCCCCCCCGGATGTTTCCGGCCGGCAGCGTTCAAGGAGCTGGTTTGCCGGCATCCTGCGCCCGGCCCTCGCCGGCCTGGCGGTGGTTCTGGTGCTCACCAACACGATGATGTTCGCGCAGATGCAGAAGGTCCTTCACAGAGAAGAGGGGCTTCGCGCGGCGCTCGATCAGCAAGAGACGCGGCTTCTCTCCATGCAGACGGAACTGGACGCTCGAGGGGCGGAAGCCTCGTTTGCCGCCTCCGAGGCCGGCTCAGAGGCAACAGCACGCTGGTCCTCTTTCCTGGGATCGAGAGCAGATCTCACGGTGGGCGAACTGCGGCAGGTGCTCGGGCGTCTACCGGCCCAGACCGTGATTCTCAGCCCGCGTTCCGCCCAAACCCTGCGCCTCGATCTCGGGTCGGGATTCAATCCGAGACCGGTCCTTGCCGCAGCAGCTCTCTCCTGGGAGGACGGGCTCCAGGCGGGAGAGCTTCTGGCCGTGATTGATGTCTTGAAGTTAGAGGACCAACTCGAGCTTTCTGCGATTCAGTCTTTCGTTACCTCGCGCCAGCTGCCTTCACGCACGGCGCTCTAGGAGGTTCTGTCATGAAAGCGAAAAACAACATCCGGCGGGTTCTGACCATCGCGGTGCCCGGTCTCCTACTCCTCCTCATGGCGGGGTGCCAGGAGTACGCGGTTGAAGTCACCCTGCAGCCGGACGCGAGCGGGACCCGGGCCGTCAGTTTCGAGGCGGATCTCGATCGGGATTGGGAGCGGCCTCCTACATACGATGAGTACTTGGCGCTTCATCACCTCGATAGCCGGCATGGCTGGGCCAAGGTGTCATCCGAACCGGCGATCCTCGATTCACTGCCCGGAACGACCTTTCGCCGCACCGCCAAGCCAGCGGACGCGTCCGACTGGTCGTTGGAGAGCGGGGATATCCATATTCGCGGGACCCTGAGGAGCGGGGAACACAGCGGGATCGAATTCGTGAACCGGGTGTCGGTGCGAGAACTGCGCGTCGACGACGAAAGCCTCATCGAGTACCGCGAGGAGTTCCAGTGGCGCGGTCTGAGGGAAGCGCTCGCTGCATACTACGCGGAGCGTTACCGCGCGGTGGTGCAGGGCGAGTACCCGAATCTCAAAGCCGCCGAGATCGATCAGCTGACCGGTCTGGTGACCGGGCTTGTGCAGGTGGCGATCGAGCTGGAGGATCCGGATGGGCCCGAGGATTCCGACGCCGCCCTCACTGAGGCGCTCAAAGTGCAGACGGTCGAGATTGTCAAACGTCGGTATGCCGATGCGTCCGTGGAGAACATCCACGCCCTGGCGACCCAGCTGATGGAGTCTTCCGACGACGCGTTCGACCAATTCATCCGCGAGGTCCTTCCCGGAGTCCACTTCGCGCATCTGACCGAGATCAAACTGAACGTGACGATGCCCGGCGAGATCGTCGAGACCAACGCGGAAGGCGTGGACGGGCTGACGGTCAACTGGAGCACCGGTCCCGAAGATGCGGTGCGGCGTCCGCTGGTGTTGTACGTGAGATCGCGCCTGAGGTAGCCTTCTAAGGCACGACCACGATTCGAGTGGTTGCCGTCGAGGCCGGTGCGGTGATCGCGCCGGCCTTGCCGGTCGCCCGGATCACGCCCCAGTAGATCCCCGCGATCACATCGGACTCGTGCTGTGTCTGAGCCCGAAGGGACCAGTCGAACAAGTGCTCACCGGCCGCGAGGTTGCCATCGAAGAGACTGGCGACCCGGCGCCCGTTTGCATCGGCGATCCAGACCTGAACGGTGGCGTCGGTCGAGAGGCCTAGCCGCAAGCCGGTCTTGACCCTGCAAGGATTGGGGGTTGCCGAGAACCTGAGCACCCCATGTTCCCTGTCAGTGAGGGAACCGCCCGGCGTGCTTGCCACCGGGACCCATTCGTAGGCGCCAACATCGACCCGCGTATTGTACAGGCGGGCATGACCAGCCAGATCGAAGAGCGGAAGGTGAAGTCCGGTGGTCGTGGGATTGCCCTGCTCGATGCAGGGTGAATCGGCCTGCAGAGCGTAGGGGTAGGGACCGGTTCCGACAAACAGCGGGTCGTCGTCGAAGTTCCCCTCTCCGGGATAGCCCCCCTCGATGTTGTTGTAGATCGTGTAGTAGAGCTTCGGCTCTCTGATCTGCCCCCCCAGGAAGTAGTGAGAGCTGTTTTCCTGAATGATGCAATTGACCGGCCGCGATTTCGAGATGTGGTTGTGGATGACTCCCGCCTCATCGAAGATCTCCTCGTTGAGGACGTGGTTGAACACGAGGGTGTTGTTGCTCACCCCGGGGTAGGCGTCCAGGCAGTGAATCGCAGAGCCGGAGACAAAGGCGTAGTTGTCGGTCATCAAACAGCTGATGAAGTCGGGAGAGGCGTAGTTCGCGCAATAGGCAACCGCCCCGACATCGGCCACATTGTGCCGGAACACACAGTTCGAAACGCGCAGTTTGGAAAAGCCGGTCAGGGAGAGTGCCGCTCCCCGCGAACCATCACCGGCGGCCTTGCAGTACTCGATGATGCAGTAGTTTAAGCGCGAACTGTCGTTGGTCGCCGCGGTTTGATCGAAGCGAAGACCGAACCAGCTTCCCGCCGTGGTCGAATCGATGGCGAAGAGACCGGAGGAGCTGCTGCTGAAGAGGACGGGTTCGGTCGCCGCCCCGTGAGCGAGGATGGTCCCCTGAACATGAATGGCGTAGTGCCCCTCGAAGAGAACGGAAACGCCCCTAGGGATCGAGAGTGTGGCCCCGTTCGGAATGGTGACGTCCTCGACCACCCGAACGGTGTCGGCATCCCAGGTCGTGTCTCCGGTCAGCACTCCTCCCGCCTGAATGAACTCGCGGGTCCGGCCACCGGAGAAGGGCGGCGGACAGGATCGAGACTCAGCGACAAGACGAGGTGCGAAAGTCTGACATCCATAGCCGAGGGCGGGCGACCCGGGTTGCAGGCGGTAGTCGCCCTGATCGGGATCGACCAGCAACGGGTCTTGACCGACGACATTGGAGTAAGGCGGATTCTCGGCACCCGGCCAAGGCGCAGGCTCCGTTCACCCATACTCACAGAGCAGTGAGAAGTGAGCCAGGGGGTCCGCATTCCGAGCGGGATCCGGGTGGAATGTCCAGTTTTCCTCGATCACCGGTGTGCCATAGTAGCCGACTTGAACACTAAATGAGATATTGGCGCCGGTGGGAAGCCAATCACTGGAGATTCCGTTCGTGTATAAGTAGTCCCAGCCGGTATCCACCGCACCGACACAGATATTGCGTTCTATCGTCACCCCGTCACCGGCGCCTTGCAGGCGAATCCCGTAGTCGTGGGGCCTGTAAAATGTGACCTGGCGAACGCTGCCGACGGGAATAACGTGGTAGAGATCCGTGTTCATCCCCCGGTAGCGGACGTTTCCATTGATGATGACGCAGTCTTCGACGTCGAGCCGATTGCTGCAATAGGACAGGCAAAGCTGCTGCCCCTGCAGATCGAGGATGGCTCCATTGCCCACGATGCAGACATCCGCACCCTCCTCGCCCTCCAGGGTCCAGCTGAGGGGGCTGAAGATGGGGCCGATGAGCAGTCCGCCGGTGTAGGTCCGGCCGGTTTCCAGCTCGAGATACTTGTCGTACCCGTGGGCAGGGCCGGCCAGCTCGAAGGCTTCGCGCAGGGTTTCTCCCTGGGCACCGGGGACCCACGCGGTGCTGATCAGGAGAGCAAGAAAGAGCAGAGAGAACCCACGGTCTCGCATTCCCTTCCAGGGGAGATCCAGCCGACTCCAAGCCAGGTGCATAGGGCCTCGTTTCCGCAGCGGCGCCCAGGGGCTTGGCGGGGAGCGCACATGGCCCCCCGCGTGAACGGGCCTATTTTACCACAGGTTCGCCCCCGGCTAACGTGAGTAGAATTCGATGACTTGGGACACCTCGCAGATCGCCGGGATGTCGTCTCGTTGCGGTAGGGCGGTCAGCGTAGCGGACAGGTCCGGCCGCGAGATCTCGAGATAGGACAACGAGGGAAGACCCACACTGTCCTGCCACTGTTCGACCACCTGGGGGATGTTCTGGCTGCCGGGACGGACGCCGAACGTCTCACCCACCCGAACCTGATAGGATGGGATGTCGACGCGTCGGCCGTTCACGAAGATGTGGCCATGGCCCACCAGTTGGCGAGCAGCATAGATCGTCCGGGCCATTCCCGCGTGCAGTACCAGAGCATCCAGCCGGGTCTCCAGCTGTTGCGCCAGCCGATCGACCGTGTTGCCGCTTCTGCGCATCGCCCGCTTCACATAGGTGCGGAGCTGCCGCTCGCTCACGTTGTATTGCATACGAAGCCGTTGCTTTTCACGCAGTTGCTGCTGGTAGACGGAGGATCTGCGCTGGCGCTTCTGCCCGTGCTCGCCAGGAGGATAAGGCTTCGCCTCCATCACCTGCTGGGCCTTCGGCGTCAGGGCGATGCCCAGGCGCCGCGATAGCCTGACCTTAGGACCGTTGTATTTCATTGCATGTTCCCACGTGTTCTCAGGTACCCTTTGTCGATGATTCAGCGGTGACCGCATTCTTGTCCGGTCACGGCCTCCTTGACAATAGTCTACTAAAATGGTGGACTATAGAGATGAGCCGGCCAATTGTCAAGACGCCCCCGCGTCCCCAGGGCCGGCCCAGGGGCGCGATCTTGTAATCCCATATAAATAAAGTGATTGCGTCGCCGGTATCGAGCACTTGACAATCAGGGGCAGAAAGCTGTACCAGCGGCTGACGCGAATGCGGGGGGGGATTTCGACATGCGCATCCGACTCTATATCACGGGCGGGACTTTTGACAAAGAGTACAACGAGCTCAATGGAGAGCTGTACTTCAAGGATAGCCATGTGCGGGAGATGCTCAGGTTGGGACGCTGCAATCTCGACCTCAACATGCGCACGCTCATGATGATCGACAGCACCGAGATGACCGCCGTCGACCGCGAGATGATCCGCAAGGCCTGCCTGGAAAGCGACGACGATCGGATCGTCATCACCCATGGCACCGACACGATCGCCGAAACCGCCCGGTTTCTGGGAGAGTCGGTGACCGAGAAGACGATCGTCCTGACCGGCGCGATGGTGCCCTACACCTTCGGCAGCTCGGACGGGCTCTTCAACCTCGGCAGCGCGCTCGCCTTCGCGCAAAGCCTCGCGCCCGGGGTCTACGTGGCGATGAACGGAAAAGTGTTCAATTGGAACAACGTCCAGAAGAATCGATCCTCCGGCATCTTCGAGGAACTCTAAGAGAGCAGGACGGTGGACATGCAGCGCTATCCCGATGCTGAACGAGGCAATCAAGAACACTGGGACGAACTCGCCGACGTCCATGCACGCGCGTACAACATCGAACCGCTCTTGCGTAGGGAACCGCTCCTGGACGACATCCAGCGAAAAGAGCTGGGGTCGGTGGACGGAAAGACGCTCCTGCATCTGCAGTGTCACATCGGAACAGATACGCTGTCCTGGGCCCTCCTGGGTGCGAGGGTGACTGGCGTTGATATATCCGGGGCATCGCTGAAGCAGGCCGAAGAGCTTGCCGCTCGAATCGGGGTCGAGGCTGAATTCGTTCACTGCAGCGTCTACGATCTTCCGGAGCAGCTCGAAGGACAGTTCGACATTGTCTACACCTCGGTCGGAGTCCTGTGCTGGCTCTCGGATCTCTCCGCGTGGGCGAGGATCATTCGCCGCTATCTCAAACCGGGTGGACTGTTCTACATCATGGAGTCACATCCGATCCTCGGGGTCTTCGACGATGAGACCGACCAGCTGCGGGTGCGATACCCATACTTCCAAGGCCCCGACCCGGTCCGCTGGCCGGAGGACTATCCGGACTACGCCGATTCAAGTTATCAGGTTCAGACGCCGTCCTATGAGTGGCAGTGGACGATCTCCGACGTCGTCAACGCGCTCATCGAGGCCGGTCTCGATATTGAATTCCTGCACGAACACGATCGCCTGCACTGGCAGGGCCTTCCTTGTATGGTGCGGGAAGGTCGCTGGTGGTTGATGCCAGCCAACCGCCGCGCCCAGTTGCCCCTTGCCTTTAGCCTCAGAGCCCGTCCAAGCGCATTCCCAGAATAAAGCCACCGCGCAATTGCACCGATACTTGAAATGCAAAGGCAAGCCGGCCTTGACCTACGCCGAAGTGGGCGCGGATCTGCCTTGCCCAGGGTTAGGAGTCGGAGCGATGAAGCGGCATGACGAGGAAGCAGCGGCGCAAGGCCGGCAGCGCACCTCGCACGACGGAATCGATGACATGATCGCCGAGGCGCGGCATCAGCGGGATGCCCGCATCGAACGCGCCCACGAGGCTGAGCGACGCGATGTGCGGAAGCTGAAGGCGCGCGATGTATCGACCCGTCGGTTGGGCCTGCTGCTCCCGGTTCTTCTCATCCTTGTCATTGCCAATGTGGTCCTGGCGAAAAGGGGCCCCGGCGGCTTCACCACGGAAGACAAGATGACCGCCGGACGGCTCATGATCTACATGGCGGTGACGGCCATCGAGGCCTACCAGGATACGGCCGGTGTTCCCCCGGCCTCCCTGAGACAACTCGATGTGGATAGCGATGATCTCAGCTATGAACTCGTCGGCACCAGCTACAAGGTGACCGCCTACTCAGGGCCCCATCGCATCGTCTATTTCCAGGGAGATGAACTCGCATCCTATGCCGAGGTCGAAGAAGACCTGGCCGTGGAGGTTTCGCCGTGATGATCGATAGTCCCTTCCCAAGGCGCATGTTCCCCCGCTCTCAACAGCGGGGCGTCTCTCTCGTGGAGCTCGCTCTTGTCCTGGTCGTGGTTGGGATTCTGCTCACCATTGCCGTGCCCGCGTACCGGAGCGCCCAAACCCACGCCGACGGTGCGGCCATCATCGCGGACTTCAATGTAATCAGGACCGCGGCGTTCGACTGCTATTCGGATAGGGGACGCTTTCCCCATCGAGCCGATTGGGGCGCGGTTCCTGGGGAGATGGATAGGTATCTCCCGGGCGAGTTCGACTTCGCCTACAAAGATGCCACCTACCGGTGGTGGAGTTGGTCGATGCACCCAAGCTTGGCTTGGCGGTTATCCTTCGCTCACATTCTGATTTTCCAGGTGAAGAGCCCCACACCCGAACTGATGGCATCGGTGAGAGACCTCTATCCGGGTCGCTACGTGTACGCCAGTCCGGGTCTCGTGACGATCGTGCTGTACATCTAGCTTGCACGGCTCAACAGTCTCTTTCGAGAACAAACCTCGACTCCTAATAGACGGTTTGCTCCGCAAGGATGTTCAAAGAAAAGCCGGGCGTTCCTTCGCCGGGCTTCTTCCTGTTTGGGGTTGTCATCCCGTGCGTTCTGACCTAAGTTAGTCTTTGGAGCCACACACACCATCTCAAACCCCCCGTTACAGATTCTGGCCACGGAGCTCTATGAGGCGACACTGCGCTTAGCGCGCGGCTGAACGAACGTGTATTGAGCTTGGCCACTGCCAGGTTGAGCCGGAGGTCTGCCCAGGCCGACATCCGACTCTCCTGAAGAGGCCGTAGTTGGTCACCGTATCCCCTCGCGGGCCAACCAGGAGACGGCGGACGTATGTCCGGAAAGGGGGTGGTGCCCTACCCGCAGGAGACGATGCGCTTCCTGCCTCGAGGGTTGTACTACCCTTGCGTCCAAACCCGGATGCCAACCCGCCCAGGTCGCGTGAGGTGCGTTTGTCTGAATTCCCATTGCTGCAACTGCCAAGGTCGTCCTGGCGGAACCACTCCCCTGAACAACGATGTTTGGGCTATGGACCCCAGGGCGCTGCAAACATGGAGGCTCATGATGATGAGAGGCTTTGTGTTGTTGGCCACCCTGCTTCTGGTGGTGACATCCGGCGCGATTGCCAAACAGGCGGGTCCGGAACCGGCCGTGCAAATCACAGCCGGATCGCAGGCGGACCGCTTGATCGACCCCCCTATCCAAGCATTCAGCCGGCAAGACACGATCTACTGGGGCGGACATGATGGCGCCGGTTACGCAATTGAAGGAGGTGTCTGGGACTTTGAAGGCACCGGCGGAACTGGCGATTTACAGGGGTGGACCAGCACAGATGTGACCGCCGACCCGGAGGTGTATTTCTATCGCACCTCGGTCGCCGATTTCTCCACAGATCCATGCAATCCAATGCTCAACATTCCGGATTCGGAATGGCAGATCTGGTGCGGCATCCACGAGGATGACGCCAATGCGATGGACTATGTGTCCGGCATCGGCTATTCGAACTACATGTGCCAGAGCGCGTACTCGCCAAGCCTGCCGGCCGGAGATGTAACGATCGAGTTCAGCTACTTCAACGACACGGAGCTGGACTACGACTACACTTTCCTCTACGTGCGCTGTCTCGATTCCGGAGGCGAGCTCGTGGAGAATGGTGAAGTGGAGTTGGATCGTATCTCAAACCAGGTCGGCTCTCCGCAGACGCCGGCCACCTGGACCGGGGGCGTGGCCAGCGATCAGTTCCCCGCAGGCACCGCACAGGTCCAGTTCGAGATCCGGTTCGAAGCCGATGGCGCCTGGTCGGATGAGGATGGTCTCTACGATTGTGCATGCGGTCCCTTTGCCGCGGACAACATCTCCTTCACCGCGGGGACCAACAGTCACTTCGCCGACTTCGAGGAGGACGTCAACGGATATGAGTTCGACAAGTGCGCCGGCGCCGGAGTCTACATGGGGTTGGTGGATGAGGCCACCTACACCCAGTGGCTCGAATTCGTGGGTTTGGCCTGCTCCTGTACGTTGAGCGGGTGGGCACTCGAGTTCGTCGACGAGGAGGGCAGCCTGTACGGCATCCCCGGCCATTTCGCCGGGCAGCGTGAACTGGCAGTGACTCCGATCATCGACCGCGAAAGCTACCTGCCACCGGCTTACAACACGGCCCTGGCAGAGTGGGACAACTATGTCTTCCTGCGCCAATCCTGGGGAGGGCACTATCGACCGGGGTACATGATCTACCCATTCACCACAGAGGTGAACCCGGAGCCGCACTGGTCACAACGTATGGGCCAGGACACGCACTACTACACCGGCGATACACCCCTCTGCTATCTGAACAACACCAACCTCACCACACTCGACGGGCAGGGTGGGGACCCGATGCCAAACGAGTGGCAGTTGATGCGGTTCTGCTATGAGGTCTACAACTCCTGCGAAGCCTTCGGGATTCCTTCCACGGTTTGCGTGGAGGAAGGCAACACCAAGGGATCTCCGGTCATCGACAACGTCCGGGTCATGCTCTCGGGTGCGGCCGACGCGCCGGCGATCGCTCTTGACACCGGGCTGTGGTGGCACGATGGGTTCGGGCAGGGCTTCCCCGCCTATCTCGAACCGTCGGATCTGGCGAACTCGAATGTGACCCGCGATCTGAGCCCAACGAATGAGGCCACCCCAACGGAGAATGACTGGCACGCCGACTCAGCGGTGGTCATCGGGCCGACCGTGTCGAGCGAAGCGGGGCGTTGGCTGGCGGATCTCTGTTTCCGGATCTTCCCAGGACCCCGTCAGCAGCTGATCCCTCAGTACCAGAGCTGGAAGTCTCGTCTCAACGGCGACCCGGAAGCCGACTTCGTGTGTGTGCTGATGGACTCTCTGGAGACCAACCAGGGAGTGTTCGCCAATAAGATGATCAGCTACTTCCACGAGGATGATCCGGGGTTTGATCTGTCCGCCGGGGACTTCAGTGAGGCCCAGGAGATCTTGCCCGATCAGGTTTGGACTCCCGGAACGTCCATCCAGTACTACTATCGGTCCTACTGGTATGACGGGGGAGGTGTCCCAGAGGAGTACTTCATCTATCCTCCAGGTCAGGCCGAGTTCGAAATCCTGCCTGGGATGGAGTCGGTTGATGTGGGAGATAGTTATGGCCAGGACGCCTATGAAATCGTCTGGCCCTGCGTGCTCTACATCGATGCGTACAACCGGGGAGTCGAGTACTACATCAATCCGATGCTCAGCCAGATGGGCTTGGCATATGACAAGTTCGACTACCTGGACGGATCTTCGAACTGGCACACGCCGCTGAGCCGGAGCTTCGGGGGGACGAAGTACAACCCCGGCGGCTACGGTAACAACGGGCTCACCCCCGAGCAGATGATGGGCTATCGACTCATCCTGTGTAACACGGGCATCTTCGGTGGTGGGGCCATGGAGGCCAAGGACTGGCCGCTGTTCGAGTCATGGCTAACGGCGACCACCTGCGGCCTTGACGACATTCGTCGTGGCCTCATCTTTGACGGAGATGAAGTCGCCGGGATCATGAATGACTACGCTCCGGCCGGGCGCAACTTCCTCAACAACACGTTGGGTTGTACCGTCGAGTGGGAGTCCTACCGAGACTACATCAACGACTGGGAATTCTGCGTCTTCCTGAATGCGGACGCCAACGCTGTGTTTGAGGTCGAGGAACATGATCTCACGCTCTATGGCAACGGGTGCCCTAACACCTACAACTATCACGTGCTGGGCCTTCAGGCGGGTGTATCGGGGACAGTGGGTAACTATCTGTTCAATGACACGCCATACTCTCAGGTCGTCCGCGATCACAGCGCCGAGGGGCGCAGTTTCCGTTCGGTGGTCGATGGGTTCAGCCTGCATCACCTCAGCTATCTGCAACTGTCAGAGGATTGTCCCTCGGACAGCGGCTCGGTGGTTGAGGGTGCATCGGCCATGTTGGCTGTGATGCTCGAGTGGATGACGGATGACACGCAGCCCTGGGAGAGTTGGCAGTATCCATGTGCAAATGTCGATGTGGATGAGGATCAGGAATCTCACCTCACGGGACCGGCGAACTTCTTGTTCGCCAGTCGTCCGAATCCGTTCCATCATAGTGCCGCCATTCGTTTCTCCTTGGCTCGGGCGGGCCAGGTCGAGATTGGCATCCACGATGTCACCGGCCGCTTGGTCCGGACGCTGATCAATGGAATGCGAGAGGCAGGTGACAACACTGTAACCTGGGACGGAGCCGACGGTGACGGCAATCGAGTCGCCGGCGGTGTCTATTGGGTGACAATGAGCACGGAGGACTTCAACTCCGGAAAGAAGATGGTTGTCCTGATAATCAGCTGATGCTGCGGGGTCCGGTGTGGGAACCGGGCCCCGCCCCCTCCTTGTCAAAACTCGCGCAACGACTCGTGAACACCTTTCAGAATCTCGAACCAGAAGTCGAATGCTGCTTCCCGCCGATCCCAGGCAAACCGGTTCAGCCAACGCTCCAGCTCAGGAGTCGTATCATCATCGACATCCCGTTTGCGCTGCATGAAGGTGTGGATGAAGTCGATATTCCGTTCAGATTCCCAGAAGATCGAGGCATTGCGGCTATTGATGCGACTGGCGGTCGTGCCCATTGCGGTGAGAAGCGGAGCCCGTAGCGACCAGAGCGAGTCGATGATCTCCGGCAGCATCTCCTCCGCCCAGTTACGGTGAAAACGGCACATCCCCATCGTGTCGAGGAGCAGCTCCGCCTTCATCCGCTCCGCGTTCTTCCGGCCGAGCTCCCGGGGCGGCAGGAAATCCGCACCGTAGTGCATGTAGTACTTGCCCATGATGGCCATGGGGGCCAGTGCTCCCGGGGTCCAGTACTGGTTGGGAACCATCCACCCCTGCCGGCCGAACGAGGTGTAGACGAAGCTGTCCAGGAGGTCGCGCCCATCCTCAACCGACAGCGCACGGGCCAAAGAGCGCGCACCCTGTGACAGGTCCAGGCCTGGCCGTCTGGCAACGATGCCGTCAAGGAGCTGGAGACCGATCTGGGCGTTGTGCTCGGAATCGGCTTGTGCGTTGAAGCCGGCGGGATCGAAGACCGGCCGCTCGGATACGCCGACGGCCTCCGGAGCCAGTGTTCCCTCCGCCAGATTCTCCATGAGCCACGCCAGCACGCCCCCAATCGAGATTCCATCAAAGCCGTAGAGGTCGGCGCGGTGATTGAGTTTCTCGGCCGCGCGCTGATCGAAAACCCCGCACAAGGGCCCCATCGTCTGATAGGGTTCATAGTCCTTCTTGAACACGCCATGCATCTTCTTGCACACCGCGCTGCAGGGTTCCCCACAGGTGTGTTGGTTCTTCGTGGCGATGGTCTCTTCGTTGAACTGCTTGAGATAGTGATCCACGATCAGGTTCTGATGAACCGCGAGGCGCTCCTCCTCGCTCCAGTAGATCGAGCGGTAGTTGAAGGCGATGATCCGCCCGCGAAGGGTGGCGTAGTTGACGCCGAAGGTGCCCCCGGTTCCGAAGTCGGGGTCGAAGCGGTATTTCTTGGTGGCATGCAGATCCTTGACCGCCATCCGCTGGTGGTAGCGGTTCTCGAACCACTGATCGGCCACCTTTCTGTCGCGGAAGTCCTCGTCGGCGAAGCTGCCCCCGTAGATGATTCCGGCGAGTCCGTGTTGCTGAAACAGCTTGGATCCCAGTCCCCCCCGGCCTGCCCAGGTGTCTACAAACGTCATCTTCCCCTTGCGAATCGGGGCGGAGGCGATGGCGCCGCAATCGGTCGTCTCGGCGGCCGGCCCGACCGCCAGCACCCGTGGATCATTCGGGTATCGATCCCGGAAACGCTCATGCAGGTGATCCATGATCGCGTAGGTGCCGCCGCGGCCTTGAGCCCAGATCCGGGTGTGGTCCAGAGGTGAGATCTTGACCTGGATCTCTTCCCCGTGAACCCGATTGAGAACCAGCGCGGACGGCGTTGGGGCGCGACCGACAATGGAGACCATGTTGATCCCCAGATTGTCGAAAACGAGCGCCGCCCCGCCCATCGAAGAGATGTAGAACCCGCCCCAGCAGGGAGAGAAACCGCTGAAGACGAGCCGGTTGGAGCCGGGAACGATCGATCCGGCCAGAATGCCCGCTCCGATATTCAGGCTGTTGTGGCGGCCGGCCAGATGAAGACCGAGATCGACCGGCCCGAAGAACTGGCCGAGTTCGAACCGCTCAACCCGGTAGTAGCCGATGCTCGCATCGATCATGAGGACCTTGAGATGCGTGTCCATGGCGCGGCTCCTTTGCGCTACGGGTCAGAGGTCTCCGTCGACCCGATGGTACGGCAAGCCGCATTCAATGCCAGTGGATATTGCGTGACGAGGAAAGGCCTGCCCCTGCTAGAATGTCGGCGATGAATCGAACGGAGGAGCGAACATGACTTCGAGAGAGCTTGTCCAGCGCACGCTTGCATTTGACCGGCCGGCGCGTGTTCCCCGGCAGCTGTGGCTGCTGCCCTGGGCTGCTCAACATCACCCCGCCGAACTGCAGGACATCCGGGGTCGTTTTCCCGACGACCTGACCGGGGCCCCGGGCTTCTGCAAGAGCCTCCCCCCCACCAAGGGAGATCCGTACCGGCGAGGGCAGTATGTCGACGAGTGGGGGTGTGTGTTCGAGAATCTCCAGGAAGGCGTCATCGGGGAAGTCAAACAGGCGCCGCTGGACTCATGGAGTGCGTTGGATCGCCTGCGAGTGCCCGAGGAATGGCTGACGATCGATCCTGCGCAAATCAACGACTTCTGCCGTCAAACGGATTGTTATGTGCTGTCGGGAGCCTGCCCTCGTCTGTTCGAACGACTCCAGTTTCTGCGCGGCACCCCCAACCTCCTCATGGATCTTCTCGAGCAACCGCCCGAACTGAAGACCCTGATCGACCGACTCCACGGGTTCTACCTGCAGATTCTGGAGGGTTGGGCGCAAACCGACGTCGATGCCCTCACCTTCATGGACGATTGGGGGAGTCAGCGCGGCATGCTGATTGATCCCCTCTTGTGGCGCGAGCTATTCAAACCACTCTACCGCGACTACATCGAGCTGGCGCACCGATCCGGGAAGAAGATCTTCATGCACTCTGACGGACACATCCTCGAGATCCTTCCTGACCTCATCGAGCTCGGCCTGGACGCGATCAACAGCCAGCTGTTCTGCATGGGACTGGATCGGGTTTCACCCTATGCGGGACAGATCACGTTCTGGGGTGAGTTGGACCGGCAGCATATCCTGCCCGAAGCGGAGCCATCTGAGATTCCCGGCGTTGTGGATCAGATGAGAGCAGCGCTCTATCGGGAGGGCGGCGTCATCGCGCAGTGCGAATTCGGGCCAGGCGCGCGTCCGGAAAACGTGCTGGCCTACTTCTCTGCCTGGGGGGCCGGCGACTAGCGCGGGTCGCCTTTCTTGTGGGCCAGGTGAATGGCTGCGATGCCGCCGAGAAACGCCCTGACGTCAACGGAAGAGAACCCGCTCTCAACCATCAGATTGCACAGCTCGGCCGACTCGTAGAAACGGGGAATCGTGTGCGACAAATACGCGTAGCCGGCGCGCGATCCGGTAAGAAGCGTTCCCACCGGGCGAACGGTCAGCCGGATGTAGAGGTGAAAGAGGGATCGCCACAGCCGGCTCTGAGGCTGACTCGTCTCCAGATTGAGGAACATCCCCCCGGGACGGAGAACCCGGTGAAACTCTCTGAAACAGGCGCCCAAGGTGTCGCGGTCACGGTTGATGTTGCGGGTGGCGAAAGAGATCGTGACCAGATCGAACGACGAATCGGGAAAGGGGAGATGTCCGGCCTCGGCGAGCGAGAAACGGATTCCCGGACCGCCCCTTTGTTGTTTGGCCTTTCGGAGCATATCCTGGCTGAAGTCGGTGGCGACGATCTCGGGCGAACCGGGCAGCTGAACCTTCAGTTCGTGAGCCATCTCTCCGGTTCCGCTGCACACGTCCACGCAGCGCTGCGGCCGGGCACTGGAAGCCAGGCGGGCGGCTTGCTTGCGCCACTGGAGGTCGAACCCGAAGGTGAGAACGTGATTCACCAGTTCGTAGTTGTGCGCCACCTGGCGGTAGATCTTTTGAAGTCCATGCTCCATCTCGGAAGACGTTTCCTCTCTCGACAGGAGGCAAACCGGTCGATACGCTGAATGCCTCAATACGGCGCCGCAACCAATCAGGGAGCAAGAGAATATGGTACGGATGGGCACGACGGCAACTATTGCGATTGCGCTCTTCAGTTTGATCTTGGGGGGGTGTGGTCTGTCCTCCGAATCAGAAGGGCCCAATGTGGTCTGGATCGTCTGGGACACGGTGCGTGCCGACCGGCTGAGTCTCTATGGTCATCAAACGCGCACCACGCCGTTTCTCGACGGGTTTGCGAAGGACGCCCTCGTCTTCGACAACTGTCAGTCCATTGCAAGCACCACAGTGCCGGCCCACGCCTCGCTCCTCACGAATCTGACGCCCTCACAACATGGGGCGGACAATACCCATTGCTACCTCAATGACCAGCTCCTGACCCTGGCGGAGATCTTCCAGGGCGCCGGCTATCGGACCTTCATGTACGCGGAAAACCCCTACATCTCACCCCAGACCGGATTCGGACAGGGGTTCGATCAGGTCGTCAACCCCTGGCAACGGAAATACCGGGAAACGACCGCCCGCAAACTTTTCGAGAAGATCCCGACCCGGTTTCGCCACCCCCAATGGCTCCAAAGCCTCCTTTCCCCAAACATCACGATGTGGGCCTTGAGCGCGATTGGCGGACTCGGAGAAGAAACCCTCATCGAGTGGCTCGAAGACGGGGACGGCGGCCGACCCTTCTTCGCCTTCCTCAACTATATGGAGGCCCATCAGCCGATCATCACCCCCGAGAACATTCGGCTGGCGCTGATGAATCGCAATCAAGTGGAGGAAAGCTATCGAAAGGTGATCAACCCGCCCCAGCAGTGGCTCTACACCTTCGGCCATCATGAATTGGGCCCCGGGCAGTTGGCGCACCATCAAGCGACCTACGATGCGGCGCTCCGTGAGCTTGACGGGCTCCTGCAGAGCTTGGTGGAAGAACTGAAGGAGCGCGGCCTGCTGGACAACACGATCGTGGTGATCAGCTCCGACCACGGCGAGCACCTGGGCGAACACCATCTGCTGGATCACCAGTACTCACTCTATCGTGAGCTTCTCGAGGTGCCGCTTGTTCTTCACTATCCTCAGGGAGTGCCAGCCGGGCGCGAGAACCGCCCCGTGATGAACATCGACCTGTTCCCCACCCTGATCGAACTGGCGGGGATCGAGGCGCCGCCAGCGACGGAGCAAGAGACGCAGCTCGGACCTCGGTTGAGCCGTTCGCTATTGCAGCCGGCGGAAACCCGGACCAGGGTGGCTGAGTATCCTACGGCCGCGGATGCGCCGATGGAGGTTGTGACCCACCTCAAGCCCGGTATCGACACGGCTCCGTTCGAGCGCGGCCTGCGGTCTATCCTTCGCGAGCCCCACAAGTTGATCGCCGCTTCGGACGGCAGCGTCTCCCTCTTCGACCTCGGTCGCGATCCGGGCGAAGAGACAAACCTGGCGGAGTCCGCACCCCAGTTGGCCGCAGAGCTTCTTGGTGAGCTGGACTCCCTCCTGACCGTGCCCGGCGGCGCCACTCCGGTGCCGGCTCCTCTCGAGGCGATGTCGGAACAGCAGCGACGGATTCTCGAATCACTCGGGTACATTCATCGTTCTTCTCGTCCGGCCGACAAGTAGGGGGCGGGGACGCAATGCTACGGATGGTGACAAACTGGTTTTACTTCTGTGCGGGAATCCTGTTCCTTGCTCTTGCCAAGATAAAGCACACCATCCATGGGTATTCATCACCGAAGCCGTTTTCAATTGATGAAACGAAGAGGTGCATCGAATACGACATCGGTGTGGTTGAAAGCTGGCTGACCCAGCTTCGGCAGTACACCTCGACACATGACGAGCACACGCTAGCCCCAAGACAAGCGAAGTCTAAGAGCATTTGGCGAGAAGAGGCTTGAAAA
>CAZTDY010000086.1:0-17586 GCA_964612295.1 uncultured bacterium | reverse complement strand
TGCAAATTCGATAAACTGATACAAACTATTTAAAATCGTGCAAAGCTATTTAGACACACTTGACAAATGCCGTTCCATATCAGCGGACCAGCAGCATCTTGAACGTCGCCTCGTCGGTCCCCGTTGACACCTTGTAGTAGTACAAGCCGCCCGGAGCCGCCTCGCCACCATCGGTGCGGCCGTCCCAGCTCATCTGGTAACTGCCTGCATCGAGGGCGCCGTCGATCAACGTGCGCACCGTGCGTCCGCTGACATCGAAGACACGCAGCGAAACCCGGTCCTGCGAGGGAATCGCGAAACGGATCGCTGTCGACTGCGAGAACACGCTCGGTGACGCCGGCGCGGCGCCGAAAGCAATACTGCCGCTCGAGCCGCCCGGAGCGTCCGCCCAGTCGGCGCCGATCTTGATGATGACGTCATCGAGCGCCGCCTCGGTATAGCTGTTGTTCTCACCATCCTCGATCTCGAACCTGATCTGGAGGAATTCGGGGGAACCCAGATCCTCGGACCGGAAGTAGACCTTCTGATACTGGTAGTTGGGATCGTTGTAGCCGCTGCCGTGGATCTCCCACTTCTGGACCCAGTTGACACCGTCGCCGCTCACGTGCACGGAGAGCGTGTCATCCTCGGCTGACAGACAAGCCATGAAGGAGTAGAACTCCACGTACCCACCCATGCCCGGGCCGAACGCGTACTGGGGGCTCAGGAGCGAGGTCTTGCCGTTGTCGACATCGTAGTTCGTCCAGTAGCCACCCCGGCCGTCGGTGACGAAGCAGTTGACCCCGCCCGGCGTGTGATCATCACCCGGCTGGACGGGCGTCCCGTCGGGGTGCTCCTTGTATTCAGGATCGACGCGTTCCCAGAATCCGTCGGTGGCATCGTCATCAGGTGCGCCGGAGGTCCAGCCCATATCGCTCTCCAGATCATCGTCCAGGAGGAGCGTGGGATCACCGGTCAGGAACTGATACACCTGGCCTTCCGCCGCCCGGACCGGATCGGTCGCGGTGATGTCCTCGGTCGTCACGCTGCGAAGGTAGTAGTCAACCAGCTTGCCGGAGGCGGGCTGGATGGTTCCCTCGTAGGTGTCGCCGCCGACGTTCGTCATCTGCGCCGTCTGCCAGGTCGAACCATCTGTGCTGTAGTGCACCGTGGTCGAATCCTCGATGACCGTACCGGCCGTGGCCGTCGGCGTGACGACCGCACTGATGAGCAAAGGACTGCCGACGTCCACCTGATCGCCCAAGGGCGTGTGGTCGAAGTTGACCGTGATCGTGATCGCGGGCACCGGAATGTTGTGCGCGTCAAACCCATCGTAGATTTGCCAGTAGTCGGGGGTGCCGTCGTACACGGTGCCGTTGTCGTCATTGACCAACAGATACTTCGATGCCAGCGCCGTCACGCTGTACGGCCGCTGGACGATGGACTCGCGGAAGAGGATGTCGGCCGGAAGCGCGTACTGCTCGCCGTACTTCTGGAGCAGGGCCTTACGTATTTTCCAGGTCGAGCCCATGGTGAGGTGACCCAGGCAGTGCACTTGGCCGTTGCATTCGCTGGCCGGGTACTGGAGAAGATTCTCGCCGTCGCGCATGCAGCCGTCCGGGTAGGCGGTCTGATACCCCTTGGCCAAGCAAGCGTCGGTGTTGATGGCCATGCTCGCATAGTCGGAGTAGCCCTCATTCATCCCTGAGGAGTTGGGCGGGTTGTTGAGATAGGTGAACCGGGTCACGCCGTGATGGTACTCATGGTAGATGATATCGGCGAGCTGACCGAAATTCACACAGCCGCCGCCTTCCGCATAGAAGTACATCGACCCGTTGTAGTAGGCGTTGCACGAGCCGTCCGTCACATCCACGGTGCAGTTCATCGGATTGTCCATGGTCGTCCAATCGGGATCGGTGGTCTTGAGCCAGTCGTGAACGACATTCGTGTGGTAGAAGCAGTCGCGCTCGGCCGGGCTGGTGTTCGAGTCATCCCAGAGGAGCACGGCCGGATCGGTGTCACTGGCCAGATCGCTGACCGTAGCCACGCTGCCATTCTGATAGACCCTGACATAGCTGCCGCGATTGTAGGCCGTCACGGTGTACTGCTGGCCGTCGTCGACGTCGATTGCGAAGTCCCCGTTCGCGTCGGTGTGGGTCTGGGTCCCATCGGCCAGGGTATACTGATGCCGGCTGGGGAGGACGGTGTAGGGATCGTACGACAGACGCTCTTGAACGTCTCCGTCGGTGTGCCCCTCGATGGTGAAGGACTGAACGTCGTTGGTGCGCCAGTGGATCTCGCCGGTGAAGGCATCCACAAACGTCCGCCACTGACCCACCGGCTCGGCCGTATTCACCATGATCTGGTAGGCGAGGAAGTAGGTGATGTTGTCCGTCTCCACCTTCGGCAAGACGCCCAGGGTGATCTCGCCAATGGAGTCGGTCTCTTCGTTCCACGGGAGATCGGTCTTGGCCAGCTCAGTCGCCTGACTCTCGCCAAGGTAGGGGTGCGCATCGATCCCGATGCCGGGGAAGATATCGGCCGAGATCGCATTGACGCCGCCCTCGTAGATATGCAATCCGAGGTACGCGTTGAAGACGGGCAGGCCCTGATAGTGCTGCTGGTAGATGGCAAACGCCCGCTCCCCGTCGCGGTAGGTGTCATACTGCTCGAGCTGGAGATCGCTCGCGGGCATACGCAGGATGCCCTCGGCGTCTTCCAGGAAGCCCTGCAGGCGCTCGACGACGTACGCCTCATCGGCCAGTTGGCCTGCGCTCACGACCGACACGGGCGAGCCGGCGGCGAAGCAGGGTAGATCCCGAAGTGAATCCCAGTGGTAGGTCCGCCAATCAGACCTCAGCGAGGATGCGTAGGACTGCCAGGCCGGCGATGCCGAACCCAAATCAGCCTGGATGGCGGGGTCGAACTGGGGTGTGAATTGCTGCGTCTCGAACTTCACCTCGTACGCTTCCGAGGCGTTGTCGTGCAAGATGGCCGTCGCCGGCGGACTCGCGATGCTCATCAGAAGCGCGATCATTCCTAACGATACTGCTAAATTCCTCATGTGGCCTCCCATGCCAAATCAATGCGCCAGCCGAGCCAATCTATTCGAGGTTCTATAGTTACAGCCCCGAGCCTGAGCTCGGGGACTGCAAAGAATCGTGACCATTAATAATGATCGTTCAATTATAACATATTCAGTTTCAGGATGTTGCGACGGTTTTCCTGCCGCGCCACCTGGTTACTCCACGACCAGGACCCTGTATCCCCGCGTCTGTGCGCCGGCCGTCAGGTGGAGCCAGTAAGTGCCCCGGGGCACCGTGCGTCCGCTCGCATCCCTACCGGTCCATCGAATCGTGTGGTCACCGGCGTTAAACTGCCTGTCCGCCAGCGTTTGGACGAGACGCCCCTCCAGGTCGCGGACGCTGAGCTGGACCGTCTCGGGGTTCGGAACCGAAAAGCGGATCTGGCTGCCGGAGTTCATCGGGTTGGGATGCACGGCCAGTGACAGGCGTGAGAGCACCTGGCGATCCTCGTCGACCGCCGCCGAGCCCGACGGTTGGGGCGCACGCCACTTCGACACCGTCCCGCCCGATTTGAAGAGCCAGCCCTGGTGCGAAACGATGTCGTTCACCGGACGAGCCGCCCAGTGCAGATCTGCCGTGTAGTCTTCCCAGTTGGCGAAGTCTTCACTGAAAAAGATGCTCTGGTCGTCGGTGTTCGATCCCGACGCGCCGATCACGATCCCCGTCGCGGTCAGTGCCATCCCGTTGATGTTGTAGGGCGTCGGCAGCCCGGTGATCTGTTCCCAGTTGTCTCCGTAGTCCGGCGAGGACCACATCGTGCCGATGCCGCCCATGTGATAGACGCACACGTAGACCAGGTTCTGGAAATAGGCGTACGAACAGAGGTAGGACGAACCCATGGGCCCGCTGATCGACGCCCAGGAGGGATACGTGCCATCGTCGTAGCGGAAGATCTCTCCGTCGTTGATCAGGTTCTCGGATGCGAAGAGGCGGCCGTCGAGGACGAAGATCTTCTGAATGTACCCGTCCGGCTGCACCGCGAGAGGCGCCCAGAAGTCGCCATGGTCGTCGGAGTAGAAGACGGTTCCACTCGAGAGCATGTAGAGCACGCCGTCCAACTCAAGAAGCGACCAAAGCCGATTCCCCTGATACGGGATCTCCTCCCACTCGCCCCAGGAGTATCCGTCGAAATGACAGCGGAAGTTGTACGGTTGGAAGCTGCGGCTCATGATGACATCGTCGCCGACGAACGTCATCTCCGTGATCGGTGAGTAGACGTCTTCGAGGCCGGTCCCCACCAGGGTCCAGCTGTCTCCGAGGTCATCGCTCTTGTAGACCAAGCCGAACGCTCCGCCCACGAAGAGCTCCCCGCCGCGGGAGACGAAGAACTCAATGCCGTCGAAATCCCCGGGATCGTTGACCGGTTCCCAGAGGGCGTCGCTGGTCAGTGGAAAGAGGCACAGAATCAGTAAGACGTAATGGGGTATTTTCACGAGACCTCCCTATCGCGATTCTTCCGTGCCGAGGTTGTTGTTGCGAAGATGTGCAGGCTCGATCTCGGCAATCCCGTGCGAGAGATATGTTTTGGAGCCCAGAATATACCAGAAACTTGATAGACAAACAAGGATGCGATGCAACTTCGTTTGGCTTTGGCCTCGCGTCGGACACGCTGGGCAGGTCTGCCGACGAACCCGAAGCTGCTTCTATTGTGCAATGTCTACATGAGTTAGCATGTCGGTCGGGCAGGCTCTATGTGAGCCGAGACGCGTCGAGAGGGAGCACATCACGGCAACACGGTGACTCTCATCTGTTCCGCGCGCTGCCCGCAGTTGAGGCGCAGGTAGTACACGCCGCCCTCCGCCGGCGGTCCCGCCGGTGACCAACGCAATGCGCGAGGACCACTCCCCTGCCATCCCGCGGCGAGGCTCTCTCGCACCCGTCCCTGCGCGTCAAAGACCTGCAGGGTGACCTGCCCCGCTTGGGGCAACACGTAGTGCAGCGTGGTCCCGCCCCGGCAGGGGTTCGGTTCGACCCGGAATCCCAGCGGACTGAAGGCTTCCCCAAGTCCGCTGACCCCCGGTTCATCCTCCACGCCTTGTGGCGCCAGGCCATACTTCGCGAGGAAGATATCCCAATCCCCGTTGCTCGAAAGCGCGCCGCCCCCCAGATCGATCGTCCCCCGGTAGAAGCCAGCGCAGACAACATCACCCCATCGATCGGTGGTCACGCAACCGGAATACTGGAAATCGTCATCGCCCAACATGCGGCTCAGCAGATGCGTGCCGTCCGCATCGAATACGGCGAAACTGGCATCGTATTCGCCGGCAGTGATCAGCGGCCCGCCCCCGAAGTCCACGGTTCCTGCCACGGTCCCGACGAGAACGATGTTCCCCCCCGAAGAATCCATGGTGAGCGCCGCCGGCATCTGATACTCCGCGTCGCCGAACGACTGGCTCCAGCGATGCGCACCGGCCGCATCGTAGTGTGCCAGGAAGATATCGCTCGCACCCGCGCTCGCCAGCGTCCCGCCGCCGAGATCCAGGCCTCCCTCGAATTCACCGGTCAGGGCCACATTGCCCCAGATGTCGATCGCAACATCGCTGGCCACCTGGGACGAGTAGTCTCCCCCGCTCTGGCTCCACCGGTGGGCGCCATCGGGACTGTAGACCGCAACCCACACATCGTCCCCATGACCGATCAGGGGTCCGCCGCCGAAGTTGACGGTTCCGGAGAAGTGGCCGCACACGGCAACCTCGCCTGCCTCGTTGACGTCCAGACTCGTCGCCACCTGTTCGCTGGGATCACCGAATCTCTGGCTCCAGACATGGCCTCCCGCCGGGTTGTCGAGCCGCGTCAGATAGGCGTCCCAATTGCCGGCCGTGGGCAATGGTCCTCCCCCGAAATCGACCGCGCCCTGGAAGTAACCGGTGATGAAGACCCGGCCCGCTGCATCGACATCGATCCCCGTTCCCCACTGGTCGGCGTAATCTCCGTAGATGTGGCTCCACTGGTAGACGCCGGTCGGGCTGTACTTGGCGACGAAGATGTCCCACCCGCCGGCGCCCACATGCATCCCGCCTCCGAGATCGATGCGGTTCATGAAGTAGCCGGTGACGAAGACGTTGCCTGCTTCATCAGTTGTGATGCTGGTCGCGTGTTGCGTTTGATAGTCGCCGAAGCTCGCGCTCCACAGGTGCGCGCCGTTCGGATCGAGTTTGGCGACATAGACGTCTCTGCCTTCAACGCTGGTCAAATCACCACCGCCGAAGTCGACAGTTCCCTCGAAGGAGCCGGCGATCAGGATGTTGCCCAGGGGATCCGTGGCAACCGCGAAACAGAAGTCGCGCTCATCGTCTCCGAATGACTGGCTCCACTGATGAGGCAGGTCTTGTCCAGAGGCAGCCACTGCGGCGAGGCACAGAACCACGGTAACCAATCCAAACCTGGCAACGTTCATGATGGACCTCCTTTGACTCCTCATCAGTATACCTTGGAGCCTCGACCGTTCCCAACGCCGACCTGTCCACGCACGGCCCACGGGAGCTTAGGTCCCAGTAGAGCGGCTAAGTGCATATGCAGATGTCAGTTGATACCTACCCTCCGCCGGGCTTCGGGATTCAAATGCGCCGCCTCAGTGAATCGGATAAGGTCTTCTCTCAAAGAGCAACGAAATCATGGAGGATCGGATGGAATATCGCTTCTTGGGACGCACGGGACTGAAGGTCTCGGCCCTCTCGCTGGGATCGTGGGTGACCTTCGGTGATCAGATCGATGAGTCGGTCGCTCACGACTGCATGGCGGCCGCCTTCGAGGCCGGCGTCAACTTCTTCGACAACGCCGAGGTCTACGCGGGCGGCCAGTCCGAAACCATGATGGGCAACGTCATCCGGAAGGCCGGCTGGAAGAGAAGCGATCTCGTGGTGTCGACCAAGATCTTCTGGGGCGGTCAGGGCCCCAACGATCGCGGGCTTTCGCGCAAGCACATTGTCGAAGGAACCCAGGCCGCTCTCGAGCGACTGAAGATGGACTACGTCGATCTCATCTTCTGTCACCGGCCCGACTACGACACCCCCATCGAAGAGACCGTCCGCGCGATGAGTCACGTCATCGACCGGGGCTGGGCCTTCTATTGGGGAACGAGCGAGTGGAGCGCGGATCAGATTGCCGAAGCCTATGGGATCGCCAAACGTGAGCACCTCATTCCCCCGGTGATGGAGCAACCGCAGTACAACATGTTCCACCGGGAGCGCGTCGAGCAGGAATATGCCCGGCTCTACGATGAGATCGGACTCGGCACCACAATCTGGAGTCCGCTGGCCAGCGGCATCCTGACCGGGAAGTACGGCGACGGCATTCCGGATGACAGTCGTCTCTCCATCGAGAAGTACGAATGGTTGCGGGACATGTTCAACACCGATGAGTGGCGCGCGCGCATCGAAAAGGTCAAGACCCTGGCGCCGATCGCAGCCGAGCTCGACGCCAGCATGGCGCAGCTTGCGCTAGCGTGGTGTCTCAAGAACCCGAAGGTCAGTACGGTGATCACCGGGGCTTCCCGCCCGGCGCAGGTTGAGGAAAACGTGAAGGCCCTCGCATTGGTCGAGAAGCTCGCGGACCCGGTCATGGACCGGATCGAGGAAATCCTGGACAACCGGCCGGCCGCTCCCAGCCAGTTCCGCTAGGAGGAGTCAATCCATGGGTTGGACGGAAGACGAACTGCAGGCATTGCCCCAGAAGGACGGGTTTCGTTTGCGCGGGTTGGACATGACCCGCCTGGAGACGTTCACGGACGCGGCCTTCGCCTTTGCGACCACGCTGCTGGTGATTTCCCTGACCGGGATTCCCACAACCCATGCCGAACTGGTCCTCGCGCTCAAGGGAACGCCGGCCTTTGCGGCAAGCTTTGCCTCGATCGCCATCTTCTGGTACGCCCACCGCGATTGGAGCCGCCGCTTCGGGCTCGAAGACGGGCCGACCACGCTGATCAGCCTGGGGCTCGTCTTCATCATGCTCGTCTACGTGTACCCCCTGAAGATGGTCTTCTCCGCGCTCTTCGATTGGATCAGCGGCGGGTGGTTTCCCTCCAACATCACGCTCCTGGCAGGCACCGACCTGCCGGGACTCTTCGTCATCTACGGCATCGGCTTCTTTGCATTGACGGCGTGTCTTGCGGGATTACACCTCCGGGCACTGCGGGTGTCGAAGAACCTGGGGCTGAACGAACGGGAACGAGTCATGACGCGCGGTGAGATTCTCTCGTTTGGTGTCCTGGCCACGACCGGGCTGGTATCGGCGCTGTTCGCGGGGATCATGCCGGCGAAGCTCGGCATTTGGGCGGGATTCACGTACTCGACATTGCCGATCACGATGCCGATCGTCGCGATCTACAACGCACGAAAGGCGGCGCGGGTTTCCTCCAGGGGGTAATGCGGTGATCCGATCGAGCGATGCGCCGGGGAGCAATCGTCGCACATTTCTCAAGAGCCTTGGCGCCGGAGCGTTGTCGCTGGGCATCTCCGGTTGCGGCTTCACGCGTGGCCGATCTCAGAAGCGTCCCAACATCCTTTTCATCATGACCGACGACCACACCGTTCAAGCGATGGGATGCTACGGAAGCCGCATCAATCAAACGCCCAACCTCGATCGGATCGCACGGGAGGGGGTGCGATTCAATCAGGGATACTGCACCAATGCGATCTGTGCGCCGAGCAGGGCGACGCTCCTCACCGGAAAATACAGTCACGAAAACGGGGTGGTCGCCAACAACACCGCTTTCGATGGGAGCCAGACGACCTTTCCCCGGCTCCTTCAGGAGTCGGGGTACGAAACTGCTCTCATCGGGAAGTGGCACCTGAAGAGCGAGCCCACCGGCTTCGACTACTGGAACATCCTTCCCGGCCAGGGCCACTACTACAATCCCGACTTCAATCGGATGGGCGAGAGGATCACGCTGCCCGGCTACGTGACCGATCTCGTCACGGACGAGAGTCTGCGGTGGCTCGAGACCCGCGAACGAACGAGGCCCTTCTGCCTGCTGCTCCATCACAAGGCGCCGCACAGAAACTGGATGCCGGGCCCTGAACATCTCCGGCTCTACGAGAATGAAGACATCCCGCCCCCGGAGACCTTTTTCGACGACTACGACACCCGGACAGAGGCCGCGCATCGCCAGGAGATGTCGATCGCCCGGCACATGTACGACGCCTACGACCTCAAGCTCACGCCCCCTCCCGCAAGTGAGCAGGAGAGCGACCGACAACGCCGCGACCGCCAGATGTGGCAGCAAGATTTTGACCGGCTCTCACCCGAGCAGCATGCCGCATGGCGGGCTGCCTACGACCCGCGAAATGCCCGGTTCAGATCGAATCCGCCGACCGGTCACGCGCTCGACGAGTGGAAGTACCAGCGTTACATCAAAGACTACCTTCGCTGCGTTGCCTCGGTGGATGACAATGTCGGCCGTGTCCTCACCCACCTCGATCAATCCGGCCTGGTGGAAGACACGCTCCTCGTCTACACATCCGATCAGGGGTTCTTCCTCGGCGAACACGGATGGTATGACAAACGGTTCATGTACCGCGAGGCGCATGGAATCCCGCTCCTGGTACGCTTCCCCGGCGAGATTCCGGCTCGGGTCGACGACGAACACATGGTGCTCAATCTGGACTTCGCTCCCACGTTCCTCGACTACGCCGGAATGCACGTCCCGGAGGACATGCAGGGACGTTCTCTGCGCAGACTCCTCGGCGGCGACATTCCTGAGCAGTGGCGACAATCGGTCTACTACCACTACTACGAGTATCCGGCCGTTCACGCTGTGAAACGTCACTACGGGATACGAACCAAGCAGCACCTGCTGGTGCATTTCTACCATGATGTCGATGCCTGGGAACTCTACGATCTTGACCGGGACCCTCATGAGACAAGGAATGTCTACGACGATCCCGCCTATGCTGGCATCGTCAAGGAGCTGAAGGTCGAGCTGACGCGATTGCGCACCCGATTCGAGGACACCGATGAGTCGGGCTACATGCCGCAACCCACGGTCCAGCGCAGGCACAAGGCGATCGGCTGCCCGGTCACGCTGAGCCACCCCTACTCGCCCAAGTACAGCGCGGGTGGTCCTCGGGGGCTGACCGATGGCACGCTTGGACCGGAGCGTTCGTTTCTTCCCGACTACACCCCCTGGCAGGGGTTCGAATCGGTCGACCTGGATGCGGTCGTCGATCTCGGTCAGCAGGTGTCCATCACCGGGATCTCCGCCGGATTTCTGCAGAACGTGGGCGATTGGATCTTCTTGCCTCGATCGGTCACCTTTGCCGTTTCCGCCGACGGCAAGGTGTTTCAGGAACTGAACCGGCGGGACAGCGACATCTCCCCGCGAAAGGAAGGCTGCTTCCGCCACGAGTTTCGGGCTGAGGTTCCCGATGCGCCGCAGACGGGCCGCTACGTCCGGGTGATCGCGGAAAACATCGGGACCTGTCCAGACTGGCATCCCGGCAGCGGGGGGAAGGCCTGGGTGTTCACGGATGAAATCGTCGTCGAATAAGGTGGTGCGCGCATGAGTAGATCCCGCGTCAGTCGCCGGGAGTTTCTGATCAGGGCTTCGAAGGCGGCGTCCTATGTTGCCGTCGGCGCGGGACTCAATCTGTCCTGTGACGCCGGAGGTCGTCCGCCGCGGCCGAACATCGTGATCGTCCTCACCGATGATCAAGGCTACGAGGATGTGGGGGTCTACGGAGCCCAGGGGTTCGAGACCCCGCATCTTGACCGGATGGCGGCCGAGGGAATGCGGTTCACCTCCTTTTATGTTTCCCAAGCGGTCTGCAGTGCGTCCAGGGCTTCGCTGCTCACGGGCTGCTATGCGGAACGGGTGGGGATTCAAGGCGCTCTGGGGCCCTACTCCACCGTCGGACTGCATCCCGATGAAGAGACCATTGCCGAGCTCCTGAAGAAGCGCGACTACGCGACCGGCATCTTCGGGAAATGGCACTTGGGACATCAGCCGCAGTTCTCCCCCCTGCTCCACGGGTTCGATGAATACTTCGGCCTCCCCTATTCGAACGATATGTGGCCGGTCGGGTATGACGGCCGGCGGAGGCCGGGTTGGTCGAAGGGGCTCTATCCGGAGCTTCCTCTGATCGACGGTGATCAGAAGATCGCCGAGGTCAGGACTTTGGAAGATCAGGCGACGCTGACGACCGCCTACACGGAACGAGCGGTCGCCTTTATCGAGAAGAACAAGGGCCGATCATTCTTCCTGTATGTGCCCCACTCGATGCCTCACGTTCCCCTGGGTGTATCGGACAAGTTCCGCGGGAAGAGCGCACAGGGCGCCTACGGCGACGTCATCATGGAGATCGATTGGTCGGTGGGACAGATCCTGCAGACGCTTGAGCAACATGGGTTGAGCAGAAACACCCTGGTGATCTTCGTCAGCGACAATGGCCCCTGGCTCAATTTCGGGAACCATGCCGGCTCGGCCGGATCCTTGCGTGAAGGCAAGGGCACCATGTGGGAAGGCGGCGCACGCGTGCCCTGCATCATGCGCTGGCCCGGGACGATTCCGGCCGGCTCGGTGACCAGCGGGATAGCCGCCACGATCGATATCCTCCCCACGGTCGCATCCGTTGCCGGCGTCCCTTCGCCAACGAAGCGCATCGACGGCGTTGATCTGTTGGCTCTGCTCGAGGGCACCACGGAGACCTCCCCGCGCACCCGGTATTACTACTACTACGATGGCCAGCTGCGCGCGGTGAGGGACGGGCGCTTCAAGCTCCTCTTTCCCCATCGGTCGCGTTCGTACCGAGGCGTTGAGCCCGGACGCGACGGCTTGCCTGGACCCTGTGCAACCTGGGAGTCGGGCCTCGAGCTGTATGACCTCGAACATGATCCAGGAGAGACAACCGATCTCTCCGCCCGCCACCCGGAGATCGTGGAACGTTTGTCGATCGTCGCCGCTCACGCGCGCGAGGAGTTGGGCGACAGGCTCACGGGGGCCAAGGGCAAGGACGTTCGCAAGCCGGGCCGGATTGGATCCGACCGCCAGTTGGAGGTGGAACACCTTGCCCTGGGCAAGACGATCACCCTCAAGAGCCAACCCAGCCCCAAGTACACCGGTGGGGGCCAGGGGGCCCTCCTGAATGGAATCCGCGGCACGGCTGACTTCCACGATGGGTCGTGGCAGGGGTTTGAAGAGGATGATCTGGATCTGCGCATCGACCTTGGTGAGGCAATCTCTGTCCAGGAGATCATGTGTGGTTTCCTGCGAAGCCAGATCTCCTGGATCTTCATGCCGACCAAGGTAGAGGTTTCGGTGTCGGCAGACGGAACTCGTTTCACGAATGTGGGGCAAACAGAATCTGAGGACCCCACGCCGAACGCCGAACCGTTGATCGAGGAGATCCGATTCGAGTTTCCCCCGCAGCCCGTACGGTACATTCAGGTCGTCGCGCGGAGTGTCGGACGTTGTCCCGATTGGCATCCCGGCGCGGGCGGAAAAGCCTGGATCTTCATCGATGAGATCGAGGTTCGATAGAACTCTTCAGGAAAAGAGATGCACACCAAGATTCTGAACACCCTCCTGGTCAAGCCGGCCGGGCCCGACTGCAATCTCGCGTGTGATTACTGCTTCTACCTCGGCAAGGCTTCCGCGCTCGCCCCGGCGGCGGGCGAACAGGTGAGGCGGCGGATGAGTCTCCCCGTGCTCGAAACCATGACCCGCCAGGCACTGTCCACGGCGAGTCCACAGGTCTCCTTCACCTGGCAGGGTGGCGAGCCAACGCTGATGGGCGTGAAGTTCTTTGAACAGGCGCTCCGCTTTCAGCAGGCCTACGGTGCGGGCAAGGCGATTGAGAACAGCCTGCAAACCAACGGGCTGCTGATCGACAAGGAGTGGGCGGCGTTTCTTCGCCAGCGGAACCTCCTGGTCGGGCTTTCCCTGGACGGCCCTGAGCACGTTCATGACCGCTACCGGAAACATCGCGATGGCAGCGGCTCGTGGCAAACGGTTCTGGACCGAGCCGGGTTACTGCTCGACCAGGGCGTCCAGGTCAATGCGCTCATCGTGGTCAACGATTACTCGGTGCAGTTCGCCCAAGAGATCTACGAGTTTCACAAAGCGCTCGGCCTGACCTGGATGCAGTTCATTCCCTGCGTCGAGCCCGACCCCGCGGATCCTGCGAAGGCCTCCGGTGCATCGGTATCCGGGCCGGAGTATGGGCGCTTTCTCATGAGGTTGTTCGATCTGTGGTGGGATGATCTCGAGGGAACATCGCCCGTCACCCAGATCCGACTCTTTGACGCATCCCTTCACCCTTACCTGGGGCTACCGTCGTCACTCTGTCTGTTTCGCCCCACCTGTGGTGACTACTTGGTCGTGGAGCACAACGGCGACGTCTACCCCTGTGATTTCTTCGTGGAGCCGCGGTGGCGATTGGGCAATCTGCTCGAGCACGACCTCCTGACGATCCTCAACTCCCCCGCACAGGAAGGCTTCGGGCAGGACAAGGGCGAGCGCGCGGAGTCGTGCCAGACCTGTGAGTGGCTGCCGCTCTGTTGGGGAGGGTGCCCCAAGGACTGGCGTGTCGAACCGAATCGGAACCGGACATACCTGTGCGAAGGGTACAAGATGTTCTTCCCATATGCCCACGAGCGCCTGGAGGTGTTGGCAGCACGGGTGCGGGCCGCAGATACTACGGGCAGCAGGCCCTCATCGACTCACCGGACGCGCTGATGTGGCCCTTCTCGCTCACACAGCTCACCACGATCCGATAGCGATGGGGAGTCCCTGGAGGACAGGGACCCTTGTAGTCGCGCAACGCACCGGCCGGAATCACCATCCGTCCCTTCCTCTTGCACTCGACCGATCCTCCCCCGTGGGGAAAGGACTTCTGGTCCATATCGGTCATGGTGACGTCAAGACGCACGGTTCCGGGAGGGATCCCTTCGACGACGATCTCGGGGGAGCGGTCCGTGCAACGATTCGCTGCGGTCCACTCGAAGGAAACGCTGAGATGCGTTGAGCGGGGCACCGAGCGTGGCGCCGGCTTGGGTCGGCCGCATCCGGCCGAGAGACAGCAGAGGGAGAGGACCGCAACCAGACACGCGCCCCCCACCCAGAGACTCAGGCTCCGTTTCATATCGCCCTCCTTGGCAGCCCGTGGCGGGCTAGGCCAACTCCTTGCTCCCCTCGAAGTCTACGCCAAATGTACAGCCGCTGCCGCGTTGTTCAAGGGGCTTCAGCTCGCAGCCCTCGGGACCGGCGAAACGACCGACGTAGGAGGATCGCGGCCGGTAAATTGTCGCCTTCGGTTGCGCCTCGGCCAGCTGCTCTTCAATCACGTGGGCACACCACCCGACCACCCGCGAGACCGCAAAGAAGGCGGGGAACATCTCGGTCGGTAGACCCAGAGCATAGAGGATCGGACCGGAGAAGAAGTCGACGTTGGGATAGAGATCCAGCCCACGTTCCTTCCGCAATGTCTCGCGGGCGATACGCTCGACCTCCGTGGCAATCGTCAGCCACTTCTCTTCCTCTTTTCCGGCCAGAGACTTGACGGCAATCGCCCGCAGGATCGCTGCCCGTGGGTCCTCGGTGCGATAGACGGCATGCCCCAGCCCCATGATGCGGCGGCGGGCCGTGATTCTCGCTTCGATCCAGGCGGGAACATCCTCAGGCCCCTTCATCTCCAAGAGCATGTCCATCACCCGGGCGTTGGCCCCGCCGTGCAACCGGCCGCTCAGGGCCCCGACGGCCGAGGCGACGCACGCGCAGACATGCGCGAGCGTGGACGCCACCTGCCGGGCCGAGAAGGTCGAAGCGTTGAAGGTGTGCTCGGCGTGGAGAATGAGAAGCGTATCCATGAGCCGCTCCTCATCCGCGGACACCTCGCGACCGAGGATCATCTGCACCAGTGCGCGCGCGTGGGAGACGTTTGGATCTGCAAACGGGTCGGGCACCGAGCCGCCGCTCTTCAGCTGAAGCCAGGTTCCCAGCACGGTTGCCATGCGCCCGATCAGCCTCACGCTGGAGCGCAGCATTGCGGGTCGCGTCTCGTCGCCCAGATCGGGATCGTCATCGGCCAGCATGGCCACGGCGCCCTGGAGGACATCCATCGTGCGGCCCGTGCCCACTCGGAGCTTCAGATAGGTGATGACTTCATCCGGCAGTTTGCGGGCTTCAGCCAGCTTCGCTCGAATCAGTTGCAGTTCGTCCAGGGTGGGCAACTGATCGAAGAGCAGCAGGTGGACGACCTCTTCATAGGTCGCCCGCTCCGCCAAATCGCGAATGTGGTATCCACGATAGAGCAGCAAGCCGCGGACCCCATCCACGAGGCTGATGCGCGTGTCGGCAACGGTGACCCCACGCAGGCCAATGTTCTTCACGTCCATTCCGGTCATACTTGGTTCTCACTTCGGTATAGATGGTCTTCTGCCGGGATCACGCCTGCCCTCCGTGCATGATGTCCGAGGGGATTTCGGTGAAGCCACGATAGATGAAACAATTGAGGACTTGTACACCCCGAGCCTGGAAGATCGTGTTCAGGAGTTCACCGAAATGGGCGGTCGATTCCACGCTGACCAAGGCCGTGGTTTGCAGCTCCCCTCCCTTGGTCTCCTCCTGCCACAGCGACAGAAGCGTGTGGGTCTGTCCTTTGCAGGCATCCGTCACGATCGAGAAGCAGTCTTCCGGTTCGATGAGATCGATGAAGACGATCCGTTCGTCGTCGGCCAACTGCTTCCGGTCGGTCTCGGAGGCTTCTGTAACCGGTCGGCTCGAGCGATAGAAGTCTCCCCGCTGTCCCTCCAGACGGAAACGTACGAGCCGCAGGAACTGGTCGACCTCGAAGGGTTTGACGATAAAGCCGTCGGCACCATCGTCGACGGCCTGGGCGATATGGGCGATGTCGTTCTTGGCGGTCAGCATCATGACCGGCACTTCTGCGAGGTCCCGACGGGCGCGGACGCCCTGGCAGACCTGATGGCCGTCCACGCCGGGCATCATGATGTCCAGGAGGATGAGATCGGGCGCTTCCTTTTCCAGCAGGGCCAGGGCTTCCGCCCCACCCGATGCGGTGAGCACCCGGTAACCCTCGCTCTCGAGGAGAAGCGTCAACATGTCAGTAATGTCACGCTCGTCATCCACGGCCAGGATGGTCTTCTGAGGACCACTCATCTGCTTCCTCCTCACTTAGGCGCCAGGGGCAAATCGAACAGGAAACGGGTACCCTTTCCTTCACCGCTTTCAACTCGGATGGCGCAGTCGTGCGCTTCAAGATTCTGCTTCACGATCGACAGGCCCAATCCCGAACCTCCATACTTCCGGCGAATCGATCCGTCGGCTTGCCGGAAGCGATCGAAGACATGGACCTGGGCCTCTCTGGAGATTCCGCATCCGAAGTCACCGACGACCACCGGGATCCGATCGCCTTTGGGCTCCCCAATGGTGATCCACACCCGGCCGCCGGAGTCACTGAATTTGATCGCATTCGAAAGGAGGTTGTTGAACACCTCCATCATCCGTTCCCGGTCGACCCGAACACAAAAGTCCTGTTCAGGCGATTCGAGGCTGATCTCCACACCCTGGGACTCTGCCACCGGGGTGTGGTATTCCATGGCCTTTGTGACCAAGGGGAGAAGCGGCGTGTCTTTGAGATTGAGATCCTGGAGGCACTGCTGATTGCGGCTGCCCGCCAGAATCCGATCGATCTGCTCTTGCAGACGAACGGCGTTCCGACTCATCACACTGATCGCCAATTTCTGCTGACGGTTCATCTCGCCCAGACGATTGCTGCCCAGCATATCCGTGTACCCCCGGATGGTCACCAGGGGCGTCTTCAGCTCGTGGGTCACATTGCTCAGGAACTCATCCTTGAGCCGATCGAGTTCCTGCAGCTCGGCGTTGGCCTTCGAGAGAAGCTCAACCTCTTCGGCCAGCCTATCCAGGAGCACCTGGATGTGAGCGGTCTTCCGCAGACGAATTGTGCCGAGCGTTCCAAACACCACGGCGAAAAACACCGGATGCAGAGCCAGGAAGATGTGTACGGGGTCCTGCACCAGCTGGGCAATCGTGGGAGCCGGCCCAATGCCGCTGGAGGCGTGCATCTCGATCAGGTATCCCAGGACCGGAACGGGTAGTCCCCACAGGAGCCCAAAGAAGATGTAGTGATTGCGCGAGAAATCGTAGGTTTCGCGCGCGATGAGGGCGGCGAGGAATTCGCGGACAATCTCTCTTCCCATCCGGTTCAGCCTCCCCACCAGCGCAACCAGTAAACCCATACCAAGGCGCAATTTCGTATCGCCTCGGTGCTGCCATCTTGATCCCCGTGCCTTCGGGCACCACCATCGGGCTTCCACCCGCAGTCAGGGTCTGTGGTTCCCGGTCCGTTGGCGCGCAGGGCGGCACCCGGACCGTCAGCAACCGGCAAAAGTGGAAGCCCAGATGGAACATTCCTATGATCTGGCGGCTGTCGTCAAGTTCGCACTTCGCCGCGAGGTCATGGCCTAGCGGACCTACCACCGGCTCTCCGCCCGCGTGGAGGATCCAATCGGGACGGGAAGGAACTCCCGAGTCAGTAGCTAG
>CAZTDY010000085.1:0-17680 GCA_964612295.1 uncultured bacterium | reverse complement strand
GTTTTCAATACCCCCCCGCGATTTCAACTCAGATTTATTGACGCTTTAGGGTTAGAGGGATGGTGTGTGGTCCGGGCGGATGCACCCGAATCAGTCGAGCACCGCCCGGCATGGTCAACAGCGCCGAGCGGTGCAGTTCCGTCGCGAGGCCTCTGCTACTCGTCTCCCTTCAGCTCGTGCTCGGTCGTATTGAAGGTGTAGGACATCACGATCCCCTGATCGTCGAAACGCACCACCAGATCCTTCGTCTTGGCGTCGCTGAAGATGGCGTACCGATACCGTCCGTAGGTCCACGTTTCGTAGCCGTCCTCGATGCCGGTCCGCCAAGGGGGACCGAACATCTCCTGGATTTCGGCGCGGGTGGTGCCGTGGAGTTTGATGTCACTCACCCGCTCGGTGGGAAACTCGTGCCCAACCGTGGCGCAGCTTCCCAGGGTGCAGGCCACGGCTCCCAACAGCACCAGAGTGACGAGCCTCTCCCGGACTGATCTCAACATGATTCGATTCCTTTTTCAGAAGCCCCTGCCCCGGTCAAGAAACGGCCGATGAGCCGCCACCAGTGAGTCTCCGTCGGGATCGGCTGAGAATCAAGGCCTGGTCGATCGTAGATCGGTCATGACACTACTCCCTGTCCGTTTCGTCTTCGTCCGTCGAGTCCTCTTCCGTCACCAGAGGAGACGATTTCTTGGCCGGCTTGTTCCCGGCCGGAGGCGAGGATTCCTTGATCTCAACCGGCTCAGGATCCTGTCTGACGGGTTGCCCAAGCGCGGTCAGGCCGCCGAGAGCCCCCAGACCCATGGTTTCCACGGCACTCGAGGGCACGATCACCATGCTGCCCTTCTGCTTGAGCCCTTCGAAGACCATGTTCATCGCGCGCAGATGAAGTGCGACCGGATTGTCGCGATAGGACTCGCTGGCCTGCGCGAACTTGGTGGCGATCTCGGTTTCCGCGGTTCCCAGAATCACGCGGCTCTGGCGCTCCCGTTCGGCCTGCGCCTGACGGCTCATGGCATCCTCGAGCGCCTTGGGAATCGTGATGTCACGAATCTCGATCGATTGAATCGTGATCCCCCACGGGTCGGTCTTGCGATCCAGGACCTTCTGAATCTCCTGTCCCAGTCGCTCTCGATCCGTGAGCATCTCCGCCAGCTCATGCCGGCCGATCGCATCGCGAAGCGCGGTCTGCGCGCTCAGAATCACGGCGTGCTCGAAGTCGGCGACTTCGAGGACACACATCTTCGCATCCCAGACGAGCCAGAATGCGATGGCATCGACGTTCACCGGCACGGTGTCGCTCGTCAGCGTGGTCTCCGCGCGGAAGTCGGAGGCCCTCACGCGATGATCGACAAATCGGTCAATGCGATCGATCAGCGGAAAGACCATGAAGAACCCAGGTCCATTCAGTGCCCGGAATTTACCCAGGCGCAACACGACGCCCCGTTCCCACTGCTGTGCAACTTGCGCGGAGGCGGCGAACACCAAACCTACGTACATGGCAGTGTAGGAAGGCCACAGGTTCACGCCGCTGTAGAAGAACTGAAGCCAAACCCAATGAGCGACCCCCAGGCCGACAACCGCGGGCCAGGTGGACTTGGCCATCAGCATACTGCCTGCGAGCAGAGCAGTGATGATGGCGAAGATCGACGGGCTCAGCGGAACATCAGCGCCGGATGGAATCGTGATGCCCGACTGCACGCCGGCGCCTACGGCCGCGATGGCGATCAGCATCATGAGGTTGATGGCGCCAAACCGGAAGTCGTTCCTCGTTGCACGTTTGGCTACGGCTTTGTGGAGCGCATCTTTGTTCGGGAGATTGCTAACCGGGCTCATGACTCCTCCTTTACCCCAGGGGTGGCCTGCCGATCCTGCATCTCTGCGAGGATGTCGGCAGGGCTGAAGCCGAAATCGGTGGCTTTGGACAGGAACTCGGTGACCAGCTCGCGCAGTTTCGCGACCCGGACGAGCTCATCGTCAGGAACCTCACGGTCGGCGATGTACGTGCCCTTGCCGCGAAGTGTGTGCACCAGTCCCATGCGCTCGAGCTCGAGATAGCTCCGAGCGACGGTGTTGTAGTTGACGTTGAGATCGACGGCCAGCTGCCGGACGGTCGGGAGCTGCTGTCCAGCCGACAGCTGGCCGTTTGCCATGGCGACCTTTACCCAGTCGATAATCTGACGGTAGATGGGGACGCCGCTGGCCGTATCGAGTGTCAGAGGTTGGATTCCGTCTGTCATGATAGGCCTCTTGTGTTGGTGTTTGAGTGAATTATTGTACTAGAACTCTATGATAATAGAACGACAGTGTCAATAGGTTTCTTTGGAGGAAAATGCAGGTGGGGCCCTGAGAGCTACTAGTACGCTAATATGCTCTGATATATTATGTTACATGATCCTAGAATACAAATGAGACCATCAGGCCGAACAAATCCCGGTCGGGAATCGTTCCCTCGAAGATCCCACGGAGGTATTCGGCGGTGACGGTCACCGGCTCGGCCAGCTCGTGGGTGAGGGCCAGGCCGAACTGCTGATCGGGGGCGCCCGGCAGCTCCTGCGCGGCCTCCCAGCGGGCCGCGAGAATCCAGTTCTCCGCAAATACCAGGCCGGTCTCCAGACTCCAGGCGGAGGGTTGCGTATCTTCCGTCGTGAGGATCCCGGCGGCCACCGGTTGCAGGGCCGTGAGATATCCCAGGCGACCAAAGCTCCGCCCGACCTGGAACGATGAGATCCAGGCGAGTCCCTGGACCCGGGACTCGTCCGGCTGAGGCGGCTGTCCGTAGGCGGCCAGGTACTCCCGATGCCAATCGCGCATCTCAACCGATTCGCCCAGGTCGCTCGTCCAGGAGACGCCGGCCACCCATCCTTCGGCCAGCCGTGCGCGCACCGAGGCGGCTCCGTCCAGGTTGCCATCCTGATTGCGTTGCCCGCGAAACGCCCCGGCGGCGATCTCCAACCTGCCGGTTTCGATTCCCAGAACGACGGCCTCATCGTCGATTTCACCGAGGATCAGGACCATCGGGTCCTCGATGAACTGTGAGTCATACTCTCCAAAGGGGATCACCGTCCGGCCCACCTGTACGAACCAGGGCCATTCGTCCGTTCCTCCAATTCGCACGGCCGACTCTTCGACGATGATCCCTTTGTCCCCCTCGGTCTCGTACTTGATGCCGACTTCCGCTTCCCACCAATCACCGTCCAGGGTGACGGCGACCTCGTCGAGCGTGACTTCGCCGGCAGTCTCAGATCCTTGTTTCTCATAGATGAGTTCGAGGTCGGCTTCGAGTCCGAGTTCGATGCTGCGGAAGAAGCCGTCCGCATCGTCCTGTGGTTCGTCCTCTTCGAGGGGATCCGCCGCGGATGAGGAAGGACTGAACCCTGCGCCGGCGAGGATCAAGAGGATGAGGATCAGCCATGGGTTCGTCGATCGATTCTGCACGGTCCTCCTCGCGGGCCGCTGGGCCAGGAGAGCTTGCGTCCAACGCGAGCTTGCCAGCCACCCTGCACGAGTGCAATATGCAAAACCATGTCACGCAAGCTTCCGAGGATCACCCGGTGCCAGAACTGCGACACCCGAGCGCGGGGCAACTACTGCCCGGAGTGCGGACAGGATTCGCGGGACCACAAGGTTTCGCTCCGTGTGCTCTTTGGAGACCTTTGGGCTGAGCTTTTCACCTTCGACTCGCGCGTTTTCCGTAGCATCGCGCCGCTCATTCTCAAGCCGGGTGAGCTGACCCTGGAGTACACGCGCGGCCGCCGGGTCCGATACATCCCCCCGCTGCGGCTCTTCCTCTTCATCACGATCATCCTCTTCTTTCTCATCAGCATTCGGGTGAACCCGTTGCTCGAGGAGAACGGGGATGCGGCCCCCGCTGACTCGGTGGCGATCTCCAACGTGATCTCCAGCCTGCAGGAGTTGCCGGCCGGTGCGGCGTCGGAACGCACAGCGCAGCTTCGCCAGGAGCTTCTGGACGAACTGGGTGCGACGCTAGGGGTGCGCGACTCGGTCCTGGCCGGTATCGGAGACAGCATCCTGACCGACCTGTCTTCCGACCCCGCACGGGAAGAGACCGACACCACCACCGTGGAAGCGGGGGGGATTCGCGCGCACGCAACCCGCAGCCGGGTCATGGGCAAAGACGTGACCGGATCGGAACACGAGATCGTGCGGGGCGCGATCAAACTCGCGCCGAAGATGGTCTTTCTGTTGCTGCCCCTGTTCGCGGCCCTCCTGGCCCTCATGTATATACGTATGCGGCTCCTGTTCATCGAGCATCTGGTCTTTTCGCTGCACTGCCACTCGATCCTGTTCCTGGGCTTCGCAATCGCAGCGTTGAGCAGCCTATGGTATATCTGGCTGGCGATTCCCCCGCTGGGAGGGCTATACTTGTTGTTCGCCATGAAGCGGGTCTATCAGCAGCGGTGGCCGAAGACCCTGCTCAAACACTTCATGTTGACCTCTGCGTACAACCTGATCTTCGTTTCCGTTCTGATTCTCATCATGGGATCGAGCGCGTACCTGCTCGAGTTGGCCGAGAGACACCCCTGGATCCTCGGGTGGTTGGTTGGCTAACCCTGCCGGGCGAAGTGCAGGTGATAGAGGCGCGCGTAGAGGCCGTCGGCGGCGAGCAGCGAGCTGTGCGTGCCCTGCTCGGCCACTCGCCCGTGATGAAGCACAATGATCTGATCTGCATTGCGAACGGTGGACAGACGGTGTGCGATCACGATCGCGGTCCGGTGCTGCAGCAGCGCTTCAAGGGCATCCTGAATCAGCCCCTCGGTTTCGCTGTCGATGCTGGCCGTGGCCTCATCCAGAATGAGGATGTCCGGATCAAACGCGAGGGCTCGGGCGAAGGCGAGCAGTTGGCGCTCACCGGTCGAGAAGCCGCTGCCTCGCTCGGTCACCTGGCTCTCCATACCATCCGGCAGTTTCCGGATCAGATGGTCCGCGTGTGAAGTCTGCACGGCGCCACTGATCCGTTCGTCAGAAATCCCCTCCTCCCACAGACGGATGTTCTCTGCAACCGTGCCGGAGAAAAGAAAGACATCCTGCTGCACGATGGCCAACGCCTTGCGCAAGGCGCGTCGGGGGATGCCTCGCGTATCCGTGTCGCCGATGGAGATCGTGCCGGCGACCGGATCGTAGAAGCGTGAAAGCAGGGCGACCAGGGTGGTCTTGCCTGAACCGGTGGCTCCCACGATCGCAGTCGTCTTGCCCGCGGGGATCGTAAGGGAAACGTCACGCAAGACCGGGGTCTTTCCATCGTAGCTGAAGTCGATGTGATCGAATCGGATATCGGCGCGCGAGTCGAAGCCCAGGGCGCTGTCGGGCGCGTGATCGATACCTTCCTCCTCCGGCACGTCCAGCAGACTGAAGATGCGCTCGGAGGAAGCCATGGCATCCTGCAGGATGTTGTACTTGTCCGACAGATCCCGGATCGGGTAGAAGAAGCGGCGCACGTACTGGATAAAGGCAACCAGCGCCCCGAAGCTCAGCTCATCCTGAAGAACGCGACCTCCTCCGTACCAGAGAATCAAGGCGATCGCGATCGCCTGAATGAGCTCCACCAGGGGGAAGTAGATGGAGAAGGCTCTGACCGACGCGAGATAGGCGTCGCGGTGTTCCGCATTGTGCTGGGCGAATTCGCGTTCGTTGCGATCCTCCCGGCAAAGCGCCTGAATCACCGAGATGCCGCTCAGGCTCTCCTGCAGGTAGGTATTGATCTTGGCGACCGCCACGCGAATCCCGCGGAATGCCCGCCGCACGCGCGAACGGAACTGGATGCTGATGATGAAGATGAACGGCAGCGTCACAAACGTGATGAGCGCCAGCTTCAGATTCAAGACGATCAACACCACCATGATGCCGAGGAGCGTGAACACATCCCCAAAGATCGCCACCACGCCCTGGGTGAACATCTGGTTGAGCACCTCGACGTCATTCGTGACGCGGGTCATCAGGCGGCCCAGCGGATGGCGATCGAAATACGCGATCGGGAGACGCTGAAGGTGCCGGTAGAGGTCGACGCGCAGTCTCAACATGGCGCGCTGGCCGATCAGATTCATGAGCACCATCTGGGCGTACTGCAGTGCGCCGGTGACCACCAACAGACCCATCCACACGAGACAGATCCGCACAAGGCCGGGGAAGTCCCCGGCAGTGATGTACCGATCGATGCCGAGTCGGGTGAGGAAGGGGCCGCCCAGATTGCCCAGGGAGAAGAGAATCAGAATGGCGGTGGTCAACACGACCAATCCGGCCGAGGGACGAAGGTACTGCAGGATCCGCATCATCAACTTGTGATCGTAGATGCGGCCGACCGTGTCCTCATGCGACGCCTGCCTGGCCAAATTCGAGCGGACTGCCATTACGCGTCCTCCTCGAGCGCGGCGGCCAGGCGCTGCCGCTCGTTGATCCGGGCATAGAGCCCGCCAAGCTTGAGAAGGTCCTCGTGGGTCCCTTGCTCACAGATGCGACCCTCGTCCAACACCAGGGTGAAATCAGCATGTTGAACGGCTGAGATGCGATGGGACACGATGATGGCCGTGCGCGTTCGCACGTAGGCGGCCAGTTCGTCCAACAGCTCTTGCTCGGTGTGCGAGTCGACGGCCGAAAGGGTGTCATCGAACAACAGGAGATCGGGCTCGAGCAGGAGCGCGCGTGCCAGGGAGGCCCGCTGCCGCTGCCCGCCGGAGAGGGTGATTCCCCGTTCGCCGACGAGGGTCTCATATCCGTCGGGGAAGCTGCGGACCTCTTCGGCCAGCCGCGCCGACTGCGAAGCGGCCATGATCTTCTGCTCGGCTGCGGCCGGATTGCCATAGGCGACGTTATCGGCAATCGAACGGGAGAAGAGGAATGCATCCTGCGGAGCGTAGCCGGCGAGCTGCCTGACCGCGGTCAGATCCCGTTCGCGCAGGTCGACTCCGTCGGCCAGGACGCGACCTTCGGTGGGGTCGTAGAAGCGGAGCAGGAGCTTCAAGATCGTGCTCTTGCCCGAACCGGTTCGCCCGACGATGCCCATTGTCTGGCCCGGCTCGAGATGGAAGCTGATCGCCTCGAGAGAGTTTGCGGTCGTGCCCGGATAGCGGAAGCTCACATTGTCAAAGGTAATCCGTGGCCGGGGACGGCTGCGGTCGGACCCCGTCACAATCTCCGGATCGACCGCCAGGACCTCCTGAATCCTGGTCGCCGCGCTTGCGCCGGCCTGCAACCGCGTGATCACGAATCCGATCGCGATGACCGGCCAGGTCAGCTCGGTCAGGTAGGCCGAAAACGCGACCAGCGACCCAAGCGAAAGCTCTCCGTTCATGACCTGCCGGCCGCCGACCAGAAGTGCGATCGCCAGACCGAGACCGGCGAGCAGGTTCATGATCGCGACGAAACGGGCCCTCAAGGTCGCGACCGCCATGTTGGCATCGACGTAGCGGTCGTTGAGCTGGCGGAAATTATGTCCCGCGTTCTCCTCCTGGCCGTAGGCTCTCAGCACCCTGATTCCGGACAGGTCTTCCTGGACCCGCCCCGACATCCGCCCGAACAGATCCTGCACTGCCCGCGATCGTTTGTGCATCGCTCGCCCGAAGAAAAAGGTCACCAGCGAGATCACGGGGTAGGGGGCAAAGGCAAGGAGGGTCAGGAGCGGATTCAGGATGATCATCAACGTGACCGACGAGGTCAGGGTGAGGAACATCGTCCCCGCATACATGATTCCGGGTCCGGCCACATCGCGAACCGCGCTCAGATCGTTGGTGAAATGGGCCATGATATCGCCGGTCTTCCGGCGACCGAAGTAGCCCTGATCGAGCCTTTGTACGTGCCGGTACAGATCCTGGCGAAGGTCGTACTCGATGAAACGTGAAGCGCCAATCAGCAGCCAGCGTTGGAAGTAGAGGAACAGCCCGACCAGAGCGGCAGCGACCACCAGGGCGATCACGTACTTCAGGATCTGCGCGTGGGGGATCTCGTCACCGAGGGCATCGATGCCCAGCTTCAGAATCCACGGAATGACCCGTGAACATCCCAGCGACAGCACCATGGCGCCCAGGCCAAGGAGGACCCGGCGGCGATAGCGTCGCAAATAGGGCAGAAGCAGCGCAAGATTGCGGATCGAACACCTCCGGATGGGCGACCGGCGCGTATCTTCCTGCTTGATCGGAAAGAAACGCCGACTGGAACGAAGGTCGATCGTAGCATGGATGCCTCCGACCCGCTATCATCGCTCCCCGAGGCATTCTCTCAAGAATCCCAGGCGGAAACAAAGGAGGCACCCATCATGGTGCACGATCGAGAACGCAATCTCGCTCTCTTCATCGACTTCGACAATGTGGCGCTGGGTGCCCGTGAGGCGGGCCTACGGTTCGATATCCAGATTCTCCTGCAGCGTCTCCTCGAGAAGGGCAAGATCATCGTCAAGAAGGCGTACGCGGATTGGAGCCACTACAAGGACTCGATGGCGAACCTTCATGCGGCCGGCATCGAGCTGATCGAGATCCCCCGCCCCCGCATGTCGGGGAAGAACAGCGCCGACATACGACTGGTGGTGGATGCGATGGACATCTGCCACGGGAAGTCCCACCTCGATTCGTTTGTCATCGTCTCCGGTGACTCGGACTTTTCACCTCTGGTGGCGAAACTCCGGGAGAACAACAAGTCGGTCATCGGTCTGGGTGTCAAACAGTCCACGTCCCAGCTTCTGGTCAACAATTGTGACGAGTTCATCTTCTACGACGATCTCATGAAGGAGAGCACCGGTCGCGGTGCAGATTCCCTGGCCGAGCTGCCTGAAGAACAGAAGAAGCTCTTCGATTTTCTTCTCGCGACCGCCCGCGGGCTCTTCCGCGAGGGGCGCGAACATCTGTTCTCGTCGCTCATCAAGGACACCATGAAGCGGAAGCGCCCTGCATTTGATGAATGTAATTTCGGATATGCCACCTTCGGTGAGTTTCTCGAAGAGGCGGCGTCTTTGGATCTCCTCGAGGTCACCCGCGATTCATCGGCGGGCGGCACCTGGGTCGTGACCGGCCTGGGACGGGAGGCCCGCTCACGTTCACGCAGACCGCGGCGCACCACACGTCCGCGATCGAAGTCATCCGAGTCCAGCAGCAAGAGCGAGGGAGCCAAGAGCAGTACCTCCCGCACCCGGCGGCCTGCGCGCTCGAGCGAAGAGAGCAAGGCCGACGACGGGAAGCCGGCGGCGACCACCCGAAAGAGACCCACCAAGCGCAAGACCGTGACGCGCAAGACGACGACGCGGCGGACGAAGGCATCGGCCGCCAGCCAGCCCACGGACGGCTCCTCGGCCACCCCTTCGGTCGCCCGCACGCGAACCAGTCACCGCAGCTCGGTGACGAGGAAGGCCGCCAGCGCGCCGCCCGATCGAAAGGTGGGGGAGAAGTAGCCTGAGGTCCGGAGATGACGGGCACCACCCAATCACCCGCAGGCCTGTGGACGCGAGTCCTGGCATTTGCGTTCGACTATCTGGCCATCGCCGGATACCTCGTCCTGCTCGTCCTGGGGGGCGTGGGCTTGCGGTCGCTGTCCCCCAACCTCGCCGACACGCTGTTCGGCAGTCCCTGGATTGGGCAACTTACTAGTTTTCTTGTGCTTACGTTGCCCGTCACCCTGTACTTCGCCCTCATGGAATCATCACCCCGGCAGGGCACCTGGGGAAAGCAGCGGCGTAGTCTCCGGGTGATTCGCCGGAGCGGCGAACGATTGACCTTCATTCACGCCCTCGGCAGGACGCTCCTCAAGTTCGTCCCCTGGGAGTTGGCGCACACCTGTATCTGGCAGGTCAGCCACGCCGGCGAAGACGTGCCCCCGGTGATCACCGTGGGGTTCGTGGTGGTGTGGGTGCTGGTCGGGGCGAATATCGTGAGTCTGATGGTCAGCCCTGAGCGGCAAACGCTCTACGATCGGCTCTCGGGGACATGCGTCGTCAGGGAACCTGCTTCCTAGTGCACCACCGGTCCCTCGGTTCCCGCCGTGATCACGAACTGGGCGATGACATAGGCCACATAGATCGCGACCAATGGCACGCCGAACCATCGTCGAAATGTCCCTCTCGATATCGCCACGAAAATGAAGATCCGGAAGAGCACCAGGATGGTGATCATCGTTGGAAGGTGCAGATTCAAGAAGATCCGGGGCGAATGGGCGCCCACATCAACGATGGGAAGAGACGCCGCCGCGGCGGAGGCACCGATCACGAAGAGCACGTTCAGGATGTCGGCGCCGATGACGTTCCCGATCAAGATCTCCTTGTGACCTTTGATGATACTGGTGATGCCGACGACCAATTCCGGCAACGAAGTCCCCAGCGCAACCAGCGTCGCCGCGATGACCACCTGGGGCACGCCCCATCGGAATGCCAGAACGGAGACCGAACAGATCAGGGTCCGGCTGGCGAAGACGACCAGCACGAGTCCAAGCAAGATCAGTCCGATGAGGAGCAATGCCGGTCGGTGATCCTCACCCGAGGCGCTCTTTGCCAGCTCAGGAGGCGTGTGTTGGCGGCTCCAGCGAATCGAGATCAGAATGTAGCCCACCAACAGAAGCAGGAAGAGGATGCCGATCCCGCGCCCGATCGCCGCGGTATCGCCCTTCAGGAAGAAGAGCCCGTAGCAAACCACCGCCAGAAGTGTGGCCGCGCCGAACTGGACCCAACCCTGGCGCTGCAGAACATGTCGATCGGCCGGAATCACCGCAATCAGACAGCCGAGACCGAAGATCAAGCCGGTGTCGGCGATGATTGATCCCACCGCGTTGCCGAGCGCGAGGCCCGATTGACCTCCCCAGGCGGCCATGACCGACACCGCCGCCTCCGGGCTGGTGGTGCCCAACGACACAACAGTGCATCCGACGATGATCTTCGAGATCCCGAAACGGAAGGCCAGGCCCGCGGCTCCATCGACCAACCAGTCGGCGCCCTTGATGAGGGCGGCCATGGTGCCGGCCGTGATCACCAGGAGCACGGACATCGACAGCGGGTCAAACCAGGATTGCGGAATCAAATGTTCCATGCGCCGGAGTCTAGCCCAAGTCCGCAACGAGCGCGAACGAAGAACCTTGCAGCGACGCTATTGCGGTGGACAGGCTGATTTTGGGATAATCAGTAGGATGATAAGAAACGGGGACAACCTCCTTCGAACCTTGCGGCTTCCTTCCGTACGCTTCATGGGATTGTTGACGCTCGGGGCAGCTGCGATCGCACTGCTGTTCCAGGGGGCCGGGCCCTCTCTCTGTCCTCCGATCGAGCATGAGTGCCACCTCTTCGGGTACGCATTCGGCGAGCCCGGCGGGTCCCCCGACCTCCTCGATCAACTCTGTCAGCAGCTTCACGACAAGTCTCTCGAGTCGCGGGATCTTCCACCCCGGGACAGCCCCAGCAGGGACGGGTGGGGGTTCTCCTACTTCCTCGCCCCTCCGCATCCGGGATTGGAGCGGCCCATCTTCATCAAGAGTGGTGCGGCGGCCAGCGATGACAGTCTCCGCTGGTATGACGCCATTGACGAGATCGGCGACTTTGGATTGCCGGGCCGGTCCGTCGTCATTGGTCATGTTCGCAAGAGCAGCTATGGGCCGGACAATGGGGCTCTCCTCAATCCGCACCCGTTCGCGGATACCCTCGGGGGCCGGTGGTGGACGTTCGCCCACAACGGACACATGGTTCCCGACACGCTGCTGACCTGGATTCCTGCTGAATTTCTCGAGCGACATCCGCTGGACTTCTCTCCGATCGAAGTCGATTCCGAGGTGCTCTTCCGGTACTGCCAATACGAGATCGAGCAGCACGGGACTGTTCAGGCGGGGCTGCTGGCGGCCTTTGGTCGGGTTCGCGATTACTACAGTGCCTTTGTGTTCAACATCTGTATGACGGATGGGGACACGCTCTGGGCGGCCCATACCCACAACTACTTCCCTTTCTACTACGGGGCGAGTGAGGACTCGACCGCGTGGTGGGCTTCGACTGCCAGCCCGGTGGCGGAGCCGAGCGAGATGGCCCAGCATCATCTCTACTGGTTCTCAGCCGACGGATGGGGGGTGGCCAGCTATGAGTGACATGCTCGCCATGAAACACATGCGCTGGTGGGTGGTTGGGGCCCTGCTGATCTGGAGCGGCTCTTGCCTCGCATCCGCATCCCCAGGATCGACCTTCCTGGCGCTATCGCCCGCGCCGGATCCAGGGGATTTCGACGTGGCGGCCTATTGCACTGACCCCGGCGGCTTCGCGGGTCTGGCAACCCAATACCCCGACGGGTGGTCGGCGGCCTATCGGAGCGCCGGCCCACCGGCGGGCTGGGACAGACCGTTCATCATCCGGGGGGGCGGCCCGGCGTCATCCGGGGAGATCCTGCATCCACGTTTCTCCTGTGCGGTGACCGAGATGTTGCCGGTCCGCGTCTCGGGCGTGATGTCGCTCCTTCAGGCAATGGACCCGGATGCCTGCTATCCCGGCAAGCCCAACCCGCAGCCTTTGTATCGTGAGGGGTTCCTGTTCGTGCACGACGGTGTGATCGACATTGAACCGATCACCACCGATGTCTGGCTCGGCAATCAGGATCCGGATTGGGTGACCTTCAAACTGCTGCACCCGCGCGACTACAATGGGAATGGCGAGCCAACGCGGGGGAATGCGAGTGAGATTTACTTCCTGGCTCTGCTCTACGAGATCCAGGCGACTCCCGACGATGTTCCGGCCGCGTTCCAGCGCACGATTGCGCTGATGCGAACGATTCCGGGTTACGCCGGTTGGCAGTTCAACGCGGTCCTGCAGAACGCCGACTGTACCTGGGTGCTGAGGCACGCGCTCCCAGGCGATCCCGACACCTATCGCATCTTCTACGGCCTCACGACGGCTGGGGAGTATTGCGTGACCGATCACCTGCCGGCCACCGGCACCGGATGGGTTGAGATGCCCAATCTCACCCTGGGTGTTTTCCCCGCAGGTGAGGCGCCCGTGTTCATCTCCATGCTCGACTCTTCAGCGGAACCCGAGTCTCGGCCTGCCGATCGGGACGCGAAGATCGCCTTGTCGCTCATGCCCCTCCGGAGCCCGGCCCGCGGCCGGATCGAATTGTCCTACCGCACTCCCCCGGGGGCATCGGGGTCGCTTCAGATCTGGGACCTGGAAGGTCGATCACTGGCGAACCTGACCGTGCGCGCAGGGTCGGGAACCGTGCGCTGGACTCCCTCGCCCGAGCAGGGGTCTGGTCTCCTGATGACGCGCCTCTCCTGGGAAGGCGCCGAGCAGCACCGCAGGATTCTGTATCTCCGCTGATTGCCACCCGGCCGCCGCCGGTATACCCTGACGTGACGTAGAACCCATCCCCCCAATGGAGGAGGAAGAAGGTGCGCAGGAGCGCTGCCGGCGCGATGGTGATCATCCTTGTTTGCCTGTTCGCCGCCCTTCTGATCCTGCGGATTGCAGGTCGTGAATCGAACGATGGGACGCCCCCCGGCGTCCGCATGGCAGCCGACTCGACGGCTGCTTCGGGGCTCGAGGAGCATGAGCTCGAGCAACTCCGTGCCATCCCCTATCTGAGTTGGCAGCAGACCGAAGCCGACGATCCGCTGGTGGCCGGAGTCACCGCCCACGATCCGGAACGCGCCTGCCCGGGGCTGAACCTCTACAACATCGACGGCGAAAACCGGGCGGTGCTTGTCGACATGCTGGGTAAACCAGTCCACTCCTGGCACGCTCCGGGCCCTGGCTGGCACCACGTCGAGCTGGGCGACGATGGCGCCCTCTATGTCATCATCCAGAGCGAACGCCTCCTCAAGCTTGACCGGAACTCGCGTCTCATCTGGGAACGGGAGGGGCGATACCATCACGACCTCGATCAAACTTCTGGGGGACTGATCTACGCGATCAAACACGAGCCCCGGAACATCCTCCATGGGGGAGAGCCCCTTCCGGTGCTGGACGATATCATCGTGACGATGACCGGCGAAGGCGAGGTGAAGGAGGAGCTCTCCCTGTGGGACCTCTTCGGCGAGCAGGTGTCGGCGCGCAAGCTGACCATCATTCGGGACTATGTGAAAAAGCACTCCGCCCACAAGGACAAGCAGGTCATCGCCGCCCTGGGGATCGCTTGCGATCTCTTTCACACGAATTCCATCGAGGTTCTTCGCGACGACCTGCCCGGCCTGGCGGCCCGTGGTGATCTTCTAGTCTCCCTGCGAGAGATCAACACGGTCGCCATCATCAACCCGGAGCGCCCCGAAGTCCTCTGGTCATGGGGAGCGGGAGAGGTTTGGCGGCAGCACCACCCGAGCGTGTTGGATTCGGGGAACATCCTGGTGTTCGACAACGGAACGCGGCGGGATTCGAGCCGCGTGATCGAGCTGGATCCCCGGCAGGAGGAGATTGTCTGGACCTATGGACGAAAGGCGGGGGAGGAGTTCTTCTCTCAGATCCGCGGGGCCTGCCAGCGCTTGGGAAACGGCAACACGCTCATCACTCAGAGCGACAAGGGACGGGTCTTCGAGGTGACCCCCGACGGGGATCTCGTTTGGGAGTTCTGGAGCGAGGTTGATCCTGAGGGTGAAAAACGCAGGGCGATCTACCGCATGGTGCGCCTGTCCGGAGAAGAGTGGTGAAGCAGGGCGCGCAATCATCCATGAAAGGCGGGGAGGCCATCTGGGCGAAACTCCCCCTCGTTGTGCTGATCCTGGCTTTGGTTGTGGGCGGCTACCTTCGGCTCGACGCTGCGAGCCATCCCTACCTTGGCCAGTGGGATGAAGCCTATCATGCTCTCGTGGCGAAGAACCTCACCGAGCACCCTTTGACCCCTACCCTCTACGATGAACCGCTTCAGGACTACGACTACCGGGAGTGGCGCGGCAATCACATCTGGCTTCACAAGCCGCCGCTGCCGTTGTGGATGATGGCCATCTCGATCAGGCTCTTCGGCGACGGGGAACTATCGGTGCGGCTGCCTTCGGTCGCGCTCGGGTTGCTGATGATCGGGCTCAGCTATGCGATGGCCGGGCGACTGTGGGGTGCCCAGTACCGGTGGGCGGGTGCCATTGCCGCGGTGATGGTGGCACTGAATCCGCTCCTGATCCGTTTGACGTCCGGCACGATTCCGACCGATCACATCGACACCCATACGGCCTTCTTCGCGCTGTTGGCCGTGTTTGCGGCCCTCCGGGCTGCACAGCCCCCTCGTGGCCGGTGGATCTACGCTCTTGGGGCGATGCTGGGGCTGGCGTTCCTGTGCAAATCGCTGGCGACCCTGATCATCGTCCCGGTCTGTCTGGTGGTGGTCTGGTCGGTTGAACAGGGATGGGCCAGGAACGCCCTGCACCTTGCCAAAGCAGCGATCACGTTCCTGGTCGTGGCGCTACCCTGGCAGATCTACAGCGCCTCGCGCTGGCCAGGGGAATACGAATGGGAATCCAGTTATACGCTTGATCACCTGTTCAAGGCGATCGAGGGACATGCGCAACCGGTTTCCTACTACTTCTCGCTCATTCCGACGCACTACGGGGGGATCGCGTGGATGACCGTGGTGTTGATCGCCGCAGCCGTGGTCGGCGCAGCGGTCTGGGCCGTGAGCACGGGGGCGCGAAACATCGGCGCCCTGGTGCTCTGGGCGGCTCTGCCCTATGTCTTCTTCTCTCTGGTCGGCACGAAGCTCAATGCCTATGTCGCCCCGACGATTCCGGCGGTCGCCCTGCTGATCGGTTGGGCGGTCGTACGCCTCGCACGCTGGCGCTCGCAGAGCCCAAGGCCTCTGAGCACGGCGGCGCTGGTGGTGTTGCTTCTGCTCCTCACCTTCCATGCCGGCGCGGTCACGGCCGAACGGTTTGAGGCGGACTACGATCCGTGCCCCTGGAACATGGTGTACGATCACATCGCCTTCAGGACAGAATTGAAGCGCATCGCGAGAACACCGGGCCGGAAGGTCATCTTCAATGTGGATGACTGGAAGGAGATCCAGGCGATGTACTACGCTCGGTGTCCCGCCTACCCACACGTTCCCAGTGCCGATCAGCTGCGGGATCTGCAAGGGCGCGGCTTCAAGGTGTACTTCCTGCTCGATGCGTTCGGACGGAATCAGGAGAAGATCACCGACCTACATCAGGCGGGGCTTCTGGAAGAGGTGCAGGGGATTCGGCTGCCGGGGCCGCGTCCGGGGCCGCCGGTGCATCCTTATTACAACTAGCGGGTGCCCAGCCACTTCCGAATCCGAGTCCACACGCCGGGTCCCGCGCTCAGGCGCCGCCTGATCTGATGAAGCTGGGCCAGCTGGACACGGTCCGATCCGGAGGAGGGACGATCGAACTCCTCGAGATAGGAGAGAAGGACGCGCTCGAGCAGCGCAGATTCGGGGGCCGGCAGGGCCAGCTCGACGACCTCCTCCGCTTTGAGCAGTCGCCGGGCCTCCTCCACGCGTTCTTCGATCGCGAGGATCCGGGCGGCGTCCACCTGGTCGAAGAATCGGCGCCCCATATAGCTGAGGACGAGCTGCAGCAGCTCGGGGTCGGTTCCCTTCAGTTTGAGATCTCGGCTCATGCATCCTCCGTCGCCGGTTGCCATTGGCAGATACCCGGGCATCATAACGATTCCTTTGGGTTTGAGGGAACCTGGGAGTCGCAAAATAGTGCACTGGGTGGCACCGCTTGCATTCGCCCCTCGGGGGCGGCTACCATCGGAGGCTGCACAATCGGACCAGACTCTGAGAGGTCATGATGGCTTGGGAATATAGCGAAAAGACGAAAGAGCTCTTCATGGAGGCGGTCCACGGGAAGCCGGGGACGCACCTGGGGGAAATCGAAGATCCTGACGGATTTGGCGAGCACGGCTCCATCGCCTGCGGCGACGCCCTCCGGTTCACGTTCAAGGTCAAGCGCCATCCGGAGGATCCCCTCAAGGATGAGATCACCGAAGCGCGGTACCTGACCTTTGGATGTACGTCCGCCATCGCGGCATCCGAGGCGCTCTGCCGCATTCTGGAGAAGGACAAGTTCACACCGATCGGAGCGCTCGAGATTACCAATAGCGACCTGGTCGACTACCTGGGCGGGCTTCCGGAGCAGAAGATCCACTGTTCGGTGATGGGGGCCGAGGCGCTCCAGGCCGCGGTCTTCAACTGGGCCCAGAAGCGGGGCGTTGACCTCGAGGAACTCGGTGTGGACATCGAGCCGGAGGAACAGGAAGAAGGCCGCCTTGTCTGCAAGTGCTTCGGGATGACGGAGCCCTACATCCGCCGTAAGATCACCGAACTCGGCCTGAAGTCGATTCCGGAGATCACCAACGCGATCAAGGCCGGCGGGGCGTGCATGGCTTGCCATCACGCGCCCGGTGGACTGCAGGATATCCTCGATGACATCTGGGGGACCGATGCCTCCGGCGCGCAGGCTGCGCAGAAGCCGCTCCCCGAACCCACCCCGGAGGTGTCTCCCTATCAGTTTGCCAAGAAGATCGAGACGGTTGTCGAGAGGGAGATCCGCCCCATGCTGCAGAAGGACGGCGGCGATCTGGAAATCGTCGACGTTAAGGACACGGTTGTCTATTGCCGGTTGGTCGGTGCCTGTGCAAGCTGTATCGCCGCGGACACGACCATCAAGATCCTGGTGGAGCAGTCTCTCAAAGACCGCGTGGATGAGCGGATCCGCGTCATCGCAATCTAAATCGCGTTGCGTGATTCTGCAAAGCCGAACGCGTGGCGATGGTCTCATA
>CAZTDY010000084.1:0-17993 GCA_964612295.1 uncultured bacterium | reverse complement strand
TTCTACCATCGGGAGGCTTTTCTGTCTTCAACATTCGCGAATAATCCGGGCTAGCACAGCATCCGTCACCGTGAAGTAGACACCTCCCCCATCCTCCGTGGCTGTATTCGCGCGTATTTCACAGTCTGAGATGTACGCTGGACCAGTGCTGAAGATTCCGCCTCCGTCTCTTGCGTGGCAGTGGCTGATGATGCAATTGTGGATTGACGGCGACGCGCCACACAGGATCCCGCCGCCATGTTCGTGCTCGTACTCACTCGTTGCATAGGCATTCGTAATCGTGAGGTCGCGAATGATCGTCCACGGCGTTTCTCCACTGATCATCACAATGCCGCGGTGCGGATCCTCAGCGGTTCCTTCACAGTCAATGATGCACGCCTCCTGGTTCTGACTCTCCGAGCGCAAGACAATCCTCTTCCCCAGGGTATTGAGATCACGATTGCCGTTGCCTCGAAAGCTTCCATCTGCAAGCAGGACGACATCGCCGTCAGCACAGGCGTCAATAGCGTCCTGGATGGTCGCATAATCACCGGCGGCATCGGGCTCAACCCTCAGATAGTCAGCCCTTGCCCCATGCGCAGTCCATGATCCAATGATGGCAAGCAATCCGCATAGCAGCTTGTATCGCATCTGGCCGCTCATCGACTCCTCGATTCAAGATCCTCCGGCGCACGTACATTGAAACGCCCATCACCGCTGGGACAAGCATAAATGGCTTTGTCCGTCTCCCCACGCGGCGTCATGCGGGTTGCCGCAGGCGATCGAGTCGATCGATGATGATCTCGGCAAGTCTGACGCGCAGGGGGTCGCTGAGTTGTGATGCGGTGACCATCTCTGTGAAGGTCGCCTGCAGGTCCAGCAAGTTAGCGATCTTCCGTTCGGCGTAGGACGAGGCAATGTCCAAGTGCTCCGCGAGGGCACGAAAGTCGGCTCGTCGCAGACGGTTGCGCTTGCCGTTGATGGTCAGAGCCAGTTCGTCACTCTCGTCTGGGATCGCCAGGCGCGACGACACCAGATCGTAAGCGGGGCTGAGAGCTGTGGTTCTGTCGTCGCTGGTCAGCAGCGAGAAGTTCTTCCGGTGGGCGTCGCCGTTGCCAACGCTGAAGTTGAAGATGGTCACCTCGAACAGCCGCTGAAGTTCGAGCGGCGCGAAGGTGCAGTGCTGACGGATGGCCTGAGCGATTTGCTCGTGGCTGCCCGCGTACTTGTCCGGTCCGCCGAGAATCTGGTGCATGTCCTCGCAGGCCAGTTTCTCGACACGGCGACCCTTCGTGAAACGATCGAATCGCTTCACGAGATACGCGGGGGTGCCGTCGGCTAGTTCGAGCAGCAGGCATGGTGCGGTGCGCAGCCCAAAGCGCCGGCCCATCATCATGCAGAGGTATTCGTTCTGCGGCAGTTCCGCGAAGTCCTGAGTCTGCGGCTTGAGGATGAACTGCCCCTGACGAGCAACGGGAACGAGGTGATCGCCCTCGAGGCGCACGGACAGCTTGGGTTGGACACCGGAGATGCTGAGCTTACCGGCCAGCTTCTGCGCTTCGTGCGCGATCTCGCCGGATGAGATGGCGATGATCGGGCGCACCGGCTTGCCGAACATCGCGCGGAGTGTTTTGGGATCGTACTCAATCGGGGGCATCGATTGCCTCCTCGAGGCTGACCGCGCCGATACAGTCTCCGCAGGTGTGCAGTAACAGGCCAAACACGTCGTTCTCATCGACCTTGATGGTCGGGGCGACGATGCGCAGATACCAACCCTCCGGTACCAGCCCGGCGAAGAAAGGAAACAACCGGGACGACTCGAACGGTTCGATCTGGAGCGGGAGCGTCAGTGAGATGGCGGTGCCGTCGGCGAGATAGGCCGGGTCATAAGTGAAGCGATAACCGCCACCGGGCATCTCGCTGAGCATGCCCGCTGGGCGGTCGCGGAAGTAGACCCGGGCATGCCGGCTCATGATTTGGGCCTCACGTACAATTCGTGGCCAAACAGATCGAGCACCTGCTTCACCTTATCCAGTCGCACGGTCGGCTTGCCCTGTTCCAGTTCGCGAACGAAGCGCAGGCCAACACCCGCACGTTCGGCCAGTTCGGGCTGGGTCAGTCCAGCCGCCTTGCGAAGCCTGATGATTTCAGCGGCGAGTTGCATAGTTCTGGTCCCGATCGGGTACATTAGTGATCGACGCACCCGTATTATCGGTGCTCGGAGCGGCGCCGACAACAATAATTGTACCCTAAGGGGTATTATTTCTCATGCAACAGTGCAAGATAGGGCGGTGGACATGGGACAGAGTGCCCTATTGTACCCGATCGGGGTCTTTCTGATCATGATCACGCAGAAGTGGAGTCTGTCGCCTGGCCGATGGTGTTGTCCTAATAGAAAATCAACTTCTTGCGAAAGCTGTAGTTACGCCTCAGTTGCACCCACTGGCCCTATGTGCTGCGTCGAGGAGTGAGGGCTCCCGGCCTGGATGACTCTTGCCATGGGTGCTAGCTTCCGTGGACCCCGAAGGCGCCCCAGTAGAACGGATGATCCCAATGCTCGCGCGTCTCGGCGGTGGCCACGGAGAGGGCGGCCGCCGGATCCCGGGGCTTCGACTTCACGTAGGCGCGGTAGAACGCCTCCATGAACTCGCGCGTGGCCTGGTCGTGTACCCGCCATTGGCCGGCGAGAAGCTGGCGAGCACCCGCGCTCAGGAATCCATGTGCGACACCGGCCATGTCATCTCCCTTGCCGGTGAACGCCTGGCCCGTGTTGCACGCGCTGAGGGTCACCAACTCGGCCGATAGCCTCTGCCCGTACAAATCCATCAGGAAGAGGGCCCCATCCCGGGTGCTCAGGTAGGAGAAGTTCGGGTTGTCCTCACGGAAAACGCCGTGGGACGAGAGGTGGACGATGTTGTGTTTGGGAAGCGCGGCCAGGATCTCTTCGCTGGAGGGATCCTCCAGGACTTTGGTGCCGCGTTTCGAGAACACCTGGGCTACCGCGTGAACCTCTTCCCCGATGGCTCCCAATCCAGGATGCTGGGTTCCACAGACGAGGACCTTGCCGATCGGGCCCGGTGAGGACGCGCGCTTCGGGCGGCGAAGCAGGAGTTCCGCGGTGGGACACCGCACGATCGAGGCGATCTCGCTCAGGTAGCGCGTCCCATCCCAGAGACACTCGAACGGCACGCGGTGGAGAATCTGGTGAGGGATGATGAGCAACCGCCGGGCCTCGGCGAGTGGCCCGGCCAGCGGTTCGATCAGGAGCTTGTGCAAGACCCCCAGCGCGTCGTTCGCTCCGGCTCGGAGAAATCCCAGGTCGGCCGCCGGTCGGTCCGTGAGGATCAACGAATCGAGCATGAAGCGTAACCTGCCGACCTGAGCTTTGATTTCGGTCGCGGTGGGGGGCAAGACCTGGACCTGCGCATCGTCACGCGTGAGCAGAAGCGAGACGATCTGATCCCCGAGAACGAAATACTCCAGGAGTATCTCATCCGCGCGAAGTCGCGATTGCACGGACGTCATCAATTGATCGCGTCGGGCCCGCACGGGGCGCGACTCCAGAAGCCGGCGGGCATGCTCGGCCGCTTCGCGTTCAAGCTCACCCATCGAGCGCCGCAGCTGTTCGATGGATTCCCGGTCCGGTGGGCCCTCTTCCGGAAACTCAGCTTCGTGGAGTTGTTTGATAATCGCACCTAGATTAGCACGCGTCTTGACGAGGCGAGATCCGGCCCCGCGCTTGCCCAGCGCCAGCCGCTCGCGGAACCCACGCGCCCGCGCCGCTTCCATCAGCGGGAAGAGCCGGGCGGCCCGCGGCCGACGCGTAAGCTCCAAGCCAATCAGCTCGTGGTAGGTGCGGACCTGCTCCTCAAAGGCACGCGAGCGCAGTTCCAGCCCCGGGGTGAGCTGCCGTTGGATCTCGAGATACTCGGCGGCACGCCGCAGTTGCCGGGCGGCCGGGCCCGGACGGCTTTGTGCGATGGAGATTCTCCCCGCCAGGGTCCACAGCTCCAATCGCTCACCGGTGGTCAGGTGTTGTGAGAGGCGCCGCTGTTCGGCCAGAACATCCTCTGCCTGTTTGGTTTGCTTGCGCTGCAGATGCAGCCTGGCGAGCTGCCGCTCGGCCCTGGCCTTCCAGAACGAAAGCGAGTGTCTGGTAAACACCCGCAGTGCTGACCGAGTCAAACGGACCGCCTCGCCGAGCGCGCCCCGCGAGGCGGACACGTCGGCGCGAACCAGCAACGTCGAGGCCCAGCGCGTCTCGTTCTTCTGTTCCTTGAAGAAGGAGGACACCTCACCCAAATGGGTTGCCGCCTCATCCAGCCGGTCTAAGGCCTGAAGGCTCCGCGCCTGGAGTAACCTGGCGAGCGCATGATCCACCGCCATGTCCTGCTGCGCGAAAGCCTCGGCCGCCTGTTCGGAAAGGTCCAGTGCTTCAGGCGGCATGTTCAGCTCGAAGTAGATCTCCGCCCGGGCCTGCAGGCTGGCCGCGACCATGTCCACCACCTCTTGCTCCGCGAAGAGCCCCTCGGCCTGTTCGAGCAAGCGGAGAGCCTCACGGTAGTCGCCGCGCAGCGCCTCGAGAAAAGAGCGGTTGTAGCGCGCATGAGCAGCGAGGGTGGCGATGCCCTCCCTGTCGCAGTGCGTCTCGACCCGGCGGAAAATCTCGCGGGCTTTGTCGATCTGAGTCAGATGGGTACACGCGATGGCCTGATTGACCAGAAGGCTGGCCCAGGACGTGTCCCGCAATCCGAGTTGATCGAAGGCTTTTTCGGCCTTTCGGTAGGCATCGTAGGCTCGGCGATACTCGTCACGCTGATAGAACAGGTTCCCCCTGCTGACCAGCAGCTTGCTGAGATAGACATGATCACCGGCCCGGCGCAGCAGTTTCTCGGCCCGCTCACCCAGGGCGGCCGCTTCCTGTGTCGCCCCGAGCAGCGAGAGCACGTGGGTGAACCCCACGATCATCTGGCCTTCCTGGTGGCCGTCACCGGCCGCCCGCGCGTACTCCACCGCAAGGTTGTAGGCCTCACGTGATTGGGGGTAGAGCCCGGAGAAGAGCGAGCTCTCCGCACGAGAGCGCCAGGCCGTGGCCAGGATGGAGAGGTCGTGAGGCGCGGCCTCCCGCGCCGGCTCTTTGGATGACACAACGTGCTGGACCATATCCAGCAGCTGCCCGGATAGCTCATGGGCCAAAGCCGGGTCACTCAAGACAAGCTGGGCGATGTGGTTTCGTGACAGCTGCACATCGGAAAGGGCGAGCGAGGAAGGCGAGGTGGACAGAAACAGTCGTACCTCATCGAGGCCCGCGTCGGGTGGAAGCTGGGGGGTAGGTTGTTCGGCCATCCGTCTCGCAGATGGGTCTTGCGCGCGCTTCTTGGGCACTTTCGGCTCCGACCGCGATAGGGGGGAAACCTCGCTACAGCACAGGAGGAATCGGCAGACAGATCTCCTGAGTTCCCACCGCGATCTTGATCTCCCTAATGCCCGTCGTCAACTGTTTCAGCGTGAACTCGCCATAGGGCGAGAGGCGCGCTTCGACCGTCTGGTCACCCACCAGCGCCTCTGCGGTGGCGCCGTCGGGAATCCGACCGCCGGCGGTCGTGGGAACCAGTTGTCCCATGATCTCGAGCGGCGCGGCGCCGGCCCCCTCCAGTAGAGAGAGGGTGATCGCGAATCCCTTGGCTTCGTACCGCAACATGCGGGGGGTCGCGACCTCGGTTCCGCGCACTCCGAGGACCGTCTCCGTAGAGTCGGCCACAAGCTGGGCGACGACCACCTCGAGGCGTCGCTTCGCTTCGTTGACGATTCGGGTTGCCGCCTCGGACAGGTCGCGAGCGGCATTCTCCGCGGCCGAGGAGTCTGTCGCAAACAGACGCGCCAACGTCTGCTCGATCAGCTTGTCGGGGACTGTGCACAGCCGTGACAGACTCCTCGAGCTCGCGAGAGAATTTATGCAACGCATGGCTTCCGCCATGCGCGAGGCGCAAGCGGGACAGTTGTCGAGATGAGTTTGAATGGCCGGGTCCGGCCCATCTTCTTGTTCGATCAAGTCAAGGATTCGGTCCCAGTTCAGATGTTTGGCATTCATCGGTTTCCCTCAGGCAGATGCTCCTACTGGCTAGGCGTGTCGGATGGGCCACCCAGTTCTGTAGACGAAGGGCGAGGGCCCTTTGATAGCGAAAAAAGCAGAAGACGCAGTTTCTCGAGACAGCGGGCCCGCGATGGGCCGATACTGCCGACCGGAATCCCCAGCTCTTGGCTGATCTCCTGATACGATCGGGGTGGGTCTTCTATGTACAAGGCGGTGAGGAGTTTCCGGCAGCGGGGATCGAGCTGGCCGATCCCGTCGGCCGTTCGAGCAGCCAGCTCCAGCTCTTCCAGCTCTTTTGCGAAGTGGGGTTCGATCCAGAGGTCGGGCGTGCGAAGTCGTTCCTCGCCGATCTCATCGAGTGAGGTCGCGGGGCGCACCTTACGTTTCGCATCGATTGCCAGACGGTAGGTAATGCTGTAAACCCATGACAGGAGACTCTTTGGGTCCCGCAGGCTACCCACAGCCCGCATGATCGTCATGCAGGCCTCCTGGAATAGGTCGTCGCGATCGGAGGGAGACAGATCGAATCGCGCCAGAACCCCATAGATCAGCCGGCCATGTTCGCTGAGGAAGAAGCGCCACGCCTCTTCGTCCCTGGCCTCCAAGGCGCGGGCGAACTCCTCTGGATCATCCCAATGCTTCAACGGCCCCTCTACCCGGGATTGTGCCCCGGAACTCATTGCCGTGGCCAAGGTTGCGGCATCTGACAGCTGTCGGACTCAGTGGAAAATGGCCTCCGGACGTTGACGAAGGCCTGCTAAAAACTCTACCATAATAGAGTGCACAGCCGAGCACCTTCTCTTGGGGCCCGGAATGTACGCGAGTCGACCGTTTGCAGACGTGGGGGCCTCCTGTTGAAAAGCTTGATCGCACTGATATTCGCCACTGCGCTCCTCTGTCTCCCCGCGAGCGCCATCGAACACGACTTCGTGCCGCAGCAGCTCTGCTGTCTCCTCGAACCGGGCGCGGATATCGAAGAGGTCAATAGCCGGTGGGGCACGTCCACACTGTATGCCGAACCGGATGTGGACCTCTATCTACTCCATGCAGCCGGCGTTCAGGATATGCGGCTCTTTGGGAAGCTCATGACGACGGATCCGGATGTCCACATTGCCGAACCCAACTACCACATGGAGTCGCCCGAGGCGGTTCGCCAGATGGTGATCGCGGTCATCGGCGGGACCTGGGAGGAGTTTGCCGACCAGGAGGCCATGAACCGGATCGGCTTGGAGAGCGCTCACAATCTCACCCGCGGCGCGGGTGTGAAGGTGGCGGTTCTCGATACGGGGGTCGATTTCGGCCACGAGGCGTTTGCCGAACAAACCTGGGGCTGGGGCCGCGACTACGTGGATGATGATCAAGATCCTTCCGAGGAAGCGAACGGCATCGACGACGACGAAGATGGATTTACCGACGAGGGCTTTGGCCACGGCACGATGGTCGCTGGGCTGATCGCCCTAATCGCACCCGAGGCCGAGATCATGCCGATGCGCGTTCTCAACGACGAGGGCATCGGCACCGAATTCGGGGTCATTCTGGCCATTGTCCACTCGATGGGTCACGGTGCCAACGTGCTGAACATGAGTTTCGGCGCCCCCATCGAGCTCGAGATCATTCGGGAAGTGCTGCAGATAACGATGATCGACGGGGGCTTCGTCGTCTGCGGAGCCGGAAACTCAGATCGGGAGTTTCCGCCGCTCTATCCCGCGGCTGACGAGCGAACCTGTATGATCGCCGCCCTGGATTCCCTGGACATCAAGGCCGAATTCTCTGATTTCAACGTTGAGGTTCTGGTGTCCGCCCCGGGGGTGGGCATCCGGAGCGCCTACCCGGGAGGCGAGTGGGGGATCGGTAGCGGTTGTTCCTTCGCGACCCCGATGGTGGCAGCCGAGGCGGCCCTCATCCTCAGTCTGCATCCACACCTGCACGTCACGGAGATCGAAGAGTACATCGCGGAGGGAGTCGATCCGATCTATCATCTGCCGGAGAACTACCCTTACGTGGGAAAACTGGGCAGCGGACGGATCAATCTCTTCATGGGGCTGGCAAGTTCTCAGCCCGCATCCGTCGAGGATTTGGCCGAGGCAGGTGGTCTCCACGCCTGGCCGAACCCGACCGACGGACCGGTCAGCTTCAGCATGGCGGCCTCGGTGCCCGGGGCAGAGCACGTACAGATTCTCGATCTGAACGGCCGGCTGATCCGCGAAATCCGCCCCAATGCCCAGGGGATCCTGCTCTGGGATGGCCATGACGGGCAGAACAACCAAGTTTCCACCGGAACGTACTGGGCACGTCCTTGCGGACAGCCGGCCACGCGGCCCGTGCCCATCCTTATATTGCGGTAGCAGACACTTCGCTCACTTGCGTTTCTGCCGCCTCCCGACAATCCCCCGCCCACACCGGGGGATTTGTCGTGCCGGCGACGCCCTCCTCGAGACCAGGAATACTTTTCCGGAAAAAAACACCTACGCGATGTATTTCCACCCCCCCCTATTCGTCTAGTTATACGGGGCGACTCTGTCACATCGGGCCCTTAGATGGACAGAGCGCAGACGCAGACTCTTGGCGATGCGGGCACGTGGGCCTCCGTGGGCCAGCCGGGCCTACTGAGACCGCAGACAAGAGTCCCACCAGCCCCGGAGTGCAAAGCTCCGGGGCTTGGTCTTTTAGCCGAGTTTGTCCTCGAGTCCCTGCTCCGGGAGCGCACCATTTCGAGCCACCTCAAGGTCGGAAGCACCCACGCCGATAGTGGGAGCGAAGACTGTAAGTTACGCAAATGCTATCGCCTCTCTCCGGGAGACTGTGTGGCTCGCATTGACGCCATCTTCAAGCTGGTTCGCGACCAGGGCGCCTCGGATCTTCATCTGACGTCCGGCTCGCAACCGATCCTGCGCATGGACGGTGAGATCCGCCCCGTGGAATATCAGGCTCTCGACCACGATCTGCTGAGTGAGCTTCTCCGCGAGATGATGCGCCCGAAGGATTGGGAGCGCTATCAGCACGAGGGTGAGGTGGACTTCGGATACGAGGTGCCCGGAGTGCTTCGTGTGCGCTGCAATGTGTTTCAGCAGCGCAAGGGGATTGCCGGGGCCTTCCGCATCCTGCCGAACAAGGTCTTCACGGTGGAGCAGCTCGGGCTGCCGGAGGGCATTTCCGAATTCGCCCAACTGACCAAGGGGCTGGTGGTCGTCACCGGCCCGCCGGGTTCGGGGAAGTCGACGACCCAGGCTGCGCTCATCGACCACATCAATCGAACCCGTCACTGCCACATCATCACGATCGAAGATCCGATCGAGTACGTGCACGAGAGCTTGAGCTCCCTGGTCAACCAGCGCGAGGTGGGCCGCCACACGCGCTCGTTCGACACCGCGCTTCGGGCCGCATTGCGAGAGGATCCCAACGTGATTCTCGTCGGTGAAATGCGCGACTTGGAGACCATCTCGCTGGCGATCACCGCCGCGGAAACCGGGCAGCTCGTGTTCGGGACGCTGCACACCGCGTCGGCCGCTCAGACCGTGGACCGGTTGATCGATGTCTTCGAGGGTGACAAACAGGAGCAGATTCGCACCATGCTGGCCGAGTCCCTGCAGGGGGTCATCGCCCAGCGGCTGCTCAGGCGGGCCGATGGAGAAGGACGCGTGGCCTCCTTCGAAGTGCTGGTGGGCACCTCCGCAGTCCGCGCGCTCATCAGAGAGAAGAAGACCTTCCAGATCCCCTCCACCATGCAGACCGGCAAGCGCGATGGGATGCGTCTGAACGACGACGGCCTGATGAAGCTCGTGCGTGAAGGCGTCATCACCGTGGATGAGGCCCGGCGCAATGCCACCCGCAAGGAAGCATTCCGGCCCGACCGAGAGAGCGAAGAAGCCGCCTAACAGGACGGGAGCCGAAACGAATGTCAGCGCCCGGAGGGAAGAAGAGCCTGCAAGGCCGGCTGGAGGTTGCGAACCCGTTCGAGTTGGGCCAGTTTCTTCTGCTCGGCAACAAGACCGGCGCTCTGCATCTCGCGTGTGAGGATCAGCGTGGGGTGCTCTACTTCCTGGACGGTCAGATCGTGTCCGCGGTCGGCCCCGATCTAAAGGGCGGCCAGGACGCGGCCATGAAGATGTTGGCCTGGAAGGCGGGTGACTTCCAATTCCTGCCCGAACCGGTGGCCCCCTCCGAAGAGATCGAATTGCGGACCGAGAACCTCTTGCTCGAAGCCGCCCGCATTCTGGATGAGACCGGTGCAGGGCAGCAGCAGATTGCGGCCGTCCTGGAGCAGGGCGATGAACTGACCCGCACCTTTGCCGCGCTCACCGAATCGGCCCCCGATCGACAGAACCAATACTCCGGCACGCCGGCCGACTGGCTGTCCGAGAAGGCGGGACGTGAGTTGGTCCACCTAGAGGGCCATCCTTTGCGGGGCCGTGACCTCGGCGGTGAATGGGTGACTCTGGCCGAGGAGCCGACCCCCAATCCCGCAGAGGTGGTTGAGGTGGATCTGGAGGGACCCGAGTGCGGTGGGTGGCAACGACACGAGGGGTGCCGTTTCTATCTGAGCTGGGGAACCGACGGGTATCGTCTTGTGCATCCCCATGGGCGTCCGTCGTTGGAGAGACATCTAACGGATGTGGAGGCCATCACCCAGCAGACCGCCAAGGCGAATCTGGTGGCCGTGCATGGCCCCTCGTCCACGGGCAATACTCTGCTGCATGCCCTCCTGACCCTGTTGCAGGCCCGGGAGGGTAAGAGGGTGCTGTACTTCTCGGGCGTGCCGACGTTCGACATCGGCGACGGCGCCGACTGCATCCATCATGTGATTGAGCCGGGGCGTGATCCTGGAACGGTGCGCCGCGCAGTCGAGCGCTGGCAGCCGCAGCTGGTGGCGGTCGATGCTCCCCTGATAGAGGAGATCGCCCAGGTGGCGCGAGACTGTTGGCGGGCCGGCACGCCGGTGCTCATCGCCCTCGGCGCACCCGATCAAGAATCGGCCACCCAGCAGTTGTGCGGCATCTTCGGTGAAGCGCACCGGGGTCTTCTGATTCGTCCCGCGGTCACTGCACCGGGACCGGTCCTCAAGGCGGAAAGACCGGCAGCCTGACGCCTACGGCAGCGCCTGCGCAAGATCCTCAATCAAATCTTCGACGTTTTCGATACCGCAGCTCAAGCGGATGAGACCATCGACTACCCCGGTCCGTTCACGGATCTCGCGGGGGATCGACGCGTGCGTCATGATGGCCGGGTGGGTGATCAGTGACTCCACGCCGCCCAGGCTTTCCGCGCAGGAGAAGAGCCGGGTGGAGGTCATCACGTGGCGAGCGGCCTCGAGTCCGCCATGCAACACGCAGGTGACCATGCCACCGAAGTCATCCATCTGCCGGGAGGCAAGATCATGGTCCGGATGATCGGGAAGCCCCGGATAGATGACCCGCGAGAATACATCCTGCTTCTTGGCCCACTCCGCGATCCGGCGCGCGTTGGCGCAGTGCCGTTGGAGCCGAACCTCCAGCGTCTTGATTCCGCGTTGCGCCAGATAACAGGCAAATGCGCCAGGCACGGCGCCGGCAGCGTTCTGCTGGAAACGCAGCGGCTCGAGCAACTCCTCCCGGGCGGCGATCACCCCACCCGACAGTAGATCGGAATGGCCGCCGATGTACTTCGTCATACTGTGAACGACGAGATCGGCCCCCAGTTCGATGGGACGTTGCAGCACCGGGGTGGCAAAGGTGTTGTCGACCGCCAGGAGAATCTTCTGACTCGCCGCCTTTGCCTGCACGATCTTTGCGACCGCTTGGATGTCCAGTAGCCTGAGAAGGGGATTGGTGGGCGTTTCGATCCACACGAGACGAGTGGTATCATCGATGAGAGCGGCGATGGCCTCGGGCGAAGGATCATCGGTGTATCGCGTCACGAGTCCCCAGGGCCCGTAGATCTGCTCGAACAGCCGGTAGGTTCCACCGTAAAGATCGCTGAAGGCGACGATCGAGTCACCGGGGCGCAAGAGGCCGCCGATCACGCCGGAGGTGGCCGCGAGACCGCTCGCAAAACAAACTGCGCCGGCGCCGCCTTCCAGGGCCGCGAGGCAGGATTCCAGGCCTCGTCGGGTGGGCATGTCGGTGCGGGAGTACTCGTATCCCTTGTGCTCTCCGGGGGCTTGTTGCGTATACGTGCTGGTCACATGAATCGGCGGCACCGTCGCGCCGGTGGTGGGATCGGGTTCCTGTCCGACATGGATTGCCTTGGTCGCCAACCTCATTTTGATCGTCCCTTCTACTCTTGTTCGCCGCTTCGGGCGTTGTCTTCCAGAAAACCGTTTTCCTGCATCCAGGTGTCGTTGAACATCTTGCTCATGTAGTTGTGCCCCGTGTCGGCGATCAGGGCGACAATGAGATCCTCGGACGTGAGACCCTTCGCGTAGCGCACGGCGGCAGCGACAGTCGTGCCGCTCGATCCACCCGCGAAGAGCCCTTCAGAACGCGCCAGGCGCCGGCCCATCTGAAATGACTCAGCGTCGGAGACCCGCACCCAGTCGTCAACGACGGTCTGATCGTACGTTTTCGGGTAGTAGTCCTGACCGATGCCTTCCACTTTGAAGGGGCCTTGTTCATCTCCAGACAGAATCGAACCTTCCGGGTCGGCTCCCACGATGCGCACGTTCTCGTTCTTCTCCTTCAGGTACCGGCCCACGCCGGAGATCGTACCTCCCGTTCCGATCCCCGCCACGAAACAGGTGACCCTGCCCTCGCTCTGTTTCCAGATCTCCGGTCCGGTCGTGAGTGCGTGCGTCTGTGGATTGATCTCGTTCTTGAATTGATCCGGCATCCAGGCGTTCGGAATCTCCCCCGCCAGGCGCTCGGCGACGTTGCCGTAACTATCCGGTGAATCGGGAGGGACATCCGAGGGGGTGATGACCGTCTCCGCGCCGTAGGCGTGGAGCAATGCGATCTTCTCCGCACTCATCTTATCGGGCAGCACGAACACGCAGCGATACCCTCGGATCGCGGCCATGACGGCGAGCCCAATCCCCGTATTGCCGGCCGTGGGCTCCACGATGGTCGACACGCCAGGGGTCAGGAAGCCCTCTTGTTCCGCCCGCTCGACCATCGCGAGGGCGATGCGATCCTTGACGCTCGCCCCCGGGTTGAAGGACTCAACCTTGCCGTATAGGGGACAGGGGAGATCCGCCCCGATCTTGCCCAGACGAACGAGCGGTGTCTGACCGATCGTTTCCAGCAAGCTGTCGTACATACCGGACATGTGGGTCTCCTTGGATTTCAGTCAGATTCAAACGGGCTCCATCTGGCTATGCCCCGGAGAACTTTAGCGGGCGAGGGGGGCGAGTCAACTTGATCTGGCGGGCCGGGGTTGATAATCCTATCAGTATGAGAGCTAGTGCGTTGCTCACTCGTAGCTGCCTCTCAGGGGTCTTGCTCCTGCAACTCCTGGGCGGTTTCTTCCCGGGACCGTCGTTGTGGGCGGTCAACCACCTGGCCTACGCACCTTTTGCCGTGCGCCTCGCCTGGCCGCTCCTGGGACTCCTGTTGATCTGGTCGCCCGCTGCGGGCGCGATCGGCCGATGGGTGACCACGGGATTCGCAGCCCGGTTTTTCGGGCGTCCGATTCTGGTCTACGGGGTCGCTCCGCTCCTGGCGATGGTGGCCTTCTGGTTCGCCCGGTGCCGGACCCACTTCCTGGGGGATGGCTGGCTGCTTGGAGAGGGTGTCGCCGGCGGTGTGCCTTTCCACGGGTACGAGTTCATCACCTACCACGCACATGCGCGCCTCTTCGCCGCGATGGGCCTGAGCACAGAGCAGCAGGCCTACACTCTCATCGCCGTGACGAGTATCCTCGTTGGTGGGGCCTATGTCGCGGTCGCCGGTTGGGGCGCCCGGCGTCTCACCGAAGATCCGGCTGGGCGGGCCCTCACCTATACACTGGTGCTTGCCTGCAGCCCTCTGCTCATGTTCATGGGGTATGTCGAGTGTTACGCGCCGCTCGCGGTTGCCCTTCTTGCGTTCTACTTCAGCCTGGCGCTCTACTATCAAGGGAAGCTGACTGGGCGCTCACCGGTTCTGATTCCGGCCGCCTGTTTCGGGGTGGCGCTCTTCCTTCATCTGGATGCTCTCTTCGTCGCTCCTCTTCTCCTCCTTTTGGTTCTGGTTCCCCCGGCGGCGGCCCGCGGATCGTGGGTGAGGCGTTTGCTCATCGTCGTGGGTTGCTGTCTGGCCGTGCTCCTCCTCGCCGGGGTGATCTACTACGCCGGAGGATATGACCGGGCGGCCTATGAAGCGGATTTTGTGTCCGGGCGGCGAACGGAGCGTGTCCTGGCATCCTTCGAAGGTGACCAGGGTTTGCTTTCGGTCACGCATTGGAAGGACATGGGAAACCTGCTGCTCCTGCTGATTCCCGTGCCCCTGGCCTTGGCCATCTCTCGCCGCCGCTGGCCGCAGGGTCGCGCGGAGGGTGTACTGCTCGCGGGAGGCGTGTGGCTGATCCTGCTCATGTCACTGGTGAACATGAAGCTGGGTGTTGTGCGCGACTGGGATCTTTTCGCGGCGCCCCTCTTGCTCTTCTGCGTGCTGGCCGGTGTCGTCTGGCAACGTGACATCTCATCGAAAGCATCGCGGCCCATCCTGGGCGCAATGGTGACAACCTCCCTGATCCTGCTTCTGCCCTGGGTGTGGGTCAACGCGGGGGAAGCTCGATCCGTGCACCGATTCCGCGATGTGATGGCCGATCAATCGTCATACGCGCAGGCCTATTCACATGAGGAGATCGGGAAGTACCTGAGGAGGCAGGGGCGTATCGAGGAGGCGCTTCACGAGTATCGAACCAGCACACGACTCCGTCCCCACAATGCCCGCCGGCTCGCAGTTCTGGCGGGATTGCTCTACAACAATGGGAAAAAGGGGGAGTCGTTCGCAGCCTTTCAGCGCATTTTGCAGATCGAGGAAGAACATCCGTTGGCGCTGGAGATGATGGCCCGCCTTCATGTCGAACGCGGAGAGGCAAACCTCGCCCTTCCGTACGCTCGCAAGCTGGCCGGACGTCCTGAAGAAACCCACCGGGCGGCGTCACTGCACGCGCAGGCCGCGGAAAGGGTGAGCCAACCTCGCGAGTCGATGGAGGCCTTCGAACGAGCGTACGCTCTGCGTCCGGACCGGATCGACTACCTGGAACGCGCTGGGGGATTGGCCCTGGTCCTCGGCGATTTCCGGAAGAGCGAGCAGTCCTTCCGTCGGGCTCTTCAGATTGACCCAAGCGCAGTCTCCGCCCGCGCGGGATTGGTGATGACCTTGTGGGCACCGCTTCGCGAAAGGCCGGGGTCCTGGACCGACCCGTCCACCCGGCGGCGCATGGAAGAGGCCTTGGCCTTGATCGAACGAATACCCCCTGATGGAGAAACCGGCCGGATGGCCAGCTCGTGGCGGCAGGAAATCCGGGCTGCGTTGGCTGGCGAAAATCCCTAGTCACAAAGGCTTTCCGCTCCGCCTTCGGCGCCGGGAGGGGGGCGTGCCCAAGCGCAACTTCCATGCTATACTGAACGAAAGCGACACTCCCCCCGCGGTCTCGTGAGCATTGGAGGCTGGCCATGTTCGTGTGCGAGAAGGCCGTATCGTCTATATCCCTGTTTCGCACGGCAATGCTGCCGGTCGTCCTTCTCTTCATCACCTTCGCGAGTGCCTCGGCGAACATCGCGCCCGAAGCGACCATCTTCGTACACGTCCAATCGGTCGATCCCGACTATTGCGCAACTTGTCCGATCACCACCTGCGAGGAGATCGAGCAATACAGCCCGCTCGTCGGACAGCTGGAGTTCGATCTCTTCTATCACACGATGTTCGAAATCGGGCGGCCGGAAGAACTGTTTCTTGTCATCGAGTTGCCGGAGGAATGGTCCTACGTCGGGTTTGAACATTGCATCCCGGGCGATTGGGATGTGGTGGTCAACGGCAACGTGGTCGAGATCCTGATGATGCCGATGATTGATCTCGGCTCTTTCGATCTCGTTGGACGCCTGGTGCTGGACGCCCCCGACTTCGGCCATCTCCAGCACTTGATTGGGCACGTGATCACGGATGAGGGTGGCGAACACTACCTCTTCGGCGCCGGGGGCGAGGCCGGCCGGGCGTGCGGCACCTGTATCGTCTCCTGCGAAAACGACTACTACTGCAGCCCCGTCCTGAGTCCTGATGAGCTTGATCTCGAAGTCGCGGCGGGGAGCACGACGACCGCATCACTCATGGGCCATGCTCTGAATCCCACCTCCGGTCCCTGCGCTGCCGAGTTTGCGGCGAGCGAGCCGTGGATGGAGGTCGATGTTCTGGAATTGGAACTGGGGACCTATGAACTCACCCTGACGATCGATGCGGCCGAACTCAGCCCAGGTGACTACGTGGGCTGGATCGAGAACACCACGTCGGACTGCTCGCGCTGCGCTGAAATCGAGGTATTCGTAACCGACGGAGTTCCCATCCGGGCGCGGACCTGGGGGTATCTGAAAGGACTGTATCGATGAAACAGCTGGCCGTTTTGATGCTGCTTGCCGCACTGGGCTGGGGAGCCGCGAGCGCGAATCCCTATCCGAGCGCCGGACTGATGATTCATGTACAAGAGGTGGATCCGACCTTCTGCGAAACCAACCCGCTGACCTCCTGCTTCGATCTCGTGCTGACCACCGAACAGAGCGGCATGCTCGAGTTCGATCTGTTTGTCCAGCGTGATCTGTCAGAGCCGCTGGATGTCGTCTCCTGCACCCTCGAGTGGACTCCGGGATGGACGTTTGAGAGTGTTGAGTTCTGCGCCGGCGTGGGGGTCTTCGAACTCGCGGGCGACGGAATCGATCTCCTCGTCAATACCCCCTCCGTGACCGATCCGTTCTTTCTGCTCGCGCGCGTCGTGATCGACGTGACCTCTTACGGGAGTATTCGGGCAGACGGCTGGATTCATTACGAAGCGGGTTGGGAAGACTTCCTCTACAACGCCCCCACCGATGCAGGCCGCACCTGCGGCGACTGCCTGGCCGACTGCAATTACAACGACGAGTGCAAACCGATCGTCAATCCACAGAACCTGCTATTCGAGGTTGCCCAAGGCGAAACGTCCGAGGGGCAGTTCGATCTTCTCGTGTCCTCCTACACGGGATGGCCATGCGCGATCACGGCCGAGGCGGATGATCCCTGGCTGGCGCTGACCCTTGAAGAAGTGTCCTATGAGGTGTACATCGGGCATGTCACGGTAGACGCGACGGGCCTATCGGTGGGAGAGTACATCTCATGGATCAGATGCTGGACAGAGGTCTGCGAACGATGCGTGGAGGTGCACCTCACGGTCGACGAGGAATCGCCGGCCGACCCGGCCAGTTGGGGAATGATCAAGGCGCTGTATCGTTGAGACTGATCTTCCTGCTCACCCTGATCTTCGGTTTTCTGGGAGGTTGCAGCACGCAACTTCCCAGGCGCGACAATGTCATTCTCATCACAATCGATACGCTGCGGGCCGATCATCTCGGATACAACGGATACGAGAGAACTCAAACCACGCATCTGGATGCGTTGGCGGAAGAGTCTTTCCGGTTTTCACACGCATTCTCGACCATCAACACCACCCTCGCCTCGCACGCGGCCATGCTGACGGGTCAGTTTCCCCAGGCGATCGGGGTTCCCCGCAATTCGTTTCCGCTGCCGAACGATGTGCCCCTCCTTCAAGAGATGCTGAAGGAAGAAGGTTATACGACGGCAGCCTTCGTCAGTGCGGTCGCCCTTTGTTCACGCGTGGGTCTGCAAAGAGGGTTCGACCACTTTGATGAGACGTTCAGGCTCGACAAGGGTGACCAACTCGAACGGCGCGCCGAAACCACGGTTCGGGCCGTATTGACCTGGCTGGACCCTACAGTTGCATAAGAAGTGGATGATTTCTGGGATTAGAACTTGAAAAG
>CAZTDY010000083.1:0-18270 GCA_964612295.1 uncultured bacterium | reverse complement strand
GATGGAGCGGCCCGAACGGCGGGCTGTTACGGCAGAGGGGAACCGTTCGAGCGCCGCCGCAGCTCGCCCTCGACGTTGAGCGGGCACAGTCTATTGAAAACCTTGCTGCGCTTCATGTTGATGAAACGGTAGACACGCTGGGAATTCAGCGAAAGATCTCGATCCGACACGAGCTCGATTCCTTCACCCCAGTCGCCCCGGTTGACCTCATGGACGATGCGCGCTTCTCCGGTGTAGCGCGAGCCGAAGTTGAACTCGTACTCGTCGAAGTAGACGACGCAACCGCTGGGAATGTGGGGCGCGAGACGTTCGAAGACGCTCTTGGTGGAGCTGTAGAAGTCGGCGTCCATCCAGATCAGAATCGGCGGGTGTTCCCGCAGCGTTTCGATCAACTCGTCCGTCAGAGTGTCCGAAAACAGACCCCGGTGGAGTGCAAAGTTGGCGTATTTCTTCTCGCAGTGCTCTTTGAGCGCTTCGTAGTCGCCCTTGAATTGGCTCTCCACCCATCCGTCACCGGAGACCACATCTTCATCGGCCTCCCCTTGCGAAGCGGGCATCCCCTCGAACGTATCGAAACCGTGGACCATCACCCGGTCGCCGAGCCCCAGATAGTGCGCCGCATAGAGGATCTTGTTGAAGGAGTACCCATCGGCCACCCCGAACTCCAGAATGCTGGCGCGGCCGGCGTAGGTCTTCTTGAACTCACCCAGGACCGCGTAGGGAAGCTCCATGCGGTAGAAACTGAACAGGAGGTCGCGAAAAAACTTCCGCGGCTTGTAGATGAACGTGAGGTAGAACCAGGTTTTCAACCGGTCTCCCGGAAGGAGATACCCCAGGATCCTCAGGCCCGTGATGAACCTCGATTTGTCTCTGGATGTCGACTCACCAACCTCAGACATGCCGAATCCTCATTTCGGGGGCGCTGCCGGCGGCAGCAGGAACCCCAGCGCGCGCGCGCCAGGCTTCAGGATGAGACCGAGAACCAAGCCGGCCAGAAACCCGCCGACATGGGCCCGCCAGTCGGCGTTGAAGATAGACGGCAACGTCGCGAGCGTCAGCAGGGGGAACCAGATCCTCCGAGCACGCCAGCGGTGCCACTTGGGCAGCCGCCCATAGTGGCGGATGACGAAACCGGCGAGGAGCCCGATCAAACCGTAGATGGCGCCCGAGGCTCCAACACTCATCGGACCGCGACCCTTGAATGCGAAGGAGGCGATCGCGCCGGCGAGTCCGGTGATCAGATAGGAGAGGTAGACCCGGCGACCGAAGATGTACTCCACAAAGGCGGCGGCCGGGGCGAGGGTGATCATGTTCGCCATCAGGTGCCGCAGGTCGGCGTGGATGAAGAGCGTCGCGATAAAGCCCACCGGCAGGTGTCTCTCGAGCCACAGGTAGTAGAAATCCCAGGCCAGCCCCTTGCCTCGCGTACTGGTGGCCGCCAGGTTGCCGAAGAGGTTGCGCGTGTAGTCCTCTGCGCCCCACAAGAGGAGCAGGACCATCGCCACCGCCAGGTTGATCACCAGCAGGATCTCGGTGGCGGACAGTCCGCGCGGAGGAAAGGCCACCGTGATCAAGTCGGAGAAGGGCGGACGGCTGTCGGCCGGTTGGGACGTCTCGTTGCGGTCCTCCTCGCCCACGCGGCGAAAGAACTCGTAGAGCTCGAGCGTGTCCGCACGTTTCCACAGCCCCCCGGTCATGGTGAGCGAGAAGATCAGAGCGCTCGGCGGGATCTGACCCTCCGACACCAGAGCTTCCCACCTCGACTCGGGGGCCCGGAACTCTCGACTGCCGATCCTGATATGCAGCACGCCTACCTCCCGGTGGCCGATCCTAGGACGGCGACGGGAAGAGGTCATCCGCAATCTCTCGAAACGGAGGAAGCCGTGTGATCCCGGGCACGCGCCGCTCCCGGCAGACCCTAACACCTATTAGTCCACTGATATAGTGGACTTGATTTTCCAGATTGATTCATAATTATCACTTGATCCATGGAGTTGGTGGGTCTAGTTTCTTCATGAATTCGATAGACTTCCTGAAGTAGTCGTCGCGAGTGCTTCTTTGTCAAAAGGAGTTCGGTGTGAGCCAGAAATCCAAGACGACCGATCGGCGGAGTTTCCTCAAGACCCTCACGACGGGTCTCGCCTCAGTGGCGGGGGTGATGGCGGCAGTTGTTGGAGTCGGGTTTCTTTATCCCGTACCGCGCCGCAAACCCCGGCCGTTCTTCATCTGCCTCGAGTCAGATGTACCCACCGACAAACCGCTCGAGATTCTCGATCAGCAAAACCGAAAGGTCCTGATCATGCGCAATGCGGGCGGAGAGTTGGTTGCGTTCGGCACCGTGTGCCCGCACTTGGGGTGTTCAGTCTACTGGCGGCCCAAGGAGAATCGGTTCGATTGCCCCTGCCATCAGGGCGTGTTCGACGCCGATGGTCAACCGATCGCCGGTCCTCCCCGTGCACCGCTGAATCGGTATCCGCTTGAGCTCAGAGAAGGCAAAGTCTTCATTCAATTCGCCTAGGAGACATGCGATGCAAGATTCCAGGCAACACAAGTTGTTGAAGGCGCTCCCGATTGATTTCGAGTCCCTTTATCAACGCGTGGACGAACCCCTGCCCCACTCCGCAAAGCGGTGGTGGTGGTGTTGGGGGGGATTGGTCGGAATTCTGTTCGTTGTACAGGTTCTGACCGGGCTTCTCCTGGCCTTCTACTATCGGGCGGGCCCCGAGGCTTCGTACGAAACGGTCCGCTTTATCACCCAGGACGCCCGCTTCGGCAGCTTCCTTCGCTCCGTTCACCATTGGGGAGCGACGTTTATGATCGTCCTCCTCTTGCTCCACATGCTGCGCGTATTCGTCACCGGGGCGTTTCGCGAGTATCGCTGGGGTTCCTGGATGGTGGGCGTCGCCCTTCTTGGCATCACACTGGGTTTGGGTTTCACCGGCTACGCGCTGGTGAACGATCAACTCAGCTACTGGGCGGTCACAGTGACGTCCAACATCGTCGCCTCCGTTCCATTTGTCGGGGGCGCCCTGAAGAACTTCTTCCTTGCCGGCGGTACGATCAATGAAGCCACCAGCAGCCGGATGTATGCGCTTCACGTTCAAATTTTCCCTGTATTGCTGGTCATTCTGGGCGTTGCCCATCTCTTCTTCGTACGTCTGATGGGAATGTTCCGCCCGGGTAGTGAACGCGATCAGAAGCTGGAAGATCAGGAAACGGCCAAGAAGGGTCCCTACCACTTCTATCCCGATCACGTGACCAGCGAGGTGGCGGTGTCACTCTATCTGCTCGTGATCATCAGCCTACTGGCCATCGCGTTCCCGGCCACGTTGGGAGAACCGGCCAATCCGGAGGTCACCCCGGAGCACATCAAGCCGGAGTGGTACTTCTATCCGTTCTTCCACCTGCTCAAACTTGTGCCGGGCACGGCCGGGGTCATGCTGATGGGTCTGGCGGGACTCGCGCTGCTTGCCTGGCCGATTCTCGACCATTACTTCTTCCAAAGGGTCGACCGCGCGTTTCGGCGCCGGTTCGATTTGAGTCTTATTCTGGGCATTGTCGCGATTGCCATCATGCTCTGGTGGGCAGTGGCTGAAGCCGTACATTAGGAGGTACCCCCATGAGTCTGCAGGCCAAACAGGTCATCATTGCGATCCTCTCGATTGTGATCGTCGTGATCCTGGGTTTTGTGGTCGCCACCGAGAAAGCGCATCTCCTCGGTGGTCGCGAGATCGTGGTGAAGCCGGAGTCCTCCGGTTGCATCAAATGCCACAAGAGCGAGTATGAAGGCGGTCCCGGTGTCGACCCGGGTGTGGTAGCTCACTGGGAGGCCGGTGAACACGCGGTTCAAGGCGTCGGGTGTACGGACTGCCACGGGGTTCCCGCGGCGGGAGCCTGCGACGACCTGGTCAACCCGCGGTATGTGGTCAAGACCACCTGGGATAAGAAGTCGGGGCTCAAGCACACCGAACTGGTCACCGAAAACGGCGCTCCCCTCGAACGGGCCGATATCTGGAATCACGAGGGTGCCGACATCGTGACCAACGTGTCGCCGCGGACCTGCGCGCGCTGCCACGAGAAGGAGGCGGTGGAATTCTACGATTCGCGTCACTCGTCAGCGTCGCAGTTCGTGGGTTCGATCGATAACTTCCTAGGCCGCTTCGCAGAGGGCCCCGCCGCTGCGAACAACGGATGCCAGCAGTGCCACGGAAGCCACATGCGCGTGGAGACCGCCGCCTCAGAAGAGGAGCCCGCCAAGTACGCGCCCGACACCTGGCCCAACACCGGCATCGGCCGGGTGAACCTGGACGGATCCTGGGGTTCCTGCACCGCCTGCCACTCGCGTCACGAGTTCGCCGCCGAGGTGGCGCGGCGCCCGGACAACTGCGGCAAGTGTCACATGGGCCCCGATCACCCGCAGATCGAGGTTTTCCACGAGTCGAAGCACGGCATCGCCTACGCCGCGAACGACGACGAGATGAACATGGAAGTGCCGGGCGGCGAGTGGATCCTGGGCCACAACTACTCGCAGGCGCCGACCTGCGCGACCTGCCACTTGGGGCCCGTCGCGCGCCACGGCAACTACGCCCCCATGGAGATGACGCATGACGTTGGTGCCCGCATCTCCTGGACGCTACGCCCGAAGGTCTCCGTCATGCCCCCGGGCATCACGAATGAGGATGGCCGCGTGATTCTCAAGGACGGCGAGGGTCGCCGCGCGGACATGCAGCAGGTCTGCATGGCTTGCCACTCGGATGAGTGGGTCAAGAACTTCTACGTGCAGTTCGACCAGGCCGTGCACTTGTACAACAACAAGTACGGTAAGCCGTCAACCGCCATCTACGGCTACCTGAAGGAGCAAAAGATCCTCGATGCGGTGCCCATGAACGAGGAGATGGACTACGTCTACTTCGAGATCTGGCACCATGAGGGTCGCCGGGCACGTCACGGCGCGAGCATGATGGGACCGGACTACGTCCAGTGGCACGGCTTCTACGAGCTCAGCCGCAACTTCTACACCCACTTCCTGCCGCTCGCGCAGGAGCTGGGCGACCATGCCGGCAAGGGGCGCCAGGTTCGTGACTTCATCGCCCAGGCGCTCCGTGGCGAGAACAACGAGGACTGGGAGAAGTACCACCGCTGGACCGAGGGACTGACTCCCGAGCAGCGATCCACGATGCTCGACTGGGAGAAAGAGACCTACGGTATGACGCAGTAAGAGAGTTTCGATTTCCTATAGAACCGGCCGAAGCGAGGGGGGGGTGCATCAGGCGCCCCCTCTCGCGCCCTGGAGCTGCAGGATGGCCCTACACATCACGACCAAAGGCTGCTACGGGCTACGGGCCATCGCTGAACTTGCATCCCACGAGGCCGGCGAACTCACCCTCATGAGTTCCATTGCAGAGCGCACCGGCGTCTCCGAAAAGTATCTCCACGCCCTCCTGACCTCGCTCAAGCACGCCGGTCTGGTGCGCAGTATACGAGGGAGCGGCGGTGGATTCGCCGTGACCCGCGATCCTTCTGAGATCACGGTGAGCGAGATCCTCCAAGCGCTCGAGGGTCGCCTGGCCGTCCGGGCCTGCGTGGACGACCCCGGCAGTTGTGAACGGTCCGGCGGCTGCGGCGCACGTTCCATCTGGGTGGGGCTCGAACGAGTCATCGCCCGCCATCTCTCCGGGCTTACGCTGGCCGATGTCGTGGCCGATCCATCCTCCATCCCTCCCCCTCCTTCCGAATCTTAGCTCCCGCAGACATGAGCCCTCTTCCTCCCGGACCCCGGGCAGGGTATCATCGCCAGGATTTACCGAAGCGAACCCACCCCTCTCGTGGGATGGAAGGAGGCACGTTCGTGGCAGAGGTCTTTGTTCACCCCCAGGGGATGAACGACTCGGATCAGGTTGGCGAGGGCACACGCGTCTGGGCATTCGCCCACGTGATGAAGGGCGCGGTCATCGGCAAGAACTGCAACATCGGCGAGGGCGCGTTTGTCGAGGGCGGAGCCAAGCTGGGCAACCATGTCACCGTCAAGAACGGCGTATGCATCTGGGATCTGGTCACCTGCGACAACTACGTCTTCCTCGGCCCCAACGCCGTGCTGACCAATGATCCGGTGCCGCGCAGCCATCCGGAGTTTCAGGGCCATCCCGAGAAGTGGAAGTCGACCCATCTGAAGGAGGGGGCCACGGTGGGGGCGAATGCCACCATCGTGTGCGGATACGTCCTGGGCGCCTGGTGTTTCGTGGGTGCCGGTGCCGTCGTGGTTCGCGATGTTCCCGATCACGCGCTGGTGGTCGGCAATCCCGCGCATCAGATCGGGTGGGTCTGCCGGTGCGGTCACAAGCTCCCGGATGCGCTGGACTGCGGCCACTGCGGCCGATCCTACGAGAAGGCCGAGGGCGGGCTGGCGGAGAAGTAGGGAACCGAAGCGCCACGCCTCCCGAGGGATGCCATGCCAATTCGTTCCATACACGAACTCCTCTCCGAGGAGCTGGCCGCCCTGGGAGGTCGCGCCTATCTGGCAGACGCCACCACGCGCGGCACCGAAGAACTGGTGCTTCTGCTCGCCACGGACCGGGACCCCGCGGCGGATGATCCCGCCGGGTCGGCTGCCAACGGCATGCGCGAGGTTCACCTCGTCCTGGCTTTCTCCCAGCCGCTCTTCTGGTCGGAGCCGTGCAATCGGAAGAAACCCTATTCCGGAACGGGATTCGGTGATTGGCTGCGCACCCAGCTCCGAGGATCTCCCTTGCTGCAGGTCCGCGCAGGAGAGAGCGGCCGGATCGTAAGGCTGCAGTTCCCCCCGCTCACCATCGTGCTCGACCCGCTGCCGAACGCCTGTCGCATTCTGATTCTGGATGAGGACGGCGTGGTCGTGCAAAGATTCCCCCCCACCCTGCACCACGCGCCGCAGGGCCGGGGGACGCCGGGTTCGGTCTATCGCGAGCCCGAGGGGGACTTCACCGAGCCCTGGCAGAGGATCGGGAGCGAACAAACGCCCGACCGCGCGGACCTCTCGCCCGGTGCGCCGCTTCACGTATGCCGGAATCAAGCCACCCAGGTCTTCATGCTCTCGCCCCTCGCCTGCGACGAACTCGCCGGCGAGTGGACCGATCTCACCGGCCCTCTCGAGGCAGGTCGCGCGGCCCAATGGCTCGCCCGGAATCACATTCGCGGTCTGCGCGCATCTCATGCCCGGCGCGATCTCGTGCGGCTGCTCAAAGCCGAACGCAAGCAGCTCCGGCGCCTCGCCACCCGGGTGCACCGGGAGATCGAAGATGCATCGCAGGGGGGGCTGATGCGGCGCCAGGCCGAAGCGCTCCTGACTCACGCGGGGCGTGTGCCCCGGGGCGCAACGCAGGTGAAAGTGGAAGATCCAGCCGAGCCTGGTCTGGTGCACGAGATCATTCTCGATCCGGCCAAGAGTTTCTCCGACAACGTGAAGGCGCTTTTTCAGAGAGCCGGGCGGCTCGAACGGGCCAAACCGGTCCGAGAGGCGAAGGCCGCTCACCTGGAGCGCATCCTGTCGCAGCTTGATGAGTGGCTCGGCGCTCTGGAGCCGGCGGCCGACCTCGGTGCGGATGAACTCGCTTCCTCGTTTGCCGAGATCACTACCTGGATGAAGGAGATCACCTCCCAGCTCGACGCAGGGTTGTCGAGTCGGGTATCGCGCTTTCTCCGCGACCTCAAGCAGGTGGCCCACGGTCTGGACCACCCTCATGAGCAGCGCAGCCATGAGGCGCGGCAGGCCATGAAGGACGGCGGTGGCAAGACTCGGCCCGCCGCCGGGCGCTCCGGTGAGCCCGGCGCGCGGCTGGGGATTCATCCCCGGCGATTCGCGCTCGGCGATGGATGGATCGCCCTGGTGGGCCGCTCGAACCGGGAAAACGACCTCCTCACGCACAAGATGGCCAAGCCGAGGGATCTGTGGTTTCACGCGCGCGGAGTGGCCGGCAGTCACGTGATTCTCCAGCGGGGAGGGCGGAAGGACAATCCCAGCGAACCCGTTCTGGAGGCAGCCGCCAGCATCGCCGCCTACTACAGCAAGGGCAGAACCTCAGGGTTGGTCCCGGTCATCTACACCGAACGCCGCTACGTACGCAAGCCGCGGAAGGCCCCGCCGGGCCTGGCCGCCTGCATGCGGGAGAAGGTGCTGATGGTTGAACCGAAGCTGCCGGCGGATGCGGAAGGTGCAGAAGACTGATGGCGGCACTCAAGGACGAGTTGTACAAGCGTGACGCGATGCGAGAGCTGGCCGGGGAGCTTGCCAAGGCCCATCCCGGTTTCGATGAGCGGACGTTTCTTCGCAAGGTCTTCGCCACCGGGTGGGACGACCTGGAGTTGAAAGAGCGCATGAGGCGGGTCACAACCGCCCTTCATGCCACCTTGGATCTCCCCTACCGAAAGGCCGCGCGCATCCTGGGAAAAGCGGCGCGCAGGAAACAGGGCTTCCACTACATCAGCCTGTCGGATTATGTCGAGGTCTACGGACAGGACGACCTCGAAACTTCGATCCGGGCGCTACGCGCGACCACCCTTGCCTGCAGTTCGGAATTCGCCATCCGCCCCTTCTTGATCAATCATCCGGACCGGATGATCACCGAAATGCGCGATTGGGCCACCGACCCCGACCATCGCATCAGGCGCCTGGCCTCCGAGGGCTGCCGGCCGCGTCTGCCGTGGGGGGTAGCCCTGCCGGCCCTCAAGAAGGACCCGGCGCCGATTCTTCCCACTCTGGAGCAGCTCAAGGATGATCCGGTCGAATCCGTGCGGCGCAGCGTGGCCAACAATCTCAACGATATCTCAAAGGACAATCCGGATATCTTCCTGCAAGTCGCCAACCGCTGGCACGGCAAGGATGCGCAGACCGACAAGCTGCTCAAACATGCGGCGCGCACACTTCTCAAGAGAGGTCATCCCGCAGCGCTCAAGCTCTTCGGCGTCGATGACACCAAGGCTCTCGTGCGGAAACTGCGCCTGGCGCAAACCGAGGTCGCCATCGGATCAGACCTCACCTTCGAGTTTGAGCTCAAAGTGGATTCGCCGACCAAGGTGCGGCTCGATTTCGCCATCTACTACCTTCGCAAGGATGGGCAACACTCGCGGAAGGTGTACAGGATCTCCGAAGGCAGCTACGATGGCGTCACCTGTTTCACGCGGCGCCGGTCCATGAAGGATCTCTCGACCCGAACACACAACCCCGGGGCACACTTCATCGCTCTGATCGTGAATGGTCGGGAGGGTCGCAGGCGCCGGTTCACCCTCAAGGTTCCCCGGCGCAAGGCAAGACGAGGTGCGAAATGATTGAATACACCCAGCGATTGGACGGCATCACGCCCGCCATGCTCGAGGGTTTCTTTGAGGGGTGGCCCAATCCGCCATCGCCCGATACTCACCTGCGGATTCTGGAAGGCAGCACGCACGTGGTGCTTGCGGTCGATCGTGCTTCATCCAACGTGGTGGGCTTCGTGACGGCAATCACGGACGGCGTGTTGACCGCTCATATTCCGCTATTGGAGGTTCTGCCCGCCCATCAGCGCAGGGGCATCGGGGCGGAGCTACTGAGACAGCTTCTTGAACACCTTCGCAAATACTACGCGGTGGATCTGATTTGTGATCCATCGATACAGCCGTACTATCAGAGGATGGGGATGCAACCTGCTCGCGGCATGATGATCCGCAACTACGCCAGGCAGGCTGGTCGCGCGTAACACTGTACGCACCAAAAAGAGAGCCGCTCGTTTACGCCCCTCTCTGCGCTCGGTATAATCAGAGAAACTCACACATCACAAAGGGGGTTCCCGTGTCTGCCTCGCCCCACGTCTGTCGAGGAATTACCCTGCGCACGTCAGTGGTTCTCTGTGCACTTCTGCTCTTGGTGTATTGCGCACCGGTTCAGGCCGCGTCGCCATCCCTGCTCAACAGTGTTGAACGGATCCTCCAGGAAGGTCAGCCGCGCGCTGCTCAGGAGGGATGCCGCATTCGGATGGGAGATGAGGAACTGGAGCTTATACAGCTCGAACCGTATGAGCCAAGCCCCAGCACGCGGACGTCGGATGACCGGCGATCCGATTGGACGCCGTACGCCGGAGCGTTTGGTGTGACCGACGCTGCGCATCTTCTGCACCGCACGGTCATCGGACCGCGCTGGGATGAAATCGAGGATGCGGACGCAACCGGCCTGAGCGGTTCGATCAATCTTCTGCTTGCTCCACGGCTTCCCCCCGTTTCGCCCGGCGATTGGGCCACCGAGCCGATTCCGGACATCACCGGCTGGACGCCGGAGATGATCGATTCCTTGGTCACCCTCTACATCGATCGCGGGGAGATGCTCAAGCTCTGGTGGACCCAGGTCTTGATCGATCAGCCGACCAGCCTGACCGAAACGATGACGCTCTTCTGGCACGATCACTTTGCGACGGGGCTCTCCAAGGTCTTCCTGCCCCAATCGATGTACGTTCAGAACGTCACCCTGCGGGAGTACGCCCTGGGAAACGTCCGCGAGTTGGTGCGCGCCGTGGCGTACGACCCCGCCATGCTGATCTGGCTCGACGGTCAGCAGAATCGCGTCGACAACATCAACGAGAACTTCGGACGCGAGTTGCTCGAGCTCTTCACCCTCGGCGTTGATCAGTACTCGCAGGAAGACGTGATTGCCGCGGCTCGGGCCTTCACCGGCTGGGTGACCGAGGATGGGGTGACGGTCACCTTCGTCCCAGAATGGCACGACGACGAGTACAAAGAGTTCCTGGGGCACGGCGGCAACTGGGACGGCGATGACATCATCGACTTCATCTTCGAGGAGGATGAAACGGCTCGTTTCTTCTGCCGGAAGCTCTACCGCTACTTCATCGACGAATTCCCGGACGAGGGGCTCATCGAGGATCTGGCGCAGACGTTGCGCGCCGGCGACTACGCGGTGTTGCCCGTTCTGGAGCGCATGTTCGGCAGCGAGCTGTTCTTCGATCCGGAGTATCGGGGAGCGATTATCGCCGACGGGATCGACATGAACGGAGCGCTTCTGCGAAAGCTCGCCATCACCGATCCCGATCTCAGTGACTACCTGAACCCGCCCGCCGTGTGGGTTCGTTATACGATGGGCGCCACCGGGCAGATGTTGTTCGAACCACCGAATGTGGCCGGGTGGCCTGCCTATCGCACCTGGATCAACTCCTACACGTTGCCCTGGCGCAAGGCGCTGGCCGTGGGGCTGATCGACGGCCACGTCACCGGCTATGACATCCAGATGCAGGCGGATGTGATGGCGCTGGCGGCGGGCTACTCCAATCCCGATGACGCCGGGCAATTGATCGACGATGTGGCGCTGGACTTCTTCGGGTTGACGCCAACCGACCTCGTTCGGCAACGGATGCTCGACGAGCTGCTTCAGGGGATGTCACCCGAGGAGTGGTCGATGGATCTGCCTAAGGCCGAGGCGCGCATCCAGGATCTCCTACGCTTGGGCATGCGTTTACCGGACTTCCACCTGAAGTAGCCAGGAAGGTGCAGCATGAATAGAAGAGATTTCCTTCGCCGGACACTGAAGCTCTCCGCCGCGGGCCTCCTGGTTCCGCCCTTCCTTCGCAACACGATCGGCGGTCCCTCCCTGCTGGAGCAGGCGTTCGCCGACCGTGACATCGCCCCCTTCGGGGGTCGCGTTCTGGTGCAGATCAACCTGAGCGGCGGCAACGACGGCCTCAACACGGTCGTTCCAATCAACAACCCGCTCTATCATGAGCTGCGTGAAGACATCCACATCCTGCCGGAAGAGGCGATCATCATCGAACCGGATGTCGGTCTTCATCCTGAACTCGCGCCACTCGAGCAAACCTACCTAGACGGCAAGATGGCCATCATCCGGGATGTCGGCTACCCGGATATGAATCTCTCCCACTTCCGCTCGACCGACATCTGGTTCAGCGCCTCGGACAGTGACGAGTATGTCGAAACCGGTTGGCTTGCCCGGTACCTGGAGACGATGTTCCCTAGCTTCCCGGACATCCTCCCCGAGTCACCATTTGCCCTCCAGCAAGCGCTGACCCATCGCATTCCGCTGAACGGCGAGCGCGCCGTGACCGGTGTCGTGGTCGATAACCCCGACACGTTCTACAACCTGGTGGGCGCCGGGTACACGGGCGAGTGGGATGACGAACTGCCCGACACGCGCGGAGGGGAAGAACTTGCCTACCTACGGGCGCTGGACATGCAGACCTTCGCCCACGCGGCCACGATTCAGGCGGCCTCCAATGCGGGGCAGAACACGGTGGCCTATCCGGCAACCAATCTGGGTGGCCAGCTGGAGATCGTCGCCCGCCTGATCAGCGGCAATCTCCAGACGCCGATCTTCCTGACGGCCGATTTCGGTTTCGACACACATGCGGATCAAGCCGTGGCTCACGGCAACCTGATGGCCAGCCTGGGTCAGTCCCTCAACGCCTTCCTGACCGACCTGACGAATCAGGGCCTGGACGATCGCGTTCTGATCATCACCACCTCGGAATTCGGACGGCGGGTTGAACAGAACGGCAGCTTCGGCACCGATCACGGAACAGCTGCACCTCACTTCGCAATCGGTGCACAGGTGCTGGGTGGCATCTATGGCCGGCAGCCCGATCTCGTCAATGTCGACGTCAATGGCAATCTGATTCCTCAGTTCGATTTCCGCGATATCTACGCCACCGTGCTGGACGACTTCTTCGGCGCCAACCCGGCCGTGGTGCAGAACGTGCTGATGGGCGAGTTCGGTTCGATGGGATTCCTGCAGCCCACGACGAGCGTGGACCCTGACGACATCACGGCTGGTCGCGATCGCCTGTTTGCGCCGCAGCCGAATCCACTGGGTGTCGGCGTTGCTGAATCGGTGACCCTGCGGTTTGCGCTATCCGCGCCCGGAGAGGTTCGTTTTGATCTGCACGATGCCCAGGGGAGGCGCGTGGCCCGTTTGCCGGGCGGTGCGTTTGAGGCCGGCCGGCACGCGATGTCCTGGCGTCCGGAGAAGCTCGCGGCGGGCACGTATTTCTTGCGGATGCAGACGTCGCGGGGGCGCGCGCAGACGAAGCTGGTGGCGATCCCGTAGATCGCTCGAGCTAACGTGTCGCCGCCGCCTATCTCGCAGGCCGGTCGTTTCCTGCGGCTCTGGAAGATCCCCGTTCACTCCATATCGAGGACAGTCGGCGCAGGCGGGGCAGTGTCATTGTCGTCCTGCATCTTCCCCCAGTGCGGCCTTCCCCCAGGCGGGATCGCAATGATGACACTCCCCTGCTGGGCCGGACCAGCGCCAGGAAGAGTTGCCTCATGGCTCCCGTCGGTCGTCAGTACTTCTGCTTTGCACTCTTTCAGGGCCAATACAGATGACTCGTGCGGATACAGGTTCCGCGTTCCCACATCCACTGCGGTACTCAGCTCCTGTTTGGTGGAGATGACAGCACCGGCAACTACGCCTACGTCGCCTATCGGGACTACAGCGGATCCAACTACAAGATCCTCGGAACCGGTACGGTCGGCACGATCATGTCTACCGACCGTGGCCGGGTTGGTTTGATGTGTCCCGAAAGCCCCGAGGCGTGGTTTGAAGACTACGGCGAGGGACAGTTGGTGAACGGCCGGGCTCGGATTGAGTTCGATCCGCAGTTCCTCCAGGTTGTGACCATCGATGCTGAGAACCCGATGAGAGTGTTCGTGCAGCTCACCTCGGGAAATCCGATGGGGTTGGTGGTGCAGAAGAATACGACCGGGTTTGACGTGATCGCCGAAGATGGCGCAAGCAACGCCACCTTCGACTTCCGCGTCTCCGCTCGCTGGAAAGGGTTCGAGGGCGTCCGCTTCCCGGATGCGCCCGGGCCACTCGAAACAGTTTCCCCCTAAGGTGCACCTCACCTACATCACGCGGGGCTAGAGCAGTGTCTCCGGCCCCGCGCCCCCGTGATATCGGTCCTGTCAGGTTGCATTTCATCCGCCATTGACCGCTCCTGTTCTCTTCGTTACATTCGAGTCCCTAGAGATTCGCGGTCTGAGAAGGTGGGCAGAGGTATGAAGAGGGTCTGTAGTTACTGCAAGTGTGACTTGGGCTCAGTTGCCGCAGCCCCCGAGTCAGATGAGCGAATCACCCACGGTATTTGCCGCAAATGCCTCGACACGGTCATGGCCGGATACGGCGAACCCCTCGATGAGTTTCTCGATTCCCTGCAAATCCCTGTCTTGCTCGTAGACAACGATGTTCGCGTGTTGAGTGCGAATGCACTCGCTAGAAGGATGTTGTCTCCGGATGCACTGAAGATCAAAGGCCTCCTTGGCGGCGAGCTGTTCCGCTGCAAGAACTACGACCAGCCGGGCGGATGCGGGAAGACCCTCCACTGCCAGACCTGCACGATCAGGAACTGTGTCACCCGCACCTTTGAGACGGGAGAGAACTGCGACAGAGTTCCAGCCTGCCTTGATCTGGACGTCATAGCAGGCCCTCGGAGAGTCAGTCTGGTCATCTCGACCGAGAAGGCGAATGATGCGGTGTTTCTGCGGATCGACAAGGCCGAGCACACAGACTGATAGGGTGTGGCCTAGTCGCCACCCCTCGAATTCAGCAGCTGGGCGATCACCTGTGCGTAGCGCTCTGACGCCTCGGCACCCTTCGGCGAGAGTCTATAGATCCCCCGGCTGACGCGTTCAAACCATCCGTAGTGGTCCTTCTGAAGAATGCCGCCTGCGCGAGCAACCTCCGAGACCTCACGGATCTCACCGAGTGAACGTGGCTCATCCATGAGCGAGGCGACACACCGCAGGGCGTCCTGCCTGTAGGCCGTCATCAGCGGGTGGCGCGTAACACCCCCGACGTTTGCTCCAGCAACGCGATGATCAAACTCCGCCAAGAGACGATGGCGACGCACTCTGCTGTGTCGCGGCCGATAGGGTTGTGGATCCAAGCGCACGTTGACCTCGAGCGCGTCACCATCGAAGGTGATGAGACCGATACCCAAGCGCCTACATAGGACGCGCACGCGCCTCCAGTGGCGACGCCAGAGGGGCGCCGAGGCGGGGAATGCAATGTAGACAGACTCAGTCAGGGTCAGGCGATCAGCAGCTTGCAGGATGAGCTCGAGGTTGAGTGTCGTTTTCAGCTCGACGACGACAACGGGTTCGTCGCCTCGCTTCGCAACCAGATCACAGTGCTCCACCTCACCCTGCACCTCGTAACCCTGATCATTCAGGTAGTCGCGAATGGGTGCGTAGAGCTCTGTCTCTTTGATCGCACGTCTGTTCCGGCTGCCGACCCTGGGGATTGCGCACCTCCTCCGGAGGGAAGCCTAGACTCTCCGGCCGGTCAGCACAATGGGAACGGGACATGGAAGAGACGGGGCCTCTTGTTTCCAAGAGACCCCGAATTGAATCTATTTGAAGAGACCCTTCAGTTGTCCCCAAGTCGTGGCCTCGGTTTCCGTCGGTTCTGCCGGGTCCACCGTGAGGGTCCCGAAGATCGGGTAGACCGATCCGTAGTTCACATCCAGCCACTCGCCGCCCTACAACCTTCGAGGAAATGAGCTCTCTCGAAGACTTCGACTGGGACGCACCGGTTACCTTCGACCGTGACCGGGTACGGGACCTCTTCAGCCTTGGCTTTATCGAAAGGGCCGAAGACATCCTCTTCATCGGGCCCGTGGGCGTGGGGAAAACCCTGCTTGCAGGCTGTCTTGGTCACGCCGCCTGCCGAGCCGGCCGCCAGGTTCTGTTCCTACGTGCCGACCAGATGCTCAAGGAACTCCACCAGTCCTCGGCAGACCACTCGCGAGAGAAGACCGTGCGCCGTCTTCTCGCTCCCGACCTGCTGATCGTTGACGACTTCGGCCTGCGTCGGCTCGATCCGAATCAGTCCAGTGATCTCTATGAAATCATCATCGAACGACACCGGCGCGCATCGACGATCGTCACCAGCAACAGAACGGTGGACGAGTGGATCCCGCTCTTCGATGATCCCGTCCTGGCGCAGAGTGCCATGGATCGGTTGGCCCACAACGCCTATCAGATCGTGATGGAAGGCGACAGTTACAGAAGCACACTCAGGCCCGGAAAGAACCCGCCGGGAACGGAGGTGGAGCCGTCACGGTCACCTAGAAGGCGGACTCGGTGCAGAAAGCGCTGAGGCTGAGAGAGAACCCTAGATCGGACCGACCCGAGAGGCCCTTGAGTCATACAGGAGGGTCGGTCCCCAGAAGGGTTGCCGCTTGAGGGAGGAGTAGAGAAAAGGTAAGTTGGAAAGCCAAATCGGCCTCAGGGGGCCTGGGTCAAGACTGTGAGAAACCCTGGGTCATGATAGTGAGAAGTGACAAGCAACGGCAAGGACGTCATGACCAGCTTCCCGCAATGCGAGAACAGATGCCTTTGGGATATTCTCGTCGGCCAGAAAGCGCATCACGTACCCGTACGCCTGGTGGGGTAGATTGACTCCTCGCTCAGCACCTGAGCGGCATAGGCATAGATGGCCCGAAAGGCATCCTGCGTGATCGTTGGGTAATTCTCCCGGACCTGATGCTCCGACCAGCCTTCAGCCAGAAGGCCAAGGATGAAGTCCACCGACAATCGCGTGCCTTTGATAACGGGCTTGCCCACAAGGATTTGCGGGTCGATGATGATATGGTTTTTCCAGTTCATCGGATTTGTCCCCTCCTGTCGAGACATTTTGATCTTCGCTGAGTATACACCATGTTTGCAGCCAAAGATGCCGTCTCCTTTACAGCGAGGGGACGTAGTTATCCGGCACAGATTGCCCTTGTTTGGGCGGCCCAGCAAGAATCAGTGAGTGCTGGAATATCTCGAAGTCTCAGCATCGGAGGTTCGCCAATCTCTCTGCAACGACCGAAATGCGGTCGAGCCGTCCAACCACGAAGCCATATTGATCGCTTAACCGCCCATAGTCTATGTCCTCAAGCGGGAAATCCGAAAAGCAGCTCTCATCGGTAACGAGGGCTTCTGGGAAACCGATGTCTCGCAAGATCCGATAGACCTGCTGTCGATGATCACCGACTTTGTCCTGTGGTGCGATTTCCACTCGTCCGACACGTGCAGCTTTACGGATGCGCGCTGCGGTCACTTCATCCACGGGTTTGCTTTTCATGCGAGCGTTTCCTCTCGGACGGTAGGGTCAAGGCAATCGGAGGCTATGGCATCGCATGCTGATTGTCGTAGTTTTACGCTGAACGCGAGCATCAGCGGTGGGTGGGCCGGCGCGGCCCTGGCTTCGCAGGGCCTGTGTTGGCGTACCCACTTCCCCGCCAGGGGCGTGCTGGCCCGCACATCTGGTGAATGTAGTGTTATGCCGGCTTTTCATTATAGGGTTTTCGATGACTTCCTGACAGCCGTCCGGCCAACCCACCGCCCAGGAAGTCAAATGTCGTCGATCCCAAGGCCCTTGGCCAGCTCTGGATTGGCCTCACCCCACTGCCGAAGCCAGCGTTTCAGGTTGAGGAAGTCCACGTACGATTGCAAGTGCGCTGGATGGAGCTTGGCCGAGGTCCCCGCCTCGATGGCCTTGATGCGGTATTGGGGTATGCGTAGCTGGTCGGCAACCTCCTTGATGGATAGACCACGTTCTTCACGAGCCTCTTTGCACCTGGCAGACAATGCCATCATGCGGACAATGCGTTCGCTGTCGTGTTTGCTCCAATCGATACCTGGGAACGAGTCGGCGAGTACGGCGCGCATCTGGTCGCTCAGCATGCGTACCTGGGCATCCGTCAGGATCGTGGTTGGAGTGATGTCTGCACTCGACGACGTCCCTTGACGAGATCCACTGTCAGACGGTGGTGTGACGGCAGTCTTCTTCTTTCTTGCCCTCTTCTCAGCCTTGTTGTGAGCCTGCTGTTTGGCGATGGCTTCAATCGAAAGAGTCTGCTCTGGAACATCTCTTCCAAAACGCTTGCTGTACAAGTCTTCGATGAATTCAGGCAGTGGTCGTTTCCACGGTTCCTGACGATGATTGGCTATACTGCCGAGTTTCTTGGGATTCAAGCCCAGTTCACGCGCCATTTGGACATGAGCATGGGAAAGGCGATATCGTTTCCGCGCGTCAATCCATGCAGCGAGCTTGGGAGGAACTCGTCCGCGATCATGCGATGTCATAAGTTACTTCTCTCTACCGGTATAACGCACGGCTCACCGGTGAGCGAAGCGAGTCCGGTGCAGCCGATTGTTGGACTCCGAACCTCTCTCGACGTTTCAGTGGCCTTGGCTATGGGGGCGGTGTCCCACTTGTTGGAGAGAATTGAAAGGCGTATCCTCTGGGGAGCT
>CAZTDY010000082.1:0-18567 GCA_964612295.1 uncultured bacterium | reverse complement strand
TGAGACCATCGCCACGCGTTCGGCTTTGCAGAATCACGCAACGCGATTTAGCGCTTCATGTCTGCCATGAGTTGTTCGGCGTCACGCGGTGACCGGGTGGCCAGACTGACCACGACCATCAGGAACGCCGAAAAAAGGAACGCGGGTACGATTTCGTGAATGCCGGTGGACTTCTTGAGTCCGAGGGCGATCCAAAGGACGCAGCCCGCCGTTCCAGAAACGAGCGAGGCCAGAGCCCCGGCCCGCGTTGCTCCTCTCCAATACAGAGAGAGCAGCAGCGGAGGTCCAAAAGATGCGCCCAGGCCGGACCAGGCGAGGAGGACGTAGCTGAAGACGGTGGCAAAAACGCGGTGGCCGCCAAGGGCCGAGGTCGTCCAGCTGAGGGTTGCCGCCGCCAGGACGACGATCGCCGCCGAAAGCCGGCCCAGCCGAACCGAGGTTCGGGGGTCGGGGGGGCGATCCCGCCGGAGGACCTTCTCGTAGAAATCCCTTGTGATACTGGAAGATACGACCAGGATCTGGGAGTCGGCGGTGGACATGATCGCCGCCAGGAGAGCCGCCAACATCAGGCCGGCCAGGACCGGGGGAAAGAGGTCGGTGGCCAGGTGAACGAACGCCTGATTGCCGGGGTCCGGCAGTATCGTGGGGCTGTACAGGGCCCGGGCGGCCAGCCCGGTGTAGACCGCCCCCCAACCGAGCAGGACGTTCCAGACCGTCCCCACCAGGGCAGCGATGGCCAGGCGCTCAGGTTTCTGAATCGACATGTAGCGGACGATGATGTGCGGGTTGCCGGGCGAACCGAATCCGATGCCGAGGCCGCTGATCACCCCCACCAGGCTGCCCACGCCGATCAGGGAGAAGTCGCCTCCTTCGGCTGCAATGCCCTCGAGTGTGGTCCAGGCCGCTCCGATTCCACCCGCCTTGGCGAAGCCGACGATCGGCAAGACGACCAGACCGATGATCATGAGGCAGGCCTGGATCGCGTCGGTGATCGAGACCGCGCGGTAGCCGCCCAGAATCGTGTACAACCCCACGATCAGCGACATGACCCCGATGCCCGCCAGGACCGACTCCCAACCGAACAGGTGGTTGAACATGACCTGGCCGGCCTTGAGCTGCGCCCCCACGTAGGCAGTGAAGAAGATGACGATGATGATCGAGGCGATCACGCGCAGAGAACCGCTGTGGTCGCGGAAGCGGGTCGCCAGATAGTCAACGAAGGTGACGTTGTCGTGGCGCTCGGTGAAGCGGCGGATGCGGCGGGCGGCGAAGAGAAACATCAGCAGTTCGGCGATGACGTAGCCCGGAATGAACCAGGCCATGCGGACGCCGTAGAGGAAGGTCGCGCCGACCATGCCCATCATCAGCCAGGCGGAACGCCCCGACACGACGGCGCTCAGGGCCACGACGAACTCGCTCATCCCGCGGCCGCCCAGATAGAATTCGCCGATGTTGCGGCCGCTGCGGCGCGACGCGAGGAGTCCCACGGTGATCATCGCGGCGACGTAGAGCAGAAGCGCGAGGACCGCTCCGTTCATGAGGCGTCCCCCCTCGTGCGAAGATAGCCGACGACCGCGGCGATCAGGATCAAGGCGGGCACGATCACGAGGATCACGAAAGCACCGGTGTCCATGGGTGACCTCCTTGTCACGGGGACCATATTCGGAGGGTGAAGGACGTCACGCATTAGTCAAGTCGAAGCCGCCTGCCAAATCAACACCGCAGGGGCTAGCGAAGGAGCAGGAAGCGGCAGGTGGCCTCCGCCTCGCCGACCAGCAGCCGGGCCAGATAGGCCCCCCCGGATGCGCGTGATCCATCCGAGCAATGCCCATCCCAGGTCAGGAGGTGACGCCCGGCGTTCAGCGGTCCCGTGGCCAGGGTGGCCAATCGAGCCCCGGTGATGTCGTGGATGTCGAGGGTGGCAGCTCGGGTGGAGGGTGTTTCGAGAGCAAACCGGGCCACCTGAAAGCCCGGATTCGACATCACGATCAGGCGCACGCGTGGCTCAGCGTTGGACCAGTCGGAATCAACCGCAGAGACATCCAGTGAGTCGATGGCCCCAATCGAGAGGTTGAAATAGGTGCCGGATGGGCTGGTTGTGCGCTGGAGCGTGCGCACCATGTAGACGTTGCTGCCAGCCGGCGGATCGGGATCGACGAAAGTCGTGTCCGCGAGAGGTTCCTCGGTCAGACGCACGAAGGCACTCTGCAGGGCCGGAGCACGGTAAACCAGGACGCCATCCGCATCCCCATCGGGAGCATCCCAGGCCAGTTCGATGGCTCCTCCCCCAGATGAGTGAAGTCGTAGACCGGTCACCATGGGGACCGGATGCAGGCGGAGAGTGGGATCCCCCATGAGAGCGATCGTCACCTGGCGCGAGGCGAGGTTCATGCCGTAGAGCGCAATGTTGTTCTGGGTGAGCCGCGTACATTCGCCAATCGTCCGACCCAGAGCCATGCGGTGAAGGGTCCAGATCGGGCGCCCGGACCAGAAGCAGGTCAACGGATACCCTTCGGCGCCCAGAGGTGCCCGCAGCACGTTGTCTACATTATCCCAGTCGCCGAAGAAGCTCCCGAAGAGCCCCATGAACGCCACCTGAAAGGGCATCGCCGCCAGTTCGGCAGTACTGACAACGTTGCCACACCCCGTGTAGCTGCTCCCTCCGCACCCATAGGACCAGAGATAGGCGCCCTCCTGCAGATCAGGGACGAAGTCTCCGTCCAGGATGGCCGCCGAGCCCATCATCGGGGGGAAATTGCGCCAGGCCGTGGCCGCCGCGGGTGCGCTGTTCATGTCGCCAAGATTGTCATCCAGGAGAGCTCGCGGCGGCACCGACACCTGCCCGGTGCGGAAGGCGTGATCCTTGTCCAGGTAGCGGCGGGTCAGCTCGATTTCATCCTCAGCGAAGGCTGGAAGGCGGCTGAGGTCGATGCGGCCCAGTTGGAGTTCCGCGTCCGAGGGAAGATAGGTCTGATCGAATTTCCCGTCTCCGGGCACATTGTGATTCTCCAGACGGGAGGCGCTCGTGTTGTGGACGAACTCGTCGGTCCATTCCCCGTCGAGTTCCGCGTAGTAGACGTCGGCGGGCCAGGCACCCAGGTGGTTCGGGTGACTGGACCACACATCGCCCGAGTAGGGCACGGGAACGTGCCCGATGAGCACGACCACATCCAGTTCAGGATCGAACTCTCGGTGCGCGAGGATCAGGTCCTTGACCGCGGGGACCTCGGCCGAGGACGGGACGGTCTCACGATGGACGTGATAGCCATCGCCGATCAGGTCGAGGTGGAGCCGATTGAGTTCAGCGATCAGGGGTGCGGCCAAGGTCTCCTCCACCACGAGGAGCACCGTGCCGCGATTCTCGATGGGTGGCGGCGTCCAAGCCGACCAGGATCGTCCCATGGCGCGGCGCATCGTAGGGCCCCCCCCTCGGCGAGCAGGGTCTCATCGCTCTCATCTACGAGGGTCCAGGTGGCTTCGGTGCCGTAGACATCGGGGGTGACCATCACGATCAGCGAATCGCACGGTCCCCCCAGACTGCCGGTCACGAAGGAGACGACCTCGATGGCCCCGAACTCCCCCCCTTGAGCGTAGCGATGCCCACAGCCCCACAGTTCATAGGATCCGTGGCCGTGTGCGCAGCAAATACCATCGCCCCAGGAGTCCCGAATGGTGAAGCGCACGGGCGTACCGTGAGCCACTGCGACCGTGTCGATGATCGTGGCAGGGGTCAGCTGGACGCCGTACTCATAGGAGTGACCCGGTTCAACGTCGGTATCGAGATAGTAGGCAATATCACCGTCCAGGACGGCCCGGGCCGGCCCCCAGATTGTGTCCTCAGGCGCTTTTCGGAACAGGTGATACCGGTCGGCAAGGGGGATGCGCGGCCAGGTAAGATGGATCCAGGAAGCGGAGACGTCGATCTCCGCGGACAGCTCCACCGCGTAGTCTCGGACTTCTGCGGAGACAACCGGAACCGACGCAAACGCCAACAGCGCCACAGCTACTGCGGCTCTTTCCCACTGGTTCATGGGGCCCTCCGGCCGGGCGAGATGTCGTACCTAGAGTGTAGGCCCCCCGATCCAACCGGCCACCCCCAGACCGGGGGAACCACCTTGACCCAGGCCTCACCAATGTCGAAACTCCCGCCACGGCCTTGGGGTGCCGATAGATAGCGGGAAACCAGAGGAGCAAAGGCCATGTCGAGCAGCTTCGGAACCTTGCTGCGGAGCACAACATTCGGAGAGTCCCACTGCGCGGGCGTGGGAGCCGTCCTTGACGGCTGCCCCCCCGGGATGGCGCTGTCCGAGGCGGACATCCAGGCGCAGCTCGATCGGCGGCGGCCCGGGCAAAGTGATCTGTCGACCCCTCGCAAAGAAGCCGATCAGGTGCGGATTCTCTCCGGTGTGGAGGGCGGGGTCACCCTGGGCACCCCCATCGGCCTGCTCGTGCACAACAAGGATCACCGCCCCGGGGACTACGCGGCCATGCGGGCCATCCCCCGCCCATCGCACGCCGATTTCACCTACCAGGCCAAGTACGGTGTGCGCGCCAGCAGCGGAGGCGGGCGTTCGAGCGCGCGCGAGACCATCGGCCGCGTCGCCTGCGGCGCCATCGCGGAGAAATTCCTGCGCGAGGCCTACGGCGTAGAGATCGTGGCCTGGGTCAGTGCCGTGGGTGAGATTGAGACCGAAGGCGCTTGGACCGACGCCCTGCGGGCCGGCGGCGCCGGCCACTCCGCCGTTGATCCTATCACCCTGACCCGCGATGAAGTCGATCGCGCTGTCACCCGCTGCCCCGATCCTGATGCGTCCGCTCGCATGGAGAAGCTCATCGCAGAGGCAAGGGATGCGTCCGATTCGATCGGAGGTGTCGTGAGCTGCGTTTGCCGGGGCATTCCGGCGGGCTGGGGCGAGCCGGTCTTTGACAAGTGCGAGGCGCTCCTCGCGCAGGCGATGCTGTCGATCCCCGCCACGAAGGGCTTCGAGATCGGCTCAGGCTTCCTGGGGACCCAGATGCGCGGATCGGCGCACAACGATCCTTTCGTGAAATCGAACGACTCACTTGCGACGAGTTCGAACCACAGCGGCGGCATCCAGGGCGGGATCTCCAACGGCGCTCCCGTTCTGTTCCGCGTGGCATTCAAGCCCCCCGCCACGATCGGGATCCCGCAGGAGACGGCCGATTTCGATGGAAAGCCGGTCACCCTGGAGGCGAAAGGGCGCCACGACCCCTGCGTCGTGCCTCGGGCCGTGCCCATCGTCGAGGCGATGGCGGCCCTGGTGCTCGGCGATCTGGCCCTGCGTCAGCGCGCGCGCCTGGGGGGAGACCGATGAGCGAGCAACTATCGCGGCTGCGCGAGCAGATCGAAGATCTCGACCGGGCCCTGCTGGGTCTTCTCGAACGGCGATTCGACCTCGCCGCCCAGGTGGGCCGGATCAAGGCCGCGCAGAACCAGCCGATCGTGGTCCGCGAAGTCGAGGCCAACGTCCTTCAGCGGGCCCGGGAGGCGGCGGATCTCTGCGGGACCTCGCCCGAGGTGCTCGAGGCGATCTTCGCGGCAATCATCCGCGCATCCGTCGAACGACAGCATCGCATCGGAGTTGAAGAGCGCGCCCGTGGAGGTGCGCGAATCCTGGTGCTCGGCGCGGCCGGCGCGATGGGTGGCTGGCTCCGTCAGTTCCTGGGAAGCCTGGGGCATACCACGGTGGGCGTTGATCCATCCTGGGTCTCCCTGCCCGCATCGCCCGACACATTTGCTCAGCTCGATCAGGTCAGCGACCTGGACAAGTTCGACGCGACTTTTGTGTCCACCCCTTTAGAAACCACGCCGGAGGTGCTTCTCGATTTGGCCCGGCGGGGAACCGGTGGGCTGGTGATCGAGATCTCATCGATCAAGAGTCATCTGGTCGAGGCGCTTGGGCTGCTCGGTGAGAGTGGGTGCAGGATCATCGCCCTCCATCCGATGTTCGGCCCGAGCAAGAATCCCTACGAGCCGCTGACCATGGTTCACGCGGTTCGCGGCGATGAAGAGATAGAACGTGAGGCGCTGCTCGGACTTCTCGCCCACCCCTATCTCGATCTGGTCAGCGTGCCCTTTGATCAGCACGATCGGCTCATGGGCTGGCTGTTGGGATTGGCCCATCTGGGCGGAATGTTGTTCGGCGGTGCTCTGGGCCGCGCTGGGATCGACCCCGCGGCGCTGGGACGGGTCGCATCGACCACGTTTTCGCGTCAGGTGGATACGGCGAAGTCGGTCTTGGATGAGAGCCCGGAACTCTACTACGCGATTCAGCGCCTCAACCCCTTCCGGGGAGAGGTCTACGCCGCTCTGACCGGCACCTTGGGAGAGATCACCTCCGCGATCGAACGCGGGGACCGGGAGCAGTTCGCGGAGTTCATGGCCCGCGCGGCCTCGGCGTTGCCCGAGGTGTAAGTCGGGAACGGAAGGACTTGGAACCTATGGCGACCAAGCTCGCAGAGCTTCTTGAACAACCCGGGGCCGTCGTGGCCGACGGCGCGATGGGCACGCAGCTCTACGCGCGCGGCATCCCGAAGGGTCACTGTTACGATGAGCTGAATCTGTCGATGCCCGAGATGGTCACGGCCGTCCATGCCGAGTACGTCGCCGCCGGCGCCCACCTCATCAAGACCAACACCTTCGGAGCGAACCGGTACATCCTGGAAGAGTACTTCGGCCTCGGGGAAAAAACGCGCGACATCAACTACTATGGCGGTCTGCTCGCCAAGAGGGCGGCCAAACAGGCGGCCTGCGTGGTAGGCTCGATCGGACCGGTCTCTCGTCCCCTCGACAAGGATGACTCCTTCTCGAACGAGGACACGCGCGCGCTCTTCCGCGATCAGATCGAACCGCTGCTCGAGGCGGGTGTCGACGGCCTCATCTTCGAGACCTTCGCCAACCTGGACGAGCTGGCCGGTGCGATCGAGGTTGCCAAGGAGATCGATGCCGACATCTTCGTGATCGCCGAGCTGTCCTACCCGAACAACGGCCTGACGCTGTTCGGATTCAATCCGCAGGAGTGCGCTGTTCGCCTTGAGCAGTCCGCCGCGGATGTCGTCGGCGCGAATTGCGCGAGTGGTCCGCAGGAGGTCTACGAGGCCATCCGCAAGATGGCGGCCGGAACCCGCAAGCCGCTCTGCGCCATGCCGAATGCGGGTGTGGCGACCTTCACGGGCGGGCGGTTTCTCTACCCCACCAATCAGGAGTACTTCGCCCGCATGGGCAAGAAGCTCGTGTCCACGGGGGTGAAGATCGTCGGCGGCTGTTGCGGCACGACCCCGGGTCACGTGCGCGAGCTGGCTGAAGCCCTCGAGGGCACCGAACTGGGGCGGCGTTTGCCCGTGAGAGCGGTGGAGGAGTCACCACATGAGGCCGCCCAAGCGGAAGAGGTGAACTCGGTGATCCGGGATCGCCTGCTGAAAGGCGGCGTGATCGGGGTCGAGGTCGATCCTCCGCGGGACAATGACCTTGAGCACTGCCTCAAGTCGCTCACACCGCTGAAGGAACACCTCGGCTTCTTCTCCGTCTCCGACAGCCCGATGGCCAGGCCACGGATGTCTCCGATTGCAGCCGGCGCACTCCTCAAGAGAGAGCTGGATCAGGAAATCCTCGTCCACTACACAACCCGGGATCGCAACATCCTGGGAATCCAGGCGGACCTCTTGGGCGCCTCGGCGTTCGGGTTGCACGACTTTCTCGCCCTGGGCGGGGATCCTCCATCGATCGGAGATTACCCCTTCGCCACGGGCGTGTATGACCTTTCCTCCGATGGACTCGTCGAACTCATGCAGGCGCTCAATCGAGGCGTGGATCTGCTCGGCATGCCGGTCGGCAACCAAACGCACTTCCACATCGGCGTGGGTGCCGGATTGGGAGGCAAACTCGAACCGGCCCTCGAGCGAATCGAAGAGAAGGTCGGCAAGGGTGCGCATTTCGTGGTCACCCAGCCTATCTTTGATGTCGACGCAGCGCGTCCTCTACTCGCGGCCCTTCAGGAACGTGGGCTGATCACGATGCTGAGCGTCATGCCGCTGATCTCGTTCCGCAACGCGGAGTATCTGCACTACGAGGTTCCGGGCATCACCATCCCGGAGGCGTACTTGGCGCGCATGGAAGGCAAGACCGGGAAGAAGGGTACGGCCGAGGGTGTTGCCATCGCGCAGGAGATCATTCGGGCGATCCGTCCCCTCTGCCAGGGAATCCTCCTGATGCCGCCGCTCGAGAAATACAAGCTGGTCGGGCGGATCCTGGACGGACTGGGGTAGCGGCGGAGTACGGGTCCAATTCAGGCGGTCGCGGGCCGGCCGGGGCAGTGCAACTTTCTTGCGGCTGCCTGCCAATGCGCATCTGCGCGTCTCAAAACGTCCAAGTCGAGACGCGAAACAGTGTATCATTAATCAAAATCGTGTCTCTCACGCAGGAGACACCTTCGTGCAGAACGATCGGCTGGCCCTCCGATTGAGTTCGCGCTCGATGCGGATCCGGCCTAGCGTAGGAGGATCCCATGCATCGAGGTTGGGCAGCTCTACTGGTTGCAGTCCTTGCGGTTGTGACCTACGGCATCCCCCCAGTGTCCGCGTCCACGGAACTGTCGACGCTGGATTCGAACACCTTCTCTTACGGCAAGACCGAAACCGTTCGCCTGGGCAAGACGCACCTCGAGGCACAGGCCACCCCTGAGGTTCGCGTGCTTGATACACAGGGCGATCATATCTCTCTGGAGTTTCAACTCGGCGCCCTCAAGAGCCAGTCGATCGAGATCGAGGGAGTCTCCTACCATGCGCTCACGGTGGAGGGCGGTGGGTTCATCGGCAACCAGGGTGAGCCCATGCTCCCAACGTTTACACGCCTCGTCCAGATCCCCGACAACGCCGGTGTGACGGTGGAGTATGAGATCCTCGAGACGCAGACCCTGAAAGGGCATCGCCCGCTGCCCGTGCAAGCCGACGACGGTGTCTCGATGGTGATCGACCGCCACGCCTACAGTCCGGCCGGCCTGTATACACCTGAGCCGGTCATCGTTGGCGAGCCGGCGATCGCGCGAGACATCCGGGTGGTCCCCGTGACCTTCCAACCGGTGAGCTACGATCCCGAATCCGGTGCGGTTGAGGTGGCCACGGTGATCAACGTCACGATGCGGATTGAGGGCCAGGATGCCCGCAACGTCAAAGAGCGGCGACGCAACATCATCCCCGAGTCGTTCGACAAGATCTACCGGCACCTGGTCGCGAACTATTCCGGTCCCCGGAACGGGCAGATCGTCTCGAAGGGATCCTACGCCATCATCTGCCCGAACAACTCCACGGTGGTGAGCTACCTCCAGCCCATGGTCGAGTGGCACACCCGGCGGGGCTACAACGTGGTCCTCGCCACGACCGCCGAAACCGGCTCGTCGGCCAATTCGATCAAGAGCTGGATCCAGAGCGCGTACAACTCGTGGGATCCGCCGCTGGAATTCGTTTGTCTCGTTGGTGACGCGAGCGGTTCGGTCTCCATCCCCACCTGGTTCGAGAACTACAGCTACTACCACGGCGAAGGGGATCAGCCCTACACTGAACTCGAAGGAGGTGACGTCCTTTGCGACGTGCATCTGGGCCGCATCTCGGTCGGGAGTACAGGTGATGTCCAGGACTACGTCGAGAAGATCATCAACTACGAGATGACGCCCTACATGGGCAATACGAGCTGGTACAAGAAGGGCTCCGTCCTGGGCGACCCCTACGACTCCGGCTGGACCTGCGTTCAGATCGGCCAGTGGCTGAAGACGCGGTTTCTGGACTACGGCTATGCGTCGGTGGACACGATCTTCTCCTCGCCCTGGGTCACGAACTTCCGCAACAGCATCAACGGCGGCGTCACCGGGTTCATGTACCGTGGCTATTACTACATGAGCGGTATCGACGTGAGCGACATCTCCGCCCTGAACAACGGGCGCAAGCTCTGCTATGCGACAATCCTTACCTGTGATACCGGCTCGTTCGACTACGGCACGAGTCGCAGCGAAGCGTTCATCCGCGCCGGTAGCGGCGGCGGAGAGGATGGTGCTATCGCCTGCGTGGGAACCGCCACGATCGGTACGAACACTCGATTCAACAACTGCGTGACATACGGCCTCTGGCGGCCCTTCTTCGGCGAGGACAACTACAGCTTCGGCGCCTCGATCACCCGCGGCAAATACGAAATCTACCTCAACTACTGGGGCTGGGACTCGAACCGCGTGCGCATGTTCTCCCACTGGAATAACCTGATGGGCGATCCGGCGGTTGAGATGTGGACCGATGTGCCGCAGGACCTGACGGTCAATTACGACGGCACGATCGCATTGGGTTCGAACTCTCTACCGGTTCAGGTACTGGACGGCGGATCACCGGTGGTGGGCGCCTATGTCTGCCTGTGGAAGGGCAGCGATGTGTTCACCGGTGGTTACACCGACGGCAACGGTGAGACCGAGCTTCCCATCGCCGCCGAGACGGCCGGCGAAATGCTCGTGACCGTCACCAAACACAACTACATTCCTCACCTGGGCAGCACCGACATCGGCCAGCAGACCCGCTATGTCGGCTACAACTCACACACAGTCGATGATGACAACAGCGGCGGGAGTTCCGGCAACAACAACGGTGCTGTCAACCCGGGCGAGATGATCGAGCTTCCGGTGCAGGTGAAGAACTTCGGATCGCAGAGCGCGAACGGTCTCACCGGTGTCATCAGCTCCATCGATCCCTATGTCACGATCATCGACGGCTCCGAGGGCTTCCCGAACATCTCCAGCGGCGGCACCGCTTGGTCAAACGAGGACTTCGACGTCATGATCAACAGTGGCGCGCCCCACGGCCACACCATCATGCTCGGGTTGGATGTCACGGGCGAGAGCACCTGGCACTCGATCGTGGAGCTTCCCGTCGTCGCGGCGGCCCTCCGGGCAAACAGCTACTCGCACAGTGGATTCGGCACCCGCCCCGATCCGGGCGAGGAAGGCGAGATCTCGGTGAGCCTGTACAATGAAGGGGGTGCCACTGCGACGGGTGTCACCGGCATCCTGTTCTCGAATAGCCAATGGGTCACGGTGACCGACCCCTCGGGGACCTGGCCCAACATCAGCGTGGGCGCGGATGAGACCAACACCAACGTGTTCGGCATCTCGGTGTCGGCCGACTGCTTCCAGGGTCACATGGCCCCCATGCGTCTGGTCGTCACCTTCTCGGATGGCGCTCGTGACACCACGGACTTCCAGGTGCAGGTCGGCCTACTGAGTTCCGACGATCCCACCGGACCAGATAGCTACGGTTACTACGCGTTCGACAACACCGACACGAGCTACGAACATGCGCCCACCTACAACTGGGTCGAGATCGCGCCCAACTACGGCGGATCGGGTTCCTCGGTCGGTCTGGGCGACTTCGGCGGTTCGCAGGACGACACCGAGACCCTCGATCTGCCCTTCGACTTCCAGTACTACGGCGAGACCTTCGACCGCGTGAGCATCTGCTCGAACGGCTGGATCGCCATGGGCCGGACCTACATCACCAACTACCGGAACTGGACGATCCCGTGCGCCGGCGCGCCCCCCTACATGATTGCGCCCTGGTGGGACAACCTCTGCGGCTCCGGCAGCGACACGGTCTACCACCTGTATGATGCGGCCAACCACCGCTACATCATCACCTGGTCGCAGATGAAGCTGGTCTTAGACGGCTATCCCAGCAGCACGCGGGAGCGCTTCCAGGTGATCCTGTACGATCCGGCCTATCATGAGACCGACACCGGAGACGGCAAGATCCTGTTCCAGTTCCACACCATCAACAACGGTGACTGGGAGCAGCAGTATTCGACCACCGGCATCATGAACGGCACGAACACCGACGGGGTTCTGTACGGCTACTACAACACCGCCGCGCCGGGCGCCGCTTCAGTCTCGGCCGGACGGGCCGTGCTCTTCATGCCGGTGGCGGCTGGACAGGATCCGTCCGACTTAGAGCCGATCGATCTGATGCCCGCCCGCGCCGCCCTCTACCAGAACACGCCGAACCCCTTCGGCGCCCAGAACCGCAGCACGACCATCCGGTTCGATCTACCGCAGCTCTCGCCCGTGAGGCTGCAGGTATTCGACACCAGCGGTCGTCTCGTGCGGACTCTGGTTGACGGAACGCTCGCCGCGGGACAGCATGGGCTCGATTGGGACGGTCGCGATCTCGGCGAGGTCCCGGTCGGTAGCGGAGTCTACTTCTACAAACTGGAAATCGCCGACAAGCCGTACTCGAAGCAGCTGTTGCTTCTGAGGTAGTCCCACCATTACGTGGCGAGTTCCTGATCGTCCAAGACGTGTCCCCTTCCCGGGATGATGCTCACGCATCTCCCGGGAACGGTCGGCGTCCCTCAAACAAGCAGGGCGCGCGTCCGCACGCAACCTGTCTGCACTCCTGACCTGTGCCCCTTTCGCTAGGCATATGGGGACCAAGCACCCGGAGAATCCCCTTGATCAGGTGAGAACCGTCGTCGCAAACTAGTCACCACACGCGGCACGGGCTTGCCAACAGAAGGGAACGCGCATGAAACTGCACGCAAAAACTCGGATCGAAGACCTACTCGCTCGCTACCCCTATCTAGAGGAGTACTTGCCGACACTCTGCGACGACTACAAACTGCTGCGCAACAAGCTGGTCAGGAAGACGGTCGGGCGATTTGCCGATATCGAGAAGGTCGCCGCGATCGGCAAGTTCGAGGTTTCCGAATTGCTCGCCAAGCTGGCTGAGAAGATCAAAGAGGAGAGCGGCGAGGACGTTCTCGCCTCGACCGCCGATGCCCCCCCGACCGCGGACGGCGTTACCCGGCGCGATCAGGTCAAGGCGATCATCAAGAAACTCCACGACGGAGCCGACCCCCACTCGCTCAAAGAGGAGTTCTCCGGTGTGCTCGACGAAGTCGGGGCCAATGAGCTCGCCCAGGTGGAGCAGGAACTGATCGATGAAGGCCTGCCGGTGGAGGAGGTGCAGCGGATGTGCAATCTGCATTCGCTGGTCTTCGAGGAGGGACTGAAGACTCAGAGCATCCCCGGGGTTCCGGCCGGCCATCCGGTGCAGACCATGCTCAAGGAGAATCGGGAGCTCGAGAAACGGATTGCCCTGGTGCTTCACGACCTTCGCGCCCCGGATATGCGCAAGACCCTCGAAGATCTCCGGACAATCGAACTCCACTACGTCCGGAAAGAGAACCAGCTCTTCCCGGTTTTGGAGAAACATGAGATCACCGGTCCGTCCAAGGTCATGTGGGGCAAGCACGATGAGATCAGAAAGCTGTTCAAGAACGCCTTGGCCGATGATCCACCAAGCGAGGACGCGCTGAAGGCGCTGACCGTTGAACTCACCGAGATGATCACGAAAGAAGAGAAGATTCTCATACCGATGGCCCTCGAGACCTTGACCGAAGAAGACTGGAAGAGAGTGAGTGAGGGCGAACGAGAGCTCGGATACTGCTGGATCAGCCCTGAGGACGAGTGGACACCCGAACTGCAGGCCGGCGACGCACGCTTCAATCAATCGATCGTTGGCGAGGTGAACCTCGATGTGGGTCACATGTCGCCGGAGCTAATCAACCTCATGCTCTGCCACCTGCCCGTGGAAGTTGCGATGGTCAACGAACAGGACGAGGTCGTCTACTACAGTCAGACGAAGGAGCGCGTGTTTCCCCGCACGCCTGCCGTAATCGGTCGCAAGGTTCAGAACTGTCATCCCCAATCAAGTGTGGACGTCGTCGACCGGATTCTCGAAGCGTTCAAAACGGGCGAGAAGGACGCGGCCGAGTTCTGGATTCAAATGAAGGGAATGTTCCTCCATATCCAGTACTTCGCCGTGCGCGACGAGAACAAGACCTATCGCGGCTGTCTCGAGGTTACGCAGAATGCCACGCACGTTCGCAGCCTGGAGGGCGAACGACGGTTGCTCGACTGGACGAGCCCCGCCTAGGTCTGGTGGGCTAGGCAGCAGTGGCGGAGAACTGCGCCGTGATCCGGCGCGAGGGGGCCAATCGGCCCCCTCGCTAGTCAGCTTCGCGCGCAAGGTTGGATCTGACCGGTCGCTATCGCATGAGCACCACCCGCCGGCTGGTGGATTTCCCGTTCCAGCCCAGCTGGAAGAAATAGGTCCCGCTGGTGACCGGCCGGCCTTCGTCATTGCGGCCGTCCCACGAGATGGAAACCACGCCCTTCACCCCCACCGCCTGGACCAACATTCTCACCCGATGGCCGGTCACATCGTAGACGGCCAGCGTGACCTCCGACTCAGGAGACGTGGGTGGAATCGAGTACTCGATCCGCGACAGGGTCGTGGTGGGATTCGGCAGTGGATACGAGAGCCCGAATGAGAAGGACGTCTCTCGAACCACATCCGAAAACCCCGGATCAAACGTGGCTGGATCCGAGTCGCTCCAGACACCCTCGCAGGGAGAGACCGACGCGGTGAAGGTCACCGTTTCAGCACCGGAGCACCCACCCGGATCTGTCACGGTCACGACGTGCGTCACCGGGTCGATCGTCACCTCCAGACAGACCATCCCGGATGCTGTCCAGCTGACCAGGGTCGCATCACCGGCAACGAGGTAGGCGTCCAGATCGAAGGCGGTGAACGGCGCCAGCTGATCGGGGATATCACCCACCGCCACCGCCGGCGTGACGGTGAAGATCGCCTGGTCGCTCGCAATCCGATCGAGGCCATCGGTCACGGTGAAGGTCACCGTCTCCTGGCCCTCCCAGCCGTACGGGTAGGATACGGTGACGATGTTGTCCGCGTCCTTGCTGATCTCGAGATCGACGTTCCCCTCCCAGGACCATTCGTAGGGTGGAATGCCGGCCACGTAGTCATCCAGATCAAACGTGTCGAAGGAATTGCCCGGCAACACGCACTGATTGGGGATGCCTTCCACCGCAAGCTGCAGGGCACCGCCTCCGAGCTCGCTGATCCCCGCACCGCTGCTGGAGATCCAGATGTGGTCGTTCGGACCGTGACCCATGCCTTCCACGGCCGGAGCGTGGGAGTAAAAGAAAGTCCGGCAGGGGCTGCCGGCGGGGTCGAGCACGGTGCCATCATCACCCAGGCGGTACTGCTGGATGGCATCGGAGGTCATGTCGGAGACGTAGAGGCTGTTGCCGATCACCTCCAAGCCGTCGTGGTGGCTGCCGCCGAGATGGGGAGCCGTGAACTGATGAACCCACGAGCTCCCGTCGAATCTGAACATACCGCGATTGGACCTTCCGGCCCACCAGTCGCCCGTTTCCGGGTTTCGGGCCAGTGTCTGGTTGCTCCCCGGAGCGGCCGTCGTCACAACGCACTCCTCGAGGTTCCAGTCGAAGTCCCAGCGCCAGATGGCGCCGCCCATGTACGTCGCCCAGCCCGGCACATCGTTGCGGGCATTGTCCGACGGCCCATAGTAGATGCCGGTCTCATCCACGTAGAACGCGTTGTCGTGAGCACAGGCGAAGGTCCCCAGGAAGTGCGAGTTCACGAACGTGAAGGTCCGCGTTGCGATGGGACCGGTGTTCATCGGGTTGTCCGGATGAGTCTCGGGATCACCGTCGGTCTCGACCCGGTAGACGTAGGCCGTGATATCGCCCTCGTAGAGGGGCCCGCCGGTGAAGAAGATGTACTCCGCTCCCGGGATGCCTTCGATGGCCCCGGCCTCATCGATGAAGCCGTCGATCCCGCAGATCGCACCGTGACCGGGATCGAACGAGGAGTAGACGTAGTAGTCGATATCCGGCTCGGGGAGAACGGCCGAGTCGTAGAAGATGTCCAAGCCGGCAGTGCCCTCGTTGCGGAAGTCGGTCCAGCCAATCCCGGCCCCCTCCACGGCGGGGGCGGTCGGATCATTCAGCAATGCGAGGCGGCAATCGATGTCACTTGCCGTATCAGTGGTGCTCAGCGAGTCGTGGCGGGTCCAGGTGTCCGGCGTAGTGTAGTCCGCCACCGCGTAGTTGACGTTGAATTCATCCCAGTAGGCGGCGTGGATGTAACCGGTGTGGTCGCTGGTTGCGAGATTGACGTTTCGTTCTTCGGGCGTCGCACAGGCGATGCAGTTGTTGGTGTCCCAGGTGGCACCGTCATCCTGCGTGAAGGCGAACCACACGTCATCGTCCATATCGTAGTAGTTGCGCGTATAGGCCACCACCATCGTCGTGTTTTCAGGGTAGGACTTGACGGCCGCCGCCGCGGGGTCGTGCTCGTCGTTGCTGTGCGCCGCGATTTCGACCACCGGATCCCACGTGCCGCCGTAGTTGTGGCTCGTCAGCAGGTAGATGTTGCGCTGGGATTCGGTACAGGGCGACGGGTAGTTATCAAAGGCGATGTGGAGATTGCCCGAGCCGAACTCGATGTCCGGGCGGGCCACCGTCGCGTCATAGAACTCGCCCGGATACCCGCAGTAGCCCCCTACGATCGTCGGCGTTGCCCAGGTGGCTCCGTAGTCGGTCGTCCGAGTGAACTCGATGACCCAGTTGTCCACGCCCAGAGCGTTGAAGACCAGGTACGCGTACCAGCCCGAATACTCGTCGCCGTCGGTCATGATGCGCGGATTCGACAGCCCGAGCGGGTAATCCATGATGGTCGTCACGTCCCAGTCCTCGGTTGTAAGATTGAATCGAATGACCCAGATCTTCTGACTCGCGGTGGCGTGATAGGTCACCAGCATCCAGTTCTCGGTTCCCTCACCGATCGCAATGGAGGGGTTGATGTTGTTCCCTCCGCCAATCCAGAAGAGGAACTCCCAGTGTTCTCCCTCATCCAAAGACCGGCAGATGTAGACCCTGTGCTGATCGGGGGTAATCTCTTTCTGATATGTGACATAGAGGACCCCGTCGGTGTCACTCGTCATGTCGGGGCGCAGCTCCGATTCCTCGTCCCCGGCAACCAGGAACTCGTGGGGCAACCACCGGTCGCCCCCTCCGGGGATGTCATCCGCCATGAAGACCACCCGCGGGTGACCATCGGGCGAACCGGCCGCGATGAAGCTGGGCTCCTCCCCACGATAGACCGCGAGGTTCTCCTCGATCGCCTGGATACGCGGCAAGTCGCCGTCCCGCTTGGCATCCCGGAGCTGGTCGAGCATCCCCTCCTCCACGGGGTCGCGTTCTGGGGCGTCGACCGAGATGATCTGTCCGGGCTCGGCCTTGATCCGCTCGATCTGGATGGCCGAGCATTCTCCGCGCGGATGGAGCTGCTCCCGCTCCCACCGCTCATGTTCCTCGTGTTCCTCGAGGGATGCCGCCGCCTGCTGGCCGAACAGCAAGACGATCAGCGCAACCCCAAGGGTGAATAACGTCCTCATGACAACCTCCCCTTCGCTGGCAATGCCCTCTCCCGCCCTCCGGGCGGATCGTCCCTCACCAGAAGAAGTCTCGAGCGGGCCGAAAATCACAGAATTCCGAAAACCGAATGCAGAATAGAGAGAGGGCGGGGAAATCACCATGGACGCGGGCGACAGAAGGATGCAGAAACGCGCCAAAGCGCAGCTCTGAAAGGAAATAGGCGATGGGTCTTGATCGCTTCCGCTCAGGGCGGCCCGGCTAGCGCGCGCCAGTCGATCCGGCGCATTCCCTTCCCCAGGCCGAACCGAAAGCGATGAAATCCGAGATGTCGGTCTGCCCGTCGCCCGTGAAATCGGAGCATCCGGCGCCGGATCCGCCGAAGGCGCTTCCGAATGTGATGAAATCGGGGAGCAGTACATCGCAGGATCCGTACATCTGGTCGAAGTCGGGACTGACGAACATGTCGTATTGGGCCAAGAGGACTCCGTTTCCGATTATGCGTACGACTCCCGTTCCCTCGCAGCACCCTCCCACCTTGATGTCGATCAGGACGTGGCCGGTGTCATCGGTGACGCCGGAGAGCTGAGCATCGTCGCAGAAGCAGAGTCCGGTGCAGCTGGCATCGAACTCGACGGTGACGTACATATCCGGGATGGGGTATCCCGAGTAGTAGTTTTCGACGTAGACGTCGATCGTCGACATGGGGGGGCCGTCACCTTCACTGGGCACCCCGATGATTCGCGGATAGTCAAAATCGTTGACCGGCATCACTGTCGCGACAGGCCACCAGGTGCGTTCGGCGGATGCGTCTTCAGCCAGGCCCAGGACGGGCAGGGCACACAATAGTACGGCTAGCGGGAGAGCAACTCTCATCATGGCAAGCCCCTCCTTCTCTTGTGGGCTCGCTCTCACAACCGCTGTCAGGATACCACACGGGCGCCGGCCCGCACAGGCCGAGGACCATGGACTATCGTCCCGAAGACTCCAGCTCTTCAAGCTGCGCGAACGTCAACGTCCGGGCTCGCAGATCTGCGAAGATGACCCGGAAGGTACCGTCGTCATTGGGATTCGCGCGCCACCGCAGAAGAACGCAGAGAATCGGCCCCGCTCCCAACAAGAAGCAGGGCCGGGCCATGGCGATCAGAGAGTCGCGCCGAACGCAGGACCGACGCTTCGGCGCCAGGAGTCTAGGCTTTGGGTTGTGGATCGAGAATCTGTGATCATCTAGCTCTAGGTCGCTTGCCACATATTG
>CAZTDY010000081.1:0-19481 GCA_964612295.1 uncultured bacterium | reverse complement strand
CTAACTAGTCCCCGATCCGGGGTACCTCATATTCGGCGCAGGGATCGACCATCTCCGCGTACGGTCCCGACCATCCGGCTTTGAAGAATGAATCCAGTCGACCGGCGAGCGACGCGCCTTCGATGAGCACCCCGACGTTGCGGCTGGCGTAGAAGTAGTCGTGCTCCCAGTTACTGGTTCCCAGCCAGGCTCGCTCCCCGTCGATCACCATGTACTTGGCATGGATCACGCGCGCGTAGGGAATGAAGCCGCCGGACCAGGGCGGAATCGTCACCAGCTTGACCTCGAGGTTGGGGATCGCCTGCAGACTCTGGAGTCCCTCGATCGTTCCGGGACGTTTGCTCCAGTCGGCCAGCAGGAGTTGAACCTGCGCTCCGCGGGCGGCGGCCCGCCGCAGGGCCGATTCGAGCTGGTCGAAGTACGTGCCGTCTCGTCCCACGGTGCGATAACTGAGCAGCTGAATGCGCACCGCCTGTTCGGCCCCGTCGATCAAGCCGATGAGTTCGGGCAGGTCCCACCGTCCGCCATCCGGGAGCCACTCGCCGGGACTCATGACGGGGGTGACCTCGACCGGCTCACCCTCGTAGTTCATCACCGCGGGGAAGATCGCGGAGATCTTCGGGGTTTCTCCGGATCCGCCGGCGATCGCCCAATCGAGATCGAAGAGCGCCTGCACGGCGCGGACCACATCCGCATGCCGGATTCTCACGCCCAGCTCCTGAATGTGGGTCAGCGCGCGCCAATCGAAATTCTGGCTTCCAATGAAGAGCTCCCGATCATCGACGATGAAGTATTTCGCGTGCAGGACTCCGCCCAGATGATCCCCCGTCTGCAGGCGGCGTACTTCGATGTTGGTTCGGGCGTTCAGGCGATCGAGCGTCTGTGGGTAGGTCCTGTAAAACTTCTCCTCGCCCAGAAAGCGGACGCTCACGCCCCGGCTCGCGGCCTCCTCGATCGCACCGATGACCTCCTCGAGACGGCTCCCGGGCTGGTTGCTAGCGTAGAACTCAGCGAAGGCCAGGCTGTGCTGCGCGCCCCGGATCATCTCCAGCCACACCAGGTGGGCGTCGGGCAGGTCGGGATTGTCCAGGGGCGTCTCGATGGGATGGGTCTCGACAAGCCAGATTTGTCCGTTCTCTTGTTGTCGGCCCGCAGCCTGGACGCTCCCGGCCGCACAAGTGAGTAAGAGAAATGCGGTTAGCCAGAGTCTCACGTGAACCCCCATCGTGTGCTGCCGCCCGGGTCGGCGGAGCCCTGGGGTGCAACAATTTTGCGTATTGTCCATCACACCCCTGAGATCGATATGCTATGATAATCCTGAGAAACGGATTCCGCCGCCCCCCATGACAGGTCGATCCAGGCGGAAGATTTTTACCCTCGTCGCCGGGACGCCCGACGGAGGGAGGTGGCCGATGCCCCCATCACGGTACACCATTCTAGGGCTGCTTGCCTTGACGACGTGGATCCTGGCCACGGTTCCCGCCGCGACCGGATCCACGGACCGGATCATTCTCGCCGAAGATTTCTCCGCCGTCTGGTGAGGTCCCTGTATCTACGCCCGGTGCGGGCTGGAGATGATGCTGGACGAGTTCGACGGCCAGCTCATTGTCGTCGAACATCACGTGGACGATGTTCTCGAGATCCCCTGGACGGCCATACGCTCCAGCTGGTATTGGGCCAGCTCGAAACCCCACGTGCGCATCGACGGCAAGTACATGAAGATGGGGGCGACATCCTGCCCCGCCGCCGCGGGTTACTACCGTGACCTGATCGAGCAACGTTTGAGTGAAACCGAGGAACTGAGCCCGATCCAGGTAGGTGGCAGCTACTGGTTCGAGGGCGATTCCCTCAAGGTCATCGCGTCCTTCACGCTGCTCGACGAGGTCACCCTCGTCGATCTGCAGGCCCACGTGATCATCACGGAAGATGACGTCTGGGAAAGCGGGGTCCATCTCGATCATCTCACGAGGGCTGCCCAATCGCGCGACATCACTCTGACGCAGGTGGGCGAAACCGCCGATGCCCCGGCCAGCTTCTACTTCGATCCCATCTGGAATCCGAACAGGCTCCACTGCGTGGTCTGCCTGCAGCGCATGGGATATGAGAACGCGGATAAGGAAATCTACCAGACGGCTTTCCTGACCGAGGGCTTCTCCGACATCCCTCCCGATCAGGCGAGGTCGGCGGATCTCCGGCTGTCCCTGGCGCCAAACCCCTTCGTGTCCCAGGTGCAGGGTAGCGAACTCTCCATCCAGCTCGATTGGCCCTCCTGCGAAGGAGAGGGGACGAGCCGGTGGGGCAGGTTCCGGGTGTTCGATGCGCGTGGCCGGGAGGTGGGGTCGATCGCCCCCCTGACCGCAGCCGGCAATTCCCTGCGGACCACCTGGGACGGCCGAGACCGCTACGGCGCGCCGCTGCCGGGCGGCCAGTATTGGCTGCAGGCGCAAACCTCCGGGGGGAGCGTCAGTAGGCGGGTGCTGATTCTGAAGTAACGCCGGTCCTCCTCCGGGCTCCAACCACCAAATCTGTTCACCGATATTAGAATGCGCGGGTGGCCTCTCCAGCCCGCTCGTGGTATCGTCCCTCCATTCTCTGAGCAAAGCTGTATGGTCTGATTGTCATGGATCCGCAAAACCTGTCCGTCGGGAGCGGGTCCAGGGTCTTTGGTTGGGGGGGCTCACCATTATGATGTACCAGTGGCATGCCGGGTATGTCGCTTGGCTGCTGAACCGGCTCACCGGGATCCTCATCACCTTCTACCTCGTCATGCACATCTGGGTGATTCACCACCTGGCGCATGGTCCCGAGTCCTATTCGAAGGTCATGGAGTTCCTCAGCACCAAGTTTTTTGCCTTCATGGAGATGGGGATCATCGGGGTGGTGATCTATCACCTCATGAACGGCATCCGAATCGTGCTGGTCGATTTTTTCGGCGGGGTGAAACAGCACAAAACGATCTTCTGGGCGCTGATGGCCGTCGGCGTGGTGATCTACATCCTTGTTATCTGGGAGTTGGCCGGGTTCCTGTTCGGCACCTCCGCCGCGACGTCGCACTAACGAAGAGCGCGTCCGGAAGACCGATCACGTGAGGATTCGACCCACCATGCGCGGCTTCAAGCCAAGGGGGAGAAGGCATGAGAGATAGAGGCATTGGCTCCGGCGGTGTGATGAGCTGGTTTCTCCAGCGATTCACCGGCATCGTGCTCACACCGGTATTGCTGATCCACTTGTTCGCGATGCACCGCTACCACGAGCACGGACTGGCCTGGCAGGATGTAACCGGCCTGATGGCCAATCCCTACTGGAAGGTGCTCGAGATCACCTTCCTGATCCTGGCGCTCTACCACGCCCTGAACGGGCTCTACGCGATCTTCCAGGACTACGTGAAGAACTCCGGCCTGCGGGCCACGCTCTTCAGCGTGGTCTTGCTCGCGGGGATCGCGCTGTTCGTGTTCGGCCTGGTCACGGTGCTGTCGATTCAAGGGCCGGGGGTGGCCGCCGCCACGGGCCTCTCGACGCACTGATCCGAGATTAGCAAAGGTAGCGGTGACGCAAGATAGAGGTGAGCGATTATGAAACTCGATGTGACCTATCACAAGCATGACGTGTTGGTGGTCGGTGCGGGGATTGCCGGGCTCTATTCGGCTTTGAAGACCAGCGCTGAGTTCGACACTGCTGTGCTCAGCAAGGTGTATCCCACGCGCTCTCACTCCGGGGCTGCCCAGGGCGGCTGCGGGGCATCGCTGGGGAACATGACCGAAGACCACTGGCAGTGGCACATGTACGACACCGTGCGGGGCAGCGACTTCCTCGGTGACCAGGATGCCCAGGAGCTTCTGGTGCGCGACGCGGTGCCGGTGATGTACGAGATGGAGCACATGGGTGTGCCGTTCGACCGGACCGACGAGGGCAAGATCGCCCAGCGGCCCTTCGGCGGCCACTTCGGCAACTTCGGCAAGACGCCGATGAAGCGCTCCTGCTATGCGGCCGACCGCACCGGTCACGTGCAGCTCCACACGCTCTACGAGCAGTGCGTCAAGAACGAGGTTCGTTTCTACAACGAGTTCTACGCACTCACGCTGATTATGAAGAACGGCGTCTGCTTGGGCGTGGTGGCCTGGGACATGACCAAGGGCGGCCTGCACATCTTCCACGCCAAGACGGTGCATCTGGCCACCGGCGGCTACGCGCGTTGTTGGAAGATCACCTCGAACGCGATGGCCAACACCGGCGACGGACTGTCGCTGGTCATGCGGCAGAACCTCCCGCTGGAGGACATGGAGTTCGTGCAGTTCCACCCCACCGGGGTCTGGAAGCACGGCATGCTGGTTTCCGAGGCTGCCCGGGGCGAGGGCGGCTACCTTATCAATGACCAGGGCGAACGCTTCATGGAGAACTACGCCAAGGAGAAGATGGAGCTCGCCCCTCGCGACGTCGTTTCCCGTGCGGCCCAAACGGAGATCAATGAGGGCCGCGGGATCAACGGCGAAGATCGCATCTACATCGACCTTCGGCACCTCGGCAAGGAGGCGATTCTCGCCAAGCTGCCGCAGGTGCGCGAGATGGCGCTGAAGTTCCAGGGCAGGGACATGATCACCGACCCGATCTCGATCCAGCCCACGGCGCACTATTCAATGGGCGGAATTCCCGTCAACCTCGATACGCAGGTTCTGGCCGACGAGAACAACGCCGCCGTACCAGGGCTCTATGCCTCCGGTGAGTGCGCGTGCCTGTCGGTTCACGGCGCGAATCGGCTGGGTACGAACTCAACCCTGGAGTGCGCTGTCTTCGGCCGGATCGCAGGCCTCAAGATGCTCGACTTCCTCCGGAAGGATCCCTATGTGGAGGACCTGCCCGAGGACGCGGCGGATGCGGCCCGGGAAGAGATTGAACACCTGCTTTCCACGGCGGGCAGCCAGGGCGGTGTGAGAGCCATCACGCTGCGCGACAAACTGCAGGCGACGATGACCGAAAACGTGGCGGTCTATCGCACGGAGGAGAAGCTGAAGGAGCAGGTGGCCATCTGCCAGGAGCTGCGCGCCGAGTACAAGAAGCTGGCGATCGATGACGGGGGCGTTTACGCAAACACCGACTTGATCGAGGCAATTGAACTCGGGCACATGCTCGACTTTTCCTATGTGATCGCCCGTTGCGCGCTGGAGCGCACCGAGTGCAGAGGCGCGCACTGGCGCACCGATCACCCAGGGCGGGACGACGAGAATTGGTTGAAGCACACTCTCGCCTGGTTGGAGGGCGATGACATCCGGCTGGCGTACAAGCCGGTGACGATCACGCGGTTCCAGCCTGAAGAGCGGAAATACTAGCCCGAGCTATTCGGGGACGAGCAAGATTAGGAGAGGACGATGGAGAGGACGTTTCGGGTATACCGGTTTGATCCGTCGAAGGACGCCGAGCCGCACTACGACACCTGGACGATCGAGGTCGATGAATCCTGGACGGTGCTCGATGGCTTGAGCGCCATCAAATGGCACCATGACGGGACGCTCGGCTTTCGCCGCTCCTGCCGCCACGGCATCTGCGGTTCGTGCGCCGTGATGGTCAACGGCAAGAACGATCTGGCGTGCGAGAAGCCGCTTTCCTCGGTCAAGGGCGTGATCACGGTCGAACCGCTGAAGGAGTTCCCCGTGATCCGCGACCTGATGGTCGACCAGGAGGACTTCTTCGAGAAGCTGCGCCTGATCAAGCCCTGGCTCATCAATCACAAGTCGCCTCCCACCGACAAGGAACGTCTCCAAAGCCCGAAGGACCGGAAGGTATTGGACGGCACCTGGGAGTGCATCCTCTGTGGGGCCTGCACCTCGAGCTGCCCCGCCTTCTGGGACAACGAGGGCTTCCTGGGACCGGCAGCACTTCTCAAGGCCTGGCGCTATGTGGGCGACTCGCGGGATGAAGGTCTCGACGAACGCCTGGGCATCCTCGACAGCAAGATCGGGGTCTGGCGCTGTCACACGATCTTCAATTGCGTCGAGGCCTGTCCGAAATCGCTCAACCCGACCAATGGAATCGTTGAGCTCAGGAAGAGACTGCTGAAGGAGAAGTTGTAGGATTCAGAGAAACGCTCCCGCAGGTGTATGAGCCTGCGTGTGATACGGATACTCAAAGTGCAGCCGGCGGCGTGATGTCGCCGGCTGTTTTATTGGAAATATCGCCCCACCTCCTGCGTCTTGCATGACGGAAGGGGAGCTCTCCAGTGAACGAACGGCCAGATAGGAGCCTGGTGGCGGCCAGCTGCGACGGCGATCGAATCGCTTTCGGAGAACTGGTGCGCCGGCATCGAAAACGGGTCTTCGCGATCAGTCTTGCTCTGTTGGGAAATCAACAGGATGCGGAGGACGCGGCCCAGGAGGTCTTCGTGAAAAGCCTGGAGCAACTCCATACGTTGCGAGACCAGGGGCAATTCGCCAGCTGGATCGCACAGATCGCCCGCAACCGCTGCCGGGATCTGCTGCGCTTCCGCGCCCGCCGGCAGGACGTACCTCTGACCGAGGCCACGCCGGCACCGGTCGTGGATACGTTACCTGACGAAGACTTCACCGATCTTCGCCGAGCCATCGGGCGGCTCCCCGATAACCATCGGATGCCGCCGCCGCTGCTGCTCTTCTACTACGATGGGAGGAGTGTCCGCAAACTCGCCGAGGAGATGGGTCTGTCCGAGGGCGGCGCCTGTGCGCGACTCTATCGCGCGCGGATGGCGCTGCGCAGTCTGCTTGAACAACAGGAGGCGGACCATGTCTAAGAGTTGCCGCCTGATCGAAGATCTCTTGGTCGCCAGCACCCTGCATGCGCTCGAGCCCGAAGAACAAGCACGGCTGAATTCGCACCTGCAAGAGTGTCCCGATTGCCGCCGGACCCTACTGGCCCTACAAGAAGACGACCGCCGTCTGACCGCCTATGTCAAGGCGACCGACCCGGTCATGTCGAACCTGGAGGGCCGAGTGATGAACGAGTTTCCTTCACACGCACCTGGATCAGCTGAGAATGCCCCGGAACACTCCCGATGGACCCACCGGGGTTGGTTCCGTTTCGCGGTGGCCGCGGCGGCGGTTGCCGTCGTGGCGGTCGGACTGTACTTCATTGGCGGTGGGCCGGGCACCGGCATCGCCTGGGCGCAGGTGATCGAAAGGGTGGTCGAAGCCCAGGACTACATCTGCCGGATCGAGAAACACGCAAGCATCAGCCCGGACATGGACATGGTGCAATACTGCTCCGGGGAGTACGGGGTCCGGCAGGACTTGTACGTCAAAGGGAAGAACGTGACCATCATCTATGTCAATCCTCGGGAGAGTGAGGTTGTCACGTTGATCCATGAGCAGCGCAAGTATGCGATCATGGAACTCAACGAGCTGGACAAACAGAGATTGCTGGAGGGCAGTAGCGCTCAGGCGTTCGTCGAGTTCTTCCGCGGCGAAGACTACACCGACCTGGGGACCAAGACGATCGACGGCGTCCAGGCCGTGGGCATCGAAACCACCGCGATGGAGGATGTATGGGGGGCGATGTTTGAAAAGGTCCGGGTGCGTCTTTGGGTGGATGCCAGAACGCAGTGGCCGGTCGAGCTCGAGTTTGAAGGGGAGGCCGACGGCGGAAAGACCTGGATGAAGCAGATCATGAGGGACTTCCAGTGGAACGCCGCTCTCTCAGCGGCGGACTTCGCCTACGAGATTCCTTCAGACTACGACAGCGTGGGCAACATCCCGCGTGCGGAAGCGACCGAAGAGTCGGCTGTCGAAGGTCTGAGAACCTTCGCCCGGCTCATTCGGGGCACCTACCCGAAGAAGCTGGTCTTCACCTCGGCAGTGTCTCAGTTCGAGCGCGAAGAGCCCAAGCTGCGGAAGAAGGGATTGCTCAACGACGCCGACATCATGGATTTGCTGAGCATTCAGATCAGCTGCCAGTTCTATGCCGATCTGGAGCAGGCCGGATCCGATCCCGCCTACTACGGTGAACAGGTCGACCCCACCGATTTCGACAAGGTCCTACTCCGTTGGCGTCTCGACGATGGAGGCTATCGCGTAATCTATGGTGACTTACGGGCGGAGACCGTGAGTGCCGATCGACTTCTCGATCTGGAGAGACGTCGGTAGCTGGATTGTACAATTCCGGTGTGCCCTGTATGATGGATTCATCAGGTCGGAATCCACGAACATCCAGGTGCAGGGACACACGCCATGACGGAGTCCGAAGGGGATCTCTCGGGCAGGTCGGCGGCCACCGCGGACGAAGGCGAGAGTACACGCTTCCGCGAGCTGCTCGACAGCCTCGCCGACTTCATCCTCGTTCTAGATCAGACCGGCAGGATTCTTCACGTCAACACGGCTGTCCTCGAGAGCCTGGGCTATACGGCAGACGAGCTCATCGGACGGCATGTGTTGACGGTCCACCCCCCGGATCGACATGAAGAGGCCCGGGACCTCATCGCGAAGATGGTGGCCGGCGCCGAGGAGGTCTGTCCGATTCCCTTCCTGGCGAAGGACGGGACCTTGGTGCCGGTGGAGACTCGGGTGACGTTTGGGAAGTGGAACGGTGAGAGCGCGATCATCGGCACCGCCCGCAGACTCACCGATCGAATCCAGGCTGAACGAGAGCGGGAAGCGGCGCTCCAGCTGGCGCAAAGCTCCAGCTCCAGACTCGCGCTTCTGCTCCAGGCCGCCTTGGATGTTCAAACCACCAAGACGCCGAAGGAAGCCCTCGCCATCGTGGCGACCGCGGTGCATAGCACCGGTTGGGAATCGGTGGCGGCGCATCTTTTCTCCGACTGGGAGATCACGGAGTCCGCCTATGTCGGTCTCAGCGAAGATGAGATCCACTACCTCGAATCGATCCGCTCGGACAAGGCCTACCGGGCGTCCATGTATGGAGAAAAGTACGAACCGTTCCGAGTGGGCCGCTCCTATTTCGTTCCCGCCGAAGCTCGGGAAGAGGATGCCGATCTGCCGCCCATGAGAAGATCCCGGCGGGAGAAGGGCTCGCAAGACACCTGGGATCCTTTTGATGTGGCCTACGTTCCGATGCGCGGTCCCGGCCGGGAAGTGATCGGCACGATCGCCATGGATGATCCGATCGACGGCCAACGGCCCCGGGAAGAGATGTTCAGATACCTGGAGTTCTTCGCCGATCTGGCGGCCGCGGTGGTCGTCAAATTGAACCTGCTGGAGGAGGAGCAGAAGGCGAAGGAGGCTCTCCGGGCCAGCCAGGAGAAGTATCGGGCCTACGTACAAAGCAGTCCCGTTGGGATCTTCGTTCTGGACTCGAACGGTCGTTTCCTCGAGGCCAACCCGGCAGCCTGTGAAATCAAGGGATACCCGCACGAGGAACTACTCAACCTGTCCGTCGCGGACATGTTCCCCGAGGAGGAGCGTCAGATCGCCTTCCAGGCGCATCAGCAGTTGCAGGCTACCGGATGCCTCAGCGGTGAGTTTCTCAACCTGCGGGGTGATGGAGAACGTCGGTGGGTTGCGATCGATGTCGTCTCCCTGGAACAGGGCAGGTTCCTCGGCTTCACCCAGGACATCCATGAGCGCAAGGAAGCGGAGCAGTCACTCACGGTGTCGCAGGGACGCATGCGAGCGCTATCGGAAGCGCCGTTCGAGGCCATCTTCCTCTCCGAGAAGGGCATCTGCCTGGATCAGAATCTCGCCGCCGAAAACATGTTCGGATACACGCCCGAGGAAGCGGTCGGCCGAATGGGAACCGAGTGGATCGTTCCCGAGGAGCGCGATGCGGTCATGAAGCGCATGATCGCCGGGGAAGAGGGCCCCTACCAGGGGACTGCCCTGCGCAAGGACGGCTCAACCTTCCCGGCCGAAATCCAGGCCCGCATGTTTGAGTATCAGGGACGTCCTGCGCGCGTGACAGCCTTGCGCGACATCTCCCTCCGCAAGCAAGCGGAGCAAGCGTTGAGGGACAGCGAGCAGCAAAATCGCGCCATCCTCGAGGCCATCCCCGACATGATGTTCATCGTCGCAACCGATGGATCCATCACCGGCCACCAAGTCCAAACGAGCGATGAGTCGACCGCAGGAGGAGGGGTCGATCTCGATCACGACCTTGCCGGACGCCTCGTCGAAGAAGCGGCGGAGGCAATCGAGGCGGCGCGGTCCACCGAGAGAATCTGCAAGGCAGAGTTCGCGACCGAGTCCCGAAGTGGACGATCACACTACGAGGCTCGGGCGGTCGGTCTGAGCCGCGGGCAGGTGCTGCTCATTGTCCGGGACACCACGGAGACCACGCGTCTACGAACGCTGGAGTCAAGAGCGCAGCGCCTCGAAACAGCCGGCAGCATCGCCGGTCAGGTGGCGCACGACTTCAACAACCTGCTGGGGCCACTCGTGGCCTATCCCGGGCTCATTCGGGATGAGTTGCCGGAGGGTCATCACGCCCATGAGTACCTAAACAGCATCGAGACCGCCGCCCGACAGCTGGCCGACATCAATCAGCAACTCTTGACCCTTGGGCGCCGGGGTCACTACAACGTGACGCTCCTCGACCTGAACGAGGTTGTCACGCAGGCGCTCAAGGAACTCGTTCCTCCCAAGTCGGTGACGGTGGAAACGAATCTGGCGCCCGACCTTCTCGGGGTCCGAGGGGGGGGGAGGCCCAATTCCTTCGGGCCGTGATGAATCTGCTGCAGAATGCCGTGGACGCCATTTCGGAGAGCGGCACGATCACCGTGTCCACCGAGAACTTCATGGTGGAAGACGAGGGGCCGGCCTACGCGCAGGTTGCCCGGGGCGAGTACGTGAAGCTCACGATCAGCGATACCGGGTGTGGCATCGCGAGTGGTGTCGTGGATCAGATCTTCGAGCCCTTCTTCACCACCAAGACGGTCGATCGGGATCGCGGCTCCGGGCTGGGGCTGAGTGTGGTGAGTGCGGTGGTCAAAGATCATCAAGGGTATATCGATTTGGACACACAGGTGGGTGAAGGTACCCAAGTCTACTTGTACCTGCCCATCAGCCGGGAGTTGGACGAGGCGAAGGCGCTGGGTGAGGTTGTCGGCGGCACGGCTTCCGTACTCGTGGTCGACGACGATGAGATGCAGCGCAACGTATCGCTCAATCTACTGCAAAGGCTGGGTTACCGGGCGAGTGCCGTGGTGAGCGGAGAGGAGGCGACCGCCTTCCTGCGCGAACATCCACGCGACATTCTGTTGCTGGACATGATCATGCCTCCAGGTATCGATGGGACGGAGACCTATCGGCGAATCAAGAAGCTCAATCCCTCGCAGAGGGCACTGATCGTATCCGGGTACTCCGAGTCGGAGCGGGTCGAAGAGGCCCAGAAACTCGGAGCGGGGGCGTTCGTCAAGAAGCCGCTGACGCTTGAGGGCCTGGCTGCCGCACTTCGAAAAGAACTGGATCGACCCACCGGCGGGCAGACCAGCTAGTCCTACTCGCAGTTGATGTCGTCGTAGGTCGGCGCGGGACCCCAGCAGCATCTGTCACCATTTGCGCCCGTCAACGTTCCGGACCCATCTTCGACGTTCCACGCCACCCTGGTAAAGGTGCCCTCAGACAAATCGTCCAGCCGGACGGTGGCGCTGTCGCCGTCGATGGTGAAGCGCAGCGAATCTCCGTAGCCCTCACTGGTCGTCAGGATGTTCTGGTAGAGGAGATCGCGATCGTCTTGGGCAAGTCGTGTCCAGTCGACCCGCAAGGCCTCGGTTTCCGAACTGGGCGTGCGGTGGTCATACAGAATCCAATGTCCGGCGGTGGCATCGGTCTGGGAGGTGCCGGACACCCACTTGAACCGATTGTACTCCTGCAAGGTGCCGGAGATGAGCATCTCCCAGTCGATCTCGGTAGCCCCGTCCAATGTGCCGTAGAGCTCGACCGTAACGAGGCTCGCGCCCCAGGGCACCGTGTAGGCCCACAACCAAGTGTCGGGGGGGTACCAGATCGGCCGATGGGTGACCGCCTCCAGGAATGCCAGCGTGGGTAGCCCGGTGAAAACGATGACCGCGCCGTTGGTCCAGACCACCGCGGCGGAGGCCCAGAAATGGCAGGTGCCGGGCGTGGGCGCCAAACCGTTTTCCGAAAGCTGATCCATCTGAGGTTCCAGTGTGTCCTCGAACGGAGTGTCGTATTGATAGGCGGCATTCGGATGAACCGTAATCGTGCCGGTGCCGGATGAGGTCCCGCCCTGGCCATCATTGGCCATCACCATGACGGCGATCGTGGCATTCGACGAGGGCGCGGTCCAGGTCACGGAGGCGCCTTCCGCGGTCAGGGGAGTGCCGCCGCTGAAGGTCCAGGCATAGGTCACCGTGCCCCCATCGGGGTCGCTGGCTTGCGCCGTCAGGGAGATCGAGTCGCCCGGCATGATCGTGAAGTCGGTCGGCGAGACCTCCGGGGTCCCCGGGTTCTGATTCTCCGGTGTCGTGGTTTCGTCGCATCCCGCCAGAAAGAGCGCGATGGCGAGGAGACAGATCAGCATTGAAATCGAATGACGAGAATTCATCAGAAACCTCCCGGGTGCAGCGGAACGGGCGCTTGTCGACGGCCCTGACTCCGCGGGGCCCAAATGCGTGCGGGGCAAGTATAGATACAGCTCTGAAGAAGGGGAAAGGCAAAACGCGCGGTTCGACTTCCGCTCAAATGCCGGCCGGTGATCAGCGTGACAGACTATCGAGAAGCGCGGAGAGCTCCCGCCCCGGACGGGTGAGCCGGTAGTGGCTGGTGGGGGGATAGCCGTTGGTGACCGACCGGTCTACAAGGCCTGCATGCTGCAGGTTCTTGAGGGTCAGGACCAACGCCCGCGGGGTCAGCCCGGGGAGGAAGGTCCGAACCTCGGAGAACCTATCCCGGCCCTGACGCAGCGCAAAGACCACCGGCAACGACCACTTGCGGAGTGCCACATCCTCGATTCCCAGAGCCGCCAGGATGGCCAGGATGCGGGCGCACCATGGTGCCAGGTCCTCTCCCGCGCCGGTCAACAGGTACTCCGGTCGTAAAGGGTGTCCGTGACCGGGATTACGTTTCACCCAACCCTCTTCGACCAGGATGTCCAGCGCGTGGTGAAGAGATACACGATTCGCAGCGAGGCGATTGACGAGGGTCACGAACTTCGCACCCCGGGTGCGGTGGAGTTCGGCCAACACGGGCAGAGCCCAGCGGTGGTGGAAGAGGAGGATGAATCGTTCCAGGTCCCTCTTGCGCATATCCAGATTGTAGTTGAATCATAAAGTATATCAAGTATAATAATCGACACTGGGCAGATGAACGTGGCGAAGGCGCTACAAGACGAGGAGATGCTCTATGACGTCCCAACTGGGTTACGACGGAGGACTCACCTGCGCGATCAGCGTGACCGACCTCACGAGATCCGTGGAATGGTATCGAGACGTTCTCGGCTTCAAGCTCCTGTATCAAATGGATGAGATGGGTTGGTGCGAGCTGGCCACCGGCGTGGCACGGGTCAACGTGGGCCTATCCCAGGTCGAGAAGGCCGGCGGGCCGGGCAACGCGGTTCTCACTTTTGGAGTCAAGGACATCGGGAAAGCGCGCCAAAAGCTCGAGGGGAAGGGTGTGCGGTTCGATGGAGAGACCCGGGTCATCGAGGGCATGGTGAAGCTGGCACTGAGGAAGCCAAGACCCAAGGTATCCTCCACCCCAACTGCCAGTTGAGTCGCGGGCGTCATTCTGTGCCCTACTTCCCATTTTCGGCAGAATCCCGGGGCTCCCCCAGCCAAAATCTGCACCCGGTACATGGATGGAATCGGGGCTTACTTGAGAGCGGTGGACACGAGATGGTGCAACTCGAAGCGTGTTTTCACGCCCAACTTGCGGTAGATGCTGTAAACGTGGTTCTTGACCGTGTGGTAGGAGATGAAGAGAGCCTCCTCCATATCACGATTGCTCTTGCCCGCCATGATGAGTCCCAGGATCTCGGATTCCCTCGGCGAGAGACCGTACTGGAGCGCAATGCCGTCGAGGTCTATCGGCTCGGCGGGGTGGCTGTCGGCGCTGACGATGTACGGTTCCATGAAGAGCCGGTACCACAGATATGGAACGGCGTTCAGGCACAGCAGCGCGAGCAAGAGGCGAAAGGGCTGCGGCACGATGAGCAGGATGGCGAGCACCGGGACTCGAGAGATATACAGGTAGGAATACGCCCGCACGACCTTGATCCACTTCCCCTCCGGCAATCTTCCCGCCTTGATCGGCAGCGCGATCACGAGTCCCAACTCCAGCGCGATGAAGACGCCGGCGATGTTTTCGTAGATGTGGTAGTGAACCCGCGCCGGCATGCCTCCCTCAGCCAGAAACAGCTCGGCGAAGATCCCCGCCATGAGCAAGATCGTGGCTACCCCGATCCACCGGCGAAGCGTGGGGGAGACCTTCTTGCCCAAGAAGGCGAAGTAGGCTCCCAGCGAGGCATAGGAGAACCCGATCAGGAAGAGATAGGTGAGGACGTTTCGGAGCACGCCGGAGAGGGTGTCCGGTATTCCCATCACGTCGGACCCCATATTGACGTCGTAATACTTGCTGCCCAGCAAGAGAAGCATGAGAAGGTTGAGGAAGACGACATGGAAGAAGATCGGCTTGAGTGGAGGGCTGGCGTACCGGCGATAGGCCTGGAACAGATGGACTGCCAGGACGACACCAATGAGCAGGTTGCCCATCACAATGAGAAGCTTCACATGGTCGATCACGTCACCCACCCCAGGATATCGCTCTCTCCAATCCCCACCACGATATCAGACGAACGCTTTTGGAGGAAGATTCGGCCTTTCTGCGCCTTTTTGGCCTCCGGGGGCATAGGAAACCAGTACTAATCTGGCCAAACCGTGACCGGCTACCCATATCCAGCCGGGCCCCCATCTCGTACAAATAGTCGAGTCAGGCATCCGCGGCAAAAACAGATTGGCGGGAAAGGGGAGGTCTCAGGATGAACTTATCCATTCAGAACCTGTCGAAGGCCTATGGCGGCAGCATCCGGGCCCTGGACGGAGTCGATCTGTCGATCGACCAGGGCATGTTCGGGCTTCTGGGCCCCAACGGCGCCGGCAAGACGACACTGATGCGCACGATCGCCACCCTCCAGAAGGCCGATGCGGGGACCATTGAGCTCGACGGCATCGACGTGCTGAAGGAGAAGGATGGAATCCGCCGCATCCTCGGCTACCTGCCGCAGGAGTTCGGGGTCTATCCGGATGTGACCGCCGAGTACATGCTCGGGCACATCGCTCAGCTCAAGGGACTCTCCGGCCGGGGTGAACGGCGCGACAAGGTGCACTTCCTCCTCGAGCAGACCAACCTCCTGGAAGTTCGCAAGCGCAAGCTCGGCGGTTTCTCCGGGGGGATGAAGCAGCGTTTCGGGATCGCCCAGGCCCTCATCGGAGACCCCTCCCTGCTGATCGTCGATGAGCCGACGGCGGGACTCGACCCGGAGGAGCGCAACCGCTTCCACAACATCCTGAGTGAGATCAGCGAGAATCGGATCGTCATCCTATCGACCCACATCGTCGATGACGTGAATGTTCTCTGCGACCAGTTCGCAATCCTGGATCAGGGCCGGGTTCTGCTCGCCGGGAGTGTCGAGGAGATGGTTGGAGGATTCGCCGGCCGGGTGTGGAGCAGAGTCGTGACCAAGGCGGACCTCGGCGACATGGAAGAGCGCCATGACGTGATCCGATCCCGGCTCCTTGGAGGGCGCGTGCTGGTGTATGTCGTGAGCGAGGAGAACCCGGATGGGTTCGAGCCGGTCGCACCCGATTTGTTCGACGTCTATTTCTCGGCAATCCGCAGCAATCGGACGAACTGAGGAGGCCGGCCATGAACTTGACCATTCTGCTCTTCGAGCTCCGCCAGCGTATGCGACAGCCTCTGACCTATGTCTATTTCCTGATCTTCGCCTTCTTCGGTTTCATGGGGATCTACCGGGCTTCCCTGGGCAGGGGGCTGCTGGCCAGACTCACCCTTGCGGGCCGCGGCAACATCGAGGCGGATGCCCCGTACGCCATTTACTATTACATCACCCTGCTGTCCACGTTCGGGCTGCTCCTCGCCATGGCATGGTTCGCCACCGCCGCCAGTCGTGACTTCCGACATAGATCGCATCATCTGTTCTTCTCCTATCCGATCAGCAAGTTCGGGTACCTGGGCGGGAAGTTCGGGGGAGCACTTGCGAGCGTGCTGTTCGTCGTGTCCGGTATCGCCGTCGGGGGGCTCGTGGCAGCCGTATCTCCTCTCGCCGATCCGGCCGGAATCGGGCGCCTGCACGTGATCGGTTTCATCCAACCGTACGTCATCTCCGTGCTGCCGAACCTGCTCTTAGCGGGCGCTCTTTTCTTCTCGATCACCCTCATTTCCAGACAGTTCAGTGCTGGCTGGGCAGGACTGATCGCCATCGCAGCTCTGCACATGGTCGCCATCGGCCTCGCGCGGGCCGAAGCCAGGTCGCTCGCCGCCTTGCTGGATCCCTCCGGTCTAGTCGCAGCCCGGATGATCTTCGAATACTGGTCGATCGCAGAGAAGAACGAGATGTTGATGCCACTGACCGGCACCTTGCTGATGAACAGGCTCGTCTGGTTGACGGTGGCCGCGGCGATTCTGGCCTACACCTGGCAGCGGTTCAGTTTCCAGATCCCGGAGACAAGGAACACGAAGGAAGAGAGCGCGCCGCCCTCGCCCGTCCTGAGCCCGAGAGCTCGACCGAGTGGGTTCCAGGCGGCGCTCCAGGCGGCCAAGAGCTTCTCAATGGGCCAACAGCTTCGGTGCATGCTCCACCTGATCCGGGACGACTTCGGGTATCTCACAAGGCGAAAGTCCTTCTACTTCGTCATCCTGCTCGGGCTCGGGCTCGTCCTCGTCATCGGGTACAAGAGTGTCGGGGTTGTCAGGGGAACCCAGACCTTTCCCGTCACCAGCCAGGTTCTCGAAGCGCTCTGTGACAATCTCTATGTTCTCGGCGTGCTGATCGCACTGTATTGTTCGTCGGCGCTGGTTTGGCGGGAGCGGGATACGCAGGTTCACGAGATCCTGGATGCACTGCCCGTGCCGCGATGGGTTCCGCTGCTCGGTAAGATCGGGGCGATGGCCCTCGTGCAGGTCCTCATGATGGGGCTCGTCCTGATCGGCGGGGTGGTGATCCAGGTGGCTGCGGGATACCACAACTTCGAGTGGGGGCTCTATCTGACGGAGTTGCTCGGCATGCAGCTCATCTACTACGTCTTGGTGTCGGTGCTGGCCCTGTTCGCGCAGGTTTTGATCGGTCAGAGGTTGTTGGGGTTCCTGCTCACCTTCGTCTTTGTCGATGAGTTCATGGTGATGTTCGGGCTGAACCATCACCTCTGGACGTTTGCCTCGAGACCGTCATACATCTTCTCGGACATGAATGGCTACGGGCCATTCAAACAGGCGCTGACTGCCTACAACCTCTACTGGATCTCGTTCTCCGTCATTCTCATCGTGCTCACCCTGCTGTTGTATCCGCGAGGTCTCGATACAGCGTTGTGGCAGAGGTTGAGGACGATGTGGAGCCGACTCACGCGGCCCAGGTTGATCGCCGGGACGGCCGGGATCGTGGGTTGCCTCGCCGTGGGCGGCATCATCGTGTACAACACCACCGTCCTCAATCAGTTCGAAACCGAGAAGTACGTCGAACGGCACCTGGCCGACTACGAGAAGAAGTACAAGTCCTGGGAGGAGGTGCCAGAGCCTCATGTCACGAGCATCGCGGCCCAGGTGGATCTCTTCCCCGAGGAGCGGCGGGTCGAAACCCGGGGCGACATCGGGCTCGTCAACGAGACCGGCGCGCCCATAGACACACTCTTCATCCAGCTGCCCCCGGATGCCGAGGTGGCGGAGCTTCGCCTCGGGATACCGGCCACGCAAGTACATGCGGACCTGCGGCACGGCGTCTATCTCTTCGTGCCGCAGGTCCCACTGCCGCCGGGGGGCGCGACGAACCTGCACTTCGATCTCGAGTTGGCGGAGCACGGTTTCAAGGACACCGGCGTCAACACCAGGCTGGTGGAAAACGGCACTTTCTTGAGCGTCGTACACCTTTTCCCGGCCTCGGGATACGATCCGTACTGCATCGGAGAGCTATCCGAAAACGATCGGCGGGAGAAACACGGACTTCCCAGGAGGCAGAGGATGTCGCCGGCCGATGATCTGGCGGAGAGAATGCACACCCCCCTCGGGGCACACGCCGATTGGATCGATTTCGAGGTGGTGGTGAGCACCTCGCCGGACCAGATTACGATCGCCCCCGGCGATCTGTTACGGGAGTGGCAAGAGGATGGACGCCGGTTCTTCCGCTATCGAGCGCCGCGCAAGATCCTCAGATACGCCGCCATCCTGTCGGGGAGATACGCTGTCCGACGGGACAACTGGGGCGACATCGACATCGAGATCTATCACCATCCCGACCACGCCTACAACACCGACCTCATGGTGAGGAGCGTCCAGCGATCACTCGAGTACTTCACCAGGGAGTACAGTCCCTACCAATTTCCCACGATCAGGATCGTCGAGTTCCCGCGATATCAGCTCTTCGCCGAGGCCTTCCCCGGTGTCATCCCGCTCTCCGAGGGGTACGGCTTCATCGCGAAGTACGATGAGAAGAAGGTCAAGGAGGCGTTCCGGGTGGTTGCGCACGAGGTGGGGCACCAGTGGTGGGCCCATCAGGTGATCGGCGGCAACGTGGAGGGTTTCTTCGTGTTGAGCGAAGTGATGGCGCAGTACTCGGCGCTCATGGTCTCCGGGCGAGAGTATGATCGTTCCCAGATTGACGCCTATGTCCGCCATGAAATCGATCGTTACCTGCGGGGCCGAAGCAGAGAGGTCGAAGAAGAGGTCCCCCTCATCCGCACCAACGAAGAGACCTGGTATCAGCACTACGCAAAGGGGTTCGTGGTCATGAACGCGCTTGCTGAATACATCGGCGAGGATCAGATCAACGGGGCGCTGAGAGAGTTCATTGCCGAAACCGCCTTCCAGGAACCCCCGTTTACGACATCATCCGAACTCGTCGAGTGCTTCAGGTCAGTCGCGCCGGATAGTCTGCTCTACCTGGTGGAGGACTGCTTCGACAGGATCGTCTTGTACGACAACGAGGCGTTGGCGGCCGATTGCGAACGGATCGATGACAACCGGTATCGGGTGACCCTCGATTTCCAGGCGCAGAAACTGATTGCCGACGGGGAGGGTGCGGAGCAATCGATCCCGCTGCAGGATCTTGTCGAGTTCGCCGTGTTCGACGACCAGGGCGAGGAGCTTTGCCGGCAGAGACGATGGGTGGATGACGACCTGGAAGAGATCACGATGGTCGTCGACCGGATGCCCGCCCGGACCGGCATCGACCCACACTATCTCCTGATCGACAAGGACCCGGATGACAACGTGATCGACGTGACGATGAGGTGATCGAATTCCAGGGGTCTGCCGGAGATCGCCCCCTAGCTACTGACTCGGGAGTTCCTTCCCGTCCCGATTGGATCCTCCACGCGGGCG
>CAZTDY010000080.1:0-19504 GCA_964612295.1 uncultured bacterium | reverse complement strand
CTAGCCGATGCGCAGACTCGAACTGCGGACCTGCTCATTACGAATGAGCTGCTCTACCAGCTGAGCTACATCGGCAGGTTGCCCCTCGAACCCTTTGGATTCGAGGGGCATCTTGAACTGTGCTGCCCCCCAGAGTCGAACTGGGGACCCCCAGATTTTCAGTCTAGTGCTCTACCAACTGAGCTAGGGCAGCTCTTTCCGCAGCCATGGAGGGTAGCGAAAAGCCCTCTGGCCGGTCAACCCACATTTTCCACAGCTCGTCGCGGAATCGCCCGGACCCGCCTCCGGCCCAGCACCTCACGAACGCAACCGCAGAGCCTGTCTTTCTCTGAACTCTTGCTGATGATTGCACAGGCTCCCCAAACACGGAAGTCGTCCTTGAGGGATGGGTGCGCCGAGTGCAGAACCACCGGCACCTCCGGCCGTTTCGCCACGATCTCCCCGAGAGTGTCGATGCCGGCCGCATCGTCCAGGTTGATCCCCAGAATGACCGCGTCAGGCCGTTCGCCGCGTTCGATCGCCCGAAGTGCGCCTCCGCCGGTCGCAATCTTGTGAACCCGATACCCGGCCTCTGAGAGTTGCCCCCCGTAGAGGTCCCGGTGCGCGGGATTGTCATCGACCAGTAGGATTTTCTCAGCCACGGTCGTCCTCCCGGATTCAGGCCGCCTGGCCGTCCCGGCGGTCACGTCCGGACCGCCGCTTCTCCGTCCGGCGGCGATCCCGGTTCGTGCGGATGGGAATGCTGATCGTGAAGATTGCTCCCCACTCGCCCTCGCTCCGCACGCTGATCTCCCCCCCGTGTTCCTTGACCGCCTGCTGGGCAACCGCCAACCCCAGTCCCGCGCCGCTCGGCCGGTCGGTGGCAAACGGCACGAAGAGGCTTTCGATGATCTCGCCCGGCATGCTGTCGCCGGTGTGCGCAATCTCGAGAAGCACCCGGTCTCCCTCGCGCAGGGTCTCCAAACGGATGGTGTCCCCGTCTCGCACAATGTCGAGCGAACTGCGAAGGACGTTGACCACCATGTGTTTAATCCGCGCTTCATCGAGGAGGAGCTCGGGCACGCGGTCGGCATATGTTTCTTCGAGGAACACACCCCGCCCGGTCATCTCCTCGCGCAAGAGGCCGACACAGTCGTGCACGATCCGGTTGATCTGCTGCATGGTTTGCTGATTCTGACCGTCCTGGACCAGCCGCACCTGCTCGATCAGGATCTCTTCGATCCGCTCGGCTTCATGCGCCAGAACACGGGCGTCCTCCCGGGTCGTCTCGTCCACCGGAAGGCTCTTCTCCAGACGACGGGCGAAGCTGGCGATCGACCCGATCGGTCCCCGGATCTCCTCCGCCAGCTGCCCGCTCAGCTCACCGATCGCGGCCAACTTTTCGGCGGCGATGAGCATCTTCTGCATTTCCTTCAGCCGGTCCAGGCCGGCCTTGATCTCTTCACTTTGGCGCGCATTCTTCACCGCCACCGCGCCGGAACTGCCGACGAACTTGAGGAGTTCCTCCTCTTCCGCCGTGAACACCGTCTCCCGGTCGTCGGCCGCCTGTCTACCAATCGCCGCCAGGACGCCCACCGTTTCGCCAAACACACAGAGGGGCACCACCGAGATCGGAAGCGGTTGAGGCAAGGCGCCCACGTTCATCTCCTCATCTGTCCGCAGGTCGGGATAGAGCAGACACGCGTTGTGACTCGCGCACCGTTCGGCCAGATCCTTGAAGCGCGGCACGAGAGCGTCTAAGGCATCCGACGGAGCAGCCACGTACTGCGCGGCGAGGTCGAGTCGCTGGGAGGATTCTCGGTAGCTCCAGACGACCCCGCGTTCAGCTCTCACGCAAAGCGTGGCTGCCTTCGCGAGGGTCAGGAATACGTCGGGAAGGCTGGTGGCCTGCCCGATGCCCGCGGCCCCTTCCTGGATGTTCCGGTAGGCGTCCACCCGGGTCGTCTGATCATCGCCGGTCTTCAACCGCTCGAGAACCATCCCCAGGGTATGGGAGATGAGACCAGCCGCGCCGAGTTCGTCCGCCTCCCCCGGGCCGGAACGCGAAGGCACCTGCAACACCAGCATCCCCACCGGTTCTGTCTGACCGATCGCCGGCAGCAGGATCAAGTCCTCATCGGCACCTGCGGTCTCGGGCAGAATGGCATGGAGTTCCTGCACCGAGGCGATCGGAACCTGGCGAGGGGCCTTCTCGAGAAGAGCGCGACTCAAGGGACAGCCCGCCCCGGAAAGGGGAATGCTGAGCGCCTGCAGCGCCGTCTCCAGTTGCGTGGCAGACCCGCGTTCGGTGCAGGTAACCGCGGCCCCCACTCGTGGCCCGCGGCGACCCGTTTCGGACTCATCCGACTGATCGGATCGGGTCGCGTAACGCGCGGCGACGCCGCGGAGTTCCTTGCCCCCAGCACGCAACTCGAGAAAAGCCGCCATCGAGATCGTGGGTCTGTTCAAGGCGAGCAAACCACCCAGGGCCTCTGCGCAGGCCCGACCTCGGTCGGTCGCCTGCAGGATCTTCAGATCCGCCCGGGCGGCCACCGACAAATCGATGTCGCCTGGCTCGGCGGCTCTGCTATAATCGCCGCCCACATGAACCGGCAGGTTGTCAGGCTCGTGTCGGTACGGGTTCCGTGACCGTGGCGTCATGCAGCGTCTCCTCCGGTTACTGAGTGCTTAATGCCCAACCGAACTGGCGCGAGAGCCCCGGTCCGGCAATATGGAGGGAATCGAGATCATGGGAGATGCGAATCCGAACCCCGTGCCCAAACCACCCGAGGCGGGTCAACCACCCAAGCAGGTTCAGCTGCAGCTCGGGGAGAAGGAAGCGGAGGGTATCTACGCCAATCTGGTGCTGATCACCCACTCTGCCTCCGAGTTCATCTACGACTTTGCGCGCATGGTTCCCGGGACGCCAAAGGCCAAGGTCTATTCCCGCATCATCATGACGCCCCAAAACGCAAAGTCCTTGCGTCAGGTTCTTGACCGGAACCTTCAGAACTACGAAAAGAAGTACGGGAATATCGTGGTTTCGGCATCGCCGGAACCATCAAGAGAGATCGGCTTCAAGTAGCACTTCTTGAGTCTGGAGGAGTGATGCATCTGTCGAAACGTGCAGGGATTGCGCCAGAATCCCCCATTCGGAAGCTGGTCCCGTTGGCGGACGAGGCCAAAGCCCGTGGAATCCACGTTTTTCACCTCAATATCGGCCAACCTGACATCCCCACGCCCCCGGTCATGTGGGACGCCATTGCCAAGGCCGGCATCGAGGTTCTCGATTACAGCCCGTCGGGGGGCATCGCCTCGTTCCGGGAGGCCTTGATCGAGTATTACGGGCGGGTCGGATTCGAGATCGAACCGGAGCATCTTCTGGTCACGACGGCGGGCAGCGAGGCGCTCCTCTTCGCCCTGGGCGTCCTGTGCGACCCCGGCGACCAGGTTCTGATTCCCGAGCCATTCTACGCCAATTACAACGGCTACGCTGCCCTGCTCGGCCTTGAAGTCGTGCCGGTGACCGCGCACCCGGAAACGGGGTACGCACTCCCGCCGGTCGAGGAGCTCGAGGCGCGCATCAGTACTCGCACCCGCGCGATCGTCATCTGCAATCCCAGCAATCCCACCGGGCGCGTCTACACCCGCGATGAGATGGATACGCTTGTCGCCCTCGCAAAGAGACACGATTTGGCGATTCTCTCCGACGAGGTCTACCGCGAGTTCTGTTACGCCCAGGAACGCCCGATCTCCATCTTGAGCTATCCGGAGATTGCGCAACAGGCGGTCATGGTCGACAGCCTCTCGAAGAGATTCAGCGCCTGTGGCGCGCGCATCGGCTGTCTTGTCTCTCGCAACACGGAGCTGGTGGCGGCGGCCATGAAGTTTGCCCAGGCCCGGCTCTCGCCCCCCACCCTGGGGCAGATCATGGGTGCGGCCGCATACACGCTGCCGCAATCCTACTTCGATGAGGTCATCACCGAGTACCGGCGGCGGCGCGACACCATTCTCGATGAGCTGTCGAAGATGCCCGGCGTTCTCTGCCAGCCACCCCAAGGCGCCTTCTATGTCATGGCGAAGCTTCCCGTCCCGAATGCGGAAGAGTTCGTCCGCTGGCTCCTGACCTCCTTCGACGTCAATGGCGAGACCACGATGATGGCCCCCGGTGACGGCTTCTATGCCACCCCCGGCGCCGGCCTGAGCGAGGTGCGGATCGCCTACGTGCTCAATGAGGAGGAACTCCGCCGCTCGATGCAGGTCGTATCGCAGGGGCTCGAAGCGTTTGCTGCGACCAAGGCGTGATCCCGATAGCACTCCGTTGCTCAAACAGTACTCGCCTTCGCTGACGGCCTCAGCATCTGCAGCAGGGCCTCCGCAGCCCGGATGGGCCGCAGATCTCGCCTGCGGACGACACCACTTCGCCGAGACATGCGCAGTCCCTGAACCTGAAAGCGGCCGAGGCGGCCACTCCGGATCTCTGCCCGCACCTGGGATTCGGCCAGGGGGGCAATGCCCAGGCCAAGGCCGACCAGCTGCTTGATGGCTTCGGGCGAGTTGACCTCCATGCTGACCCGGGCCTCCAACCCGTGGTCCCGGAGGGCGCGTTCGACCTCTGCACGCGTGATGGACTCCGGCCCATGGTGGATGAGAGGCTCCGAGCTTAGTGCTTCGAGCCGAACCCGCCGCCGTCCGGACAGAGGATGATCCGGCGCCGTGATCCAGATCACCTCGTCCTCCTGTAGCAGTTCGCTTTCCAGGTCCGGATGCTCCTGAGGGAGCGTCACCAGCGCCAGATCCAGATCTCCTCGCAGAACCCGTGCCTGCAGCCCACGCGACCCCTCGACCTGAACGCCGATCTGGACGCCGGGGTATCGCTGCCGGTATCGCTTCAGCACCCGGGGCAGAAGGTGGATGGCGGTCAAGTCGGTGGCCCCCAGCCGCAGACGCCCCCGTTCCAGGGACCCTGCCGCCTGCAGTTCCGCCACCAGATCATCCGCTTCGAGCAACAGATGCTGGGCCCGGCGGTAGAGGAGTTCGCCGGTCGGTGTCGGCCGCACGCCCCTCGCTTCCCTCACCAGCAGACGATCCCCAGCCTCCCTCTCCAGACCCTGGATCTGAACGCTCAGGGCCGGTTGCGTGCGACACAGCCTCTTCGCGGCCGCCGTCAGGCTGCCTAGCCGGACCGCCCAGACAAAGCTCCGTAGAGATTCCAGATCCATGCTTCCTCCTTGCGCGGCCCTATCATTCGGGCGCGATGGCCTTCAGAGTACCCATAAACACAGCCTATGGGACAGATAAAAACTATACGGTTCCTCAATCTGTCGCCGAGTGGTAGCGTCCCCTCCTCTTGGGCCTCTGAGGCCCCGCTGAGAATCGTCATTTGGAAGGAGGACGAAGGATGGGCAGCGAGAAGCAGATTGCGCCGGCCACCGGCAAGCTAGGGGTTTTGACGCCCGGCCTCGGAGCGGTGAGCACGACCTTCATGGCCGGTGTCTTCGCCATTCAGAAGGGAATCGCCGAGCCGATCGGATCGCTCACCCAGATGGGAACGGTCCGCCTCGGAAAGCGCACCGAGAACCGCTCCCCGATGGTCAAGGATTTCGTCCCCCTGACCCCGATCGAGGATCTGGTGTTCGGCGCGTGGGACATCTTCCCCGATGACGCCTACCAGGCCGCCCTCAAGGCCGGCGTGCTGGATCGCACCCTCGTGGATCAGCTCCGCCCGGAACTCGAGCAGGTCCGTCCGATGAAGGCCGTCTTCGATCAGCGTTTCGTCAAGAAGCTCGATGGGCCCCACGTCAAGAAGGGCAAGACGCTTCTCGATCTCGCTGAAGCCCTGAAGAAGGACATCCGCTCCTTCAAGAAGGACAACGGGTTGGATCGCGTCGTGATGATCTGGTGCGCGAGCACGGAGACCTTCTTGAAAGAAGCTCCCGTTCACCAGAGCATCGAAGCCTTCGAGAAAGGTCTCAAGAACAACGATCCGGACATCGCCCCCAGCATGATCTACGCCTATGCGGCGATTTCCGAAGGCATCCCCTATGCGAACGGCGCGCCCAATCTCTCGGCCGACATCCCGGCCCTCGAGGAGCTCGCCAAGAAGACCGGCTCCCCGTTGGGGGGCAAGGACTTCAAGACCGGCCAGACGCTCATGAAGACGATCCTGGCGCCGGGATTCAAGTCCCGCCTCCTCGGACTCTCCGGATGGTTCTCGACGAACATCTTGGGCAATCGTGACGGGGAAGTGCTCGATGATCCCGAGTCCTTCAAGACCAAGGAAGAGAGCAAACTCGGCGTGCTGGATTCCATTCTCCAACCGGAGCTCTACCCCACGCTGTATAAGGACCTCTACCACAAGGTCCGCATCAACTACTATCCGCCGCGAGGCGACAACAAAGAGGGCTGGGACAACATCGACATCTTCGGGTGGCTCGGCTATCCGATGCAGATCAAGATCGATTTCCTCTGCCGCGACTCCATTCTTGCGGCGCCCATCGTGCTCGACCTGGCGCTGTTCCTGGACATGGCCAAGCGTTGTGAGATGAGCGGGATCCAGGAGTGGTTGTCCTTCTACTTCAAGAGCCCGATCCACGCGCGCACGATCTACCCCGAGCACGACATCTTCATCCAGCTGATGAAACTGAAGAACACGCTCAGGCATCTGCGAGGCGAGGATCTGATCACGCACCTGGGGCTCGAGTACTACGACTAGCTTTCGAGACCGCGACTCTGGGGGGCGTTGGTGAGGCGGTGGACAGACGCGGTGAGCAAGGGGCGGTCTTACGAGGCCGCCCCTTCTGTCTGTGCGGGAGTCTAGCGTTCGACGCGGTTCTCCAGGGTCCCCACGTTCTGCAGGCTCACGGCCATCACGTCGCCGTCCTGCAGGAAGCGGGGCGGATCCTGAAAGACGCCCACCCCCGCCGGCGTGCCGGTCGCAATCAGATCACCGGGGAAGAGCGTCATCTGCGCGGAGACGAAGGCGATGATCTCGCGGCAGGAAACCACCATCTCGGCCGTGTTGGCTTGCTGCCAAACCTCACCGTTGATCGTGAGACTCAGGTCCAACGCGTCCGGATCGCCACACTCATCAAGAGAGACCGCCCAGGGGCCGGCAGGACCGAAGGTGTCGAAGCTCTTCCCCCTCAACCACAGCTTGTCACCGAACTGCGCTTCCCGGCCGCTGACGTCGTTGAATGCGGTGATCCCCGCGAGGTAGTCGAACGCTTCCGCCACCGGGACGTTCGTGGCGCGGCGTCCGATGATCAGCGCAAGCTCCGCTTCGGCATCCGGCTTGCTTTCGTGCGGCGGGACGATGACCGGGTCTCCCTGGCCCACCAGGCAGGAGGGGGCCTTTGCGAAGAGGAGCGGGGTCGCGGAGACCGCCCGTTTCTGCTCGGCGGCGTGACTTGCGTAGTTGCGCCCGAGCGCCACGATCTTGCTCGGATCCGGTACGGGCGCGCACAGCCGAAGCCCGGCGAGGGGACGCAGGTTTGCTTCCTGGAAAGCCCCCCGCTTGACCTGCCTCTCAATCTCCCCGAGGAGATCCCCGCCCAACAGGCCGCGCCATCCGCGCGGCCAGTGAGGCCACTCGGCCGCGATATCGAGAACCCGCTCGTCCTCCAGGCAGACGCCCGGGCGGCTGGCACCCGGCTCGCCGAAGCTCAAGAACCTCATGCAGACCCTCCGTCATCGGGTGGCGGATTGCTCCTCGGGAGGACGCGTTTTCCACCGCCGGTGCATCCAGAACCACTCCGCGGGGTTCTCCCGGACATAGACCTCGAGATCGCGCGTGTAGGCCTGGACGATCCTCTGCACCTCCTCCTCCTCGGGCGCGTCAGGATTCGGAACGATGGGTGCAGAGAACTGCCCGACATGGCGTGCGCCCTCCAAGCGCCGGTCCAGTCCAACCACGATCGTCGCGCCGGTCTTCAGCGCGAAACGCGCCGGGCCGGTCGGCGTGGAGGCCAGGCGCCCGAAGTACTCGACGAACACACCGTCGCGGCCTCCATCCTGATCCGCGATCAGCGCGATCCGCCCGTCCTTTCGCAGCAGCTTCAAGACCATCTTCAGCGAGGACCCGATCGGGATCGTCTCCATGCCCATTCGCGTGCGCAACCCTTTGATGAGGCGATCCACGAAGAGGTTCTTCTGATCACCCTGGACCACGCTGAGCGGCGCACCCAGCATTCCCAGGCAGGCTCCCATCATCTCCCAGTTCCCGACATGGCCCGCGAGATAGATCACACCCTTCCCCCGCGCCCCGGCCGCTTGCACATGATCGCGGCCCGAGAAGTCCATGCGAGATTGGATGTCACTCGCCGTCTCCCAGTTGAAACGCACGATCTCGACAAACGTCATCCCGAAATTCCGGTAGCACTGGCGGGCAATCTCCCGGCGCTCGGACTGGGTGTAGGTGTCTCCAAAAGCGGTTTGCAGATTCTCCAGGGTCACCTCGCGGCGGATCCGAAACACCGAGAAGGCCAGGTCGCCGAGCCGGCGCGCAATCCACAGGCTGGCGCCCAGCGGCAATGGGCGAAAGGCGAGAATCACCAGGCGCAGCAGGCCATACTCGAGATAGTGCTTCGGCCGCATTCGGGCCGCGCGTTGTTCAGCCTGGTAGTGCGCCATACCACTCCCGTTCAGGAAAGCACTTCCCGCCACGATCCCTGCCGATTCTGGTAGAGGCATCCCTCCACTTCCAGGCGGGTCAGCTCGGCCACGAGCCCAGCCGGACACTCCTCCGGCATCTTCTGCAGAAGGGTCTCAGTGCTCGCCCCCCCGCAACGGACGATCCAGCCCAGCACACGTTTGCCGAGATCGTCTCTGCTCAGGGAACGTGCCGAGCCAGGCGGAGCGCCCTGCTTCATCGCATCGGCTTCGGCCCGCCTCTCGGCCAACGGCCCGGTGGTCCACTCCATCAAATCCAGGATGTCGCCGGCGGAGGTCACCGGCTTCGCCCCCTCCCGCAATCTCTGGTTGGGCCCCGCATTGCTCTCAGGTCCCGGGTCCCGCGGCACGACGAGCACTTCCCGTCCCTGATCGAGCGCGAAGCGAACGGTATGGAGAGCTCCGCTCTTCGCGCCCCCTTCGACGAACACAACCGCGTCGGCCAGCCCGCTGATGAGCCGATTCCGCTGAGGAAACCGCCAGGCACGGGGGGGCGTCCCCGGAGGCCACTCCGATATCAGCGCGCCGCGCTTCATGATGTCCCGCGCCAGCTCGGCGTGCTCGGCCGGATAGCAGTGATCGAGCCCGCAGCCCAGGACGGCGATCGTCCGGCCGCCGGCCAACAGGGCACCTTCGTGCGCCGCACCATCGACCCCCAGCGCCATTCCGCTGACGATGACCACCCCCGCCCGGGCGAGTCCCCAGGCGATTTCGCGGGCCAGATCACGCCCCACCGCACTGGCCGACCGGGTGCCCACGATCGCGACGGCTGGCGGGCCCCACACCCTCTCGCCCAGGAGAGCCGGCTCCACAAGTGTTCGGATCCAGAGCGGTTGCTTCTCCTCCAACAGGGTCAGACGCGGGGGATAATCTGAATCCGTCGGCCGGCGATGCAGGAGGTGCCCCGGCAAGGGGGCCTCGGCGACGCACGGCACTCCTCCCCGGGGAAGGAGTACTTGCGAGGTGACCGCCCCGGTCATCAGGCGGTCTCACCGCGGAGGAATTGGAGGATGTGCCGCGGGGGTTCGGGGAGGGTATCGGCCGCTCCAAGCTGCTCCCAGGCCAGCCCCCACTCGCTGTCGACCAGTTCGGCCGCCACGCGCAGTTCCTCGCCCTCTTCCAGACTCCCCTCGGGCCCCATCAGTTCGCCGCTCTCGATCAGGCGGCGCAACCGTGACGCGCTGTCGGGCTGGAGCCGGCTCAGCTGGTCCAAGACCTCCCCACGCAGACGGGTGCCCCTGGCGTGCAGCAACTTGGCAACGGCCAGGGCACGGCCGCGTGCACAGAAACCGATCATCGCATCGGTCGCCGCATCGGCGATGGTTTGATTCCTATCCCGGGCGTAGTCGAGGATCAGGAGCAGCGAGCTGGGAGCACCGATCTTGCCGAGAACGCGCAGGGCAGCGGCACGTGTGTACCACAACCCGCTGCGCGCGGCACCCTCTACGGACGGCGCGGCGGCCTCACCAAAGAAGGCCAGCGCTTCCCCTGCTCGCTCACGCAAGTACCAAGACTCGTCGCCCAGAACCTCGATGAGCTTGGGCACTGCTTCCTGCGAGGGCTCGCTTCGCAGCCGCTCTATGTAGTTGCGGGCGCTCTCCAGCTGTCCGCCCTCCCCTCCCTGGGAACGCCGGGCCGGTCGCCGGGGCAGGTCATTGCGCTCGTTCACGATTCCTCCTCGTACTCCTTACGCGGCGGCGTCAGTGCGCCTTCCCGCTCGGGGATCACCCAGCTCGTCGGCCAGGGCAACTCCCCTGAATCAAGCGTCGTGGCGCTCGAATCCGTCTTTGCTCCGGCGCGACCTTCCTCGTCCGTCGGCCTGGCATCCGGAGCCTCCTCCTCCATGTCGATATCCGCGCCTGCCGGTCCAGGATAGGTGCCCGGCGCCGAATCCTCCACTAGCTTCTCAAACACCCGAACGAGGTCTCCGATTCCCTCCCCCGTGTGGGAGGAGAAGTGAAGGGGCTCCCTCCCCCCCAAGCGGGGGAGCAGATTCCGATCCTCGTCAGGAAGCACATCGATCTTGCTGTAGCAGACATGATAGTCGCGCGTGGCCAGCTCCTCGCTCCACTTCCCGAGCTCCGCTCGCAGGATCTCGAACGTCCCGGCCGGGTCCGGGTCGATCGCCTCGATCAACAGCAGGAGGTGGCGCGTGCGCTCGACATGTCTCAAAAAACGCTGCCCAAGACCCCGTCCATCCGAGGCGCCCTGGATGAGACCGGGAAGATCGGCAACCAGCACCGATTGGAATCCGTGCAACGGCACGATTCCCAGCTTGGGCTCCAAGGTGGTGAACGGGTAGTTGGCGATCTTCGGCCGGGCGTTCGACAGCCGGGACAGGAGAGTGGACTTCCCGGCGTTGGGGAGGCCCACCAGTCCGATGTCGGCCAACAGACGCAGCGTCAGGCTGAGCGTCCGGAATTCCCCCGCAGTCCCCTTCCCGGCGACCCGCGGCACCCGACGCGTCGAGTGTTTGAAGTGCACATTCCCCCGCCCCGCATGGCCCCCTTGGGCGAGGATGATGGACCCATCGGGCGTCACGGCATCCACGAGCAGCTCACCGGTCTCGGCATCTTGCACGGAGGTTCCCGCGGGAACCTCCACCCAACGATCCGCTCCACGAGCGCCGGTCATCTGCTTACCCATACCCGGGCGCCCGTTCTCGGCCTTGAAGGTTGGCGTGTTGCGCAGGTGGCTGAGCGTGCGGAGGTGAGGGTTCACGCGTAGATAAACGGAGCCTCCGTCACCGCCGTCTCCCCCATCCGGTCCACCCCGGGGTACGAACTTCTCCCGCCGAAACGAGATACACCCCGCACCGCCCTTGCCGGCCGCCACTCGGATGGTGCACTCATCAACAAACATCTAGCCTATCCTCATCGGGCGATGAGATCTGCACAGCAGACCTATCTACGACGTCTCCTCGCCACCCTTCTTCGTGGTCTTCTTGCTCGAATCTTCCCCCCCGCCGGGGTTTTCTTTGCGTTTGTAATCTGTGATATAGAATCCACTCCCCCGGAAAATCAGCCCACCCCCGGGCATGAGGACCCGCCGGACGGCGCTCCGGCACTCGGGACACCGCTTGCGCGGCGGATCCGTGATGCTCTGCAGAATCTCGAACCGATGATTACACTTCTTGCACTCATACACGTAGGTTGGCATCCCTGAAACTTATCTCCTTTTTGCCCATCCCACCTATGTGATGCAGGGTCAATGATTGCCGTAGCAGATTCAGTGCCGACGCCCAAGGTCGGCGTTCCAGCGTCAACGCGTAGGTTCGGATCCTGGGGCCGCGAACCGCGCCTTCAGCGCCGCACCCACATTCGGGGTCACGAAATCGTCTGTCTGCCCATGGCACCGCGCGACCTCCTTGACGAGGGTCGAGTTCAGGTAGATGAACTCCTCCCCGGGCATCAGGAAGACCGTCTCGATTCCGGGCCACAGCCGCTTGTTCATCAGAGCCATCTGGAATTCGTACTCGAAGTCCGAGATCACCCGCAGACCCCGCACCACCACGCGCACGCGCTCCTCTTTTGCGAAGTTGACGAGCAGGCCGCTGAACGGCTTCACCGTGATGCGATCCCGAATCGCCCCCGGAAGGGACTCTTCGATGAGCGCCACCCGCTCCTCGATGTTGAAGAGTGTTTGCTTGTGATGCCGGTGGGCGACGGCCATCACCAGAGTCTCGCACAGGAGCAGGGCGCGCTTGGCGATATCCAGGTGCCCCCGTGTCACGGGATCGAAGGTTCCCGGAAAGAGCCCAATCTTCTCCGAGCGATCAGTGTTCGCACTCATGGTCAGACTCCCGTTGTTCGATGACGATGCGCGTCTTCCCGTAAGCCCGCTCGGGCCACCGATACCACCCGACCTCCGGTTTCCAGGACGGGTCGTCCCGTCCCATCTCGATCACCCGAATCGCGCCCGGCCGCCAGCGAAGACCGGCGGCGCCGCCCAGCGCCAGCGCCGTGTTCCGGGGCAATTCCCCGTAGGGAGGATCCGCGAGAACCAGATCAGCCTCCACTGGAGACCGCAGGCTGCCCGCCAGGAAAGCAAAGACATCTCCCGCGAGAACCGTACACCGATCCGTGGCTCCCAGCGCGCTGATGTTCGCGTCTAGAGCGGCCCTGGCCGCAACACCCTGTTCGACGAACAGCGCCTGCTCGGCGCCCCGGCTGAGAGCTTCCAGACCGAGGGCTCCGCTCCCGGCAAACAGATCCACCACGAAGGCGCCCGGGAGATGCTCCTGCAACCTCGAGAAGAGCGCTTCGCGCACCTTCCCCTGCGTGGGCCGCAGCTGCCAACCCGGAGGAGCCTGTAGCAGGCGGCCCCTCCATTGCCCGGCAATCAGCCGCAGGCGCCCCTGACCAGCCTGCTTTCGCATCGCAGTTCCGCCTAGCCGCTCTTGGGCTTCGGTTTCGACTTCGCCGCCTCGCTCGCCGCCGGTTCGGACGAGCCGGCCTTCGGAGCGGCCGGCCGCTTAGCGGTGGACTGCTCGGGCTTTGGTGGCGGGGGGCGACGGCCGGGGTCGTCCAGTTTGGTCGTCTCTTTGAGAATCTCCATGTCCACTTCGCGCTGGACGTCATTCACCGCCCGGCGGAAATCCCCCAGGCCCTTGCCCAGCGACCGAGCAATCTCCGGGATCCGCTTGCCGCCGAAAAGCAGCAAGACGACCGTGAGGATGACCAGGATCTCCTGTGTACCGACCCCAAACATTCCGCCCTCCAGAAACGTGCCTCTCTCGATGTCGGCAAATCTATCAGATCCGGGGCCATCTTCCAAATGCCTGCGAACCCTAAGGATCCCTCATTCCATGAACACCCGCCGCCGGTCTGAGTGGGTGCCCCTTCCGGGACAGCACCCCGGGGCGCTCGCCGCCCGCGGACCCACTGGCTGATTTCAGCCGATTGGCGCCGAAGATGCCTTTTCGCAGGCTGCAAGGCCGGCGTGCAGACTGCCCCCGAACCAGCCTGCGCACGCCCCGCCCAAGGACGTCTAGCGCTTACTCCGTACATGAGCTATCACTGCTAATCGCATGTATTGACGATACATGGCGCATTGGTGCTTCTCAACCTCGCCCGATGACGCACGGTATGTCTTCTGCAGGGAATAGAGGTGTGCAATCCGGGTGGTTTGTGCCTGACGTGCGGGCCATGCCACTCGCTCCTTGGATTGAGCGGGGGAAGACGTCATGAAAGCTCCAAGCCTGACCAAACGGATCAGAATCGGGTCCAACGCCGGTTTCACCATGACCGAGTTGCTGGTCGCTTTGACGATTCTGGCGGTGGGCATCCTCTCGGTTGGCCGGATGTTCATCTTCTCGCAGCGCCACGCCTACTTCGGCAGGGCCGAGACCACCGCGGTCTCCCTGGCCGAGGAGATCCGCGAGAAGATCATGAGTGATAACTACGACGATTTGATCTCGATCTTCGACGGTGTCGATACCGACAACACCGAGACGATCACCGCCCCCTGCCAGCTCTGGGCGAATCACGTCTCGGAGCAGCTCGGCGCAAGTGGTCGCGGGGAGGTTCTGGTCCTCGACCACAACGAAGATCCAGAAATCTTCGAAGGCATGCTCACCATCGATATCAAGATTTCCTGGGACGAGAACGGGCAAACGCGGTCAGTCGACATGCGATTTGCCACCAGCAAGATGGGTGTTTGATCGGGGGACTTGTCATGCGCGGAAGAAAAGTCAGTCAGCCCAAGCACATCAGTCCGGCGTACGCTCATATCGCGGGTGCGCCCAAAGAGCGCGGATCCGCGCTTCTCATGGCACTGCTGGTCCTGGGGGCCCTGTCGATGATTGGAACCACCTTGGTGCTGACCTCCGTTGCCGAGCGGAGGACGTCCGGGTACTACCGGGACAGCCTCCGCGCACTGGCCGCCGCCGAAACCGGTGTGGCATTCGCCAAGCGGACTGTCCAGGACATGACCGCCAACATCACCGACAGCGACGGGGACGGGCGACCCGACTTCAGCGTGACCGATACGCTCTCCTGGGGCGGCGAGTTCGAGACCCTGGGTGAGGCCAGCGACATTGCCGGCCTGGGCATTGCGGCTTACCGCGCCAACGGCTACACGATCGTCTCCGAAGGGAAGTACAACGGCACCGTCCGCCGCGTGAAGGCCGAAATCGTTCACGACAGCTTCCTGAAATATGCGCGATTCGTGGCGGCCACCGGGACCGGCTACAGCTGCGGCGCGATTCTGACCGGGGAGGTCTACGTCGGTGGCAATCTCGGCGTGCCGACCGGGTGCGGCTCCGATGCGGTTCAGTTCCTCGAATTCGTGGCCGCCGTGGGTGATATCCCGAACGCCACCAGTGGGATCTTCCACCGCGGATACGTCACGGGCGCCGATCCCATCGATCTCCAGAACTCCGCGGACTTCGATCTCATGCGCACGGTCAGCAAGGGCATCGCGGCCGAGTGCGATTGTGAAGGCGACGGCGAGGTCGGTATCTACAACAACATCGCCGGCGGCGACGATCCCCTCGGTCTGGGCGGCAGTCCGCTCGACCTGGGCCTTTTCGACTTCAACAACCTCGACATCTCCCCCGGCGACACGGTGGTCACCTATGATGAGGTGGCGGTCGCTCACGAGGTCACCGGTGCACCGCTCAAGAAGAACGAATTCAACGGTGTCATCTTCTTCGAGGGTGATGCTCCGGTCGAAGGCATCATGGACGGCAAGAGCGCCCACTGCGTTTCCGTCTTCGCGACCGATGACATCCTCATCACCGGCTCCATCATCACCGGGCACACCGGATTCGACCCTGGCACCGGGGACCCCAACGGCTCGGGCGACCCGATCAATGTGGGGCTGATCGCCTACGACTACGTCTACATCGACCGATACACGTCACGCGTTCTGCAGATCGAATCCGCGCTCATGTCCTGCAACAAGAACTGGCGCTGCACCTCGACCAGCACGAGTTACCACCCGGTTGCCGGCCCCGGGCCTCTCGACCTGGATCTGGACAGCATCACGGGCGAGTCGCCTTACAACAACGACCCCGACCCCGGCAGCGGCTGGGATGAGCAGAACATCACCTCGAACACCTGGGTGCTCAACATCTACGGCCCCATCATTACCTACAATGGTGGTAGCGCGGCACCCTGGAACGACTCGACCGTCCTGGCCAACGCGGACGGCCCCACGAGGCGCTACAACTACGACATGGACATCACGGAGTATCCTCCGCCCTGCTTCCCCGTCCCCTTGAATCTCTGGAAGGACGTGAGCTGGACCGAGATCTTCGAAACCGAAAACAATCTGGCGTACTACTTGCCGAACTAGCCAGGGAGGACACCCCATGCTGCGCATTTCCCGTACCCGCTCGAGCGAAGGCGGATTCATGTCGGCCCGTCGCCGAGCTGAAGCGGGGTTCAACCTCCCCGAACTGATGATCGGGCTGGTCATCATGGGAATCATGCTTTCAATCGCGATTCCGAACTTCGCTCGGATGGGACGCCGGGACAAGGTGGAGTCGGTCGCCTATGACTTCCACCGGACACTCTCGATGGCGCGTCAGAAGGCGCTCGCCAAGCGTACCCAGTACCGCGTCAGCATGGACACCGGAACGCGCACCTACTTCACCGAGCGGCGCGAGAACGGCGCCTGGGTGCAGGATCCTCCCGAAGTGCGCTCCTGGTGCACCGACGTGGGCTTGACGCTCGATGTGGGGGGATCCGGCTCGAATGCCGATATTATCGTTGGACCCCAGGGCACACTCTTGGCGGAGGACTCACCCGCCCGCCTCACCTTCACCAACGCCTTCGGGGACACCGCGCGGGTGAGTTTCGTTCGCACCGGGCGCATCCGGGTCTTGCTCTAGCGGGGGCGGCACCGGAACCGGTTACAGAGGGCCAATCGGATCAAATGCATCGACAGGGGGTACAGATCATGAAGACGGCCAGGTCGCTCACCGGCACGCAGCGAGGATTCAGCATGGTCGAGCTGATGGTCGTGCTGGCAATCCTCGGCGTCGTGTCGGTGGGGCTCTTCCAGGTTCTCACCACGAGCCGGCATACCTACGAGCAGCAAAAAGTCACCCTCGAGATGCAGCAGAATGCACGGGCGGGGCTCGAGAAGCTGGCCGATGACTTCCGTCACGTCAGCTACGGCAAGGATCCAACCCAGCCGTCGATCGAGTACGCCTGCGGGGACTCGGTCACCTTTGTGGCCGACGTGGAGCCGGATGTGCCGGGAGCCGAGTTCATCACCTACGCGCTCAGTGACGCTGGGGATCCGGACACGCCGAATCCGAACGACACCATCCTCATGAAGACGGTGGCGGATTCGGGCGGCGTCGTCCTCTACCACGAGCCGCAGTCCTATGGGATCAAGACGAACGGCGGCCTCGCCTTTCGGTATTTCAACGGCGCCGGTGTCGAGATGCCGAACAACCCGGTCCCGCAGCCTGAGACCGTCGGAGAGGTCCTGATCGAAGTCGTGGCCGTCGAGCCCAGGGTGCACAAGCGCACCGGCACCTATCAGGAGCAGATGCTTTCGACGACGATCTACCCGCGCAATCTCCCGTTGACCCCGGCCCGTAGCCGGCCGTCCACGCCGGTGGTCGGCCCCCTCGCGCTGCCGGATTGCCAGAGCGTCACCGTACCCTGGCAGACCCCCACGACGAACACCGACGGCACGACGCTCGAGCTGGCTGATATCAGCCACTTCACGGTCTACTTCGGCACGAACATCGACTCGATGTCTCTCTCGTCGCGACTCGCGCGGACCATCAATGAGTGGACCGTCACCGGTCTCATCGCTGGCTTCACCTACTACCTGGGAGTGACCTGTACGAGCCGCTCGGGGGTCGAGAGCCACATGGGCATTGACAACATCAACCTGAGCAGTCCCCTGGCTCCTGCGCAGGTTCAGAACCTCACGGGCAGCCCCAACCCTTTCGGCGACGGCATCCGGCTCGAGTGGACCACGGTCACGGAGTTCACCGGGGGCGAGGTCATCACGACGCCGGTCGACTACCACATCTACAGGTCCGAAACGGCCGGCTTCATCCCCGACCCGGGGCTGCTGCTCGGATCGCAGGAAGCGCAGACCTGGTTTGACGATTCCACGCTGGAAGACTGCACGACCTACTACTATACGGTCACCGCCTCGGCTTGCAGCAACGAAGGCGCCGGCGCGGACGAGATCGCGCAATCCACGCCCCCCCGCCCGGACTGCGTGAACAGCATCAACGCCTATCCGACCGAGAACAACGGCGAACTCTACGTCGAGTGGTTTCCCCCCTCGACGCGAGTGGACGGCTCAGCCCTCAACCCGGAAGACATCACCGGCTACCGGATCTACTACAGCACCGAGCCCTATCAGACAGACACCTATGTCGACTACCCTGCCAGCGGGGGGGAATTCTTCATCACTGGCCTGCCGACCTGCACGACCTTCTACATCAACGTCGCGACGTTCGATCAGTGTCCGCAGCTCGGAGACCTCTGTGCCCACAATCAGATCGAAGTCGACACCGCCGAACCGTGTGACCCAGAGCCCCCGGCAACCGTTCCGCAGGTTCGGGTTGTTGCCACCGACGAGCGCGTCGACATCTCTTGGCCCTCGAACATGATCGACTGCGACCTGTACGGGTACAAGGTCTACTACGGAACGGAAGTCGGCGGCCCCTACTACGGTGTGGATGCGGATCAGGGCACCTCCCCCCTCACCTATGCCACGGCCCAGGTCATCGACGGCGACTCCTGCAGGGTCTCTCTGACCGGCATGGAGCCCTGCCAGAGCTACTCGGTGGTCGTCAGCGCCATCGACACCTGTGACCCGTACAACGAAGGGCCGTCATCCCCCGAGGTGACCCGCACGACCGAGTGTATGGCGTGCGACATCGAGGCAAGCTGCGTCGGTGTGATCGACGCGCCCGACAACATCGGTGACATCCAGCTCGAGCTGTTCACGCTGAGCGGCGCGGGTGAGACCGTCCGCTCCATCGTGCCTCAGTGGAGCGGTGACGCCTGGGTCCGACAGGTCTACGCGGGCCGGCCTTTGGTCTGCATCTGGAGATCCGACGGCGTATGTGGCGAGGACGGCAGCATCGGGGACCAGGAGAGCGGCGCCGAGCTCAACGTCGATGATTTCGACATCTCTTCTGACGCCAGCCATCACGACGGGCTTCCTCTCGCCTTCGCGTTCGAGGGTGACGTGGTCGGTGAGGTTCTCACCCTGGACCTCCGCGGTGCCTCTGGTGGATTCTGCAGCACCGAACCCCGCGAGGTTCTGAATGCCTACGCGTTTGACAACTTCGATGACGGGGATATCTCGAACTGGACCGTGCTGAGTGGCAACTGGAGCGTCGTCGAGGGCGAGCTCTACCAGTCGAATGGATCCAGTTCCCGGTATATCATTCACCCGGGCACCTTCAGCGACTGCACCATCGAGACCAAGGTCAGGTGTGTCTACGGACAGACTCCCTATCTGATCTTCCGCGGTGATATGGACTCGAGCACCTACTACACCCTTGGCTTGCGAACCAGCCGCAACCAGATCCGGTTCCGCCGGTGGTGGAATGGAAGCGCAAATACGGTGAAGAAGACCTCGGTCAACCTGTCGAACAACACCTGGTACCATCTCAAGGTCGAGGCGACGGGCAACACCCTGAAGGCCTACCTCGACTGCGAGCTCGTATTCACCTACACGGACAACGACAAACTGCTTCCCAGCGGCCAGGTCGGCTACCGGACCTACAAGACCAAGGTCTACTTTGACGACTTCCGGGTCTACGCACCCGCCGAGCTGTTCTAGGGGACCGCCCCGACCCACAAAGAGAAGGTTGTGGCCCGGGAATTCGATCTGATGTTTGCCCAATCATGCTCCAGGGGCA
>CAZTDY010000079.1:0-19516 GCA_964612295.1 uncultured bacterium | reverse complement strand
ATCAATCTGAAATCCAGGGTTAGCTAAAACGCAGGGAAGAGTGAGGGGTTACACTTAACGCCAGAATGAGCGGCCGGGCCGCGGCCGCGATTCTGCTCGATTCATTTGTTACCCTTCCCTCTTATTGCTCATGAAGTTGGCCTCGCAACATCATTGAGATCGGCTTCTGTGACTCCAAAGACCCTTTTCAGATGTCTTTGAACGCCATTCATCTCAGCTCGGCACCTCGCCAAATCCCTCAAGAAGATGACGTATCGCTCCCTGCCGACGAGGAAGTCGTCGACGGATATGCTGAGCGAGGCGAAGACAGCTTGAAGCCCCCAGCTCAGTGACCATTTCCGTGCTCGAGGCTCTCCAGCAAGCGAGTCTACTGCTCGCTTCGCTTCATTCACGGCACGCATGTATTCTGATGACTTTCTCACGTCACCAACGCATTCGGTGAGTAGCCTTCGCAGTAGTTTGACCTCCGTGCGGCCTCTAACTTGAATAGCCACATCCAGGACATCATCTCGTGAAGTTGCCTCAGAAATCACCAATCCGAGAAGGCTCGGGATACTCAAGTTCGCTTTGACGCTTTCCAGCAGAATCTCCGATTCAAGGGCGGTTGCCTTCCTTGTCATTGCGTTGTCAACTGCGTTCACGAGATCGGTGGCGAGAACGCCGTAATTTCCAGGGACTTGGCCGCCCTGTCCCTTCAAGGACTTCATTAGTGAGACTGATCGCTTGGGATTCAGAAGAAGATCGGATCCAAAGGCCCGGGATAGTGCGCAGTAGTATGCAATTCCGCCATCATTAAGGCAGGCCAGCCTAGACGTCTCTACTCCGAGGGCACCGCCAGGAACCGGCGTTCCCTTCAGGTGCGCTGCCAGGAACGATGGAAGCCGCTCTCAATGAAGTTGACGTCGTCATAGAGAATGAGAGCGTTGATTAGATTCGAGAGGGCGCCCAGGTAGACCGGCACTTCACTCAGCGTTTCATGGTGCCCGTCCTGCAGCGTCAGGTCTCCTCGCTCCACGGCAGCCGACATCGCTTCAAGGTGATCCGCAGTAACCTGTGCTCTTATCTCGGGCAAACCCAGATCCACGAAGGTAGCAGCACACTCAAGTGACCAATTGTCCAGCAACACGGATGTGGGCGTGGTCTGCGAACTCATTTCACTGTTTGCCAAATTCGACTCCTGACTATTGGGTAACCACTGAGCATCTGGACTTCCACAAATCAGCGCCATGCCCGCATTGCCACTACGTTCGCGTGAAATGCGTGGCAGGATGGGTGGCCTCGCCCAACGCATACAACGGCACTCAACTAATCAACAGACTACGGTGGTGACGAACGGTTGTCTAGAGGTCGTCACGCGTCTCCAATACTGGGAGTCGTGTGATAAACAGATCGCTCGGGTCATATGCGAAAGGAACGAAGATCGATTTGAGGTCAGTGCCCGCCCAACCACCCGCCTACCCCAACACCTCCACGCGCACGAGATTGGTCTTACCCTTGAGGCTTCCGGTGCTGACGCCCGCGGTCAGCACGATCGTATCGCCCTTGCCCACCAGTTTCGTCGCGCGCGCACGGAACAGCGCACTGTCGAGGAGCAGCTCACCTTCCAGGTCGCCGGGCGAATTGACGGGCAGCACGCCCCAGTGAACGGCCAGGCGGCGGACGGTGGTCATCTCGGGGCTGACGGCAATCACCGGGCAGCTGGGACGGTAACGGGAAACGAGGCGCGCGGTGAGACCCGATCGCGTCAGGCAGATCATCGCCTTCGCTCCGATCTCATGCGCGGTCATGCAGGCCGCGTGGGCGACGGCATCGGACACCTCCGGCAGGAAGGGCCGCCGCGCAAGCAGCTGGTCGACGTCGAGCGCCTCTTCGACGGTCTCCGCGATGCGGGCCATGAAGCTCACCGACTCGATCGGGTACTTGCCGACGGCCGTTTCGCCGCTCAGCATGAGTGCGTCGGTGCCGTCGAAGATCGCGTTGGAGATATCGGCCACCTCAGCGCGGGTCGGGGTCGCATGTTCGATCATCGACTCGAGCATCTGGGTCGCGGTGATGACGACCTTGCCCTCGCGATTGCAGGTGCGGATGATCTCCTTCTGCCTGAGCACGACCTCTTCGAGTTCGGTCTCCACGCCTAGATCTCCGCGGGCCACCATGATGCCGTCGGCCGCGGCCACGATTTCGTCCAGGCTATCAAGCGCTTCGCTCTTCTCGATCTTGGCGATCACCGGCGTGTCGGCGCCATGTTTCGCGATGCGCTCCTTGAGCTGGTGAACGTCATCCGCGGACCGCACGAACGAGAGTGCCACCCAATCGACACCCTGCGACAGACCGAACTCGAGATCGCGCCAGTCCTTCGCCGTGATCGTGTCGATGCTCTGCAGATGCGTGTCGGGCAGGTTGACGCCCTTGCGGGAGGAAAGCTCACCGCCGACCTCGATGTCGCAGACCACCTCTTCACCGCGAATCTCGGCGATGCGCAAACGGAGCACGCCGTCGTTCAGCAGAACGACCTCGCCCTTCTCCACATCCTGGCTCAGGGTGGCATAGCCTTCGACAGGAATGGCCCCGTCCGGCACTGCTTCGCGCGGCCCATCCTCGCCCGGGCCCGGACGTCCCACGATGGCGATCTGTTCACCCTCGATGAGCTGAATCGGACCGTCGGCGAGATCCCCCACCCGGATTTTGGGACCGCGAAGATCCTGAAGGATCGCAACCACGCGCCCTGCTTGGGTCGCGGCCTGACGGATCCGTTCGATCGCGGCGGCATGCTCTTCGAAGCTGCCGTGGGAGAAGTTGAGCCGCACGACATCGACCCCCGCCCGCACGAGAGCGGCCGTCTTTTCGGGCGTATCCACCGCGGGGCCATAGGTGGCCACGATCTTGGTATTGCGACTCACACTGTCCTCCCCGGCCAGTTAGCGGCCCAGCTTGAGGAACCAGAGATCCGTCTTATCGCGGTACGGCCGCATGTCCGGCAGCCGTTCTTCGTAATCCTTGAGCATGCGTCTTGCGACGCCGGAGAGCGCGATCAGGGCGATGAGATTCGGGAATGCCATCAGCCCATTAAAGATGTCGGACAGCGTCCAGACCACCTTCAGCTCGAGCGTGGCTCCCAAGGGGATGATCGCCACGAAGATCCAGCGGTAGACCTTCACCGCCTCGGAGCCTCCCTTGCCGAACAGATAGTACACGGCGCGATCGCCGTAGTAACTCCACCCCACCATCGTGGTGAACGCAAAGAAGACGATTCCGAATGAGACGATGTCCCGGCCGATGCTACCGATCCCGGTCGCGAAGGCTTCGGCCGACAGCGTCGGCCCGTCGAAGTCGGAGGTGCCCAGCAGGTCGCTGGTGATGATGACGAGGGCCGTCATCGTACAGATCATGATCGTGTCGATGAAGGGGCCGAGCATCGCCACCATCCCCTCGCGCACCGGCTCCTTCGTCTTGGCCGGCGCATGGGCGATGGCCGCCGAGCCGAGGCCCGACTCATTGGAGAAGAGTCCGCGAGCGATTCCGTAGCGCATCGCCTGCGCGACCGTGAACCCCACGACACCGCCGCCGACCGAGGAGGAGGAGAAAGCCCCATTGATGATACTCATGAACGCGCCCGGCACCGCCTCCACCCTTGTCAGCAGGACGACGATCGCCCCAATGACGTAGACGGCGGCCATGACCGGGACGATCTTCTCCGCCACGCGGGCGATACGACGCACGCCGCCGATGATGACCAATGCCACCATAATCGCCAAAGAGATTCCGATCCCGAGTTTGGTCCAGGAGACGAACCCGATGTTGGCGAGCATGAACCCGGCGTCACTCGGCAGATATTTCGAGATCGGATCGGCGACCGAGTTTGCCTGCACCATGTTGCCGATCCCGAAACAGGCCACGGCCGTGAACAACGCGAAGAGCCATCCGAGCCACGGTAGCTTGAGCCCGTCGCGCAGGTAGTACATCGGGCCGCCGGCGACAACGCCGTCTTCATCAACCTCCCGAAAACGTTGAGCCAGCATGCAGCAGGTGAACTTCGTGCACATCCCGACCGCTGCTGTCACCCACATCCAGAAAACCGCTCCGGGACCGCCCATCACGAGCGCGGTGGCCACCCCGGCGATGTTGCCGGTGCCGATCGTCGCCGAGAGCGCGGTCGAGAGCGCCTGCAGGTGGGTGGTCTCGCCGCTGTCTTTCGGATCGTCCCAGCGGCCGGTGATGAGGGACCAACCGTGGCGAAAGTGGCGGAGCTGAACGAGCCCCAGCCGAAGGGTCAAAAACAGACCGGTTCCGACCAGGACAAACATCATGAAGTAACCCCAGACCCAGCCATCGATGCGGTCTAGAAGGGTCATCACGTCCATGCTCACCTCCAGGTGTCCGGGGGGATCGGTTCAGATAGCGGGCATTGTAGCAGCGCCCGGGCAGGGGGCAAGCGCAGGAAGGAGCGGGCAAGAGCGCGGCGGGGATTCAGTTGCGGGCTGGCGTGTATCCCCGTAAACTCCTCCGGTCTATCCAGGCTGGGCGGCCTCGGGTCCGGCGTCAACAGATGGACCGCATGGGAGGACGTGAGCGTGGAGCTTTGGCATGTGCCGCTCTTGATCGCGGGCGGGATTCTATGTGGCATCATCAACGCGCTGGCCGGGGGCGGCTCGTTTGTCACCCTCCCCCTGCTCCTCATGATCGGCCTTCCGCCGCAGGTCGCCAATGCAACGAACCGGGTGGCGATCGCTCTCCAGTGTGCAGCCGGCACCGCGACCTATCATCGCCACAAGGTGCTCCTCTGGAGCCACCTTCCCGGCATTGCGATTCCTACGGTGCTGGGATCGCTGCTGGGGTCCTATCTCGCCGCAACCATCGACGAGACGATCTTCAAGCGCGTGGCGGCTCTGCTTTTCGTCTTCATGGTGGCCACGGTCTTCATCGACGCCAAGAAGTGGGCGCGCGAAAACGCGATCGGACGAATTGGCTACAAGTACTATCCCGTCTACTTCCTGATGGGTATCTACGGCGGGTTCTTGCAGGCCGGACTCGGCACGCTGCTCATCAGCATGTTCGTGCTGGTGGGCGGCTATGACGTCGTGCGGGGCAACGCGCTCAAATTCGCGCTCGCCTTCTGTTTCACAGTGGCGGCCCTGGTCATGTTCGCGGGCATGGGTCAGGTACAGTGGGTCACCGGCTTGGCCCTGGCGGCAGGCACGATTACGGGCGGCATTCTCGGCGCTCGCATCGTGATCGCGAAAGGATCCCGCTGGGTACGCTGGGTCGTGGTCGCCTCGGCCATCGGGGCGATTATCAAGCTGCTGACGTCCTAGATGCCGCGCCGTGCGGCTTAGTCGACCAAGATCACCTTGTTGGTCCACTGCTCTTCGCCCGCTCGCAGGCGCAGCAGATAGTTGCCCGTGGGTAGTGCGCGATCGATGCTGGCCCGGTGCACACCGATGTCCTTCTGACCGGACGCCAGGCTCGCCACGTACCGTCCGCTGATATCCAGAAGGTCGAGACGAACGTCCGCCGCCTCCGACAATCGGTAGAAGACACTCCCTCCGCGTGCCAGCGGGCTGTCGGCCCACAACACACGCGTCGCGGTCACCGGCGGCTCATCGACGCCGGCGGGGTCGGGCTGCAGCTGGATGTCCCGCGTGGTCCACCCGGACGAGCTGACGTACGCCCCGGTGGTCACCGGATCGTAACCATCGGCCGATGCCGTGATGGTGTAACTCTGGTTCCCGAGCAGCAGGCGCCAGTACTTGCCATGCGAGGCTTCGCTGAGCCGAGGCCCGATGTTCGCATCATGGTATTGATGGACCTTGATGTCGGCGACAACCGGCTGCCCGGTCACCGCGTTGGTGACCCTGCCGGTGAGGCCCGGACCGGTCTGCGCGCGTTCCATCAGGTAGAACAGGCCGCGGCCCGTGCGAGCCGCGATGGTGTCGACGGTGGCGCCGGTCCACCAGAATTGCAGAGAGATTTCCATGAGCAGAGCGCAAATGCCGGTGTTTGCATAGACCCAGCACTGCTCCTTGGGGGTCGTGTTGTAGCAGGCGCCCCCTCCGGCGTAGTATCCCCCGCTCTCGGTCTGCGTATGTTGGCCCAGCTGGATGCTGAGCGGCATGTAGATGTCCCCATCGACGCCGTACTGCCACGTGTTGGGATCGTACCAGGGGAACCAGATCTTGTTGCCGATCGACGGCACATCCGGAGAGTGCAGATCCATCAGGAAGACAGGGCGCTCACGCAGCACGAAGTCGCGCGTCGCCACGACACAATTCTCGGAGAACGGGAAGGGTCCCTTGTATCGGGAACTCCAGTAGTTGGTGGAGTCGTACGCAGCCCAACGGTAGTCCCAGTTGCGATTCGTATCGACGCCGTCGTGCGGGAACGTGTATTGGCCGTTGTTGTCGTTGTCGCGTTTCGACTTCCGCCACCAGTCCCAGTTGGATCCACCCTCGAATACGATGCGGTGTCCATCGACATTGACGACCGGGATAAACCACATCTCGAGGTTATCGACCATGTTTGTGTAGTAGCTCTGCACACCATACCGGCTGAGCAGCCGGTCCATCATGAACATGCACACGTTGGTGCCATTGGCTTCGTTCGCATGTTGGGCGGCGTGAATGACCACGCGGGCTTCATCTTCCGCGACCGAGGCGTTGTCCGAGATCCTCGCGGCCCAGATCGGCTCGCCATCGACGCCGCTGTATCCGATGATCTCCCGGTGGAAGATGTCCGGGTAGACAACGGACCAGACGTTGAGGTAGTACAGAACCTCATCGTAGTCCCAGTAGCGAGGATCGGGGCCCCGCCATTCGGACTCCTCCCCCGCGCCTCCCGGCTCAGGGGCTGTAAACTGGGCACCCGTCAAGACAAGCAAGGCGGCCACCGCGACAACGAGTGTGGCGACTTGGCGACGTTGCATGGATCCCTCCCGTAAACACCGCGATCGCCCGCGGTGCAAAGACTCCCATGATGCAATTCACCCACCGATTATAGCATAGAAAAGGGGGGGTGAATCGCATGGGCAAAGGGGTCGGCCTCCGGATGCACCTTGATGGCGGAGAACAGCCTAAAAGCCGATCACAAAGGAACATCCCAGCCCCAGCCCCTGGCTGGAGAAGGGGTCGAGGCTTCCCCAGGATCGCAGGTGGGCATCCATTTGGACGGGGCCGGCGGCCACCCCAAGACCGGCCCCTACCGAGGCTCGATCGAGCCCCCCGACCGAGGCGCCGGCCCTCAGGACGAGCCGGCTCGAGATGCGGCGCGCGTGGCCCGCTTCCACTCGCGGCGTGCGGCTGCTCCCCAGGCGGTCGGCATTGGCCGCCTCGACCCGGATCGCAGACAGCGCGCGATGGCCGGTGTGGACGAGCGCCGCATGGAAACGGGTGGGCAGGGAGGTCCGGAGCTCATCGAGCGAGCGGGTCACCGTTTCGCCGCCGATGATCGCCTCACCGCCGTCGCCCATGGTCGCGCCCGGCATCATGAAGATGTCGATCCGCTCCTCGGCCTGCCGATTCCAGATGATGCTGCCGAAGAGATCGTGTACGGCGATCGATCCGGTCCATCCCCGGCCGAGGCTGCCGCAAAATCCAACGTCCGCCGCGAGACCTTGGCCGCCGCGGGCGGTGACCGACCGGAGGTAGCCGTCACCGTAAACAACGTCTTCGGTCGTCGTGACACTTCCGCGCGCTTCGGCGATCGCCGCGTACTGCCAGCCCTGCAGGACCTTCAGACTCAGACCGCCGGACCACTCCTGAAGCATGAGGGGACTGTGTTCGAAGAGCAGACTCAGGTCAAACCCCACGCTGACCCGCCACTCGGTGAAGAGCATTGCCTCGCCGGCCGTCTCATCGAGGGTATAGCTCTCCCCCACCGCATTGCCGCCCAGGAGTAGGTTCAGCGCCTCGGTCGGGATGCTCGCTACTGCGGCGGCGCGCGTTCGGCTACCGACAGCCCAGTGTCCCCAGGTCACGCTTGCCGCTCGCATCGATCCATGGCCGGTCACGTCGAGCGATGCGCCCTCGATGCTGCTCAAGAACTCACTCTCATCGGCTTCATCCCAGGTGGCACCGTTGAGGTGCGCATACTGCTGCATCGACAGGCTGCCGTTGCCTACGGCTCCCTCGATTCCCAGCAGTTCCACAGAACGACCGGGCCGGGTGGCCAGAATGGCGGGATTTTGCGCGGCCGCGCCTGCGCCTCCTCCCGCCGGGGCGAAGAGCGGATCGGTGCCCGCCAGGTCGACTTCCAGAGCGAACACCGGCTGCTGGGCAAACCCCGCAATCGCGAATGACACGCCAACTAGGATGGCAAGGGAAGCGTGTGAGGCTCGGGTGTTGGACAATCGGATCACGGTCACCTACTCCAGACGACACTCGATCACCACCATGCCGCTCACGGTGACGTAGTCGGTATTCCACATGTCGATCGAGCCTCCCTCGCCGTTTACGAGGATAACCTCCAACCCCCCGAGGATCTCCGGTTCGGCGAAGAGGCCGAGGTCGCCTCCACTGAAGGTGAGCCGGACCTTACTTCTAACGGGCTGCTCCACGCACCCGCTCTGCGGATCGACGATAGCGGCAGGGGCAGTCTCTCCCCCGAAGGTCAGTTCGTCACCGGTGAAGAGCGAGGTTTCGGTGCGCGCGAAGTGGACGCTGAGCTGGATGTCGGTGGGAAACGAGTTTTCGATCTCGGCGTGGATCACGATTTCTTCCAGGCCGCGCTCCAGTTGTCTGCGAACATCGTCATCGATCCGCACCTCGAAGGGCGCGCCATGGCTCCATGCACGATCGAGGGTCAGACGTTCCGGCGGCACACACTCGGGAGCGGCATCGAGGTCACCGTCGCGCGATGACTCAAGCGTGCCCGTTCCCCCGGCCAGGTCGCCGGCGGTGAGATGTTCGGTCTCGAGGGGGACGCGAAAGGTGGTGGTGATGGTGGGGCGCTCGGGCATCTCGAAGCCACAGCCCGAGAGGCTGAAGATCAAAACGATCGCGATCAGCGAGCCCAGTCGCGGTGCCCTCGCCATGCCCACTCCTCCACGGGACTTATGCAGGCAGTCCGTGAACCAAAGTCCGCGCGGTCACGGACTTCCCCACCAAGAGGGGGAGCAGGGAACATGCCAACGGGAGGCGATCGAACGGCTTGGGCGCTAATCGCCCTTGGGGTACCTCGCTCACCGATTCGTGGCTGAAACCAGCCAGCGGGGCCCACGTGCGTTCTGCACCGCGAAGAGGGGGTTTTGGGCGTTTTGCAGGGGACGAACTCGGGCACCTTGAGCTAGGATAGTGTGTCTATGATGAACCCGCTTGGCAAAGACGATCTTCTCAAGGTCACCTACGCGGAAGCGCTCGATCAGATCCACACGGCGCTGGAACCGCTCGACCGCGAGCGGATCGCAGTCGAGGAGGCCCTCGGACGCATTTCGGCGCGCGATCTGATCGCGCCGTTTCAGATCCCCTCCTGCCCAATATCCCAGCGGGACGGCTACGCTCTGCAGGCGGCGGATACGAAAGACGCGCAACTCGACCAACCCCAGCAGCTCCAGGTCATCGGCCGCTCCTTCCCCGACACGCCCAGCGGCGAACTCCCCGCAGTCGACACGGGCGAGGCGGTGGCGATCACCACCGGTTCCCCCCTGCCGGCCGGGGCCGATGCGGTGCTTCCGGCCGAGGTTGCGACGCAACGGGAAGATCTTCTCTTCGTTGGAGCGGCGATCAAGCCGGGCTCCGGCGTGCTTCTTCCGGGGGACGACATCCGCGACGGCGCCCGCATCGTCTCAGAAGGTCGCGTCCTGAGCCCGTCCAAACTGGGACTCCTGTCCGCCACCGGGCTGTCTCATGTCGAGGTCTTTCGCCGCCCGCGGGTCGCACTGATCGCAACCGGCGATGAGATTGCCCTCGGACGGGACGCGCGTTCGGGCTCGGCCGAATCGGCGGGGAAACCGCCGAGCAATGCGATCACTCTTGCGGCCTGGTGCCAGAGATTCGGCCTGAGCACCAAAACCTGGCTGGCGAGCGACAATCACAAGGCGCTGAACTACACGCTCTCCCGTGCCCGCGCGGAGTGTGATGCGGTGGTGACGATCGGCGGGACCGGCCCTGGCCTGCGCGACCTCGTCCTCGAAACCCTCGAGGATCAGGGCTGGGAAGGCATCTTTCAGGGAATCCGCCTGCGGCCGGGCCGCAGGAGCTGCTTCGGACGCTTGGGCAGCACCCCTCTGTTCATTCTCCCGGGGACGCCGACCGCGGCGGAAACGGCTTTTCTCCTCATCGCTCTCCCCGGGTTGATGCGATTGGCCGGCTCAGTTGATTCTCCCTTCACCGTCGTCCCCGCCAGGCTCAGCCGCGATCTGCGACGCTCGAAGGAGCAGAAGCAGTGGTCCCAGGCCATTCGCGTGCGGCTCTCTCCGGGCACATTCTTCCTCCAGGCCACCCCGTTGGTCGGGCGCGCGATCCAGGAGAAGCGCGGCCGGCTGGCCGCCGCCGCCATCTCACATGGGTTGGTTCTCCTCGGCGAAGGCGAGGAGTCGGCGCAGGCGGGCGACATCGTGGGCGTGCTGCTTCTCGAAGGCGGGTGGAGCTAGGAGTTGCCGTTGCAGCAGTCGAAGCCAGAGCGTCAGCTGCCGATCTGGTTGCTGGCCTACGGGGTTGTCTACGTCGCCGTGGGGATGGCAATCCACGTAGCCGGCTATCCGATCGGAAACGTCGGTGTTGAGTCCGACTTCTACGCCGAGATGGCTCCTGCCGCCCGCGAGATCTCGGAGGGTCACTTCTCGCTCGACCTTTTCCCCTACAAGGGACCGCTCTATGCGCTCTTGCTGGTCCCGGTGCAGGCAGTGGCGGGCGATTGGTATCGCAGCGGCGTGGTTCTCAATCTTGCCTGTGCGGCGATCTCCATCCTGCTCGGCTTTCTCATGGTGCGGCGGGTCAGCAACGAGCGCGTTGCGGGCTTCGCGGTTGTGCTGGCCTCGCTGACCTACCCCTTCTTCATCGATGCTCACAAGGCCACCAGCGATCACCTGTGCCTCCTGTTGTTGGTCGCCTCGTCTGTTTGCCTATTCCGAAGCGACCGCGGACGGCACTGGGTGCCTCTTGCTGGTTTCTTGGCTGGGCTCGCATTCCTGACGCGGTACAATGCCGCCTTCTTTGTCGCGGGTTCGTTCGCGTTCCTCCTCTGGGTGTCACCTCATTCCTCTCGGGTGCGGTCGCGCCTGGGTTCGCTGGGCCTCTTCGCCGCGGGATGGGGATTGGTCGCACTCCCCTGGATCATCTGGTTTCTGGTGGAAACCGGAGCGGGGCCCTGGGCCCGCAACGTGCACAATGTGAAACTCGCCTTTCCCGACCTCGTCGCGCACTTGCCCGCGGGGGAAACGGCTCCCTCGATTGGGAATCTGATCATGCAGGATCCGCTGGGGTTCCTGATCGCATACACCCAGAACCTCGCCGGTCACCTCTGGAAAGACCTCAGGCATCTCATCCGGCCTCTAGGCGCGACGTTTGTGATCGCCGGGGCTCTGCGCTATGCCTTCTACAAGCCCACCCGGTTCCAGATCGGGCTGATCCTGCTGACGCTCGCGCACGGCGCCGGATTGGGGCTGGTCTTCTATCTACCCCGGTTCTCGACCTTTGGGCTGTTCGTTCTCTACGCGATCGCGGGATGCCTGGTTCTGGGCAACCCCTCCGCTGAACTCACGTCTTGGGGGCGCCGCGTGAAAGCCTGGCTCGGTTCGCGGCAGGGTTCCCTGTTCGAGGCGGCACGGCACCTGGGGAATCCTGGCTCGGCTGGGCGACGGATCGCCGGCAGCCTGATCCTCGTCCTTCTAGTGGCCTACAACGCTCACGCAGTCTTCCTCCTGGAACGAACCTATTGGCGGGATCGACCGCTCTACCTGATGCGCGCGGCCGAAGTTCTTCGTGGCTCGCGCAGTGCCCGTCCCGTCTCGACGGCGTTGCCTCCGAAGCTGATGGCGCGCAAACCGCATCTGGCGTTCCTGGCTGAGATGGACTACCAGCGGTTTCCGGACGAGGTGGCATCCCTGAATGCACTGCTCGCGGCAATGCGCACGGGGCAGGTCGGCTATCTGCTGTTCAGCCAAGGTGCGCGTCGTGACTTCCCTCAACTCCGCTACCTGGCATTTCTGAGGTCCATACCGGGCCTCAAGACGATTCTGGCCTGCAGCGAGTACACGCTCTTCTCTCTGGACGAGCGCCCCCCGAACCTCGGTCAGTGGGATGACGCGCTGGCCTTGAAGCGATCCAACATCCAGGAGGCCCTCCTGGTCGGAGATGACCAGGCTGCCTCCCAATGGTCCACAAGCGTCGCCACCGGCTTGGTCGAACGCGGTGAGGTCACCGTTGCCGTTCAGGTTCTTCAGGAGACTCTCGACGCCTGGGAAGGGCGCCGGGCGATCGAGGGTCGCGAAGGCATCAGAGCTCCGGAAGATCCCCGTCCGAAAGCCCTGGTTCGTCTGCGCCTGGCACTCCTCGAATCCCAGCGCGGGATGTCGGCGCGGGCCATCGAACTACTTGAACAGAATCGTCGGGACCTCGCGGTGCTGCCGGCCGGAGAGGGTCTCCACGAGAAAGCGACGACGCTATCCGTGCTGGGTTACCAACGGCAGAAGAGCGGCGACTCGCAAGCCGCCCTCGTTTGTTTCCTCAAAGCCCGCAGCATGTTCCAGTCCGCAGGCGATGCGGCGGCGGTTGGCAGTCTGGACGAGCAGATTCGCAGGCTGGGAAGCGAGGCGCGCTAAACACATCGACTACTTCGGATACGATGCAAACAGCTGTCCCCACGGAGAATCCTGCTCCCACCGTTTGACGGCCGGCTTTCCTTTCAGCGGGTACCAGATGCGATCGTGGTAGGTCTCCGAGCCCCAGATGAAGATGTTTACGAGCGGGGTGTGGAAGAAGAGCTTCTGCAGCCCCTTGAGCGGCGTGTCGAACCAGAGCAGCCGACCCATGCCAGTCGCCAGATTGACCCCGACATCGAAATTCCAGCGCTCCTCGGCGACGTCCGTATCGCCGACGACCTCGATGTCCCGCATGTCGCCCACGCCGAGACCACGCTCGTGCGAAAGGGCGATGCAGGGAAGCTGGGCCGGATCGAGGCCCATCAGGGTGGCGGCAACCGTATCGATCGCAACCTGATCCGCCGAGGCGAGGATGATGTTCTTATCATGCGGCTTCACCGTGCGCGGTCCGGGCCCCGAGCCGGCGGTCGTGCCGTCCATCGTGGCGAACATGCCCGGGTGGATCTCCTTGCCGATCGCCAGCAGATCGACCAGCGTCTCGTGGATCCAGGTGTGCGTGTAGTGGCGTTTGAAATTGAGCAGGCCGCCGAATGCGTTCTTGAGCGCGCCGGTGTACTGCGTGTAGGAGTGCGTTTTCACGGTGGGCATCTGGACGATGTTTTTGCCCACGAAGAAGTCGGGAATCATGATGTCGTGCCCAAAGATCTTCGGCAACGCGATCAGATCGCGCTTGGGTTTGAAGGGGATCCACTTCATGTGATCCTCGCGGAAGTTGAACAGAACGGGGATCTTGAAGCGTTCGTAGATCGGCGTGAACTTGAGCTCTTCCTCGCCCTGCTCGGGGATCGTCACCACCGTGTGATTGTGGACGGCGACCAGGTCCGAGTGCCCGGCATCTTTCAGGCCCAGAATGGTCCCTTCGAGCTGCCAGGGGGTCGTATTCACGCCAGGCATGACGAAGTGCCACGTGATGTTGTCTTTGAGAATCGTCTGGGCCGACGAATCCAGGGCCTCCCGCACCCCGGCGAGTTCACAAAGCCGGCGGTAATCCTCGAGAACCGTCTCCGGTTTGGTGCGCAGAATGGCGACTTTGGCCTTGGCCATCTTGATCTCCTTCAGCTCCGGTCCGTGCCACAGAAGCAACGATTATGCGCGGCTGCGTATCTTACCACAAGCTCGTGCCTTTGGTTTCAGCCACCCGGAACCGGGGTTTGGTGTATGGGTAAGCGGGGCAAGTGGTTGGGGATCTCTCCGCAGTGGGGCGCGGAGGGCTGGCCCCCTAATTGAGTACGCGCATTGCAGTTAGAGCGCCATCAAGGCTCGTCGACACACTATCTTGAGCCTGGCACCGATTTGACGGTCGGCGGTTTTTGCTGTAAACTATCCAGAGGTGTTTATTGCACTTGTCAGGAAACCGCTGCATTCCCGTTGGGAATGTCGCGTGGCGCCCTTTTCGTCTGCCGCCCGGCCTCTGCAATGCAGCATGGTCGACGCCCTAACGGGAGGTATATTCATGAAACGTCTGGTTTGGATGGTGTCCGCACTGCTTCTCGCCGGCTTGGTCGCGAGTGGTGTGGCCAGCGCAGAGGAACTGCAGTTGGTGACGTACGGCCACCCAGCATTGGAAGCGATCAATCAGGCTTATGAGAACGACGAGATTACACTGCATGAGGTGCTTCTGTATCGCCTCTACGTGATCAAGGATCCGGCGAAGCTCCCGCTTGAGTTCCAGCTCACGGGCGGAACCATCAAGAGCGCCACGCTGATTCTGAACGAGATCTTCTTCAACACGGATGGCATGTCTACGGCCCTCAAGGAGGAGATCGCCAGCTACCGTACGCGCCCCGGGCACCTGACCCTGACGCGGGTGACCGATCACTTCATCGTGCACTACACCAACACCGGGGACGACGCGGTGAGTGAAGGGTACGTGGACGTCATCGAGGCCGCCTGCGAAGATTCCTGGACTGAGTATTTCACCGCACAGAACTGGCGCGCCCCCCCGGGTGACGGCGGCATGGGCGGTGGCTACAATTTGATCGACTGCTACATCCACGAGTGTGGCAGTGGCATCCTGGGTTATGCGCAATCGGAGTCGCCGGTCCCTGGTGATCCCCCCTACGACTATACGGGGTACTTCCATGTCGACGATGACATCGGCAGTACGAATACGCGAAAGTGCACGGTTTCCCACGAGTTCATGCACGTCACGCAGTTCGGCTACAACGCCATGTCCAACCGCTGGTACATGGAAAACTGCGCGATGATCGCTGAAGAGTGGGTGTACGACGCCGCCAACGACTACTACGGCTATCTAGCGGCCTGGTTCGGCGCCCCCTGGAAGAGCCTGAAGGAGTTCAACGGCTCCTACGAGTACGGCGGCATCGTGTGGCCGATGTACATGGCTGAGCGCTTCAATGAACAGCTCGTCGAGGACATCTGGGAGGAGACCCGCTGGGGCGGTTCGATCTGGACCACCTTCGACAACCAGTTCGCCCCCTACGGATATGATGGTCATACTGCCTACTACGAGCTCATGCGCTGGTGTTTCTACACGAACACGCGCGACGACCACAATCACTTCGAGGAGGCCGGTTTCTGGGGGACGCAGCTATACCAGACCTACCAGTACTTCACCTACCCGACCGGCGAGTGCCACCCGTACTCCAGCCGGTGGCCGGAGCCGTACGGAACCAGCATCGAGAAATTCAATCCGGACGACGAGAGCACCGATAATACGCTCGAGGTGACCTTCGACGGCCCGGACTGCACGGGCGCGGTTGAGTTCATCATGAAGACGGATGATACCTACACCGAGTTCTTCATGGAGCTGGATGGCGCTGGCGACGGAACCATCGCGATTCCCAACTTTGACACGTGCGACTACGTGTTCATGTTCACCAGCATGACGCGTGAGTGCAACACTCCCAAGGACTTCGCCTACTGGGCCGACACGTCCCAGGGTTCCCAGGACGCTCCCGATCTGGGCTCGCTCGTGCGGGTCTACCCGAACCATCCGAACCCGTTCCGCGACAACACGGCGATCGGCTACGCGCTCAGTTCCAGGACTGACGTGGTCGTGCAGATCTACGACGCCTCCGGCCGTGTGGTTCGCGACCTCTTCGCGGGCGACCAGTACGCGGGCGACTACGAGCTGATGTGGAATGGCCGGGACAACGGCGGCAACGCGGTAGGCAACGGTGTCTACTTCGCACGCATCAACACGAACCTCGGCGATCCGATCGTTCGTGAGCTGACGGTCGTTCGGTAGGGAACCAGCCTGGCGGCTGTTCCTGTTTGAATAGCATGAGCGGCGATGCCCCAGTGGGGTGTCGCCGCTTTCTTTGTGTGCGCTCTGATCCAGGTCTACACCCGGTAGGCCGCCCTCCCCGCGGGGTCGTGGAGTTCCACGGCCACCTTCCGCCGGCGCCACCCGAAAGCAACCAGCCCCAGCAGCGGCACGTAGGCCGACACGATGAGGAAGAGCAGCAGCCAGTGCTCGCGCATCGAATCCGTGAAGTGTTCGCTGCTGAGGAACGACCACGAGCTGGTGCTCAGGGAAATGCCGAATACCTCCGCGAGCGCGGCGACCAAAACGATGCCGAACAGGTAGACGTAGTTGCGCAAGAGCCGCCTCCCCATCGCCTCCCGCATCGAGATCTTGAAGGTCGGATAGAGCATCTCGGCGATGAGATCTTCGCGCCAGGGCCCCTGGGTGCGTTTGCCCTTTCGCATCAGAATCGGGGTGAGGAAATGGGCCTCCAGGATGCGCACGCGCCATCGCCACACGTCGTAGAAGCGGTAGCGGCGTGACTCCACGGCGAGCAAGAACCAGAGCATGGCGATGTTGATGAGAAAGGTCGCATCCGCCAGGGGGTGACTGAAAGAGAAGGTCAGGAGACCGACCGTGGCGATGATGGACCAGTTGGTGGTGACATCCATACGCGTCCGCCAGACGGTGAGGCGGTTCATCTCTCCCCGGTAGAAGTGAGCCATCACCGTGGCATTGGCTCCCGTGGAGAAGGGATCGTCCTGGGCGGGGGGCAGGTTCTGGCGATCGCCGGGCTCCCGCACGTGCGGCTCGTTTGTGCTCACGACTTCATCCTCCCTGAGTTGGTCACGCGGTGCATCGTAGACCTCAGCCTGGGTCCGAGCCAGCAAGATTCCGGCCCCGGGCTGACGGCGAGAGCATTCCCGGGGGCCCGCGCTGAATTCCGAGCTTCACTTTTTAGGGAACCTATTACATACTTTCTTGCGTAGAAGAAGAACCAGAGGAGGGAAAGGACGTGGATCTCATCCGGGAACTTGGTGAAATGGCCCTGGCCAGCCGGCTTCGGGCTTTCAGCGACCTGCTCATGCAGGAGGCCTCCGAACTCTATGGTGAGCTGGGAATCGAATTCGAGGCCCGGTGGTTCGGCATCGTCCAGGCCCTGCTGCACCAGCCGCGCAGGGGTATCACCGAACTCTCGCAGGATTTGGGCCTTAGCCATCCCGCAATCCGAAAGACGGCCGATCAGCTGATCAAGCGAGGCCTCGTCAGAGAGTCCCGCGACACCCGCGACGAGCGCCGCAGGCTCCTTTCGCTCACCCCGAAGGGCCGCCGGATGGCCAAGCGGTTGGCGCCCGTGTGGGCCGCCTTCCGCGACGCCTCCCGGGAAACCCTCTCCGAAGCCGGCGTGGACCTGCTGGGTGACCTCGCCCGCGTCGAGGAGGTCGTTTCCGACCGTTCGGTCGCCGCCCGGGTCAGGGAGAAACTGGGCCTCCCCTCCCGCCCGACGGTGCGGTTTGTGGACTATCGGCCGGCCTACAAGAAACACTTCCGGGCGCTCAACGAGGAACGGCTGAAGAGGCACTTCACGGTGGAGACGTCGGACACGCGACTGCTCGAGGATCCCAATGGCAGAATCATCAAGAAAGGTGGCGCCATTCTCTTCGCGCTCGAGCGCGACCAAGTCGTTGGTACCTGCGCACTCGTCAGACACCCGGGTGACCTCTTCGAGCTGACCAAGATGGCCGTCGCTCCGGAAGCCAGGCGTCGTGGGATCGGTTTGAGTCTGGCGCAAGCGGTCATCGAGCGCGCCCGCCAACTCGGCGCTCGGGAAGTCTATCTTCAAACCAGCCCCCGGCTGAAGGCGGCTCAGAGCCTCTACCGATCGCTGGGGTTCCTGCGCATTCGAAACAACCCTCTCCCCCGCGCGGACTACCGCCGCGGAGGGACAGTTTACCGGCTCGTTCTGCCGCAGGATCATCCGGCAGACAGAGAGAAGGAGAAATGATCATGCGTACGGCAAGTACAATGCAGCGGTACCCGGGCTTGGCGGCCGCCGTGATGGTGTTCCTGACGATGGCAGTGGGCGGCTGGTTGGCCCCGGCCTCGGGACAGGTCCGCATGATGCCACCCGGCTCATTGCCTGAAATCAACGAAGATACGCAGGCAGCGATCATCGACAGCATGATCACCGTCCTGGACTCGACCTACGTGATGGCCGATGAAGGCGCCCAAATGGTCGAGCATTTGCGTAGGGGGTGGGCCGAGGGCCAATGGCGTGAACTGACCGATCCGGCCGAGTTCGTCGCCCAACTCAATCGTGAGATCCACGGAGTCTACGATGACGGCCATCTGGGCGTTGGTGTAATGCCCCCCCGCGACCCGAACGAGGTGGAAGAAGAATTCGACCCGCGCGACAACGACGAGTTCTTCGAAGGGCAGCGGCGGAGGAACTACGGTTTCCAGAAGGCCGAGATTCTTGCGGGTAACGTCGGCTACCTGAGATTGGATCAGTTCGCCGACACCGGCCGCGGCGGCGCGACCGGGGCGGCGGCCATGAACTTCCTTGCCAATACCGATGTCCTTATCATCGATCTTCGCGGCAACGGTGGCGGGAGCGCTTCGATGATCCAGCTCCTGGCTGGCTATCTCCTGGCGGAGTCCGAGCATCTGATCAACTGGTATGTGCGCGCACGCGACGAGACCGTGCAGTCCTGGTCTCAAGGCTATGTGCCCGGTAATCGGAGCACGGATACGCCGCTCTACATCCTGACCAGCGGACGCATTTTCTCGGCCGCCGAGGAATTCACCTTCGACATGAAGAACTTGGAGCGCGCCACGATCGTCGGGGAGACGACCGGCGGCGGGGGGAACACGGTTGCCTCCTACGCGTTCGACTTCGGGAACTTCCAGGTCGGGATGCGCGCCTCCTGGGGCGCAGCCACCGATCCGCGCACCGGTGAGGGTTGGGAAGGGGTCGGCATCGAGCCGCACATCGCGGTCGCGGCCGACCTCGCTCTGGATGCCGCGCATCGCCACGCACTCGATCTGCTGATCGAGCAGACTCCCGACGAGGACAGATTCGACCTCGAATGGGCCAAGCAAGACCTGATGGCAAAGCTCGAGCCGGTCACACTCGATCGCCAAGGGCTCGAGGCCTTTGTCGGCGACTACGGACCTCGGCATATCTACTTCGAGGGTGATCAGCTCACCTACCGGCGGGACAGTCGTCCCCCAATGCCGATCACGCCCATGACGACCGACATCTTCCGCGTAGGGGACCTCCCTTACTTCCGACTCCGCTTCGAGCGCGGCGACAACGGCGATGTCACCGGCTTGGTCGGCATGTATGACAACGGCCGGGAGGAGGCGAATCCGAGGGACTAGCGTGTCTCTGGACAGCGGATGGTCATCGCAGTACTCTATGATTTGATCTGCGCCCCCTAGCCCGGATTATTCGCGAATGTTGAAGACAGAAAAGCCTCCCGATGGTAGAA
>CAZTDY010000078.1:0-19803 GCA_964612295.1 uncultured bacterium | reverse complement strand
CAATATCGTGGGGGCAGCGCGTTGGGATGAACATTCGTGAATAGTCCGCGCTAGTCGTCCTCGCCGACCAATTCGATCGTGATCGTCTTCTCCTCGCCCTCTTCCATCTCTTCGGTGCACTCGCCTTCGATGGTGATGTCGACAACTTGCTCGTCACCCTCGGTCCGGATTTCGACCACCGACTCGAACTCGCCGTACTCTGAAAGCTCTTCCTCGATCGCCGCTGAGATCTCCTCCTCCGAAAGCCCGCTGATCTTCACGCGAATGAAGATGCTGGCCACGGAGGCCAGCGCGTTGCCGCCGACACTGCGCACGACGTTCCGGGTGGCCAGATTCACCTCATGCATGGTGCAGCCGAGCTCCTTGAGCAGAGCCTGAACACGGTCGCCGGCCTCGCCCGCGTCGAGTTCATGGAAGCCCACGTGGGCGACCAGCACCGAATCTTTCACGCCGACCTTGGTGAGACTCACGCCTTCCCCACGGCTGAGCGCCCCGCTGATCTCATCGATCCGTTTCTCGAGGTCCACGCCTTGCGCCAACGTCGGCACGGGGAGTTCGGCGGTCACCACGCTGCCCACACAAACCGAGTGCGAGATGGGAATGACCAGTAGAGCAACAAGCAACAGCACCGCTCCGCCAACGATGGCCCCGGTGCGCCGATAGGTTCGTTTCATTCTATCGTTCCTTTCTGCACGCTGTATAACTGCGCCCATCATCCGGTCCAGGTGGTCGTCCGGGATGGGGTCGTCTGTCAGTTTCCGCAACCGGTTTCGGGTACCGGCATCATCGTACGAGTCCATGGCTCACTCCTTGGTGAGAATCGCTGCCTTCGGCTCGACAGGGGCCGTCAGGTCGGTGGGCCGGTTGGCGGGGCTCTCGGAACGAGTCAGCCGCTCGCGCAATCCCCGGCGCCCTCGAGCAAGGCGGCTCTTCACAGCCGACGGCGTCACGCCTTGAACCTGGGAAGTCTCATCCACGGAGAGACCGACCACCTCATGAAGGATGAGGGCCTCTTGTTGCTCGCGCGGGAGACGGTGCAGTGCTTGCCGGACCCAGGTACGATCCTCGTATCCGAGCTGCTGCTCCGCTGGAATGTCCCGCCCGGCTTCGAGACCGAAGAGGTTTCGCCATCGCCGCCGGCGAAGCCGACTGCGGTGAACGTTGCCGATGATACGCAGGAGCCAGAATCGAAACCGCGATGGATCTCGCAGGCGGCCGTAGCCCTGCCAGGCCTTTAGCAGGGCATCCTGCAGCAGATCATCGCCCTCGTCTGGGTCGCCGGTCAGGCCTCGCGCGAAGCGGACCACGTCCGGATAGCAATCCCGCAGGCGGGCTTCGAATTCCATCTCTCTCATTCCCTCAAGTCGGTGTGCCAGGTTCACTAGACTAGACGCCGACAGGGCCGGGCGGGTCGCAAATTTCTGCCTGTGCCCCCACGACCGCGCCGTCGAGGCCGTCCCATCTCCGCATTGTGCCCCGGGGCACGATCTCGAACCCGGGTTCGATGCCTAAGGCGGTGTCATACAACCAGTTACAAGATCAAACCTTGCCAAGCGCAGCGGACTGGTAGTTCGGTGTTTTTCGACAGATGAATCCGACGCAATTGACTGTGCAACAACAAGATAGCCCTCGACCCCGGGGTCGAGAATCTGCCCGATTGCGGGCAAGCGCGGACAGAAGGAGGCTCACCAATACCAGAGCGTGCGATCAGAGGGCCGACCCCGACCCACCCGAAGTCCCTTGATGAATGTGCTTTACGTAAAACCTAACGCATTTTATGTCTTACGACAAAAAATCCTTGACAAACATAAAGCACAGCCCGATACTAACAGCATGGCAATTCGAGTGAACCTAGATATGGTCCTGGTCCAGCGGAAGATGTCGCTGACCGAGCTCTCCCAACGAATCGGGATCTCGATCACCAATCTATCCCTCCTCAAGACGGGGAAGGTGAAGGGAATGCGATTCAGCACCCTGGAAGCCATCTGCCGCGAGTTGGACTGTCAGCCGGGTGACATCCTCGAGTTTGTCCCCGACTACGTATAGCTGAGGAGGTCGTCATGGGCACTGCCACCTATATGCCGGAAGGAGTTGAGAGGATGGACGGGAATCGATACTCGCTGGCGGGCTGGTTGTCCCTGGTTGCGGCGGTCTTGTTCCCGGTCAGTTTCGTGCTGGGGATCCTGGAAGCCGCGGTGGTGGACAAGGCCTTCGGCTTCGATGGTCCCATCTTGGGCCCTAGCGACGGGATCTCGGTGCTCTTCACCGTCCTTGCCATCTACGCACTGGTGGTGTTCCGTCGATTCTTACACGACCGACACCAGTACTACGGTATCGATGGGTTGATCACTCTCTCCATTGCATGGAGCGTGCTCTTCCAACTGACTTCGCTGGGAATCGGCGCGCTCGCGATGCTCGCCTGGCCGATCGATGAAGGTGTCTTCCTAGTCGTGACCCTAGGCACCTTGGGCCTGTTCATGCTCGCCGCAGGAGTCATCGATCTTCTGATCGGCATCCGCTTGCTTCAGGCCAAACAGCAATTCAGCGAGTTGATCCGGGTCTTCGCGGTGCTCACCCTACTCTCGGGGATATTCGAGGTATCCATTCTTCTTTCGCCGTTGGCTCTGCTTCTCATTCCCGTGCACTTCGTTCTCTTGGGTCTGATTCTCCTGCGTGAAAGAGAAGAGGCGGAGTTTGTATAAGGGCTAGACGCTTCGCACCACATCCGCCCCGGAGCTCGGACGGCAGGCCCAGATCCGGGGCGTTTCTCCAGTCTCAGCCGTGTACCCCCGAGTCACTGCATCCGCGATCGCCTGCGCACGCGGCTCGTCCACCAGCGCGATCGCACACCCCCCAAAACCGGCCCCGGTCATCCGCGCCCCGAAGCACCCCTGCTGTTTCCTTGCGCACTCGGTGATCAGGTCGAGTTCTCTGCAGGACACCTCGTAGTCGTCACGCAAACTGGCATGGCCCGCATTGAGAATCTCCCCCAGACGAGCCGGATCTCCCGCTCGCATCGCCTCGGCCGCCTCCAGAACCCGGGCGTTCTCGGAGATGACGTGGCGTACGCGGCGCAAGAGAGGATCCGGAAGCGGTTCGCCGGACGTGGGCGACGTCTCAGTGTCGACATCGCGCAGGGTACGCGCGCCCAGCAGCCTGGCGGCCTCGGCGCATTCCTCGCGGCGGGTGTTGTAGGCCGAGCCGGCCAGCGAACGACTCACCGTCGTGTCCAGCACCAGAACCACGGTCTTTGGCGGCAGGGGAACCGGCCTCATCTCCAGGGACCGGCAGTCGATCATGAGAGCGTGTTCAGCCACGCCGCATGCCGAGATGAGCTGATCCATGATGCCGCACTCGACCCCGATCCACTCCCGCTCGGCGCTTTGCGCGATCCTCGCCATGATCAGTGGATCCCACCTCGTCCCGGCCGCTTCGGCAAAGGCCCGCGCCGTGGCGACCTCCAGCGCGGCCGAGGACGCCAGCCCCGCCCCGATCGGGACATCCCCCGCCAGGACCCCCTGCCAGCCGGTGAGTTCATAACCCGCCCGCTGAAGTGCCCACGCGACACCTTTGAGGTACTCGACCCAGCTGCCCCCCGCGCCCGGAGGATCGCCCAGCCCATCCAGAGAGAACTCCGTTGTCTCCGCGAAGTCGGCGGAGACGACCACCACCGATCGGTCGGAGGTCGGCGTCAGGCCGATCCAAACCGAGCGGTCGATCGCCATCGGGAATACCAGGCCGTCGTTATAGTCGGTGTGTTCGCCAATCAGGTTGACCCGGCCGGGAGACCGCACAATCGTGTGAGGGACCCCGCCAAAGCGCTCGCGGAACAGCTCGCCGAGTTTTCGTTCGGTTGTCTCGCGCTCTTGCGTCAATCGTCTCTCCTCCAAACCCGTTCGGCGGGTCCGGGTGATGCATGACCCCGGACCCAATCAGAACCCACCGATGCGATCCGCCAACACCCCCACCGCCGCTGCAAAGAAGACCGAGCGATTCCAGGTCATCAACACTTCGAAGTTGGGGTAGGCGAGAAACGCGGCCCCCTCTCCCCCATCCGGCATCACGAGGGAGGCCATCAGACCGCCTGCTGCGGGCAAGTCCTGTCCGTTCGCGCTGCGAACTCCAAGCTCCTGCCAGTACTGCAGGGGATGTTTGGTTTTCAAACCGGCCAGGGAATCGTCGAAGGCCTCCGGAAGCCTCACCGCGCGGCCCCAGCGGTAGGCGGGATTGTATCCGGATGCAGCCAGATAGTTCGCGGCTGAGGCAAACACATCGGCTTGCGAACTCCAGATATCTCGCCGGCCATCTTGATCGTGATCGACTGCATGGAGGCAAAACGAGGAGGGCATGAACTGACACTGTCCCATGGCGCCGGCCCAGGATCCTTGGAAGGAATCCGGCGACACGTGTCCGTCGTTTAGAATGTGCAAGGCATGGAGGAGTTCCCCCCGAAAGTAGGCGGAGCGGCGGCCGTCGTGGGCGAGCGTTACCAGAGCCTGGATCACACCGAACCCGCCCTGCAGGCGGCCGAAGTCCGATTCAACCCCCCACAAGGCAACGATCATCTGGGGAGGAACCCCGTATTGGTCGCTGACCTCCCTGAGCAGATCCCGATGCTGGGTCAGCAGCTCTCGCCCCTTCCGGACCCGTTCGTCCGGAGCCACCCGATCTAGATAGTCTCGAAAGGTGAGCTTGAATTCCGGTTGGTTGCGATCCAATTCGATGATGCGCTCCAGTGGCTCCAGATCATCAAGCACCTGGTCGAGCAATGCAGGAGAGATGCCGTCGGCGATGGCCTGCCGACGAAGGTCATCGACCCATTGGTCGAACGTATTGCCGTGAGCCGGCGTCGCCGCTAGAAGAACCAGCAGGGCGAGCACCCACCAGGTGATGTGCATACGAATCCTCTCCGAGGCGCTCCGCCTATCGAATGACGGTAAAACGTTTGACGACCGTCTCGCCGCAACAGGTGACCGCGTACAGATAGACCCCGCTCGTGATGTCCTGGTGGTTGCGCGAGAGCAGATTCCAGGACACGTGGCCGATTCCGCTTCCTCCGTCGAAGTAAAGCGTCTGCACCAGCTCTCCCGCAAGGGTGTAGATGCGGATCTCTCCTTCGCGAGCGGGAAGACCGATGAATTCAATGCGTCCCTGGGATGGATCGTACGCGGTCGGCCGAAGGTCCCACGCGGCCCTTTGGTCGTAGGGATTGGGCACGACCGCAACTTCGCTCTTCCAGGTATCCCCGTCCGCGGGACCCCAGCGGGGACGGACGCCTTCAGCCTCGAGTGCCCGCGGCTGCTGGCCGACCTCATGGTATTCACCTTGGCCATCCACCCAGCAGTTGTAGCTGGTGATGTCGTAGAAGTAGATCATCCCGTTCTTGAGCCCGGCCGTATCATCATAGAAGTAGCGCCCGATCTCATGGCGATCCATCATCTCGCCACCCTCGATGGGCGAGGGTATTCGATCGATGACCTCCGCGAACGGATTCGTGTGATCCGCTAGGTCAAGTTGGCTCCCCACGGGATGATGCGAGAGATCAGCGAGGAGTTGCCACTCGTCGGGCCCCGGTCCTGTAGAGCCGGGCAGCCTCTCCCAGCCTTCCACCCGCCATATGCGGTACCCGCAGAAGTCGAGGGAGCCGGTTGCGCTGTTGATGACGTACTCAGGATAGTCGTCCCATTCAAGCTTGATCGCTCGGTCACCCTCCACCCTGGCCCGCATACTGGCCAGCTCCGTGCTCACCGTCGGCCCCGGCGGCGCCATGGTCCCGACCCAGGAGAGGGGTGTTTCCCAGCCGTCCCTGGCGTAGGTGCGAGGGTCATCCAGGGGTGTGCAGCAGTTGCAGTCGTCATCGACCCACCGGCGGTGATTGCGGCAATCGTTGTCCCGAATGTAGGTTCCAGTCGGATCGACCAGGCATGGATTCCGCCACACGAAGGGATCGCCGCCGGGCGGCACAAACAGGCACCGCTCGCGGCCGAACGCCCCGGTCTGCCAGATCCCGTCGGCGTTGACCCACCGCCCCTCGAAGACCCTCTTCGCACTGAGGGCGTTCTCCCGCAATCCCAACCAACCCTGGCCGACCACGATCGCAATCTGCAGTTCCAGCTCCTCTCCCGGCCTGAGTTCCGGAAAGGGTCCCACGCTCATGATCGCCGCATAGTCGCCGGGCAGATCCGTGGGCACGGTCTCGTGCGTGGGGTCGGACAGATAGTGGTAGCGCGTGTCATCTTCCAATTCCTGGCCCCAATGGAGACGAACGAATCGACACGCGTGTGAACCAACTCTGACCGGAGCACGTTCGCCCCATATGTCCGTGGTGTGCCCCAGGAGCACAAGGGCCACCTGCCCGTTGCGCTCATCTTCCAGGTCGTCGGTCCGCTCTCCCCCATCCCATCCGGGGATATCCCACATGCAGGCCATCTCGGCCTCGGCATAACGGTAGCCGCAGTTTTGCGGTGTTCCCGCCACACTCAGGCACTCGTAGTCGTACCTCTCATCGAAGTACCGCTCGCGAGTGAACCGATACACACCCCGATCGTCACTCCAGTAGGCGCCGGCGGCTTTGTCGCCCACGTCGGCGTCAAAGAGACAACCAACGAACACATCGTAGAGGGGCTCATCTCCTTCGTTTCGGATGTGGAAGTCCAGACCGACAAACTCGTTTTCCCCCGGCCCGGACCAGGTGAGCGACCGCTGCTCGACCTTCACATGCAGCGGATGGTGGTCCGCCAGGGCCTGAATGGCCTCGCGGGTGTCATCGCGGTACTCACAGCTGAACATCTGTTGCGAGATGGCCTCATAGTCCTCATCGATCAACCCGTCTCCGTCGTCATCCTTGCCGTTGTGGAATTCCTCGTTGATCGACCCGTCCCCGTCGTCGTCTCCGCGGTTCAGCAAATTGCCGATCCGGTCGCCGCCGTGGGCGCCTTCGAAGGAGCTGTAGATCGTATCGATCGGATCACGACTGGGCCTGAACTCAAATCCCTGCGAGACGTATTGAACTTCGTTGGACTTGACGGCCCCCACCCAGAGCTCAAGGGTGTGTAGGTACTCTCCATCCCGCCAACCGGCGCTGTAGGAGCTTCGTTCACCCTCGGGATTCCCGATCACCCCCATGTTGGTGACCATGAGATGCAAGAGGCCTGCGTTGTGATAGAAGATGTTGGGCCGGTACATCGCGTAGATCGACTGCGGATCACTGCGGGGTGAATCGGAGGGCAATAAATCACGCCTGGCGTGTCCGATTTGCGGATACGCCAGCGGCAGAAGGGAAAAGAAGAACAACGTCCAGGCGATCAACCGCAGTTGACCTCCCGATCGAGGACTCGATTCCCAGGCACCCAATGATCTGGCCAGATTCATTGCCCGTCCCATGTGCCCGGTGCGCCGGGTCAGCATCGCCAACATTAGGATTCTAGGGGTCTTTGCGGAAGACAGCCACCGCGCGCGCAGGAGCGGGCTGGGGCCGAGTTCACTGCAATCCGGTGACGGATGACAAGAACCTAATGCTTACTGTCTCTATCGTTTAGCGGAACCTCCTGGCCTCAGTGGCTTACATGTGATACCGATGTCCCCGATCAGAGTAGTGGGTTCACCCACCCGAGGGGACCCATCTCCACAGACAGGGAGCACGGGGAGGTATTAAGGTATGCACTCTAAGAGAGGTCTTACCGGATTTCTAGTCATCGTCTCGGTGGTTCTGATGCTGGGAGGCGGAATCTGCTCGACCGCTGCGGCGGGCGACGTTCTCAGCAAGGTGGATCTGAGCCTCTGGGGCCGTTCCAAGTTCGATGTCCACTTCGACACAGCGCACTTGCGAGACAACACCGACTTCGCGACCTACATCACGACCGACCCCGAAGATGGGGATCCGGAACTCAACTTCAACGGTCGGGACACGCGCTTCGGCTTCGGGGCCAAGTTCCTGGATGGGGAGATGACCTGCGGCGCGAAGATGGAGATCGATTTCTACGGCGACAACAACGGGAACAACCTCATTCCGCGAATGCGCCTTGGCTACGCGTACATGCAGCAGGGTGCGTTCAGCCTCCGTGCGGGGCAGGATTGGGTTCCCATCGCGCAGCAGAATCCGGCCACGAACGACTTCGGTATCCTATCCTGGGGCGGCAACCTGTGGTGGCGCGTCCCCCAGGTGACAGCCCGCTACAAGCTCGAGGGCGGCGTCGAGTTCCTGGGTAGTGTCATGAAGCACCGTGTCCGCTCGGATACGGACTATCAGGAAATGCTGCCCTGGCTAATTGGCCGTGTCTCCTACGGCGGATTCCTGGACGGCAAGGGCCTGGTCGCCGTGGGCGCGGGCTTCCGTTCGGTGGAGGTCGACAGCATCGACTACGCTCCGTTCCTGGCGGCGGCCGAGTTCGTGCTGCCTTTCACGGAGAAGGTCACGCTGAAGGGTGAGGTCTACACGGGTAAGGGCGTGGGAGAGGAATTCCTCCACTACGGCTTCGAGTACAACCCGTCCCACCCGGATGATGACGCCGATGAAGGCCGGGAAATCGCCACCATGGGTGGTTTCGCCAGTCTGAGCTTCAAGGCGACGCCCAAGGTGAGCATCAATGTGGGTGGCGGTATGGACGACCCGGACGAGGATGACGCCCAGGGTATGGCCATTCCCTACATCAAGAACACGGTCATCTTCGGCAACGTGAAGATGCAGATGAACAAGCACATGGGATTCGGCTTCGAGGTCATGAACTTCTCGACGGAGAACGAAGATCCCAACGGTGACGTCGTGACGTGGGATGGTCAGCGGATTTCCGGATCGACCTGGTTCTTGTTCTAAGACCAGACGCAGCCGGTGACGTAGACCGGCGGCCAGAGGTCTTCTCTTGCACGGGGGGTGTCCTTATGGGGCACCCCCTCTCCTATCTACCGGGAAATCAGGCGGCGCGATCCTCGCAGGAGTCTGACCAGCGCGACAGCTCCGCAAGCAGATCCTGCGGCTTGAGAGGCTTCGTCAAGAACCCCGACATGCCGACACTGGCACACCGCTGCCGATCATCATCCAGCGCACTGGCGGTCAGCGCGACGATGGGCGTGTTCCGATTGGGGCCGTTTCCTGTCCGGATCTGGCGAGTGGCCGCGATCCCGTCCAGCTTGGGCATCTGGACATCCATCAGAATGAGGGAGTAGGGCCGGTGGGCCGCCATTTGCACCCCGTGGAGTCCGTCGTTGGCTTCAGCAACCTCACATCCCAACCGCTCCAGAAAGCGGCGAGCCACCAGCCGGTTGGTCGGATTGTCTTCGACCAAGAGGACATCGAGGCCGAACGCCAGGTCGGTCTGCGTCGCGCGCTCGGTGCGCTCTACCTCGGTCGGCGCAGAGCGGCTCTTGAGAGGCAGTGTGGCCTGGAATCGAGATCCTTCGCCCGGTTCGCTCTCAACCGTCAGCCCCCCACCCATCAGCTCGCACAGGCGACGACTGATCGACAACCCCAGTCCGGTTCCCCCGCGACGCTGTCCCGCGCCCGCGTCCGACTGGCGGAACATCTCGAAGATGGCTTCCTGTTCGTCCTTTGCGATGCCAATGCCGGTGTCGGTGACATCGATGACGACCTCGGGCTCACCCTTACCGCCGATCCGGCGATAGGTGTGCAGCCCCACCTCGCCCCGATCGGTATACTTGATGGCGTTGGAGAGGAGGTTGAGCAGGATCTGTCTGATCCGGCCTGAATCACCTTCGTACCAGTCGACATCCTCAAGGTCGCACCGCGCCGCGAGTTTGATGCCCTTCTTGTCGGCCTGATCGGACAGCAGCTTCTGGCAGCTGCGGACCGTATCAGCCAGATTGAACGGCTCGCCGTCGATGCGGAATTCCCCGGCCTCGAGTTTCGAGTAGTCGAGAATGTCGTTCAGAATCGTGAGAAGAGAGCTGGCTGAATCGCGGATCACCTGCACATGTTCCTGTTCCTTCGGCTCGTCCTTGCCCTCGAGCAGGTGGGCCGCTCCCATGATGCCGTTCATCGGCGTTCGGATTTCATGGCTCATGTTCGCCAGGAACACACTCTTGATCCGCGTGGCCCGTTCCGACTCCTCCTGTGCCTCACGAAGCGCGGCCGTTCGTTGGTTGAACCAGTAGACCAGCTCCCCAAGCTCGTCGCGACGCCCCATGGGCAGTGGCTGCAGTTGCCCTTCTGGATCGAGGAACTGCAGCTTGAGGCGGGACGTGAGTTTTCGGACGGGCCTGGTGAACCGGCTATCCATCATTCCATAGCCGGCCAGCAGAAGAACCGTGAGCGGTAGCCCCAGGAGAAGGATGAGCCGCCGGGTGATGGAGGCGACCGCAACCTGAACCCGGCTCTCGGGCCAGACCAGCACGACCTTCCAATGAGCGTTCGGTACCGGAAAGGTCATGATGGTGACGGGTTCACCGATCAGATGGTCACTGGGGGCCCGGAAGCTGCAGTTCATTTCCCAGGTGTGCTCCCGGGTGCGCATCAAGTTCACCGCGATGAGCATCGCCTCGTCGGCTTCGATATTGTGGCTCGCCGAGAGAATCGCATCCGCGGTCCGCGTGACGGCCGCCGCGCGGTCGGCGCCGGCCCGACCGAGGTATTTCCGGTTGAGGGAGGCCAGCGTGTCCGCGATCGTCGCGAAGCTCGGAGCGAGGGCTGCAAAGTCTTGAGCTGTCTTGTAGGTAACGATCTTCTCGCCATCCGGGCCGATGGAGATGTCCTGGGCCGCCTTCGGATCCGGATAGGTCAGAAACCGGTTGCCGCGATCCACCGCGAAGATGTACCCGCCGCTTGCCGCGGCCTCCCGCCGGAAGAAAGCCTCCAGCCCGGAGAGCTTCACATCGACGGTCGCCACCCCGGCGAATTCCCCCGCGCGGTGATAGGGCACCGTGCAGGTCGCCATCGGCTCGAGCGAATAGGGATCCATGTAGGATCGTGACCAGTACGCCTGCCCCGGCTCCAGGAAGCGGGCGGGAACATACCACTCCTCGCCGTGATAGGGGGGGCCGGCGGGATCGTTGTAGTCATCGTAGAATTTCAGAATGCCGTCCGCTTCGCGGCCCCAGAAGAAACTCCGCCGCTCGAGACCGGCGACAAATGCACCCGGCTCGGGCCAGATCCCTCCCCCGGCGACGATAGAGCCCGGATCCGCATCGCCCATGATGGCCGGAACCGTCTTGTAGTAGAGGTCCTCCTCCAGGGGCAGCGTGGATCCCAATTGGGCAATGGCCCGCGTGAGTTCCTCAACACCGCTGATCGTCTGCCCCAGGGTGATCACCGCGACCTCTCCCTGGAGGCTCAGTTGCCGGAGTTCACGCCTCCGGAAGTGGTCGCTGCCCATCGTGTTGGCGACGAGACTGATCACCGACATGAGGGCAATTGCCAGCACGGCGAAAAGCGCCACGGCGGCAAACCGCAGACTGCCGAACCAGCGCGTTGGCTGGTACATCTGTGCCTTTTCAGGAGCGATCTTGTTATGTACAGGCATTTGTGTCACTTGATCCGGTGTCCCGTTCTGACAAACAGGGGGTCTCCCTTGCGGTTAATAATCGACCATCGGGGCCCTGTCCTTAAGACGAGACCACCCCCCGGGCGGCCCGGTCAGCGCGGAGATGACACTTGTAAACACATGCGTGGCACATAGTTACATAGATCGGCGCTGCGGATCAGGAGGTAGATGGGGTGACGAGGGGAAGGGTCCTGAGCGATCACCGCAAAGAGCTGGGCCGCGGACTCATCACGGGCCCCGCTCTTTGCGGTGGATCTTGCTTATCGGGGCAGGCTAGCCGACCTGGCGCGTCACCAGGGCGACGACGGTCTTGTCGTTACCGCCCATGCTGATGACGAGCCCATGGGGCTTGTCGCCCGAGACTTTGACCTGGAAGTCGCCGGCCTTGCCGGTCAGCTGCTTCCAGTTGTCGATCGTCTGCCGCACGCCCGTGCCGCCGGTGTAGTGTCCGTATCCGATCAATCCGCCGGAGGTGTTCATCGGGAGAGAGCCGCCGAGCTTCGTGTGCCCCTCGGACACGAAGTCGTAGCCTTCACCATGCCCGATGACGCCCGCGGCTTCGGCCATCAGGATGCCGGTGATCGAGAAGCAGTCGTGAACCTCGGCGAAGGAGAGGTCCTTCGCACTGATGCCGGCCACCTCGTAGGCCTTCGCGGCTGCCGACGCGCTCGTCACCACGGACGTGGGATCGTCGGGCAGCTTCGTGATGTCCGCCACCGAACACCCGATACCCGCGATTTCAACGGCGTCCTTCTTGTCGATCCCCGCCTTCTTGAGTCCCTCTTCCGAGCAGACCAGGCAGGCCGCCGCGCCGTCGGACACCTTTGAGCAGTCAAAGAAGTTGATGTGCTCGCAGAATGCCTTGGGATTCGGAGGTGTGTTGCCCATCGCGTGGAGATCCGGGGTCGCGTTGTGGTGCTCTTGAGCCTCGGGACACTTGCGGGCGTTCTCAACGGCATTCACAAACCACTGGGTCATGGCTTTGCGAACCTTCTCCTGCCCGAACTTCTCGAAGCAGGCGCCTGCCCGGTCCGAGAACATCGCCGGGAAGAAGTAGGCGTGTCCGTCTTTGCGCTGGGATGCGTAGTGTCCCGCACCGGCCAGGATGTCCGCCCCGTAGATCGCTTTGACACTGTTCTGGACCTCGGTGCCCATCGCCAGAACGACATCGGCCGTCTCGGCCAGCACGCTCTTGATGGCGGTCAGGACCGACAGGCCGCCGGACCCGCAGGCACCTTCGGTGCGCACGCTGGGCTTCAGCGCAAGCGAGGGGTGAATCGTCGGCATGAGGGCCGCGAGGTTCCCCTGGCGCACGAAGCGGGCGGCCATGAAGTTGCCCACCACACACTCATCGATCGCGTTCACGTCACTCATCTGGGCGATCACGCCCTGTCCGGCCTCTTTGATGTAGTCCTCGAGTGCCGGCCTGGGCTTGCGGGGATGAAACTCCCTGCGGCCCGTGCCGAGCGAGATCGTGTAGTGGCCGGCCGCGATGTAGATCTTTTTTCTCAGCGGCATGATCTATCTCCTCCTACGCGTAATCGTTGATTGGACCGTAAAGGTGGAAGAACCCGTTCAGGAGGACCCCGTTGACATCCTCCGGCTTCGCAGCCACCCCCATGCTGACCAGCTGCTCACCGATGGCCTTCGACCTCTTCAGGTAGGTCTGGCCGAGCCGGCATCCCAGGCAATCGCCCTGGTTGAGTTTCTCGAAGTAGGCCGCCAGCTTCTCTCCCTTCTGCGGATCGCGGGTCAGCGCTTTCCAGGGGAAGTGAGCATCGGGCAAGCCGCCCAGCTTCTCGTCCAACGGCTTCGACCAGTTCTCCTCGGTGGACACGTAGTCGCCCTTTGCAAGGTCAAACACGCCCGTGATACGACCCTTCTCGTACTTCAGGAAGCCGTCCTTCTGACTGCCGTCGGAGTTCTGGCCGCCGCGGACGCCCTTCTCCATCAGCTTGTCGATCAGATCGCTGTGGAGCTTTTCGGAATCGATGAACTGATCCATCACCCCGAGAATGCACTGGAACACATCCACGCCGACGTAATCGATCAGCTGGAAGATGCCCATGGGACGCACGAGCCAGTCCTGACTCACCCGGTTGACCATGTAGACGGCTTCGGCGAAACCGTGATCCCCGGTCAGCCGATCCACTTCCGACATGCCGTGGAGGCCGTCGCGGATGAAGTGACCGTTGCCGATGAAGCCGGCGATGTCGTTCGCCGGGATGACCTTCTTGCGCAGGTCGGCCGCAATCTGCTTGGAGGCCTCGACCATCTCCTTGTTCGTTGCGTCGCTGGTGATGAGCTCTAAGAGCCTCTGGACTGCGGGGGGATTGTAGAAGTGATAACCGATGATCCGGCCGTTCAGATTCGCGTCCTTGTCGAGCAAACTGATCGGAATCGAGGAGGTGTTCGTGAAGAACCAGGTGTCGTCGGCGCACTCTTTCTTGAGCGTCTTGTAGATCTTCACCTTGAGAGGGATGTTCTCGGCGATCGCCTCGAACACCATCCGGCACTCATTCAACGCTCCCAGGTCCGTCGTGAAACGCACCTGGCCCATGGCATCGTTGACGAAAGCCTCGATGATCTCGCCGTTCTCCACCAGATCCTTGCGGTCGGCGTAGAACTTCCGCAGAACGACGGTCATCTTTTCGGCCGCTCGAACCATCTGGGCCCGCAGGTAGCTGTGGAGTCCGTCGAGACCCTCGTCATGGACATCCATCAGGGTCAGTTTGAACCGCTTGCCCTTGCCCTCGCCCAGCTTGAGTTCGGCCATCCGCTGGCTGAGGAGCAGGGCGATTCCGCTGCCCATCTTGCCCGCCGCGCCGATGACCCCCACATTCTGGTACCTTGAAACCAGATCCATGCCTGTCTCCTCCACATCTTGAATTGCTCATCTATTACGGGCATCGAGAATAGGCAGAATAGCACAGCGCCGGGGCGGGCGGAACCCACCTCCGGCGCTGGTCTAGAGGTACGTTTGGCCGGGCTCACACCGGCACAGTTACTCGCGAAGCAGTCTCTCCACGCGCCACTTGCCGAGCCTGGCAAGGAGCCAGTAAAACCCCACCAACACCGCCGGACCACCCAGCGCCGGTAGCCAGGTGTCCTTCCATTCCCCAAGGGCAGGAACACCATAGACCAAGAGGCATATGCCGCTGATGAGTCCGGCCAGCACGAGATAGCTGACCAGCAGGCCACGTTTGGTCAGGACCGGGAGGATCCCGCCCAGGAAGAGCTGGAGCGCCATGTGCCCGAAGAGGGAGATGGCCAGAACGACCTGGAAGTCACGAATCTCTTCATCGGCTTGCCCGGTTACGTAGAGACGGAAGAAGATGACCCCAGCCAGGAGGACCTGGGTGATCCCCAGCCAGATCGCGGCCGCCGGGCCCACGCTGGAGCGCACCCGTTCGTCGATCTTGTGCTTCTTGAACAGCATCATTTCTCTCCTTTGATCCAGAACAGCTCATCCAGCGTCCGGCCGGTCTCCCGCGCCAGAATCAGGCAGAGCTTCAGAGTCGGGTTGTAGCGGCCGGCTTCGATCAAGCCGATGGTCTGGCGGGTCACGCCCGCCAGTTCAGCCAGCTGGGCCTGAGACAGCCCCTTTTCCACCCGCGCCAGTTTGAGGCGATTCTCGATCGTGACTTCTTCCATGCCCATCCTCCCATCTGCTTAGGATGCTCCTCAATGTAAGATATATCGGGCATTACGTCAAGTATATTTTGCATAAAGGAAGATAAAAGTGGCACAGGTGGGACATGCGATTCGAAGGGGTCAGGATCAGGGAGCTTGGAGCCGGTGAGTTCCCACCCCCAGGTCGAACGATTTCGTCCCGGCGGGATGTTCGATGACCAACCTGCACGGTCCCCCACACTCCACCGTCAGCTGGGCGGGCTCTCGAGGATCGGATCGCCGCTCGCAGATGAGAGAGACCGAGGACTCGCCGACCGGGAGCCGGCGGACACCGTGGCGGTCAGATCGGCGGAGCCGCCAGGTCAGGGTGCGGCCGGCGGCCTCGGGGCGCAGGCCGATGACGTTTTCGATCAGGAGCTGGATGGGCCCACAGCCGGTCCAGCCCACGAAGTCCGGCTTGGCCGGGCGGCCCGGTGCCAGGTGCTCCGGGGAGTAGTTCTCGAACACGGTGCCGGTCTCTTTGAAAACGGCGTACATACCGGCCAGGTATCTCTCGGTGGCCTCCGCGGCCAGGTCCTCGAATCCGTACTTCTCCAGCCCTTTGATCACCATCACGTTGGTCGGCGCCCAGACGCCGCCCAGCCAGTATCCGCCGTATTCGGCGTATTCCTCTTCATCCGCCGCAAGAGTGGGAAACACGATCGCGCGCCAGAACTCGTTCTGATTCCGCAGGTGTTGTACAAGCCGCTCCGCCTGCCCGGGCGAGGCGATGCCGGCCAAGAGCGGCCAGAAGCCGCCACTGGTCTTCTTGGTGAACTGTGATCCGTCTGCGCGCACATCGTAGTAGAACCCGTCTTCTTCACTCCAACACCACCGGTTGACCAGCTCCCCGATCGCCGTTGCGCGAGACCGGTAGGCGTGCGCTTTGTCAGCCAACTCGAGCTGATCGCAGATCAGGGCGAGGTTGGCATACATGATGACCATTTGGGCGGACATCTCCACCCAGCCCGCCCCCTTCTGGGCCGGACGAGGGGTATTGTCCATGCCGCTGCCCAGCGGCGTGTTCCAGTAGAGCCCATGGACGGACGCCTGCGCTTTGCGTCCGTGCGTCTCCCAATCCTCGGCGTCCGGGTCGCCTTCACGATCCAACCACTCGGCATACTTCTCCAGGACAGGCAGGACCATCGCCAGACGAGCCCGATCGCCGGTTACCCGGTAGGATTCGAACTCGGCCCAGCTGAAGAGCGGCGGATTGACGACGTTCTTCCAACCGGTCGGCGCGAAGAGCCCGCCCCCGTGATCGAAGTGGATGATGGCGCCGTCGGCCTCCCGATACTCCCGCCCGATGAACCCGCTCCGGCGCTGAAGGCAATAGAAATTGTTGAGCGACTGGATGGCGGGGAACATCTCGTGGCCGTATCGCGCGAACATCATCATGAAGATCGTGTCCCACTGGAAGATGTGGCCGCTGAATGCTTCATCCAGCCAGTTGGAAACAAGCGGAGAGCCGGGTGGAGGCTGCTTGAGGCCCCGGAAGGCGATCTCCCAGCACTTCCAGTACATGTCGACCCACCCCGGGTTGCCGCCGAGAACCGGGCTCGGCAATCCGTCTCGGGCGCCGGCGAAGGCGGGAAGTTCTTGCGGCTGGTAGGCCCGTTTCTCGAAGTAGATGCCGCGGGATTCATCGGTAGCGAGCGCGGATTCGGCAGAGACAGCCAAAGAGCAACAAATGATCAGCAGAACCTGACTCACGACCTTGACCATGGCTCCTCCGGTGGAAGGCTAGTGCCCCTCCATCCTCTCCCGAAGAACACGCATGGGCAAGCTTGTAGAGTGGGCTAGGCGGCCTGGGCGGAAACCTGCCCGGCCTGTTTCGCCAGCCAAGCGAGATTGGCCGGCCTCCCGGCCACGATGAGCACGTCGCCTCCCTGCAGCCGGGTCTCCCCACCGGGACGAATACGCGTGGCCCCGCCGGGACGTTTGATCGCCACGAAGACGATCTCATCTAAGTCTCCGCTGCCGAGTTCACAGATCGTGTGCCCGGCGATCGCCGACTCGGGGGCAACCACCACGTCGCCCAGCTCGAATCGATTCGCATCCTCGGTTGAACGGAGAAACTCAGAGGTGTGCGGGCTGATGATGGTATCCGCGATGTCGACCGCCCCGGTGCGCGAGGGTGAAATCACCTGGGATGCTCCGGCCCGGCGGATCTTCCGGGTCGACCCCTCATCTTCGACACGCGCGATGATCCGGATGTCCGGCCGCAGCTCGCGGGCCCCGAGAGCGATCACGATGTTGTCCGAGTCTGAGTTGACCGCACAGACGATGCTCGCCGCGTGCTCGATCCCTGCCAGAAGGAGGCTCTCGTCTTCGGTGGCGCCACCCTGAACGGCAAGGTAGCCGCGATCAATCGCGCCCTGGTAGGTCTTGTCGTCGCTTTCGATGACGACGAAAGGCAGCGAGGCCGCCGCGAGCTGGTCACCCACCACCCGGCCGATGTTCCCGAAACCGCAGATGATGTGATGATCTCGTAGCTTGTCGATCTTCTTCTGCATCCTTCTCCTCCAGGCGAGTTGGCTGTCGATCGCGGTCTGAATCACCGCCCCGAAGGCGTATCCCGCGGTCCCGATCCCACCGATCAGAAGAACCGTGGTGAAGCGCTCTCCGGCGGCGGTCAGGCCATCGGCGCTGTAGCCCACCGTCGTGATCGTGATCAAGGTGAAGAACAACGATCGCCAAATGTCCCAACCCTCAATCGTCGCGAAGCCAACGGTGCCGATGAGAATCACCGCCGAGAGCACCCCCAGAACGCGGGTGATGCGCTCACGCGGCGCCACCGTATACTTGCCGTTTGAGGGGATTGACCTGGCTGACATGGACTCTCCGTTCCAGGGGGTTTCAGGCCGTTTGGCCGGGCTGCTGTTCTCCTTCCGCTATCGACACTTGCCGAGCTTTTCGGTAGCCTCGGGACAGTTTACGGGTGAGGGAGAGGAGCCCATGCCGGAACTTCCCGAAGTCGAGACCATTCGGCGTGCTCTTGTGCACGGGGGCCGCGGTGAGCCTGCCATTGCCGGGCGCCGCATCACCGGAGGCCGATTCGCCTGGGCGGGGTGTCTGGCCACCCCCAGCCGCCCGCATTTCTGGCGACGGGTGAAGGGTAGACGAATCGGGGAGATCACCCGCCGGGGCAAGTTCCTCCTGATCGGCCTCGAGGAGGCAAAGGCAGGCCGGACCGGCACCCTCGCCGTCCACCTGCGCATGAGCGGGGATCTGGTGGCCCAACCGGATACAGGCCCCCTCCCACGATTCTGTCGTTTGCACCTCAAGCTCTCCAGCGGCGACCGGCTCGTCTTCACGGATCTGAGGAAGTTCGGACGTCTCTGGCTACTGCGCGATCCTTCCGAGCTGCTGGGCGCCCTCGGCCCCGAACCGCTGGAGAACACCCTCACCTCCCGGGACTTCGTCGCCCGGGCCAGCGCGCGTCGCCGGCAGCTCAAGCCGCTGCTTCTCGACCAGAGCTTTCTGGCCGGGCTGGGAAATATCTACACCGATGAGGCGCTTCACACCGCCGGGCTCCATCCCCGGCGGCAGGCCGACACGCTGTCCGCCCAGGAGGGTCGCTCCCTTTGGCGGGCCATCCGCCGGGTGTTGCGAGCCGGCATTCGCCGTCACGGATCGAGCATCGACTGGATCTACCGGGGTGGAGACTACCAGACCCAGCTTCGGGTCTACGGTCGTACGGGGTTGCCCTGTCCGGTCTGTCGCACGCCGATCGAGCGATTCGAGGTCGGCCAACGGGGGACGCACATCTGTCCGGCCTGCCAGCCGGAGCCGTAGGCTGCAAGCCCCGGCGACCGGAGCCCCACAGCCATTCGTTGCAGACCGGCTCTGTCGGGAGTACTTTTCTTTGCGATGAGTGATGAGCAGCATCCAAAGATGATCGGTCCGTTCGAGGTGAGTGAGGTTGTTGCCGAAGGGGGAATGGCCACAGTCTATAAGGACATTCAGCCCTCACTCGAAAGAACGGTTGCCATCAAGGTCCTCAGCCTCAGCTTGGCCGAAGACGACGATTTGCTGGCCCGTTTTGAACGCGAATCGGTCACCATCGCCAAGCTGAGTCACCCGAACATCATCCAGGTCATCGATCGCGGGGAGGCCGACGGCCGATACTTCATCGTGATGGAGTTCGTGGAAGGCCATGGACTCGATGAGCTGATTCGGGCCGGCCGGATTTCGATCTACCAGGCCGTCAGCATCGCGATCCAGGTGGCCCGGGCAATCCAACATGCACATGCGCGCGGGATTATTCACCGCGATATCAAACCGGCCAACGTGCTGATCTCGAGCGAGAGCGGGACGGTCAAGGTCACCGACTTCGGCATCGCGCACATCGCCGAGCAACAGGTCAGCAGCCGCACCCTCACGCAAGCGCAGATCTCGATGGGTACGGTCGACTACATGTCGCCGGAGCAGCGCCGGGATGCGCGCTCGGTTGATGAACGCTCGGATGTCTTCTCCTTCGGGGTGCTCCTCTATGAGATGCTGACCGGCCGGCTGCCCGTCGGTCGTTTCCGCGACCTGCACGATGTGCGGGATGACACCCCGCCGCTTCTCAATCAAATCGGTTGTGGCCCGGGAATTCGATCTGATGTTTGCCCAATCATGCTCCAGGGGCAAA
>CAZTDY010000077.1:0-19999 GCA_964612295.1 uncultured bacterium | reverse complement strand
TATCCGATATGGAAATTGCTGGAAATACCCCTCGCGAGTTGCGGAACGTAGGAAGCAGCCATACTGGTTTCTCAAGTATACCAAGTTCTCCCAGGACACCAGCGTCGTGTTGTGCTCGGAGGGGAGATAGTCACCCCGGTCCACGATCCCGGAACTAGCTTGTTCATGCTGGCCACTCGCATGACCGGGGTAGAGGTAAGGGCTGTTCTCCTCATCGTTGAATTCAAGCGCCCACCCTCTGATGTCACACGGGCAGGTGATCTGGAAGTAGTCGATCCACTGCATGTAGGTCGTCTCATCCACCAGACCCATGAAGACGCCCACTCCTTCACACCTGCCGAAACTGTATCCGCCTTCATCGAATTCGAAATCCGCGAAGTGGGTCGGGCTCCCGGTGACATCGACCGTGATGTCATCGGCAGCGAAGGGTCCGCAAAGGCAGTCGTAGAGTCCGTCTTCATCCGACCAGGCGCCGTCGGACTTGACCCGGATCTCGAATTGAACCGACTCGGTTCCCGCAGGCAGGCTTGCAGCACTGATCCCGCCCGTCCAGGTGGCGGGACTGTCCGGCGATCCGATGTCACCGGTCAGTCGTTCCAGCTCGATCTCGCCGTCGGTGACAAGCTCGCCTCCGGAATCGAAGCAAAGAACATTGAGGAACGTGTAGTCCCAGTCGACTTCCGTATCGTTGAAGTAGGAGAACTCGATCGACACATCCCCCACCGGGAACAGGGGCGAAAACGCACTCTGACAGAATTCGTCTCCATAGCCCATGCCGGTCACGTAATCGAGTTCGGCGGCTTGCGCCTCGTGCATGCCACACCAGATCTGCCACTCTGAGTCCGGGAGGTTCATCATCGGGTTGCATGGGTCGGCGTCGAAGTCGGCCGCGCTCACCCGGCCGAAGTAGTCGTCCAAGTTGGCTGTGAGATCGATGCTGGTCCAGCCCTGTAGGTCGCCGAGACCCCCGTCGCCTTCGAAGTCCCAGACCCCGCCTTCGACCGCGTAGCCGGTGCCGTCATCGCCTCCGAACCAGACCGTATCGCCCTGGGCCCGTTCAGCCACGGCCGGTCGCAACCCATCTTGCCAGGTTCCGGCCAAATGGAGATCCCATTGTGGACCTCGTTCCTCGCGTGCATCAGCGAAACCCGTGATGAGACAAAAGAGAGAAGAGAGCGCAGCAAGAGCGAAGAGAACACGTTTCACGGCAGACCCCCTCAGAATCAATGCGACCAGGCAGTGCTCTTCTTTATAATTGTACCACAGTGCCGGGGGGAGCTCTGTGAAAGACAAAATGGGGACTAGAGGCGCAGGCTAAGCTGCGTTTGGCAGGTCAAGGTCTGGGTGCGGAGGAGCAGATCTCCGTGGTGGGGTCGCTTCCGTCCAATTGCTCGTGAGCGGCTTCGCTTCAAGCCAACAGTGACTCGAACAACGCTGAATTCACCATCACTCGCGCGTTTCAGATTGAAGCCGGGACATCTTGGGTGTTTGTCTGACGAGCGCTCCCCCGCACCAACGACCTAGCAGCCTGCGGGTCAGCCTCACGGCCACCCGCTCTTACACGTGTACTCAACCATGAGCACCTCGTCCCATTCGCGGTCGGCGACAGAAACTGCCCCGCCGCAAGAGCCCATGACTCGGCAACGCGTTTTCTAGTGTAGAGAGAACAGGTGAGACCCCACCCGGCCAGCTCCTTGCCGGGCGTGGCATTGCAGATACGTCTTGCCCTCCCTCACACGCTGCAGCAACACAACCGTATGGGTGGGCTGCGGCCCGCCCCGATCGGGCCGAGTGGGGACAGAGATCCCCACACCCCCCTCAAATCCAGTCTAGGAATGCAATGCATTAGCGACAAGGGGGCAGGCGGCAGGTCGCAAGAAGAAAGAGGGCGACGCCCCATTGTGGGAGGCGTCGCCCATCGGTAACTATGGCGAATCAGCGCAAGAAGCTACCGAATCATGGTCACGCGCTGTGTACTTACTTTGTCGCCAATCCCCAAGCGGAAGTAGTAGGTACCCGCCGGCACCGGACTGCCTCCGTTGTCCTGTCCGTTCCAGGTGATTTGATTCTCGCCCGGCTCGAACCGTCCCTGGGCCAACATGCGCACCATTCGGCCCGTCGCATCATGAACGGTCAGCTGGCCGTTCTCAGCGCGCGGCATCGCGAAGCGAATCGACATCCCCGCGACGCTCGCACTGGCCATCACCGGATTGGGCCGCACCGGGAAGAGGGTCGGCCTGAGAACCACACCCGGGGCGCCATCGTCGATGCCCTGGCTCGGCGGCCCGATCTCGATGCGCACGTCATCCACATACCAGCCCTCGCCGGTGACGCCGCCGTCGCTGCCGAAGGCCCAACGCAGCCGCGCGGCGCCGCTATAGTCGGCGAGACTGACGCTGACCTCCGTCCAACCAAACGTGCCCGACCACACCGGCGTCTCCTCCGCGAACGGACCAGGGGTTCCTCCCGCCCGAATCAGGTAGGGATATCCGCCCGAGGGAGTCAATCCGGACCAGGACTGTCCGCCATCGGTTGAGATCTCGAGCAGCCCCCCGTCGTAGCAGTACTCGGGGTAGTAGGAGCTGATCTCCGCATCCATCCAGTGCCAGAAGGTGAGCTGCGCATCCGCCGGCAGATTCAGGTCGGCCGTCTCGAGGCAGCCGTAGACCAGGTTTCCGTAGTCGACTGCGCCTGCGCCGCCGCACTTCCAGCTCGAGGTCCCGCCGGCCGTGTGGTTGCGATAGGTTTCGAGGTGCCACTCGTCGGTCCAACTTCCGGGGCCCGCGTAGTGCGTCCAGGCCGCGCCGCCCGATTCGATGTCGTCGGCGAACACCTGTCCCACGGAGAAGACCATCGGCACCATGGATTGATAGAGTTCGCTCCCGCGCAAGTGAATCCGCAGGAAGTGAGCATAGACCTCCGGGCAGTCCGGGGTAATCGCAACGGAGAACGGTCCGGCGTCCACACCCACGCCGATGTCGAGCACGCCGATTGCCTGCGGAGTTTCATCCGGCACGAAGTAGCCCGAGCCGCTGGATAAGTCGGCGGTCAGATCGGGTGTCGGGCAGCCGCCGGTGTTGGTGACGCGGATCGTGAGATCGACATCCTCTCCGGGCTCGGGAAGACCGTCGCCGTCACCGCCCACGGTGTCATCCACATTGGTAATGCTCACCTGGTAGGCCGGCGCGCGCGCCACCAGCGGCAGGGCGAGCGATAGCGGTTCTTCGCTGACCGCGATCGTGCAGCCGAGATCTTCCAGATCAGGCACATGATAACCGACATGGAAGACGAACGGCTCGGCGTTGGCCACGGTTCCGCCCGCGGGGATGTCGCCGAAGGTGGCCTCTCCCACCATCATGCCGATACAGCCGGAGGTGAGATCGAGCGTGCCCGTCACACCCGCTGCGTCGTCCGAACCCATGTTGTTCATCGCCACGGTCAACTCGATGGTTTCACCGAACTCGATGACGCCGTTCCCGTTACCGTGGGACGCCCCCAGGGGATCGTCATCGATCACGTAGTTCTCCACGGCGAGATAAACGCCTTCCAGATTGCCCATGAGGTTGAGCATCTCACCCAGATCGGCGGGCGTGCTGGAGTACTGGGGCGTCTCGTCGGCCGTATCGTGCGCCTCGGCGTAGATGAACGCCTCGTGCATGGAGACGATGCCGTCATCGTTGGTGTCCGCGTCCACCGGGTTGCCGTACGGATCCGCCCATCCGACCGCGCTCGTCCAGTAGTAGACATATTCGTCGTAGATGTAGTTGGGACCCATCGCCCAGGAGTACTCGTTGTACGACGCCGCGCTCGAGAGCACCCGTCCCTCGGCCTCGAGGTCGTCGATCATCCCCCCGCTGAAGCACTGCTCGAAGGTTCCGATGATCGTCTGACAGGGCAGCGCGTTGACCATCGACGCCAGCTGATCGTCATGGAGCTCTTCCCAGTTCCACAGATTGAGATAGGCGTCCCAACCGCTCTGCTGGCCGCCGTGGTCCGTCGTGTAGATGAAGAGCTGATCGGAGGGCGACAGGATGGTGGCGAGCTCGCCGAAGACCTGCTCGATGTAGTTGTAGGTGGCCGGGTACTGAATGTCGTCGTCCCCGTCCCCATCGAGATCCGGCGGTGAGTTTGTGTTGTCCGACCGGTCGATGCCGGGATCGAGCCCGTCCGAGATGCAGACGTAGATGTGATCATCCGCGTACCCGTAGTAGTTGACGAGCACCTTATAGATGAAGGAACAGTCGTTCCAGTACCGGATGTGGTTGTTGCCCGCGCTTGCCCCACCGCTGATGATAAACGCGTACGCCTGGCCACGATCCTGGCGGTTCGGCTTCTGGACCTGCTCCATCCGGCGATCGAACCACTCGTGCATCCGAGCCGACTCTTCCGGCGTGGGATTGTCCCGCCCGTTGGTGAGTTCTTCCATGTCCAGCTGCAGAGCAGGAGGCACCGTCGCGTTGTGGGTCTCCACCGCGCCGGTCGCGGCATCGACGAAGACGTACTGGCATGCGTGTTCCCAGTTCGCGCGCGGGAAGAGGTCGATGAACAGGAACCACCCCTCGGCGGGCGCATCGAACACATCCCGCTTATACGTCGAGATCGTCGTTCCCGCGTCGATGGGTTCGGGATACTGGAAGAGACGGATGCCGTCCGTGCTCCCTCCCAGGACGGTGTCGGTGACGATCTGGGACGCATCCTCGAGGGAATAGACATTCGCCCGAGCTTCGAGACTCACACCGCACAACATCCCGAAGACGCAGCACAGCACCGCTGCCTGCAAACCGAAGCCTCTCCTTCTGCTCATCGAAGCCTCCAGCGTTGAGGTGATTGGGGCACACAGACACTCTATGATTATACCACTATTCCACGCCGGGAGGCGCGTCTTGATCGGAGAGGTTTTCGCGCTCGATTTGGTAGGCTTTTCCGCAGCGCGGGCATTGAACCTCGGCCGTCTCGTCCTCCCCGAAGAGCTCATCGAGCTTGCCCTTGAAGATCTGGCCGATCATGTGCAGCACCCGCGGCCGATCGCAGCTACAGGCGAAGGCGATCGGGCGTTCTTCGATCAGGCTGGTCCCCGGCTCCTCGAGAATTGCCATCGAATCGTCCTGGGAGATCGCCCGCACCCACTCTTCATCCACGTCCGGGAGGGCCATGACCATGAAGAACTCCGTCTCCCCCAGCTCGAAGAACCGCACCGGAAGCTGCTCGGACTGCGCATAGTACTGCTCGAAGATATCCAGGATGTCGAAGCCCTTGACCGAGAGGATGCTCATGCTCGGCTCGCCGCGACGACGGACCGCTTGCACGATGAGGCGCGTGTCGGCCTCTGCCTTGACGTGCTCGGAGAAGTGCCGGCCGACCACGCGGTTCGAGGAGGCATCGCAGGACACGAAGATGTTGAGCGGCGGCTCCGGGAAGTTGATCGTCCAGGCGGTGTTTTCATCCAGCGGCCGGCAGGTCAGATAGAGGCCCGCCGCGGCGAGACCCTGGCGCATCATCGTGTAGACGAGCCCATCCGGCTCACCGACCCACTGGGCCGCGTGCTCCAGGTAGTCGGCGTAGACGGGCCGGAAGTCCGCCCGGGCCAGCAACACGTTACGGTCCTTCGATATGTAGCGCCTGACATTGGCTTGGCTTTCCGTCACGCCGCCTCCTGCTGTTCTGGTGTCCACACGTCCGCCGTCTGTGGCACGATAGCTGAGAGGGTCGGGCTTGCGCAATGGCAGCGCCGGGCTCATGATTGGCGCATTCAGGTAGTCAGGTCATACGTATCCGCCCGGAGGAGAGTCGTCCTATGCAGGTTCCAGGTCGAGTTTTCCGAGCCCTCGTTGCGCTCCTTCTGACATCCGCGTGTCTTGCCGGATGCTCGCAGACCGAAGAGGGGCCCCGCGCGGAGAAATTCGTCGAGACTCGTGAGGTGATGGGAACGCTTGCGACCATCACCGTCATCGCCAAGGACGGCAAACAGGCGGTGGATCCGATTGAGGCCGCCTTTGAAGCGCTGGAGCGGGTCAACGGCCTGATGAGCACCTACCGCGCCGATTCAGAGATCAGCATGCTCAATCTCGCCGGCCGGGAAGAGCGGGTGGCGGTCTCCGCCGAGACCCACGAGGTGATCACCCGGGCGGTCAGTGGGACCGCGCTGAGCGAAGGCGCGTTCGACGTCACCGTGGGACCGGTCATCGGACTGTGGCGGCAGGCGGCCGAGGATGATCAGGTGCCCGGGGCCGAGGAGATCGAGGCCGCGTTGGCCCAAGTCGGCGCGGCGCGCATCGGCCTGGATCCGGCCGGTCACGAGGTCTGGTTCACGGCTGACGGCATGCACATCGACCTGGGCGGAATCGCCAAGGGCCATGGGATCGACCAGGCGGTCGCGGCGTTGCGGGAGGCCGGCATCGATGCCGGATTGGTCGAGGTCGGAGGCGATCTTCGCTGCTTCGGTGAGATTCCAAGAGCGCTGATCGGTCAGGCGGCGACGCTGCCCGTGCGCACCCTCCGGCGAAAGTCGTCCGGTCCGATCGGCGAGGGCTCCGAGGCGGATGCCCCCGAATCCTTCTTTCCCGGCCTGAGGCGAACTGACGCCCAACCCGCGGCCGACGGCCGGCCCTGGCCCCTGGGACTCCAGAGTCCATTCAACGAGGATCTGCTGGGCAAGATCAGCGTGCCTGAAGGCGCGGTGGCCACGTCCGGTCACTACCGGCGATACTCGACCATCGGCGGCCGGCAGTATTCCCACATCATCGACCCCCGGACCGGGGCGCCGGTCGACAACCCGGCCAGCGTCACGGTGATTGCTCCCGATGCAATCACCGCCGATCTTCTCGCCACCGCGGTCACGGTTCTGGGAGCCGAGCGCGGCCTGGCCTTGGTCGATTCGCTGCCGGGAGTCGAAGCCGCGATCGTGGAGGGTTCGGCTGAAGAGCCGATTCTCCACACCTCGGACGGGTTTCCCAGCATTGAAGCGCTGAAGGGGAAATAGAGGGCGATCCAGATCGCGAGTTACACCTCGACCACACTTCTTGACTCCCCGCCGCATTTTGGGCGATTCTTGACGCTTCTACGAGGTATCTAGCGCAAGGAGAGCTCTGCATGGCGGTCATGAAGCCGATTCCCGCGCAGTTGGAGGGACGGCGACTGTCCTTCCGCGGCGGTGTCCATCCCCCCGAGCACAAAGAGATCACCGAAAAGCTGGCCATCGAACGTGCTCCCCTACCGCCCGAGATCATCCTGCCCCTCTCGATGCACGTCGGTGCGCCGGCAAAACCGCTGGTCGAGAAGAAGGAAGAGGTCACGCGCGGTCAGATGGTCGCCGAGGCGGGCGGCTTCGTCTCCTCCCCCATCCACAGCCCCGTATGCGGCACGGTCAAGGAGATCGCGCCGCTCCCCCACCAGAGTGGTCAGATGGCGCAGGCCCTGGTGATCACCACGGATGTCGAGCAGACCGAGGCCAGAATCGCCGAAGAGGATCAGGCCCCGATTCCGGCGGGCGCAGACCTGGGCGCCTACGCCCCCGATGAGATCACCGAGGCGGTCAAGGACGCGGGCGTCGTCGGCCTGGGCGGCGCGGCCTTCCCGTCCTACATCAAGCTTCTGCGCAATGAGAAGCAACCCACCGAGATCGTCATCCTGAACGGCACCGAGTGTGAGCCCTATCTCACCGCCGATCATCGCGCGATGCTCGAGATGCCGGGCCCGATCATCGCCGGCCTGCGCCTGGCCATGAAGGCCACGGGGGCACCGCGCGGCGCCATCGGGATCGAGGACAACAAGCCCGACGCCATCGAGACGATGAAGAAGGCGGTGGCCCAGGCGCAGCTCGACGAGAGGATCGAGGTCTGCACCCTGACGACGAAGTACCCTCAGGGCGGCGAGCGAACCTTGATTCCGGTCATCACCGGCCGGGCCGTCCCGGTCGGAGGATTCCCGCCCGACATCGGCGTGGCGATTTTCAACGTGGGCACCGCGGCCGCCATCGCCGCGGCCGTGCTTCGCAAGAAGCCCCTTATCGAACGTGTGCTCACCCTGACCGGCCATGGGGTCAAGAACCCCACCAACCTGCTCGCCCTGATCGGGACGCCGTTGCAGTTCCTGCTCGATCAGCGCGGCGGCACGACCGACGATGCCGGCATGGCCATTCTCGGCGGCCCGATGATGGGGCCCACGGCCGCCAACCTCAATCTGCCGGTGCTCAAGGGCATGAGCGGCGTCACCATCATCACCACTGAGCAGATGCCCGGGGTGAAGGAGTACGCCTGCATCCGCTGCGGCCGTTGCGTGGATGTCTGCCCGCTTGGGTTGATGCCGGCGCTCCTCATGCGCCTCGCCGAGTACCGGCGCGCGGAGGAGGCCGAGGCGGCCCACCTCATGGCCTGTGTGGAGTGTGGGACCTGCGGGTACGTATGCCCCAGCAACATTCCCCTGGTGCAGTACATTCGATCCGGAAAGACCCAGCTCCGGGTTCTACAGATGAAGAACAAGTAGGACGATCGTCCGGGGATCCGAACGCGAAGGAGGTCCATCCACATGGCTGCCGAGGAGAAAAAGGGCCCGAGGCTCTTTGCCGTCGAGAGTTCTCCTCATGTCGCCGGCGCCTTGACGACGCCGCGGGTCATGCTCGACGTGCTCATTGCACTTCTGCCGGCGACCATTGCCGCCGTGTGGCTCTTCCGGGAGTGGGCCTTGATATTGATGGTCTCGAGCGTGGCCGGGGCGGTCGCGGCCGAGGCGTTCGCCAATCGGGTGATGGGCCGACCTCAGACGACGCGGGATTTGAGTGCGGTGGTGACCGGCATCATCCTGGCCTTCTGCCTGCCGCCGAAGTTTCCATTCTACTTCGCGTTTCTGGGCGGAGCGGTGTCGACCGGCATCGGGAAGATGGTTTTCGGCGGGCTAGGCTGCAACGTCTTCAACCCGGCCATGGTGGGTCGCGCATTCCTGACCGCCTGCTTCGGCACCATGATGACGACCTACGCCGAGCCGCTCACGATGCAGACCATCGGGCTGGAAGCGGTCACCCAGGCGACACCCCTGGGAATCGCCAAGCAGATCCTCAAGGCAGGTGGAGATCCGGAGAAGACGAGAGCGCTGGCCAGCCTGCTTCCCCAGATGTTCGTCGGGAAGGTGGGAGGCTCGCTCGGAGAAACCTCCTCGCTGGCACTTGTGGTGGGCGGGGGCTGGATGCTCCTGCGCCGCACGATCACCTGGCACATTCCGGTGGGGGTCATCGTGGGAGCGATGATCTTCGCCCTGCCGGCCTGGCTCCTCAGCCCGGACACGATCGTCAATCCCCTCACCCACCTGGTCGGTGGAGGGCTCTTGTTTGGAGCGATCATCATCGCCACCGACCCGGTGACCTGCCCGCTCTCGGCGTTCGGGCGATTCGTCTTCGCGGTCGGGGTGGGATTGCTCACGATGCTGATCCGCATCGTGGGCGGATACCCGGAAGGTGTGATGTACGCCGTCCTCTTGATGAACTCGATCTCGCCGTTCCTCGACCGATGGACGCGGACACGTCCTCTGGGACTGGAAGGAGGCGCCAATGCTTAACTTCCTGCGAGTCTCCTGGCTGGTCCTGGTCGCCGCATTTGTCTTCGGTCTGCTGCTGGCCGGGATCTTTACCAGCTGGCAGCCCCGGATCGAGGCCAATCGGGTCGCGAAGCTCCAAAGAGGCATCCGGTCGATCCTGACCGATGCGGATTCGATCCAGGTCGATACGCTTCAGATTCAGACGGGCGAGCTGACCGAACCGGCCGTCATCTATGCGGGCTTCAGCGCGGCCGGGCAGCGGGTCGGATATGTCTTCAAAGCGGCCGGCACCGGTTTCCAGGATAAGATCGAGCTGCTCGTCGGGGTCGGTCCCGCCCTTGAGAAGTACCGGGGAATCGCGGTGCTCTTCGCCGCGGAAACACCCGGCTTCGGCGATGCCATCACCGATTCAGCCATTTTCAAAGGACAATTCATCGGTGCACCGCTCGATCCCCCGCTGTTCGTGGCCAAGACGGGTGACCGCAGCAAGACCGACGACAGCGAGATCGTCTCGATTACCGGCGCGACGATCACCTCTGATGCGGTCGCCGACCTGATCAATCGCCGCATGAAACAGCTGCGCGATCGCCTCACCGACAAGATGGGCGCTGCGCCGATCGAACCATAGGAGCCGAAGGACATGGCAGAATCAAACGAGACGGCCATCGCCCCCGCCCAGCCGAGCCAGGCAGCGGAAGCCTTTGGTCAGTTCGTCAAGAACCTGTGGGAGGAGAACCCGGTTTTCCGGGCGCTCCTGGGCATGTGCCCCATCCTGGCGGTGACCGCCGCCTGCAAACCGGCGCTGACGATGGGCCTGGCGGCGACCTTCGTCGTGGTCTGTTCGAACATCATGGTGAGTCTGATGCGCAAGGCGCTGACGCCCCATCTGCGCATTCTGATGTTCACGCTGACCATATCGGTGTTCGTCACGATCGCGGATCTCTTCCTCAAGGCCTTCGTGCCGGACATGAGCGATATTCTGGGCCCCTTTGTGCCGCTCATCATCGTCAACTGTATGATCATCGCCCGGGCGGAATCCTGCGCCTCGAAGAACCCGCTCTTCATCTCGGTCATGGATGGGTTCGGCACCGGATTCGGGTTCACGCTGGCGCTGGTCATGCTGGCCACGATTCGCGAGGTCCTCGGCGGGGGAACCTGGTTCGGTTTTCAGGTGCTGCCCAGCTGGTGGGTCCCCTGGACGGTGATGAAGCTCCCGGCGGGCGCCTTCATCACCCTCGGGTTCATGTTGGCCGTCAACATTCACCTCCACAATCGCAAGAAGGCCAAGGCCGCGGCCGCCGCGTAGATAGAGGAGCGAGAAAGCCATGGGTGGAGTCGCAAATTTGATCGTCATCTTCCTGTCGATCGCGCTGGTCAACAATCTGGTCTTCATGAAGTTCTTGGGCATCTGCCCCTATCTGGGCGTGTCGAAGAAGGTGGATATGGCCTTCGGCATGGGATTGGCCGTGACCTTCGTGCTCACGCTCTCGGCCACCATGACCTGGCTGATCAACAATCTGATTCTGGTGCCGCTCAACCTGGAGTTCACCAAGTACATCGCGTTCATCCTGGTCGTCGCGAGCATGGTCCAGCTCGTTGAGATGTACGTGCGCAAGTTCTACCCGACGCTCTATCAGAGCTTCGGGATCTTCCTGCCATTGATCACAACCAACTGCGCGATTCTCGGCACCTGCCTCTTCATCGATCTGTGGGGATACAACTTCATCGAGGCGGTGGTGGCCGGTTTCGGCGGCGGGCTGGGATTCACAATGGCGATTTCGATCATGGCCGGCATTCGGGAGCAGCTCGAAATGGCGGAGGTTCCCAAGGCCATGCAGGGCGCGGGGATCACCCTGGTCACCGCAGGCATTCTGACCCTGGCCTTCATGGGATTCTCGGGCATGGTGCGTTAGCGGATTCGTCTATGCGCGCCCCGGCAGGGCGCGGGAGGAGATCATGACATTGCCGATCATGTTGTCGGCCCCGGCATTGATTGTCGGCACCTTGGTTGTCAGCACCCCGCTGATCCTCTTGGTGATCGGGCTCTTCTTCGCCATCATGCTGACGATTGCCCACAGCAAGCTCAAGGTCGAGGTCGACCCGCGCGTCGCGGATGTACGTGAGGCCCTGCCCGCGGCCAACTGCGGCGGATGCGGCTACGCCAGTTGCGATCAATTCGCCGAGGCGGTGGTGGAGGGTGATGTCGAACCGGGCGGCTGTGTCGTCCTGAGCGCCGATGCGCTGGCCACCGTGGCCGGCATTCTCGGGGTGGAGGCATCGACCGCCGCTCCCAAACGTGCCATCATTCACTGCGGGGCCCGCAGCAACGAACGACTGGCGCGCGCCGACTATCGCGGGGTCCAGACCTGCGCCGAGATGAATCTGGTGCCGGGAGTCCAGGGCTGCACCTACGGATGCCTGGGCTTGGGTGATTGCGTGAACGTTTGTCCCTTCGATGCGATCGAGATCGACCGCGGGCTCCCCGTCGTCGACATGGTGGCCTGCACCGGCTGCGGCAACTGCGCAGAAGCCTGCCCGCGTGACATCATTACCATGGAATCATTGCTCGCCGACCCGCTGGTGGTCAACGCCTGTAGTTCGCGTGACGCCGGCAAGGTGGTGCGCGGCAACTGCAAGGTGGGGTGCATCGGATGCAGCCTGTGCTCGAAACAGGACGCGGACGTCTTCGTCATGGAAGGCACTCTCTGCAGGGTGAGCTACGATCACAAGGCCTACACCGGCAGCGAGACCCTGGCCGTGGCCGTGGAGAAATGCCCGACGGTTTGCCTGCGTACGGTGGGCGCGAAGATCAACGATCCTCACGATCAGGTCGAAGAGCGCGCGCGGTTGAAGGCCGAGAAGGCGGCGAAGGCGACCGCTGCAAGAGCCGCAAAGGAAAGCGCCAAGCCGGAGGCCGAGACAAGCTAGCTAGCCCGTGAGCAGCACCGTGGCGAAGGCGGACATCGCTTCACCCCGACCCTCGCTGCCCAGGCCCTCGGCCGTCTTGGCCTTGAGAGACACACGCTCCAAGGGAAGTTCGAGAATCTCCGCCAACCGCCGGCGGATCGTTTCGCGATGAGGTCCGATCTTGGGCGCTTCGGCCACCAGCGTCAGATCCACGTTGGCGATCTTCCATTCCCCGCGACGGACACGCGTGAGCACCTCGGCCAGCAGATCGAGACTGCAGGCATCTTTCCAGGTCTTGTCAGTGTCAGGAAAGAGCAGGCCGATATCGCCTTCACAGAGCGCGCCCAAGAGGGCATCGATCAGGGCGTGGGTCAGCACGTCGGCGTCCGAGTGCCCGGCGAGGCCTTTCTCGAACGGGATCTCGACTCCGCCCAGGATCAGCTTGCGGCCTTCTGTCAGCCGGTGAAGATCCCATCCCTGTCCCACCCGCAGGCGAGGGTCGACCATATCAGCCTCCTCCTGTGCCGAGATACGCTTCGATGAGGTCGAGATCCTCCGGATAGGTCACCTTCATGCTGAGGGAGATTCCCGCAACCGCGCGCACGGGCCAGCCGCGTTTCTCGAAGAGCATCGCATCGTCTGTGAACGTCTCTCCGGTCTGGGCCGCCTCGCGATGGGCGCCCAGGATCGCCGCCAAAGGGAACCCCTGCGGCGTCTGCACTCGGAGAACTCCTTCCCGAGAGATCGTCTCGCCCACCGTCCCCATCACACCTCGAAGTTGAGCCGACCGATCCGCCGGCGCGGACAAGTTCTTGAGGGTGTCCCCCGCGGGAATGGCGGGAACCACGGCCACGGGCAGGTCGTGGTGACGGGTGTGGCGCAGCTCCGTGACCACCGCCCGGATCATCGCGGACGGCACCACCGGGCGGGCGGCGTCGTGAAGGAGCACAAATGACTCGTTCGGTGCGGTGTCCAGCTGCGCGATCGTCTCCAACCCGCGGCGCACCGAGTCTTGTCGCCGCTCGCCACCGGCGACGGCTGGGTGGATACGAAGATCCGGGGTCTCCTCCTCGGTTCGCAGCTTCAGCCGGGGACAGATTTCCGAATCGACCTGCGCTTCCAGTCCCGCAGGGACGATGGGCAGAAGATCGGTGATATCCGGATGGGCCGAGAAAGCGAGCAAGCTCCAGTAGATCATGGGCTGGCCCGCCACCGGCACGAACGCCTTCGGTTGCGGGCTGCCAAGCCGCTGGCCCGATCCGCCGGCGAGGATCACCGCCCAACACCGATTGCCGCTTGAAGTCATTCCGAGCACCCCTCACCGCTGCTTGGGAAGCTGCTTTGCGATGCGATGGATGCCCCCCCGGAGGACCGCCCCTTCCTCTTCACCGGTCCGAACAGGATGCCCAGCGCATCACGCAGGGATGCGACCGGCTCCAGCTTTGCGTCCGGCGGAGCCTTCCAGCCGCTCTGCTCCAGATCACGCAGGGTCGCCGCGGGAACGACGACCCGCGAGAAACCCAACCGGACAGCTTCGGCGATGCGGCGCTCCGGGTGACTGACCCGGCGAACCTCCCCACCCAGGCCGATCTCTCCAAAGGCGGCCAGTTCATCGCCCGTCGTCTGCTCTCGCATACTCGAGGCGATGGCCAACAAGACACCCAGATCGGCGCCGGGCTCATCGACCCGCAGACCGCCGGTGACATTGACGAAGACATCGCTCGAGGTCACATCCAGTCCGCCTCGCTTCACCAGCACCGCCAGCAGCAGAGCCAGACGCCGGTTGTCGAAGCCGGTGGCGATCCGCTGCGGGATGCCGTAGCGGGTAGGATGGACGAGCGCCTGCACCTCCATCAAGAGTGATCGCGTTCCTTCCAGACCGCCGATGACCACACTGCCCGAGGTCTGGCCCGCCTCTTCACCCAGGAAGAGCCGCGAGGGGTTGACCACCTCCTGCAGGCCGTTTTCGCGCATGTCGAAGACACCGATCTCATGCACGCTGCCGAAGCGGTTCTTCACACTGCGAACGATGCGGTGGGCCTGGAAGCGGTCGCCCTCCATGGTGAGCACCGCGTCGACGATATGTTCCAGCGTCCGGGGGCCGGCGAGATGCCCCTCTTTGGTGACATGCCCGACCAAGAGGATCGCGATTTTGCGCGTCTTGGCCAGGCGTGCCAGGGCCAGCGCACCTTCGCGCACCTGGAGAATGCTCCCCGGGGCCGAGGGAAGATCGGGCAGAAAGGTCGACTGGATCGAATCGATCACCAGGATTTCCACCGGGCAGAAGGAATCGTCGCCGTTTCCGGGACCATCTTCGCCGACCTGGGCATTCTGGACGCCATCGCCGGTCGCCTCGATGATCCGCTCGAGATCGGCCTCCGCCAATACCGACAAGCCTTCGACGACCCCCAGCCGCTGTGCGCGCAGCTTCGTTTGCGAGGCTGATTCTTCGCCGGAGACATAGAGCACACCCCGGCCGCCCGCCGCGAGCCGGGAAGCGACCTGCAGCAGAAGCGTCGACTTGCCGATCCCGGGGTCGCCACCGACCAGGATGAGGGAGCCCGGCACGATCCCGCCGCCCAAAACGCGATCGAATTCGGTGATGCCGCTCGCCAGGCGGTCCGGCCCTTCCGCCGGGATCTGCCCGAGTTGCAGAACCTGTGAACTCAGCGCGGGATCCGTGTCGCCCTGGAACCAGGGGACCTCCCCCTCCGGTGATCCGGGCCCGGTCCGCCGGGATTTGCCCGGGATGCCGAGGCCTCTGTCGGGCGCGCCCCCTCCTCCCGCCTTGCCGCCTCGGCGGCTCGCGCTGGGAATCGGGCGGGGCGGCTTGAAGGTGACCAAGGTGTTCCACTCGCCGCAGCTCGGGCAGCGGCCGAACCACTTGGCGAAGTCCTCTCCGCAGCTCTGGCAGAGAAAGCGGTCGCTTTGGCCTTTGCGGCGTGACACCGGTCACCTCCTTCTCCAGTGGTGCTCCTGCCACCGGATCTTAGCAATCGCACTGCCGTGAGACACTGATTTGTTGCCCCCCCCGGGATGCGACCGCGCTGCCTTTCCCTTGGCCCTCGTCCACCGCCGAGGGTAGTCTGTGCCGTGGCAAGGCGACGCGGGGGGGCTCATGACGGACACGAACCGGAAGGTCACGCGGTCCTGGTGTTTCTACGACTGGGCGAACTCCGCCTTCGCCACCACCGTGATGGCCGCGATCTTTCCCCCCTTCTACCGATCGATCGCCGTGGGCGCCGGGCTCGGCGAAGCGGATGCGACGGCCTACTGGGGCTATACGACGGCCATCGCGCTAGCTCTGGCAGCCGTCCTGGCCCCGGTCTTGGGAGCGGTCAGCGACCACACCGGCGGGAAAAAGCGATTCCTTTCGGTGTTCGCAGGTCTGGGCGTCGTCGCCACCCTCGCGTTCGTATTCATCGGGAGCGACACCTGGCGGCTGGCCAGCGGGCTCTTCATCGCCGCCAATCTGGGATTCGCCGCGGCCAACATCTTCTACGAATCACTATTGCCGCACATCGCTCCCCCCAACCGGATCGATCGCGTCTCGACGCAAGGGTACGCGCTGGGATACGTCGGAGGCGGTCTTCTGCTGGGAATCAATCTCCTGTGGTATCTGAAACCGCAGCTCTTCGGCTTCCCCAACACCACCTTTGCGTTGAAAGCCTGCTTTGTCAGCGTGGGCGTGTGGTGGGCTCTCTTTTCGATCCCCCTCCTGCGAAACGTGCCGGAGCCGCCGCTCGCGGGTGCCGGGATCGTTCGGCGCCCGCGCGACGGTGGGCCCAATCCGGCCTTGGCCGGTCTGGCGCGTCTGCGCGAGACCTTGCGTGACATCCGCCGCTACCGCCAGCTCATGCTCTTCCTGGTGGCCTTCTGGTTCTACAACGACGGAATCGGAACCATCGTCAAGATGGCCACCGCCTACGGAGACGAGATCGGCATTGGTCTGTCGGACATGATGATCGCCCTGCTCATCACCCAGTTTGTCGGCATCCCCTGTTCGATCCTCTTAGGGCGCGTGGCCGAGCGCATCCGCGCGAAACGGACGATCCTGCTGACGCTTTGCGTCTACGGGGTGATCACCGTCGGCGGATACTTCATGCGGACGACCTGGCACTTCTATCTTCTGGCGCTGTTGGTCGGTACGGTTCAAGGTGGCGCGCAGGCGCTCAGCCGCTCGCTGTTCGCCGTGATGGTGCCGCGGCACAAAAGCGCCGAATTCTTCGGTTTCTACAGCACCAGCGCGAAGATGGCCGGCATCGCCGGGCCGCTGCTCTTCGGAGTCGTCAGCCAGATCACCGGTACGAGCCGCCTGAGCATCGTCAGCCTGGTGGTCTTCTTCATCGTGGGCGGGATTCTGTTGCTCAAGGTCGATGTTGACGCCGGCCGGCGCGCGGCAGAGAGTAGCAGCCTGGAACGCTGACCGGCGGTTGTGACCTGGACTTGTCGTGGAGGGACCCGACCAGATGCACTGGATTGCACGAATCCTCGGCACGATCCTGCTGCTCGGCGCCCTGGTTCCGATCGTTTTCGATTACGACAGCCCCGGAGACCTCACCCGGCAGGAAGTCTACCTCTCGGTCGGCTTCTGGGTCATCGTCGCCGGGTTGATCGTCGCCTGGCGTTTCATGCTCCCGGGAGCGCTGCTCATCCTGACCGGTGTGGTCATTCGGGTCGCCACCTACTTCGTCATCGTCGGACCGCCCTGGACCGGCACCTTCTATCCGATCGCCGCCGTGGCCGGATTCCTGTATCTGATCGCCGCGCTCCGCCCTCCAGCCCCATCCTCGCGACCCGGGCTCACCTGGGCGTTTTCGCAGGCCGCCGCCTTCATTCTGTTCTTCGGGCTCATCTTCTCCGGCGTCCTGAGAGATGGATTCTTCCAGGCCCCCTGGGTCTACGACTCCCGGGAAACCCGGGCGGCACGGGCCGCGTTCGAGGAGCGCGATGACCTCTTCGCGGTCACCCTGTTTCCGATCCACGTGATCCGGGGGCCGAACACCAGTCACGAGTACATGCTGACCCAGCGGTTCGCCGACTACTTGAGCGAGATGAACCTGGCCCGCCCCCTGGTGACCGAAGAGATCCTCGACATTCCGGTCCGGTGGGGCAGGAACCAGGCCCGGATGTTTCGCCGGAGCCGCGAGACCTGCGCACAGCGGATCCGCGCTCTGCCGGTCACCACTCCCTACGCGCTGATGGTGGAGATTCTGGCCGGTCAGTCCGCCGACCGGGTGGGCGGCATCCACTACTACCTGGCCGACCGGAACGGGCTGATCGTCGACCAGGGGCTGATCAACTCGCACCACGACCTGTGGAGGGAGCTGCAACCGGAGAGCGTGCCTGACGCCTATGAACTCCTCGAACGATGGGTCTGCGAGGGCTGGACCCTGGAGGACCCGGGCCGGTGCGTGAAAACCGAAGAACCGCCCCGACTGCTGCCTCACGAGGTGAAGCGCCCGTCGCACCAATCTCGGGACCGCGACCTTGGGGATTGAGTCTGCCGCGCCGCTGCTGTATCAATCAAGTGAGCCTCAGATTCTGACCCAGATAGGAGACCGATCATGAGCGACCAAGGGAATCACATCGAACTTGAAATCGGGAAGGGTGAGGTCGTCGTCGCCCACGCCAAGTGCCCGGCCGGCTGCGATCTCATGGATTCCGAGGTAAAGTTCCACGGTCATCCCTCGATCAACCTCGCGTTCAATTGCGAGGGAGGGAAGGGCTCCATACACCTCGACCCGGTGTACGGCGAATACGAGAAAACCTGTGATCCCGAGATCCCCGAAGGGGAGGTGGTGGAGTTCATCTGCCCCCACTGCTCGATTTCCCTCGAGGAGACCGACATTACCTGCGGCAAATGCCAGGCCCCTATGTTCAGCCTGCACCTGCCCCACGGCGGTTTCGTGGAGGCCTGTGAGCGTAGCGGCTGTGCGTATCATACGATGCGGCTCGTGACCGGGGCGCAGCTCATGCAGCGGATGTTCGACGAACTCGGCATGGACGCCTATCTCTAAGGTTGTGTGCCGTAAATTCGGGATGGCCCCCGCGTTCCCCGCGGGGGCACGCGACCGGTCTCCGGCCCGAGAAACCTCCTCATTGATTCTCGCTGTAACCGACTGTCCTTTGGGATATTTCTTCCTCCTATCCTTGACTTAACGGACTACAAAGTGTAGTTAATTGACTACAAATCGTAGTCGGTTGCTTTCCGGGAGGCTCCATGGCCAAGAAGGGTGCCATAACTCATTCGCTGGCAAAGCTTTTCCCCAACCAGACCGTTCTGGATGTCTTGGCCCTCCTCCTGCTCAACCCTGAGCAGGAGTACTATCAACGCGAGATAGCCGAGAAGACCCAGTCGACCACTGTCGAGGTTCAACGCGCCCTCAGACGCATTCAGGCGGCCGGGCTGGTGCTGAAGACCCGTCGCGGAAACCGTGTCTACTACGTGGCCTGTCGTGAACACCCTGCCTACGAAGATCTCAAGCGGGTCCTTATCAAGACCGTCGCTCTGGGGGACCAGCTGCGGGCTGCTTTGCGACCTTTTGAAGCTCGGGTGCTATTGGCCTTCGTCTACGGGTCCGTAGCTGAGGGTTCGGAGGGTGCGACGAGCGACATCGACTTGCTTCTTGTTGGTCAGCTTTCCCAACGTCAGGCCGCCGGGGTTCTTGGTCCACTCGGCCGAGACCTGGGACGCGAGTTCAACGCCACGATCTATCCCGAGAAGGAGTTTCGAGCCAAAGCCCGCAAAGGGAATCGCTTCATTCAACAGGTAGTCGCGGGCCCCAAGATTTGGCTCATAGGTGATGAGAAAGAGCTTACAAGACTGGCTGAGTGAACGCCGCCTACGAAGGCACGAACCATCGCTGCAGGAGATCACAGACCTCCTGCGCGTGGTGGATCGTGACCTCAAGGATGCTTCGATCGAGCAGCTTTCGGCAGATCGCCGTTTTGCAACTGCCTACAGCGGATAGGCACTTCCATCCCGGTTTTCGCTGTCGCCACCGCCAAGCCAGGTGCTCTGGGCACGATTGCGGCCATCTCTAACGCCTGCCCTTTGCCAAAACCTCGTCCGTCAGGCTGTACTGGAACTTACGGCTAAAGTAGGACATCCAGTGCCGCCTTGTCGATCAGCCCCCGATTGCGGCAATCTCCCCGGCTATGACTCTCATATCCTCTTTCGCAGCGATGATCCACGCCCTGCTCAGACCGAGGCTAGATCTTGCCCTTGAGAACATGGCGCTTCGCCAACAGCTTGCCGTCCTCAAGACCAAGAAGCCACGCCCCAGTCTGCGAGCATCTGACCGCATCCTCTGGATACTCCTCCACCGTCTCTGGTCGAGATGGCGTGATGCGTTGATCATCGTCCAGCCTGAGACCGTCATCCGTTGGCATCGCCAAGGCTTCCGCAGATACTGGCGCTGGAAGTCGCGCACCAATCGCGGCGGCCGACCGAGGTCTGACATTGAGATCCGAGATCTCATTCAGCGTATGGTTTCGGAGAACCCGACCTGGGGGGCACCTCGTGTCCACAGCGAACTTCTGATGCTCGGTTTCGTCGTGTCAG
>CAZTDY010000076.1:0-20411 GCA_964612295.1 uncultured bacterium | reverse complement strand
TGGCTGATCTTCATGGACATGGTCAACAACCAGATCCCGACCTTCGAGGACAAGGCCGATGCGCTCTACTACTTCCCCCTCTGGCGCACCTGGTTCGGGCTCTTAGGCCTCTGCAAGCTGCCCTGGAACGACGTGGTGCCGTCCGACAACAGCAAACATGAGCCGTTGACGGCCGCCAAGATCCCCGAGCACGTGGACAACTACTTCAAGTTCTTCGAGGGCATGACCGGCATCAAGCTCGATGAGGAGAAGATGCTGGCCCAGTCCGCCCGGGCCCACAACCTCGGACGGATCATCGCCTATATGCTCGGCACCGGCACCCGCGAGCACGACATTCCGCCCTATCGCGCAATGGGACCGGTCACCGTCGCTGAGTACGAGTCCCGTGCCAAGCGGTACGACAAGCAGCTCAAGGAGCAACTCGATCTCGACCCCGCGGGCATGGCCGTCGAAGAGAAGATCAAGGCGCTGCGCAAGCACCGCGAGGAGCAGTACGAGAAGGTCCTCACGGTGGCTTACAAGCGGCGCGGCTGGAACGAGCGCGGCGTGCCGACCCCTGAGCGTTTGAAGGAGCTCGGTATCGATCTGCCCGAATTGGTCGAGGCGATCAAGGACGCGTAGGTCATGGAAACACCCAATCCGTTGTTCGCGCGAAATGTCCCCGGAACCACGGAGGTCCTGCAACGCAGGACCGTGGGCATCGCGGGGTGCGGCGGGCTGGGATCGAACGCAGCCGTGGCCCTGGTGCGGGCGGGGATCGGTCGGCTGATCCTCGCCGACCACGATCGCGTGGAGGCCTCGAATCTCAATCGGCAGTATTTCTTCCAGAGCGACATTGGCCGGCCGAAGGTTGAAGCCCTCGCCGGCCACCTGCGCGCGATCAATCCCGGGATCGAACTGGACCTGATTGATGCGGCTCTCTCCCCCGAGACTGTCGCGAGCACCTTTGAAACTGCGGATCTGCTGATCGAGGCTTTTGATCGGGCCGAGGCGAAGCAGTGGCTGCTGGAAGCCTGGTGCGGGGCGTATCCGGACCGGCCCGTCGTCGCCGCCAGCGGGCTCTCGGGGTGCGGCAAGAGCGAGCTGATCGGGGTTCGCTCTGCTGGACGGATCCACGTGTGTGGAGATGAAGAATCAGACATGAGCGAGGGGCTCTGCGCGGCCCGGGTGGCCATCGTCGCCAACCTGGAGGCGAATGTCGCCATCGAACTCCTGCTCAAGGGATCGGTATCGCATGATCATCATCAATAACCGCGATCACCTCGACTGGCACGAGGGCATGACGGTGCGCGACATGCTGGACGCCATGGGCTACACCTACGCCCTGATCACCGTCTCGGTGAACGGGGATCTCATCTCCAAGGACGACTACGAACAGGCCGTGATTCCCGACAAGGCCGAAGTCACGGTTTTCCATCTCGCCCACGGCGGATGAGCCCAGTACGTTGGGATGCCGTAGTAACCCATTCCTGCAAAGCCAGATAGAAAGTGGCCCGCCTCAGCCGTCCCCGGTCATTTGGACTTGTACAAACAGGTACCGAACGGGTAGAATTGTTATGGGTCTCTAGCGGCTGGAAAGTCCGTGGGCCTGGATGATCCAGCCCGCGAAATTCCCGTTTTGTAGATTCCTTGCAGCAAGGCTTGAAAAGGCATCTAAGGAGGTAGGCAATGAAGAGAGTGCTAGTTGTCCTTAGCATCCTAGCTCTCGCTGGCGCAGCCAACGCAGGTTCGCCGCCCATTCACATGGAAATTCTGAGGGCGGATGACTCCTGCGAGCTGACGGTCGTCACCTATGACTGGGACTTTGCCCAGGGTGACCAGGGCTTCATGCCCGCCGTCTGCGAAACTGGCGGCATGCCGGTCTGGGAGTATGGTGTGGAAGCCAATCCTGAAGTCCCGCTGGACGTCGCGTGTTGGGGTACGATTCTCAACGCCGACTACGTCAACGATTCGGGCGACGGTCTGTTGGCTCCCCTGTTCACGGTGACGGACTCGGCGTACCTCATGGAGGTTTCGCACTGGCTGGACATCGAGACCAACTACGATGGTTGCAATGTGTCAGTGAACGGCACGGTCATCGAGCCGTACACGGTCTATCCTGCGACGCTCAGCACCAGCACCAACTACTACGCGTTCTGCGTGGATATGGAGCAGGGCTGGACGGGTCATGACATTATGCAATCGCTCGACTGCTTCGATCTTTCCGCCTTTATGGGCGAAGAGGTCCAGGTGTCGTTCGACTTCGGTAGCGACAGCAGCGTGACCTACCCGGGTCAGTATCTGCTTTACGTGAAGGTGGGAGCCGCCGGCTCCACGCCGACCGAAGGCACGACCTGGGGCGCCATCAAGGGGCTGTTCCAGTAGAGCTAGTCTGATTTAGGCCCACTCAGGCCCAAGTAACGAGCCCGGGGGCGAAAGCTCCCGGGTTCAGCTTTTTGGCTCTGTCAGCGGACTGGTAGTCCGCTACTCACATTGTGCCCCGGGGCACAGACTCCGCCCCGGAAGACTGTGTGCGTGCCATGGCCCGTCAGGAAAACAAGGCTATTTCCTTGTATTCTTAACACCCCCCGAAGCCCTCTACCGAAGACACATCACCAGCTGATAGACCGCGAGACCCACGAGGACCACCGACGAAGCGAGCAGCAACGCCCGCTGGATCCGCGGGCCCAGCAGCCGGGCGGATCCGAAGAGGAAGATCAGGGCCGCCAGCATGGTCACCAGCGTGGCATAGAAGGCGACGACCACGGCCACACCGACGCTCGGCGCTTCCCGCCAGGCCGTCACCACCAGCGGACCGAGGATCAGAGTCCAGCCCAGGTATGGGTTCGGATTGAGGAGATTGACCAGGGCCGCTTCAAGAAGCGTTCGGGGAACCTTGTCCCCCTGCTTCGCCGCGCTCAGCTCCGACCGCCTCCACTGCTGAAACGCTCTCCAGGCCAGGTAGAGCAGCAACAGCCCCCCCGCCCCGCGCAGGATCGACTGCATTCCCGGGGAGAGGTGCCCCAGAACAAGCAGCGCGACAACGGCGATGGGCCCATCGCTCAAGAGCGGCGCGAAGCTTGCGGGAAGTGTCCGCCGCCAGCCAATCGCCGTGACGCGAGAGAATAGAAAGGCCTGCAGCGGACCGGGCTGAACCGCCGCCGTGAAAGCCAGGCTCACGCCGATGAGGATGTGCTTGAGCACTGCCTACAGCGGCCTCGTCGCCAGCTCGAGATACGCGCGGTCGTCCGAATCGAGATGCGGCGCCAGGGAATCCCTCACCCACTCGTGGTACCCATTCAGCCAGGTCACTTCGTCGGCCGCCATCAGCCGCGTGTCGATGAGCCGCAGGTCGATCGGGCAAAGCGTCAGCGTCTCGAACTCGAGCCAGGCCGGTTCGCCCGCCTTCGGCTTGCGCTTCGAGATCGGCGCAGCCGCCACCATGTTCTCGATCCTGATTCCGAACTTGCCGGCCTCGTAGTGCCCGGGTTCGATGGTGAGCACGTTGCCCGCCTTCAGCTTGCCGGGGCTCCGGGGAGCGAATCCCACCGGCCCCTCGTGCACGTTGAGGTAGTGGCCCACGCCATGGCCGGTCCCGTGCTTGTAGTTCAGGTGATCCCCCCACAGCGGGCGGCGCGCCAGTGCTTCCATCGTTGCGCCGAAGGTGCCCTCGGGGAAGTGAGCCACCGAAAGCGCGATCACGCCCTGGAGGACACGGGTGAAGCAGGCCTTCTCGTGGGCGGTGGGTTCGCCGAAGACAATCGTGCGGGTCACGTCGGTGGTCCCCGTCAGGTACTGTCCCCCGGTGTCGAAGAGGTAGAGTCCGCGACCCTTCAGCTTCGCGGGTTTGGCTTTCTTCGGATCGTAGTGAATGACGGCCCCGTTGGCCTTCCAGGATGAGATGTAGGCGAACGATGCCCCCTGGTACAACTCGCCCTCGGCGCGGAGAGCCTCCAGGCGATCGATGCAATCGACCTCGCTGAGCCGCCCGCGCTGGGGCACGCTCTCGAGCCAGCTGAGGAAGCGCACGAGGGCCACACCGTCCTGGACGTGGGCGTGGCGCATGCCCCGCAGCTCCGCCTTGTTCTTGCTGGACTTGGCCAGTTGAACGGGACTGTCGCCGAACACCAACTTGGCGCCTCGAAGGCGATCCAGGGCCCAGCGATTGATCTCCTTGGGGTCGATCAGGACCCGTTTGCGAGCCTTGGCAAGCTTCCGAAGTGCTTTCCCGACAGCCTCATAGGGTTCGATCTTCGCAACGCCCTTCAGCCACTTGGCCGTTGCGGCCGAGAGCTTGGACTCATCGATGAAGAGGGTGGCGCCCCTTTTGGTCACCAGAGCGTAGGCAATCGCCACCGGATTGAACTCGACGTCGCGCCCGCGGATATTGAAGGTCCAGGCAATCGCATCCAGCGCGCAGATCAGGTGCGCTTCGGCATCCTGGCCCGCGAGCTCTTTGCGGATGCCCGCGAGCTTCGCCTCCACCTTCTGTCCCGCATACCGGTCGCTCAGTCGCTGGACCGGATCGAGGGGAAGCGGCGGCTGCTCATCCGCCCAGACGGCATCGACCAGATTGCTCGACACCAGTTTCAGGCTGGCATCGCGGCCCTTCAGTACGAATTCGAGGTCCTCGGCTTGGCTCTTCGAGATAACGCGCGGGTCAACCCCCACCCGCTGCCCTTTGCGGACCTTCTGCTCAAGATACGCGTTGATCGAGAGCACGCCCGGCTCGCCCGCCTTGAATAGCTTGAAGACCTTCTTGTCGAGTTCCCGTCCAGCCTGGAGCCAGTAGCGGGAATCGGTCCACAGCCCGGCCTCCTTCTGGGTGATGACGAGATCGCCGGCACTGCCGGTGAAGCCGCTCAGAAACTCCCGCCGCCGCCAACAGGTGGGCACATACTCGCTCTGGTGGGGATCGGTCGTCGGCACGAGATAGGCGGTCAGGCCCTCTTTGCGCATCAGTCGCCTGAGCGCGCTTACTTTATCCTTGCTCGTCATGGTTCCTCCCGCGGGTCTCTTCTGACGTCATCCGGCGTTCTGCTTGGGCCCCAGAAGCCTACCGATCTTCCGCGACGATGGCAACTTCTGCGCGATGCCCTGTCTATGCCGCTTACCCGGGCCTTCGCCTGAGGGGGGGCCGGGATTGCCCTCAAAGCAGCCATATCAAGGTAGCATGATCCTGAATTCGAATCTAAGATCCGGCATCGGTCCAAGCCTTAGCCAGGAGGAACCATCGTGACGTCCCCGCGTACCCCCCAGGACAGATCGGGCATATCCATCCTTGATGCCACCGAGACCTACGGGTCCCTCACCTTCGGGATGAAGGCCATGCGCCAGCGCCTTCCGGCGGACATCCATGAGAAGCTGCAGCAGACCATCCAGCATGGGTTGCCCCTGGAGCCGAACATCGCCGACAGCGTCGCGTTGGCCATGAGGGACTGGGCGGTCGAGCAGGGCGCCAGCCACTACTGTCACTGGTTCCAGCCCCTGACCGGCACGACCGCCGAGAAACACGATTCCTTCCTGCATCCGGACGGCAAGGGCGGAACGATCTGCCGCTTCTCGGGCGATCAGCTCGTCCTCGGTGAGCCGGACGCGAGTTCCTTTCCCTCCGGTGGCATTCGCGACACCTACGAGGCCCGCGGCTACACCGCCTGGGATCCGACCAGCCCGGCCTTCGTGCTGAAAAATCCAGCCGGCGCAACCCTCTGCATCCCGAGCGTCTTCGTCTCCTACCACGGCGAGGCGCTGGATAAGAAGACGCCCCTCTTGCTCTCGCTCCAGGCGGTCGCCGAGCAGGCCCAGCGGATCCTGCGCTACTTCGGCAATGGAGAGGCCGACGAGCGGGTCGTGGCCACCCTGGGCGCGGAGCAGGAGTACTTCCTGGTCGAGAAGCGATTCTACAATGCGCGTCCCGACCTGCAGATCTGCGGGCGCACCCTGGTCGGGTCCCCGCCGCCGAAGGGTCACCAGCTCGACGATCACTACTTCGGCGCCATTCATGAGCGCGTCCTCGCATATATGACCGACGTCGAGGAGCAGCTCTATCGTCTGGGCGTGCCGGTCAAGACCCGGCACAACGAGGTCGCCCCCGGCCAGTATGAGCTGGCCCCGTTCTACGAGGAGACGAACGTCGCGGCCGATCACCAGATGCTGGTGATGCATGCCCTGCAGAGCAGCGCCGACCGGCACGGTTTCGTCTGTCTCCTGCACGAGAAGCCGTTCGCAGGGGTCAACGGCTCCGGCAAACACATCAACTGGTCCCTGGCGACGACCAGCGGCGTCAACCTCCTCAACCCGCGGGAGGATGCGCACACGAACATGCAGTTCCTCGTCTTCCTGACGGCGGTCCTTCGCGCGGTGGACCAACACGGAGAACTGCTGCGGGCGGCGGTTGCCGGCCCCGGCAACGATCATCGGCTGGGAGCGAACGAGGCGCCCCCGGCGATCATCTCCGTCTTCCTCGGGGACATGCTCTCCGACCTGCTGGATCAGGTCTGTAAGGGCGGACCTCGCGCCACCAAGAAGGGCGCGGTGCTGCAGCTCGGCGCCCGCACGATACCGCAGATACCCCAGCACGGCAGCGACCGGAACCGGACCAGTCCGTTCGCCTTTACCGGGGATAAGTTCGAGTTCCGGGCCGTCGGTTCGTTGGCCACCGTCGCCTGGCCGACAACAGTGCTCAACACGATCGTCGCGGAGGCTCTGGATCATATCGCCGGGGAGCTGGAGAAACGGTCCGGCAAGAACCCGACGCAAGCGAAGATCCAGTCGACGGTCAAGGGGCTGCTCAAGGAGCTGATCACGGAGCACCGCCGCATCATCTTCGACGGGGACAGCTATTCGAAGGAGTGGCATGAAGAAGCTGCCGAGCGCGGCTTGCCCAATCTACTGACCACGGTCGATGCGGTACCGTCGCTGCTAACGCGCCGGTCGATCGACCTGTTCAAGAAGTATGGCGTCCTCTCCCCCCGCGAGCTGCACGCCCGCGTGGAGGTTCAGATCGAGAAGTACAACACGATCATCGGCATCGAAGCGCGGACGCTTCTTAGCCTTCTTCACCGCCATATCTTGCCGGCGGCTCTCCGCTACCAGACCGAGCTGGCTGAGCTCGTGTCCGCGATGTCGCGCTCCGGCCTGCCGGATGGGGAGTCCCAGCGGCAGCTGAGTGAGCTGCTCAGAGTGATCGCCGCGCTGCGAAGCGCGCTGCAGGAGATCGAGCAAACGATGGCCGACCACCAGGCCGAAGATGCGAAACGTCCCATCGCTGCGGACAAGAGGGCTCGGCAGGTTGTCCACCAGCTCCTGCCGGCCATGGAGCGGGCGCGGGAAGCCTCCGATGCCATCGAGGAGATCCTCCCCGATGACCTCTGGCCGCTCCCGACCTACGCGGAGATGCTTTTTCAGCGCTAGCGGGCGCCCTAGCGGGCGATCAGAGCCCTTCGCGTGAGCGCGAGTGTCCGGTTCCGCAACCGGTAGCTTCTCCTCCCCGCCATTTCCTTGGGAACCGAATGCCTGCGACAGCATTCAAAGTACAGACATCGGCACCTGAGACGAGAGCAATCAACCATGACCGAGTCAAGACGGCGAGTGTCCCGGAGCCGGTCTTACGCTCGCTCGTCGCTCTTTCCGACCTTCTAACGAGGGGGGTGCGCATGCGTGGGCCGAATGGATCGATTCTCTATGTCCTCTGTTTGAATTGTCTCGTTCTTTTCATTCTCTTCTCCAGCGGTTGCTCTGACTTCTCGACAACACCCGCAGGGACAGCTCCCTCCTCTCCAGGTTCCTCTTCCGGTGCAACACCAGGCGGCATCCAGGATTTGGTCGTCGCGCGTACTTTCGTTCAGGAAGGGGTCGTGCCGCCAGCCAGCGCCCTGGTCGTGGAGGGGATCTTCTCCGAGTACGATCTACCGTTGGAGACAACCGACTGTTCGCAAACCCTCTGTCTCCAGGGTGCGCTCGGCTGGCAGAACGAAGCCGGATGGCTACAGATCGGACTATCCTCAAACGTGGACCTTGATCAATGGGAACCTCCCGGTATGGGCGTTGTCCTGTTGGTCGACGTTTCCGGCTCGATGGGATGGCGCTATGGTTCGCACGGGCTGCCGGCGCAGATCACCCAGGATCTGCTGCTGTCCGTCATCGAGACCTTCGACATTCATGATCGTGTCGGCATTGCCTCTTTCAGCAGATCTGCGCAACTCGTGTTGCCGTTTGTCGAAGGCAGCGAACACGCACGACTCAACTCCGCCATTCAAAGCCTGGAAGCGGGCGGCTCCACAAACATGGAAGCCGGATTGATCCTCACCCGTACGATGTTCCAACAGGCCGAGATGGATGTTGAACAGAAGCGGGTCCTCCTCATCACCGATGCTCAGCCGAATGTCGGGGCAACCAGCCCCTCGAGCTTCATGGAGCTGGCCCAAGACCTTGCCCAGGAGGGCATCGGCCTGACAGTGATCGGCAGTGGACTCGGTCTCAATCCCGACATCTTCTCTGCGATGGTGAATCTAGAAGGCGGCAATGCCTTCAGCATTACGGATGCGGAACAGGTTCCGGAGTTCATCGATCAGAATTGGCCCATGCTGCTGTGCCCCTTGGCCTACGAATTGTCCGTCGAGATCACGCCGCCGGCGCGCTACACGGTGGGACAGGAGTATGGGTTTCCGGGGGAGGAAACCCGGCTGCAGGTTGCCTCCGTCTTCCTGAGTCGACGTCGAGGCGCTTTGCTCGTGCGGCTCGACGGTGGCCTATTTGAGGAGCTCACCGCTGAGCTCGGCCTGAGCTATCGAACAGTGGACGGTGAACAGGTCAACGAGACCCTCTCACTTGATCTCCCTCCGGGAGCATCTCCCGACGAGGAAGGACGGTACTTCTCTCACGTCAGCACACAGATCTCCACCGCCCTCGCACTCATGATCACGGGGGCCCATGATGCTGCCGAAATATATCAAGAAAATCACGAAGCGTCCGTGGAGTTGATGAGCACGGTGGTCTCCCAGTTCCGATCGGATGTCCAGGCGCTCTCAGGCTCTTCTCCGGGCGACCTCGAAGACCTGCGGCGCGAACTCGACTTCGCGGTCGATATGCTCGCTCTCATGGAGAGTCACGCTAGGCAAGGGACTCTCTACGGCGGCTTCTAGCGACGCTCGGGGCCACTTCTCAAACGCCGGTCGAGACCCACCCAGGCCTCAGAAACAGGTCTGCATTCCCTCCCGAACAGGCTATGATAGGCGATCGCTGGGGAGCCTGGGGTCCGAGGCCCCGGGAGCCCTGGCTCGCCGGCTTTGGGATCAAGCAAAACCCGCTGTGGGAGGGTCATATGCGAATCGGGGTTTGCCATTTTGTGCGGCGTAGGCCATTCGGCCGTCAGGTCCTTTGCAGGGCGATCGTGTGGGCAGGCGTGCTGGGGCTTGCCCTGGCATCCTCAGGCTGCGGCCCCTCCCCGACCGACGAAGCCCCGGCGCTCCAGGGCAACGACCTCAACGTCCTCCTGATCACGCTCGATACGACCCGCTCGGATCGGCTGGGCTGCTACGGATACGAGGCGGCCGGCACGCCGGCGCTCGATGCGCTCGCCGAGCAGGGTACCCTCTTCGAGAACGCCTTCTGCCAGGTGCCGCTCACGCTTCCCTCCCACTGCTCGATCCTGACCGGCCTCAATCCGCCGTCGCACGGAGTGCATATCAACGGCAGCGAGGTCCTCAGTCCCCAGGTTGAGACCCTGGCCGAGACGATGAAGGCGTCGGGCTATCAAACCGGGGCGTTCATCGCCGCGTGGGTGGTTGATGCGGTGTTTGGGCTCTCGCAAGGGTTCGATCACTATGACGACCTGGCCAGCAGCGGACACGATGCCAGCGAGCAGGCCGAGCGCCGGGGCGATGAGGTGGTCGATGCGGCCCTCGCCTGGCTGGACACCACGGGTGATGCACCCTTCTTCGCCTGGGTCCACCTCTTCGATCCTCACACCCCGTTCACGGCGCCGCCGCCCTTCGACGAGCAGTTCGAGCATCCCTACGACGCCGAGATCGCGTTCACCGACTCCCAGGTCGGCCGGTTGACCGCATGGCTGCGCGAACGGGGCGTCTTCGAGAAGACCGCCGTCTTGGTCATCGGCGACCACGGCGAGGCGTTCGGTGAGCACGGTGAGGAGAGCCACGGCTACTTCATCTACAACACCACGATGCAGGTGCCGCTCATCGTCTCCTGTCCGCAGGAGATTACCAGTCCGCTGCGCATTCCCGACGTGGTCCGCTCGGTGGATGTGGCCCCCACCCTCTTAGACCTGGCCGGGCTGGAGCCCACCGGGCGATTCGATGGGGTGAGCCTGGCATCGTTCTGTCGGCTGGGGGAAGGCCCTGACCTCGTCGCCTACGGCGAGAGCGAGTATACGAACCGCAGTTTCGGATGGGCGCCGCTCTACTCGGTCACCGAAGCCGCCTGGAAATACATCGCCGCGCCCACGCCCGAACTCTACGATCGCGCGAACGATCCCGGGGAGCTGACAAACCTCGCCGCCGAACAGCAGCAGTCCGCTGCGCGCCTCGTCAGCATACTGGCGGATCAGATGGAATCCATGGTCACCATCGACGCTGAGTCCGCCCAGATGGATGAGTCCGCCCGGCGCAAGCTCGAGTCTCTGGGATACCTGGGCGGCGGTGGAAAGACCGTCGAAGCCGCTCCGGGAGAGACCCTCCGCGATCCGAAGGACATGATCCGCGTCTACAGCCGCGTCATCGATGCCAAGACACTGATCTCCGAAGAACGATTCGAAGAGGCGGCCGTGATCCTCTCGGAAGTCCTGCCGGAAAGCCCGGACTCGGGTGAGATCCTCTCCACCCTGGGCGAAGCGTACTTGAGCATGGGCATGTTCCCGCACGCTCAAGAGGCGTTCCGCCGTAGCCTGCAGCACGATCCCGGCCATCCCTTCCGGCTGTCGCGGATGGCCGAGGCCATGAGGCTCCAGGGCAAGCTGGGAGAAGCACTGGTCACCCTCAATCGTCTGATCGCGAATGTTCCCGACTATGGAGAGGCCTACACTCGTCTCGGGTGGATCTACACCCAGCAGAACCAGATGGAGCAGGCGCGGGACAGCTATTTGAAGCTGATCGAGATCACCCCCACCTCGGCGCTCGCCCACTCGAACATGGGCGGTGTTCTCCTGCGTATGCAGAAACTGGGCGATGCCGCCCACCATTTGCAGGAGGCGGTTCGGCTCGACCCTACGCTGGCCTCGGCTCACTACCAGCTCTGGCAGGCCCTGGCGACCGACGGCAAACTGGCCGAGTCACAGGCTGCGGTCAAGACGGCGCTTGAACATCTGCCGGATGACCCCGCTCTGATGCGCAGGATGGCCTGGGTCTCGGCGACGGCCAAGGACACGTCTCTGCGGGATGCCGCGTTGGCCGAATCGCTGGCCCGCCGGCTGATCGAACTCGATCGAGAAGATCCTCAGGGCTACGACATTCTGGGGGCGGCTCAGGCGGGCGCGGGTCAATTCGAGGATGCCGCTCAAAGCGTCGGGCGCGCCATTCACTACGCCAGAGCCCGTGAGATGACCCGGCTCGTGCCGCTGCTCTTCAAACGGCGCGACCTCTATCGCAACAACGAACCGTACCGGGAGTAGGCCATGAAGAAGCTGGGTGCACTTGCCATTGTCTTCGCGCTGATCTCGTCGGGGTGCGGCCCGTCCCCCACCGATGAAGCGCCGGTCCTGCAAGGCAACGGCCTCAACGTGCTCGTCATCACGATCGACACGATGCGGGCCGATCGTCTGGGATGCTATGGCTATGCGGGCGCCCAGACGCCGACGCTGGATGCGTTGGCCGCCCAGGGCGTGCTCTTCGAGCAGGCCTTCTGCCAGGTCCCGCACACGCTCCCCTCACACTGCACCATCCTGACCGGTCTCAACCCGCCGTCGCACGGGGTTCACGTCAATGGAAACCAATCGCTGAGTCCCGAGGTGCAAACGCTGGCCGAGACGATGAAGTCGGCCGGGTATCGCACGGGCGCTTTCATCGGCGCGTGGGTGGTCGATGCCGTATTCGGTCTCGACCAGGGTTTCGATCGGTACGCTGACCTTGCCAGCCGCGGAATCGAGGCCAATCCCCTCGCCGAACTGCCCGGCGATCTGGTTGTCGATGCCGCGCTGTCATGGTTGGACACCGGTGGCGATGCGCCGTTTTTTGCGTGGGTGCATCTCTTTGATCCGCACGCCCCGTACTCGCCACCTTCGCCCTATGACAAGTTGCTCTCAGACCCCTACGACGGCGAGATCGCCTTCTCCGACGCCCAGGTGGCGCGATTGGTCGAGTGGCTGCGCGGCCGCGGCGAACTCGAGAAGACGATCATCTTGATCGTCAGCGATCACGGAGAGGCGTTCAACGAACACGGCGAGCCGGGGCACGGCTTCTTCCTCTACAACACCACGATGCAGGTGCCGCTGATCATCTCCTGTCCCGAGACCCTGACCACGCCCCGTCGCATTGAGGCAGTCGTGCGCACCGTCGACATCGCCCCCACGCTCCTGGACCTGACCGGCCTGGGCGTCACCGCCACCTACGATGGGGAGAGCCTGGCCTCCTTCTGCCTGACCGGCGAAGGGCCAACGCTGGTGGCCTATGGCGAGAATGAGTATCTCAACCGCAGCTTTGGCTGGGCGCCCCTTTACTCGCTGACCGATGCTCAGTGGAAGTACATTGCCGCACCCACAGCCGAACTCTACGACCGATCGAACGACCCTGATGAGATGAACAACCTCGCGGCCCAGCGCGAAGAGACCGCAGCGCTACTCGTCGAAGCGCTCACCGAGATGATGGCCGCGATGGAGAGAATCGATGCGCCGGCCGTGGAGATGGATGACGCTGCGCGCCGAAAGCTCGAGTCCCTCGGCTACCTGGGTGGCAACCAGAAGACGACCGAGGCGGCCCCGGGCAAGACGCTACGCGACCCCAAGCACATGGTCCAGGTGATCCAGACCCTGCGCGCCGCGCAGCTCGACCTTGAACAGGGGCGCCTGCAGGATGCGGCCATCAAGCTCTCATCGCTTCTCGCCGAAAGCCCCGAGTCCGCGGAGATTCTCGCCACCTTAGGATCGGCCTACTTGAGAATGGGCGACTACGAGCGCGCTCAGGAGGCTTTCCGGCGCAGCCTGCTCACGGAGCCGACCCACCCGCACCGGCTCTCCCGAATGGCCGATGCGATGCGGCTTCAGGGTAAACTCGGCGAGGCATCCGTCGTTCTCCACCGCCTCATCGCCAACAACCCGAACTATGCCGAGGCCTATGATCGGCTGGGTTGGATCTATGCCCAGCAGAACAACCTCCCGGAAGCCCGCAGCACCTATCTCAAGCTCGTGGAGATTACGCCGTCTGCTGCTCTGGCCTTTTCCAATCTCGGCGGCGTGCTGATGCGCATGGGTGAGTTCGGTGACGCTGCCCGCTATCTGGGCGAGGCGGTCAGGCTCGACCCAACGCTGGTCTCCGCCCATCAACAGTTGTGGCAGGCGCTGGCTGCCGACGGGCACTTGGCGGAGTCCCTGGCCACGATCAAGGCGGCCCGCGAGCATCTGCCGGATGATCCCATTCTCATGCGTCGCCTGGCCTGGGTTTCGGCCACCGCAAAGGATGAGGGGCTTCGCGACCCTGTCCTGGCGGAGGAGCTGGCCCGGAGATTCATCGAACTCCATGGCGAGGATCCTCAGGGTTACGACATCCTGGCTGCAGCTCAGGCGAGCGCGGGGAAATACGAGGAGGCCGCCAAAAGCATCGGGCGGGCCATTCACTACGCGAGGGAACGCCAGATGACGAAGCTCGTGCCGGTGCTCTTCAAGCGCCGCGATCTCTATCGCGACAACGAGCCCTATCGCGAGTAGAGGTCAGCGGATCACGGTGAGCCGGCGTGTGTGACGGCTCTCGCCTACACCGACCATGCCGAAGTAGGTGCCGGGTGGCACGAGGCGCCCCCCGAGATCACGATGATCCCATGCGTAGCCCCCCCGCACATCGGGCCGGATGCGCGCGCGCAGGCGTCCCATCGCGTCAAAAACGCGCAGCTCTTCGCCGGCCGGCAACCGCGACCCGCCGGGGCTCTGAAGCCAGAAAGCCGTCTGCCGCACAGCGGGATTCGGTTCCGCCCGCAGGTGAAGCGCGTCTCGGGAGTCATTGACTCCATTGGCCGACATCGTGGCAAGGGAGAAGCTGGCCGCAACCTCGCCGTTTGTCCCGTCCCCATCCAGAAACGCCCGCACGTACTCGATGGTCACGTCGCCCGGACTCACCTGACAGCGGAGGTGCCCGGCATTCGGCAGCAACACGCCGTGCTCGTATCCCCCGGCCGCCATGAACCCGTATCCGTAAGACGCGTCGCTCACCTGGGGCACCGTAACGTAGGCGATGCCGTCCCACTCCTGAAACGCGAAGAAGTGATCGTGCCCGTGCAGGACCAGATCGACGCCGTGTGTTCTCAGGAGGTCGTGGACCGGGCCGTGCCACCATCCCGGCCGGTACTCGGCGAACGCGTCCGCGCCCAGGCTGTCTTCCCCGCCCCACTCGAACGACGGGCGGCCGGCAACCGCATAGTCCACGGTCTCAATGCCGCCGCGGCCGTAGGCGCCGGTCTCGTCATCCACACCGCCCACGAGATGGTGAATGCAGACGATCTTCCACTGACGATCCGTGCCGTTGAGCACCTCATGCAGCCATTCGTACTGCTCGATTCCCAATGTCCAGGCCCAGCCGCCGCGCAGTTCCGGATCGGGATCATTCACCGGGTCGCGAACCGTGTACCAGTAGGGATCCAAGACGACGATGAACGCATCGCCCCACTCCCACGCAAAGTAGCTCTCACGATGTCCCTCGCCGGTGGCGGGCGGATCCTCGCAGCCTTCATAGAATCGATCCGGCCCTGGATTGAGAATGAGCTCACGCCGCGCGGTCTCCCCCCACACGGGCAGGCTGTCACCTGCCGCCATGAGCCAACCCATCTCCACCTCGTGATTGCCGAGTACCAGGTAGAGGGGCACCCCGCTCAGATGGGTATCGAGAAAACGCCGCTGCACTGCATATTGCTCCCAGGCCATCGAGCGGCTGGGGCAGTAACCAATCATCGCGAAGTCACCCATGCTGATGTGAAACTCGGGCCGGTCGGCTTCGATGTTCTCGAGGGCGCGCCGGTAGAGCTCGATGCCCGGCCCCTGGCTCTGCCAGGCACCGATGATGTGAGAGTCCGCCTGGATCGTGAAGGTGAACGGGGTCAGGGGAGGACACTGGGTGCGAAAGACGAGGAAAGACCCTTCATCGTACGGGTCCTCACTGCCGGCCAGGCGATATCGCAAGCGGCACCCGTACTCCGCACCGGGAACCAGGCAATCGAGGATGAATTCACAGGATGCCCCCGCAGCGGCGGTCTTCACAGATGTCTCCAGCCCCTGCCCCGCGATGCCATACTCGACGTAGGCCTCCATCGCCATCAGCGGAGTGAAGCTGAGAACCACCGATTGGTCGGTTGGACGGCCGAGGGTCTCGTGGCAGATGATCGCTTCATCCAGGGTGGTGCATACTTCGAGGGTGACCGGCCCCCCCGCTCCGCGAAGCGGTTGTTTGCGATGACGTTGAATTCTATCTGTGGGCTGGCATGGAAGGCATAGATGCCACCCCCTTCAACCGCCTGATTGTCTCGGATGGTATTGCCCATGATAATGGGATTCGCGAATTCCACATGGATGCCACCGCCGCTGGTAGCCGTATTCTCCTCAAGGATGCTATTCCTGATGAGTGGACCACCGTATCCCACGAGGATGGCACCTCCCTTCTCGGCGTAGCCGTTCCGGATCGTGACACCTTCCAGGACGAATACGGCTTCGCCTTCGTCGCGCAACCAAGGGGGCTCGACTGGATCTGACAGCAGGATGGGTGTTGCGCCCAGGGGTACTGAAGCCGAGGAAGGTTCAAACACAAATCCCCGATGGTGTGTATGCACGCTTCCTTCACAATCGATGACGCATGAATCGGGACACCCACTCTGCGATCGCACTACGAGGACGGCCCAGGCTGGAATGACAATGTCTCGGTTCCCATCGCCCGAAAAGGTCCCATTTGCCAGTTCGATCGTGTCCCCGGGGGCAGCCAGGTAGATCGCATCTTGGATCGTCAGAAAAGCGCCGCTGCCGTCCGGCTTGACAAGATGTGTTTCTGCCAGAGGTGTCGCGCTCAGGACAACAACCAGGATGCAGGTGAAAGTCAGGCATCGCATACTCGTCTCCTCGACCTGTAGCAGTTTGTTGGCAAACAATCGAACACCCTCTCTCCCGGACATCAGCTAGGCTACTCAGGCAGAAAGGTGGACTGGGTAAGCCACATCGTGTCGGGATAGTAAGCAAACACCAAGCTACCATTCTTGATCACGTCGATGATTGCCCGGCTTACAGCAGGGTCAAGGGCCGGACAGCCCCAGCTTCTCCCGACGCGATTATGCTCGTTGGCAAACTCGTCACTAACGTACCAAGCGCCATGAATGACGATGCAGCGCTCGGTCGCATTGTCGTTAAATCCCTCCTCCAAGCCCATGAGCCGCAGCGAGTAGCCGTGTCTCCCTTCATAGGCGTCTTCAGTCTCAAACAGACCCAGAGCCGAGGCATGACTTCCCGTCACGTTGGAGAATGTCTTCGCTTCTCGCTCGCCACTGCCCTTGCCATGGGCAACAAGCTCGTGAAACAGCACTTCCTGGGTCTCGATTTCCAGTACCCACAGGCGCCGGCAGTCGGAGGGCAGGGAGTAGTCGATAATCGTCAGCACGGGTTGTGGCCCGAAACCCTGTGTCCGAGCATTGGTGGCGGCACGGAGCGCGAGTTCAAGAACCACGGAGTCAGGCTCTGTGGTTCGGTCCTGCGCCCGAACACGAGATGCTTCCCCGTCCCGGTCCATACCCGTTAATCCGGTGATCACCAATGTCAGCATAAGCCCGATCGTCACAGCGGGCACTCGCATCCTCAGCACTTTGCTACTCCTCTTCGTGAAGAGATCTCTCTCATTTGTCTCGATCTGATCGCCGAGCTGGGCGCGTCTCGACGCACATCCTGTTGCTTCTCGTCGCCGCGCTCGCAGTGTGCCGCCGCAAGGTTCGTACCATCGGACGATTCCCCTCATTGCCCTTGAATATCCGCGATTGCGCATCAAGCGACTGTGAGCAAGCAGACACAATGTGGTCGCAGGAACACGGCTTAGGTGAAAAGTACGGGTCAATCCGATCCTTGCTAGATTCCGTTGCATGACTGCGAGAATCAACTTTCTAGAGTCTCATTGCGCTACCCGCGCTGGTCCGTGCCCGGAGCATCGGAATGGTCTCCTGTTTCGGGGCTGAGCAATCCTAGGGTGTTGATAGGAGCAACCACATCGGGATGCTCGGGGCAATAAGGCATATTTCGAATCTGAAGCGCGCGTTGGTGCAGAGGTTCCCCCTTGTCGTGTCTGCCCTGAGCGCGGTAAAGCAGGGCGAGACAACAGAGCAAATTGGCAATGAGAATGTGATCGGGACCGAAGTGCCGCTCCCTGATTGCGAGCGCACGTAGATACATTGCTTCCGCATCGTCGTATTTCTCCAGGTGATAATAGACCACTCCAAGGCAGTTCAGCGTGGTCGCCACGTAGGGGTGCTCTGGACCGAGGGTCTTCTCTCGAATCCCCAGGGCACGCTGATACATGGGTTGAGCCTCTTCGTGTGCACCCTGAGAGTGAAGTACTTCAGCAAGATGTTGCAGCGACATCCCCACATCGGGGTGTTCTGGTTCGAGAGTCTTCTCATTGATCGCGAGCGCCCGTCGGAAGTACGGTTCCGCCTCAGCGTGCTTGTCCTGCTCGCCGAGGAGCACTGCAAGGTTGTTTATCAAAGTCACCGTCTCCGGATGCTCGGGACCAAGCACCGTCTCCCGTATCGCCAGTGCGCGCAGGCAGAGCGGTTCCGCCTCAGCGCGCCGGCCCTGTTCACGGTAGAGTCCGGCAAGGTTGACAAGTGAATCTGCTACTTCGAGATGTTTGTGGCCAAGGGTCTTGTCTCGGATTGCGCGCGAACGTCGGTACAGAGGCTCTGCCTTGGCGTATTCGCCGTAGTCGCGGTGGAGCGCTGCCAGGTTGTCGAGTGAACTGGCCACGGAGGGATGGTCCGAGCCAAGCGTGTTCTCTTCGATCGCAAGCGCGTGCTGATAGAGCAACTCTGCGTCGTGGTACTCGCCCTCATCGTGGTGAAAGCTTGCTAGTAGGCCGAGTGCTTCAGCGACGTCAGGGTGTTCGGGACCCAAAGCCTTTTTCCTGATCGCGAGCGCCCGCTGGTACAATGGCTCTGCTTCGTCGTGCTCGCCCCGATCATCATGGAGCCCGGCCAGATGGATCATGGCAGGAGCCAGATCGGGGTGGTCGGCCCCAAGAAGGTTCGTGAGGATCTCCAGCTGCCTGTGGGCCGCTGCGGCAGCGTCTTCGCGTTCACCGTTGCACCAGTGCGGAATAATCACATCATCCATGCTCAGCGCGAGTGCATACTCCCGTTTCTCTTCCGGAGAGAAGCTGACCGCGCGTTCAAGCGTTGCCACGAGCCACTTGGCGTCAGTGATCTCATGCGATCGTCCACCTTCATCGATCCTCCTAAGCGCTAGGAGCTCCCGCGCGCGCTCAAGCGCTACTTCGTACTCCTGGTCACGACGCAGCCACTGAATCTGTTGCGCGATGGCTTCAGCACGATCTGTCGTCTCTTCAACACACGAGCGGGAGGCGTTGGCATGTCGACGGGCACTGAGTCGTCCGAGCCACCCCCCGCTGCGTGTGACGATTTGTCGGAGTCCCATCGTGAGTTCTCCTGTCTTGCTTACCTCACCAGGCCGTGCGACTCGGGAGGATCTAGTCGCATGTTCCAATCAGCACGAATCCTGCCCAGAAGTAAGGGTATTCGTAGGGTCGGTTGCCCCAATCGTCGGTGTATGTGCGAAGGTAGTGCTGAGCCTCTCGAAGAGCCTGCACCTCGAACATCGGTTCGCCCGCATATCCGGCACGTCCATCATGGAATCCTGCGTTCTCATGATCTTGTTGCCTCTTGGATGGAATCTGATTGATCCAGCTCCACCTTGTGTTTGAAGGTCTCTGCCAGATTCGTGTTCGCATGAGAATTGGCCGACGCTCCCCGGTGGCAGATGGTCGTCAGTCTACTGCCGCCAGACCCCCGAGACAAGCTCAGGTCCGGGGGCGTAGGACCCAGAGCTTGTCCGAGAGAGGGCGTTAGGCCCGTAGTCCGCGAAAAGTCCGTAACTCCCTCATAATCGGCCATCTCTCCCATAATGGTACAATCTCACCCATGATGAGAACAACACTATCTGCTCTACTCTCTCTCGTGCGGGCCGCCCTGAAGCCGCGGGCAAGCCTGGCGCTGGAGAATGCCGCCCTGCGTCAACGACTCACCGTCTACATCCGGACTCAGAAGCGCCCCAGACTTCGCGCCGAGGATCGCGTGTTCTGGATTGCTCTTCACCGTCTCTGGTCTGACTCCACGCGCTCGCTCGTAATCGTGAAGCCTGCCACTGTCGTCGGCTGGCACCGCAAAGGTTTCAAGGCAATGTGGCGTCGCAAGTCACGTCCGGGCAAGATCGGCCGTCCACGGATCCCTCGCACACACATTGCCTTCATAAAGCGCATTTCCAGCGATCAACCCGGATGGGGTGAGGACAAGATCGCCGAGGAACTGGCGGCCAAGTTCGGCATCCACCATGCACCCAGCACGATCCGAGGCTATATGGTGCGGCGCACGCCCCGTGGCGACCAGACTTGGCGCACCTTCGTTCGCAACCACGCCAAAGAGCTGTGGGCCTGCGACTTTCTGACTCAGTACACCGCTCTCTTCGCGATCGCTTATGTCTTCGTCATGATGGAGATTGACACCCGCCGCATCATACATGTCAACGTCACGACCAACCCCACGCTTCCCTGGGTGAAACAGCAGATCCGTGAAGCGACAGGTTCGGACAACGCACCGCGATTTCTCGTTCACGACAATGACGGCATCTTCGGTCAATACGGTAGGCGAGTGACCGTGGAGCATGGTGATCGCACGCGCAACTATCGCTGTCATCTCGACCTGTGGCTGGGTGAGGTCATGTGCATCGACGGACTCCCCATTCCGTACGGTGCGCCTAACGCTTCTCCTCACGTCGAGCGATTCAACCGAACGCTGCGCGAGGAAGCCTTGAACCACTTCATCTTCCTCAGCGTCGATCACATCCGGCGCGTCGTTGACGAGTACATCCGCTACTACAATGGCGCGCGTCCGTCACAGGCAATCCATGGGATCCCCGACCCATATCCGGAACTGCGGCAGCCTCCGCCGCCGACCGGCAAGCTTGTTGTTGCCGGTGGAGCAAAACCGCGCATAGATGGCGAAGATCGCATCTCCGTCGG
>CAZTDY010000075.1:0-20504 GCA_964612295.1 uncultured bacterium | reverse complement strand
GCTGCTTTTTCAAGCCTCTTCTCGCCAAATGCTCTTAGACTTCGCTTGTCTTGGGCCTAGTTGCGTAACTTAGCCCTGGTCAATCTCTTAGATTCCGTCTTGATCCTCCCGCCCCGCAGCCCCACCATGGCGCCATGGAGCCACAGAAGCGCAGGGTCATCGTCGTTGGGGGTGGAGCCGCCGGTCTTTTGGCGGCGGGCGCCGCCGCTCGCGCCGGGGCGGACGTTGTTCTCCTCGAGAAGATGGAGCGACCCGGCCGCAAGCTCGCTATCACCGGCAAGGGCCGCTGTAACTTGACCAACAGCGCTTCCCCCAGCGACTTTCTTCGCCACTATGACGAAGCAGGTCGGTTCATGCGCTACGCACTGGGCCGATTCTCCCAAGACGATCTGGTCGACCTACTGGAAGATCTCGGCGTCGCGACAGTGACCGAGCGCGGTGGCCGGGTGTTTCCCGTCAGCGGAAAGGCGGTCGAGGTCGTCGAGGCCCTCATCACCTGGGTGCGAGATCTCGGTGTGCGGATCGAACAGCGCGCACCGGTCGCCCGGTTCGTGATCGAGGATGAGCGTCTGAGGGGCGTTGTCACCTGCCGAGGGGAAGCCACGCCCGCCAACGAGCGAATCCATCGGGCTGACGCCGTCGTGCTGGCGACCGGGGGAATGTCCTACCCGAGGACCGGATCGACCGGCGACGGATACCGCCTGGCTGCGGAGGCGGGCCATCAGGTCGTCGAGCCGCGCCCGGCGCTCGTCCCGATCGAGACGGCGGGGAATCTCGCCGCACGCTTGCGGGATCTGAACCTGCGCAATGTAACGGCCCAGGTCTGGTACGATGGCCGCAAGAGGATGGCGCTCCAGGGTGAGATGACCTTCATGTCCTATGGGTTATCAGGGCCGATCATCCTCACGCTCAGCAAACGAATCGCACAAGCGCTCGCCGAGGATCACCGGGTGGAGGTGGTCATTGATCTCAAGCCGGCCCTCGATGACCGAAAACTGGACCGGCGTCTTCTGCGGGATCTTGAGGCAAAGGGCAAATTGAAGATCAGAGCCATCCTGAGGGGACTTCTGCCGTCTCAGTTGATTCCGATCTGTTGTGAAATGGCCAACCTCCCGGTTGAGAAGGTCGGCCATCAGGTGACTGCCGTAGAGCGAAAGCGGCTCAGGCAGTGGTTGAAGGGCGTTCGTTTGCAGGTGACGCGCACCAAGCCCATCGCCGAGGGGTTGGTGACCGCCGGGGGTGTGGTGCGCGCCGAAGTCAATCCACGGACCATGGCCTCACGCATCCTGCCGGGACTTCACCTGGCCGGCGAGGTTCTCGACATCGACGCTGACACTGGCGGATACAACCTGCAGGCCGCCTTCTCCACCGGATGGGTCGCAGGGCAGTCGGCGGCCAAAGTCCCGTCGTCGGGTTAGTCGGCCGTTCGGTCCAACTCCGAAATGGAACGATATCCCGAAGACCGGGAGGCATTCCATGGGCGGCGCGACTCCCGAGACTTGTGCCGCGGATCATCGGCCCGCCAACGTCTACCCTCGTTGCTCGATGGTTGACGCGATTCGCCGCTATCGCGCGGCTGGCGTTCCTCGGATCGAGGCTGGCTGGTCTGGGGGAGAGCCAGCGGGATTTCGTCGGCTTTGAATCCGGGCAACGCCAAGCGCTCGAAGATGGCCTTGACGAAAGCAAGTGCCCACGACAGATGCCGGCGTGCTTCATGGGCGCTTGCGCGCCGCCGATTCTCTACACCGTCTTTGATCTCTTTGGCAGTCCGAATCTGCTTGGTGACGTCCGGCTGGAGAACATCGTCTTGAACGAACAGCTGTTCGATCCCCACGCAGAGGGCGTAGAAATTGGTGTCTCGATATCCCTGAGATGCGAGAGCTCCGCGAGCGCAATGAGACATGGCGAAGTAGGCCTGTACGGCCACGCCCGACCAGTTTCCCTTCTCGAAGTAGGTCAGCCCCTGTTCGATTTCATCCTTGGCCGTCGTCAGCTCGTGGGCGACCCGCTCTGCGTCGATGTCGATCTTCTTCAGCCGTCCCTTGGCCACACAGTCTTCAAACGCATTCATTATGCACCTCCCAGTTTGGGGGACAGCTCCTCCGGTCTCCGACATTGGACCCGAGGGGCAACGGTCTGGTCACATCACCGCTGCCAATCGTGAATAAACAATTTATGTCTCAAGGTTCCAGTTTCTAACCCATTGATTTTTCGTTGCTTAGGACGCACGCGCCGGAAGAGGGTGGCCCACGGCCCGCCGTTTCCTTTGGCCCGGGCCTCCTGTCTTGCCGAGTGGCTCAGAAGAGCACCTGAGGGGTCGACCGCCAGGGGGGGGCTCTAAGGCGAAGATCTTGCGGGGCCGAAGATTAAGTCGAATGGAAGACCTGGGAACGCGACGTGTAAACCTCATCCACATCCGACTCAACGCGATGTCCCGGGAAGGAGAATCACCCGATTCGGGCGCGGAGCCCGGAAAGAGCGGGGAAATATGCGCTATACAGCACTACTGCTGACGCTGACCGTCATCGCCCTCACGCCATCGGATGCGGGGCGGCCGGTTTTCAGAATTACCTCGAGCAAGGCGTGGTCGCGATGTCCCAAGGTGGGGCGGTGGTTGCGGGGGTGGACGATGCCTCGGCTCTGTACTACAACCCGGCGGCTGCGGCTCGCGCGGTCGACACACAACTGCAGGCGGTCTTCTGCGGGGTGAACCCACAGACAACCTACCAACCGTCGGACGGCGCAGCGCAAACCTCTTCGGCGGATATGGGCAAGGGTATGGTCCCGTTGGGTTCCGCCCATCTCATGGTTCCGTACGGGGAGCGTCTGACCATGGGCTTTGCCGTCGATACACCGTACGGCTCGCACACCGAATTGTCTCCAACCTGGGAAGGACGCTACTATGCAGACTACACGAGCCTGAAGGCGGTGGAGGTGTGTCCCTCTGCGGCGTACAGGTTGAATCGTGATCTGTCGGTTGGGTTTGGGGTGATCGCGACCTGGGGCGAGGCGACGGTCGAGAAGGCGATCAACGCGCCGCTCGTCTACGCAGGGGCGGTGCCCGAGATGGCGAGCCTGTATCAGTCGGGTGCTTTCAACCCGGCGAACGATGTGCTCACGCATCTCCAGGGTGACGGCTGGGGGTACGGAGCGCGGGCCGGCCTGCACTGGCAGATGCATGAACGATGGTCGCTGGGTTTGGCCTACCACACCGCGATCTCGATTGACATGACCGGGCGCGCGATCTACGAAAGCCCGGACTATGACGATGAGTCGTTTGGTCGCTCTCCGCAGGCGGCCGCAACCGCGAATCAGTTGGCTTCCGCCCTCTTCCCCGATACCGACATCGAGACGTCGATTGATCTACCCGCCAATCTGCATGCCGGCCTGGGCTGGCAGGCGACCGATCGTATCTGGATGGAGTGCGACCTGTCCTGGACCGATTGGTCGTCCTACGACAGCCTGACGGTGGCCTATGACGAGCTCATGGGCAGTAGCTCGGTCACGAACTCGACGGAGAAGCTCTGGGAAGATGCCATGGCCTATCGATTCGGCCTGTCCTACGCGGTTACACGAAAATGGACGGCCCGGGCCGGCTACGCCTACGACCAGAGTCCGATTCCCGATGAGACCCGGGATCCCAGCTTGCCGGGGGCCAATCGGCACGACCTCTCGATGGGTTTCGGATACGACACGGGCCGGTATGGCTTCGATGCCGCCTATCTTCAGGTGCGCTTCGAAGACACGGTGAGCGAGTTGAGCTCGCCGGCCAACGGGAGCCTGACCGGGGACTATCAGGGGACGGCCCACGTGTTCGGGCTCGCCACGACGGTTAGGTTCTGATCTTGTCGATCCGCCAACAGAGGTCCGGAGGCTCGGGGGTGACAAAGCAACACGAGTCCCCCGATTCCGCGGCGCGGATTCGCGCCGAGGTCCGAGTGCGCTCGGATCGGGATCTCAGTGCCCGCTCCTATTCGGGCATCGTCGCTTACGTCCTCTTCATGGTCCTCTTCTACGTATTCAGTTCTTATCCGGAGGAAAACCCGGGGATTCTCCGTGCGATGCTGGCCGCCAGCATTGTGGTGAGCGTTCTTCGCCTCACGATGGTGCTCTCGTTCAAGAGGCACTACAAAGGCCACCCGGATGTCTGGCAGGCGCTCACCCACGGATCCATTGTGGCCGCGGGCTTCCTGTGGGGGGCTTTCGGAGCCGTCACCATTCACATGAACAGTGACCCGTGGACCGTGCTCATGATCACGATCACCACCACCGGTCTCGGGTCGGGCGCCATTCCCGCGCTCGCGCCGAGCGGTAGGGTCCTCAGGGTCTACATGCAGCTTCTCGTCGTTCCCTCGATCATCGTCTCGCTCGCGCGGGGGGGGGGAACCGGTTTCACGATTGCCACCCTCTACGGCATCTTCCTACTGTATGCCATCGTGCAGTCAGAGAGACAGATCGGCGAGTACCGCCGCGGGTTGGAGGACAATATCCGCCTGCGTGAGCAGGCCACCGAGCTCGAGGCCGCCCGCGAACGGGCCATCGCGGCGAGCAAGGCGAAAAGCGAGTTTCTCGCGAACATGAGTCACGAAATCCGCACCCCGATGAACGGCGTCATCGGGTTGACCGAACTTACGCTGGAGACCGACCTCGAGCCGGATCAGCGGGAGCATCTAGAACTCGTCCTCAAGTCTGCTGAGGCTCTGATGACGATCATCAATGACATCCTGGACCTCTCGAAGATCGAGGCCGGAAGACTCGTCCTCGAGGAGACCGATTTCTCGTTGCGTGAACAGCTGCAGTCCACCCTGGAACCGCTCAGTACGCGGGCTGCCCAGAAGGGCCTGACATTCGAGTCGGCGGTGACCCCCGGGACACCGGATGCGCTGTGCGGAGACCCAACCCGCCTGTGCCAGGTGATCATCAACCTCGTGGGCAACGCCGTGAAGTTCACGGAGACCGGGGGCGTGATCGTCCGGATCGGCGCCGAGGAAACCGGCGAGAATGATCTGCGCCTGATCGTGAATGTAGAGGACACCGGAGTTGGCATTCCGGATGCTCTCCAGCGTGAGATCTTCGAGGCGTTCACCTACTGCCGAGCGCACGACACCCTCAGCGAGGGAACCCAGCGCCTCTTCTCAGCACTCACCGATGAGAACCTCTCCTATGGCCAGGCCGGCCACCGCACCCTGAATCAGATTGCATGGCACATCGTCACCACGATCCCGGAGATGATGAACAAGACCGGGCTGGGACTCTCTTCGGTTGAACCCGATTCGATGCCACCCACCTCGGCCGAGGAGATTCGCGAAGTCTACCGGCAGGTATCGAGTGAACTCATCGAGTCAATCAAGGCTCACTGGAACGATGACTCTCTGAATCAGACCGACGAACTCTACGGTCAGGAATGGACCCGCGGATACACCCTGGCGGTTCTCCTGCAGCATGAGATCCACCATCGCGCCCAGATGACGGTTTTCTTGCGCCAGGCCGGTGCTACAGTGCCGGGCCTCTTTGGGCCGGCCAAGGAGGAGTGGGAGCAGTACGGGATGGAGCTCCCCGCCTACTAGCGCCCCGGATCACGGCCTGCACCGGCGGTGATCACTAAAGCAGGTATGACTGGTCCGGCTCCGGGACGACGGCATTGCGGAAGCCGTTTTCCTGAAGGGTGTCGCGGAAACTGAGCGATTGCTCCTCTTCCCCATGGACCAGGTAGAGCCGTCGGGGCCGGCGGTCCAGGTTCTTGATCCACCCGAGCAGTTCGTCGCGGTCGGCGTGAGCGCTGAACGCGTCGATCGACCGCACCTCGGCCTTGACCTCGATGGGATCTCCGAAGATCTTCACCTTCTTCTGCTGCTCGACCAACCTGCGCCCGAGGGTGTGGGCTGCCTGGAATCCGACGAAGAGGACTAAGTTGTCGGGGTTTTCGATGCTGTTGAGCAGATGGTGGCGAATCCGACCGGCCTCGCACATGCCCGAAGCGGAAATGATGATCATCGGGCCCTTCTTCGTGTTCAACGATTTCGACTCGGCCAGATCCCGCACGTAGTGCATGAGCCGGAAACCGAACGGGTCGGTGTGCTCGTCTCGAAGAAGGTGCATCGTCTCCTCGTCGAAACATTCCTCGTGCTCGCGGAACACATCGGTCACGTTCACGGCCAAAGGACTGTCGACATAGACCGGCATCTGGGGGACTCGTTTGCTCTCGAAGAGTTCCTTGAGAACCGTGACGATTTCCTGAGTACGTCCCACTGCGAAGGAGGGGATGATCACCTTGCTGCGCTTCTGATGCGCGCGGGTGAGGAGTTCCTCCATGATGGCGGGGACCTCCAGGGTCTCCTCATGGAGCCGGTTTCCGTAGGTCGTCTCCGTGACGAGCACCTGCACGCCGGGAACCGTCTCGGGATCGCGAATGATCGGAAGATGGTCGCGCCCGAGGTCGCCGGTGTAGCAGAGCCGCAGTTGCTTGCCGCCTTCCTGCAAATCGAGGACGCTGATGGCCGATCCGAGAATGTGGCCGGCATCGCGAAAGTGAACGGAAACGCCCGGGATCACCTCGAACTGCTCACCGTAAGCGTGGGGCTGGAACATCGGAAAGGTCTTGTCCACGTCGGCCTTCGTGTACAGTGGATCGACGGTGGGTTTCTTCTTCCGCGCCAGGCGCTTGTTCAGATACTCGACGTCTCGTTCTTGAATGTGAGCGCTGTCCATGAGCATCGGTTCGAGGAGCCCGATCGTGGCTCGCGTGGCGTGGATGGCGCCCTGGAACCCCTGTTTGACCAGATTCGGGAGGTTCCCGGAGTGATCGATATGGGCATGAGAGAGAACCACGGCGTCAATGGACTTCGCATCGAATGGAAACTTGCGATTCCGCGTCTCTGATTCGAATCGACGGCCCTGATAGAGACCGCAGTCCAGGAGGACTTTCCGCCCCTGCACGTCGATCAGGTGGCGGGATCCGGTGACCGAGCGTACCGCACCGTGAAACGTGATCTGCATGCCTTCCTCCCGTTTTCCGTTCTTCTACAGGTAGCGTTTGAACCACTCGAGGATCTTGTTCAGCCGTACAACCCGGCGGTCGGGTCGGCCGCCCCGCGAGAGCCCGTGTGGCTCACCCGGGAAACGAATGAACTCGGTCGTTCGGCCCAGGACCTTCAGAGTGGCGAAGAGGTTCTCGGCCTGTTCGATGTTGCAGCGCAGATCATTCTCCGAATGGATGATCAAGAGCGGTGTCCGGATCTTCTTCACATACGTGAGCGGAGACTGGCGCCGGTACCCCTCGAGATCCTCCCAGGGATGCGCGCCGAAGGTGTGGTGGAACAGATAGCCGACGTCGGAGGATCCAAAGAAAGGCACGAGGTCCACCACCGATCGTTGGGTCACCGCCGCCTTGTACCGCCTCGTGTGGCCGACCGCCCAGTTCGTCATGTAGCCGCCGTATGATCCGCCGGTGATCCCGATCCGTTTGGCATTCACGCAAGGCTGCGATTCGAGGTGATCGGTCACGGCCAGGACATCCTCGTAGTCGCGACCGCCCCAATCTCCCTTGATCGCCTCGGCGAAGGCCCGCCCGTAGCCCTGTGAGCCGCGGGGATTGCTGTACGCGACGACATATCCGCTGGCCGCCAGAAGCTGCATCTCGTGGAAGAACGTGTAACCGTATTGGGTCTGCGGCCCGCCGTGGACCTCCAGAATCGCCGGGTAGCGGCGGCGACGGGAGAATCCGGGTGGCTTCATGATCCAGCCCTCGACGCCGGTGCCGTCCTCCGACCGCACTCGGAAACGTTCGGGCGTCTGCAAATCGATTTCGCGGGTCCACTCGCGGGTGATCGTGGTCAGCCGTTGGGCGGTTCCTTCGGGGAGGTCGAAGCAGAAGACCTCCGAGGGCTGCGTCACCTTTGAAACCACGCCTACGGCGGTCCGCCCGTCCGGGCTGATGGCCGCGGACTGCAGGTGCATGCGGCCGGTCGTGACCTGTGAGAGCCGGCCGCCTCGGGCCGATACGCGATACAGATGGGTCGACCCATGGTGGCTGCTCAGGAAGTAGAGCCACCGGCCGTCCGGGCTCCACCGAGGAGCCGCATCGGCCATCCCGGCGCCGGTGTCGGAGATCGTGGAATCGTAGGCGGACTGATCGAAACGCCGCATCAGGCACTTCGCCGGCCCGCGGCCGCTAGCCGGAACGGTCCAGATGTGCGCGTGCGCGTACCAGGGATTCTCGATCTCGTCATGTCCAAGGTAGGCGATCTGTTTGCTGTCCGGCGAGAAGCTGGGGTAGGTGACGAACCCGGGAGGCGTGGGAATCAGTCGCGGTTTGCCTCCTGAAGCCGGGACCGTGAAGAGTTCCGTCCACTCCCGCTCCTGATCGGGGTCCGGCCGCATGTTGCGCATGAACACGATCCGCCGTCCATCGGGCGAGAAGGCCGGCACATAGGCGCCTCTCTTGCCCCGGGTGAGCTGGGTTCCCGCGCCCGTGGCCACATCGAAGAGCCAAACCTGGGGTTCCTCGCGGGGAAGGAAACCGCTTCCGTCCAGCCGATAGAAGAGCCGCGTGATGTGACGGTAGACCGGCGGCTCCTTCTTGGCTTTGTCTTCTTTGCCGGACGATTCGGTTTCCGGTTTGGCATCGGGATCGATCGGATCGCTCGGCCGGAACGTGCAGAGGATCTTCTTGCCGTCCGGCGAGAAGGAGAGGAAGGCGAACTGGCCGTCCTTCTCCACGAGTGGCCGCGCCTCTCCGCCGCCTACGGGAATCAGGTGGATGCCCGGAAGCTTGCCCCGTTTGCCCGCGAAGGCCAGCAGGGAACCGTCGGGTGAAAAGGTCGGCGTGCCGTCGGACTTCTCACCATGCGAGAACTGGCGCGTGCGCCCATCCTCCAACGAGACCAGGTGAAGATGCGAGTTGTATCCCTTCCGATCCTCCCGGGCGCTCTGAACGGTGAAAGCGTACTCCGTTCCATCGGGGGACAAGTATCCGGGACGGACGAACTTCAGGGAGAGCAGGTCATCGGTGGTGATGGGGCGTTTGCCTTTCGAACGGCGTTTCGAAGTGGCCACGGTACACCTCTCAGGTTGGGGTTTTGGCTACTTAGGCCTGACATCGTAGCAGGAATCATCCGGGGTGCAAAGCGGTGGGACAGACTCGCCGGCGACCCGGGTCCGCCAGAATCCGCTTATTCCTGGATGAATCCTGGCAGGCGAAAGGCTAAGCTACTCATTCGCCCTTCCAAGGGGCCGGCCCACTCACGGGCAGGGAGAAACAACTACGTTTGAGGTTGGGCAAATAGGAGGTCGTCGTGTCTTACTCGGTTGCGTCGCTTGAACCCAAGGCGGTCTGGGACTACTTCGACCGGATTCGGCAGATTCCCCACGGATCGGGCAATGAGAAGCAGCTCGCCGAAGCGATTCTGTCCTGGGCCAAGGAGAAGGGTTGCGAAGCCGAAACCGATGCGGTCGGCAACGTGGTGATTCGTATTCCCGCCACCGCCGGCCAGGAGCAGGTGCCGCCGATCATCCTGCAGGGTCACATTGATATGGTCTGCGAGAAGAATGCGGACACCGAATTCGATTTCACCCGTGACGCGATTCAGCTCGTCCGCGACGGCGAGTGGATCATGGCCGACGGCACCACTCTCGGCGCGGACAACGGCATCGGCGTCGCCATCGGCCTTGCCTTCATGGAATCGCCCGACGCGGTCCACGGTCCACTGGAGATCCTGCTGACGATCGATGAAGAAACCGGGCTCAACGGCGCCCGGGGCCTCAAGCCCGAATTCCTCAAGGGTCGGATGCTGTTCAACCTGGACTCCGAGGAAGACGGCATCTTCTACGTGGGGTGTGCGGGCGGCCGAGATGCGGATCTGGAGCTCCCCCTCACCTGGGCTGCGCCCACGGAAGGCCTCAAGGCACTCGAAATCACCGTGAAGGGCCTGCGCGGGGGACACTCCGGACAGGACATCGTTCACAACCGCGGCAACGCGATTCGCCTGGTGGCGCGTGCGCTACGGGCGATCGGCCGCGATGTGGACTTCGCCCTGGTCTCGATCGACGGGGGGGATAAGCACAACGCCATTCCGCGCGAGGCGCGGGCCGTGATTGCCGCCGACCTGGGTTCGCTCGATACGATCAAGACTGTGTTGGCCGCCGAGTTGGAAGGCTATCGCGAGGAGTTTGCCTCAGCGGAGCCGGAGCTCGCCGCCGACCTGAATCCCACCGACGGACCGGCCAAGGTTCTCGATCAAGACAGTTGCGATGCCGTCCTGAGGCTGATCCTGGGCCTGCCCCATGGGGTTCTGGCCATGATGCGCGACATGCCGGGCAAGGTGGAAACGTCGAACAACGTGGCCCGGGTGCGCACTGAGGACAAGGCGCTCACGATCCTGACCAGCACCCGCTCGTCTATTGGATCGGCGATCGACGGCGTCCACGCGCAGATCGAATCGATCGGCCACGCCGTAGGAGCGCAGGTGTCTCTCGGTGAAGGGTATCCCGGATGGAAGCCGAACCTGAACTCGCCGATGCTGGCCAAGGCGAAGAGCACTTGGGAGGCGATCCACGGAAGTACTCCCAGCGTGGAGGTCATTCACGCCGGGCTCGAGTGCGGCATCATCGGCGAGAAATTCCCGGGCATCGACATGATCTCTCTGGGGCCCACGATCGAGAATCCCCACTCACCCGACGAGCGCGTCCAGGTTGAGAGCGTGGGGCGTTTCTTCGACTTCACCAAAGCGTTTCTGGAGGCTCTCGCGAAGGCGTAGCTAACCTTGCCTTGGCCAGGATACGGTGATGTTCATCGTGGGCGGGATCAAGCGGCGCAACTTGGCGAGACCGAGCAGGTCCCGGGTCCAATCCGGGTGCCTCTCCGGAACGCGCAGCTGAACGATTGCCTCGGGATCGAACGAATCAAGAAGCGTCCCGAGATCCTCGCGAGCCCGACAGGGCGATCGCCAGGTTGACGGGTCCAGGGTGTGCACGATCATCGGGCGGGTGGGCTGTTCGATGAAGAGCTGATCCTCGAGTTTCCCGTGTCCGCTGTCATCGGGCGAAAAGGTGAGCATCAAGAATCCCTTGGCCTCATTACGTTCCGCAAACGCCGTCCTTTCCAACGAACCGGGATAGATGACCGGGGCGGCCAGGGGGTTGCCGTCCAGGCTGCGGGTCAGGATTTGATGCCGGTGAATGTGTCCCGACAAGACGGCAGCGAACTGGTCCGGTATCAGCCGGCCGGGGATGATGTCCCGTCCACGCCGGAAGGTGTAGTTGATCGGTCCGACCTTGGCGCCCGCCACGATCTGATGCATACACATGATTCTGACGTCGGCCGACTGCATCTTCCAGCCTGTCTGATCGATCTGATCGGGAAACGACTGCTCGAGGTGATTCGAATTGTAGGGAAACCCCGAGACGGCGACCTTCATTCCGCGGATGCGGAAGTTGAACGTCTGGGCCTTGTGGAAAATGTGGATGTAGTCATCTTCCCAGAGGAGAGGGTGGGGAACCTGTCCGCGCTCGTGGTTGCCCGGGATCCATAGAAAGGGGATGCCCTGGTCTGAGAGCGCCTGCAGGGGTTCGCGACCCCACATGGTCAATTCCGTGCTGATCCGGCTGCGATAGAACATGTCGCCGCCGTGGATGATCAGGTCCACGCGGCTTTCGATGGCAGAACGGATCGCACGTTCATAGGCCGCGACAAACTCCGGCCAGCGACGACGACGCTCGATCCGAGGCCGCCGTGTCCAGTCCAGGCCCAGGTGACTGTCGGAACAGAACAAGATCCGCAGCGTCTCACTCATGCCGCATCATCGGCGTCCTCCCGCGCCCCTCCCAACCTCGAGCCGCCCACAGCATTCCTGCCCTGGACTGCGAATACACCCCAACTCATACCCAGGGAAGAATCCGGCGCAAATGTCGGCCGTCCAGAATCCGTTCAGGCCTCATCCAGATCCGCAGATCTCTTCCCTGTTGTACAAGACGCCGGATCTCACTGTTAAGGACCCGCAGGCGTTCATAGCAGGCGAAGTCAACCAGGCGGAAGGACTCCGCATCCGGTTCGGAGATCGTATCGGGCTTCATCCGTCCGGCGAGCGAAGCCTCGTCCGCGACCTCCCGAAGCTCGGCAAGGTTGCCTGCGTCAGCCTGCACCCTGATGATACCACTTCTGAGTACAATCCCGCGCCCGCCCGTTCCACCTTCTTGCGGCCGGGACCACCAGAATCCCGCGTTGGAAAGCCGAGACAGCCAGCGTCCGCGGCGGAGATGGTGGGCAATCATCATGGGGATACTCTCGACAATCCGATGAACCTCTTGTGCATTCAGCGGTTGCGGCTGCGGCATCTCGTCCTGTGCCTCCTCGTCATCGAGAGGGTCACTCTCTTCCTCCTGACGTGCGCGCAAGGAAGCGAGGTGCCCGTGCCAGAGAGCATGTCCGCAGCGCAGCAGCTGATCGGCCGTCGGCGCACCGGCGGTAGGATGAGTCCACTCGTCTCCAAGGACCCGGAGCGCCTCATGGAGGGCACCCGGCTCCATCTGGATCCGCTGGAGTCCGAGTGACTGGCGCAGGCTGTCCTCATCCTCCCACCTTGCCGTCGGGCGACCCAATGTCTTGCACAGGGTTTGCAGTTGTTCGCCGGCATCTCCTTGGGGCAGCGGACCGTGAGGACAATCGGCCGAGGGCTGCGGCGAGGTGTTCGCGTAGTTGTCCGAGAAGTACCAGAGCGCCTGACCGCGGTCCTTGAGGGCTCGGTTGTACGGTGGATCGAGTCGTTTGATCTCATCCACCTCGAGAAGAGCGGCCTCGAGAGAGGAGTCCGTTGCAGTCACATCGACATCCTGTGCCTGCGAGACGAGCTCTAAGAGACGGTCCTTTGCCTTCCGCTTCCGGTAGTAGCTGTTGACGCGGGTGCGCAAGGAGGTGGCCTTCCCGACGTAGAGAACGTCCCCGCTGGCGCTCAGGAAGCGATACACGCCGGGGACCTCATGCAGGGCCAGCCGCCGCTCTCGTGGCAATGGGAAGCTCCAGCGGGTTCCCCGCCGGGGCGGTGGTTGCTTCAGGAAGCCGTCCAGGTCGGCGAGCGTGCGGACGTCATGATCCTCATCCAGGAGGCGAACCAGGCCGTGCCACACCATTGCCGTGGCCTCCAGATGCTCGCGAGCCTGCTTGTGCTCCGAAAGGGGGCTGCCGAAGTAACCGGCCAGGGCGTGCAGTCCGCGCCTCGGAAGATCCGGAAGCAGTCGCTTCGAAATCTCATGCGTGCACAGGAAGTGCAGGGGGAAGGCTTCTTCGCCGCTGATCTCCTCTGCCAGATGACGCAGGAACTGCTCCTCGAACCGCGCGAAATGCGCGACCGTCCGGATCCCGGGTGCCGGAGTTGCGTCCGCCGTCACTTCCGCCAGCGTTCGACAGAGATCCTTCCAGGCCGTCTCTCGAGGCACGGCGGAGGCGTCCAGCTCGTCCTGAGTGATGCCGGTGATCCGAGTGATTGCCGGGGGGATCCGCTTGCCATTGGGGAGGGTGACCAAGCGCACCTCGATGGCGGAGGAGCCGGGGACCGGGGTGGACGCGGTCGATGTGGCCCAGGCCAGCTCGAGCAGAGCACCCTTCTCAGGATTGGCGCCCGTGGTTTGGCAGTCCACGAGCAAGACTGGAAGTTCGCGCGGTTGCAGTTTCACCCCTCACCTCGCTAGACAATCCCTCCGCGAAGTATGCCAACGGTGAAACATGGAGGCAAACGAAACGGCCCGGTGAAGATCACCGGGCCGCCCCGCGGCTTGAGGTCAGGGAATGGAGAGAAACTGATATACGGGAGCCGGCCTACTGCACGTTTTCGGCCTTCTCCTTGGCGTCTTCTTCGTTCACGTGGGCAGTCTGCAGATGCTGGTTGATCATCGCACTGATCGCCTCGTCCGGGATCTGGGTCAGGACGGCCGACATCGGGAGAATCTCCCGGCCGCGCTTGGCGGTGAAGCGAATCCTCCTGTCGATATCGAAGCTGCTCTGCATGAAAGCGTGAAGCTGCTCAGCGTACTCCGGCGCAGCGCTGATGCCGTTCAGGGAGGTCAAAATGTCACCGACCTCGAGACCGGCCTTAGCAGCGGGGCTGTTCGGGTAAACCTTGGTGATCTGGGGGCCGGCATCGCTGGCCGAGAGGTCCATCTCGACGCCCAACCAACCGTGATCCTTGTAGTACTCACGGACCTTCTTCGCGCAGTCCTCGGCGCTCATGTCACACTGGGCCGCGCAGGACTCGCTGGCAGACGCGCTGCAAGCCGAAGCGGACTTGGGGCAACCGGAAGCCTTGCTGGCACTGCAAGCCGAAGCGGACTTGGGGCAACCGGAGGCCTTGCTGGCACTGCACGCCGAGGCGGACTTGGTGCAACTGGCGCTGCAAGAGGCCTTCTTGGCGTCGGCCTTGTCGGCACAACAGGCCTTGGTGCAGTCGGCGCCGCAGGACTTGCCCGCGTCAGCCTTGGACGCTGAATGGGACTCGCATCCGCCGCAACCGGCGCTGGCGATCGGGGCGGTGACGAGGGCAGCGATCGCTAGAAGCGCCAGGCCCAGGAAGAGGTTCTTACGGAACTGCATTGTCTATCCTCCTTCAAACTCTTGATGTGCTGGAAGCTAGCGGAGCCGCGTCCACCTTGATTCGTTGTCCGGGTACACAGAATCAACGGAGAAGAGTTCCCAAGAAAGCCGGAGCGCTAAGACTTTCTAAACCCTTCGGGGGGCAACAAATGTGCGTCTCGATGGCGCCTCAGGTAGTCCCGGGTCGCGCGAATCACACGGGGGGAGAGGAGCAGGGTCCCGATCAGGGTCGGAACCGCCATCAGGGCAAAGGCAGTGTCCAGGATGTTGATCACCGTATCCTGGGACCACACCGCGGCGAAGGTGAGGCTCACGATGTAGACGTAGACATACATGCTGCCGAACTGGCGCCCGAACAGATAGCGGGAGCATTTGAGACTGTAGTAGGAATAGGAAATCATCGTCGAAATCGAGAACATAAGAATGACCAGGTGCATGATCGAACGCCCGAGTCCGGGTATGGCCTGACCGAATGCATTGACCGTCATGACCACCCCATCCTCTTCGGCCGGCACGCCGGTCGAGAGAATCACCAGCGCGGTCATCGTGCAGATGATGTGCGTGTCGAAGAACGGTCCCAACATCGCGATGAGACCTTCCCTGACCGGTTCGTTGGTCTTGGCCGCTCCGTGAGCCATCGGGGCCGTGCCGATGCCGGCCTCGTTGGAAAAGGCGGCACGTCTCACCCCGGTGATGAGCACCTCGCGAAAGGCGATGGCGGCTCCGCCTCCCACCAGGGCCTTCCCACCGAAGGCGGACGAGACGATCGACTGCAGAATCGCCGGCACCTGATCGGCGTTGCTGAGAATCACGAACAGGGATGACAGGACGTACAACACGAACATGGCCGGAACGATGCGACTCGTGACCTGTCCGACCCGCACGATCCCGCCCAGGATGACCACCCCCACAATCGCCGTGCAGGCCAGGCCGGTGATCAGACGGTCCAGCCCCCAATCGCTGTGTAAGAGCCCAGCCAGTTGATTGGACTGGAACATCGCGAGGCATCCGATCATGCCGCACACCGCGAACATGACCGCGAGCGGTTTGAACGCGCGTCCCAGCCCGACCTCGAGGAAGTACATGGGGCCGCCCTGGTCGATGCCGCGCTCGTCCGGACGCCGATACATGCAGGCGAGGGTGCAGGTGAAGTACTTTGTCGACATACCGACCAGTCCGGCAACCCACATCCAGAAGATCGCCCCGGGACCGCCCACCGAAACGGCGATTGCCACCCCGGCGATATTTCCCATGCCGATCGTGGCGGACAGCGCCGAGGTCAGTGCCCGAAAATGACTGATCTGTCCGGGGTCACTGGGATCGTCGAACTTGCCGCGCAGCACGTCGATCGCGTGGCGTGTTCCGCGAAGGGGAATGAATCCGCCCGAGAGGGTGAAATAGACGCCTGCCAGGATCAGAAGAATGACCAGGGGCAGTCCCCATACAATATCGACCGCGTGGGCCCAGAAGCTGTCGAACAAGGCCAAAGCGAGGGGGTCTCCTTCCTCTTCGGCAAGCTATTCCATCCGCGCCATCTCGATCACCGCGCGGGCGGCCCAGAAAGGACCCTCGGCCACCGTGCCGGGAATCAACACCGGCATTTCGCCGTATTCGTAGGTCGCCCCCACGGCATTCCCCTGCTCCGGCAGATTGACGCGCACCCAGGGGACGCCGCCTGCGACAGCGGCATTGGCCATGATAGCGGTATGTCGCCCCTGCCACCAGAGCGGGGGAAGGTCGAATGTCGCGGCCTCGCTTGCATCGGCCGGGGGCTGGGCATGATCATAGACGCCCTGAAGGCGCACGTAGCGTCCCCTGAAACCGCCGATGAATCGGTCCGCCTCGCGCTCCTCCCAGAAGGAGCGATTGATCTGGCTGCTGTCGCGCGTGGTGCTGTAGTGCCCCCCGAGAATGTCATGAACGAGTACATGTTTGTCATTCGTGGAGTCCGCATCGAGCGCATAGGGCTCATGCACGGTGACGAAGCTGTTCGGCGGGCCTTCGTCATCGACTAAGTACTTCACGGGCAATGCCGGATAGCGTCCCAAGCAGCCGGCCGCCATCGTGATGCCGTAGGAACTCGTGCGGAGACCGATGTTGTCCCCGATCACGTAGGGCAGGGCATGGACGAATTCGATGATGGCGCCAAGCCCGTCCTGATTGCGGTATCCGTTGTAGTCTTCCGTGCCCTCAGAAAGACTGTCCTCGGGCGACGCATCTGCCCGCCCTTCCGCGTTGAAACAAACGACGACCATTCCGGCCTCAGCCAAAGTGCGGGCTTCGCTTCCACGGGCCTCGAGGCGTCCCGGATTGATGCCTCCGGCCACCTTGATCACCGCGGCAAATGAGAGGTCGGGGTACTGGTCGGGATCCGGACGGCGAAGCAGCCCGTAAAGCGTTGCCCCAGAGAGGGCGACGACCTCAAACTCCTCGATGATTGTCTCGTACGGCTCATCGCCGATGTTTTCGTGCGGAAGAGTCGGGATCCACGCCGTGTCCTGTCCCGTTCCGGGATCGCTGTCGGACGAGCAACCCACCCAGCCCAGGAGGAAGGTCCCGAGGAGGATCACTGGAAGTGCTGACCTGGCGAACGGTTGCGGTGCTCGATAGGGCTGCATCCTGGCGTCTCCTATGTGCTCCGGCGACATAGAAGTTCTAAGGGACATCCGAGCAAAACGCGATAGGTAAATAGGAGCTATGCTTTGGCCGCTCTATGGCTGAGATGAGCCATCCAACCGGGCGACTCATTGGGGGAGAGAAATGGTCGACGCCTTTGCGCGATTCCTGGGGGGCAAGCCGTTCCGCGAGCTGCGTCAGCTCTGGCGAGATCTCTTGCCGTCGAGTTGGCTGCCGTCCGAACGTGAAGTACACCCGGATCTGCCGGACGGAGAACTACCGGTTGTCCGCGGCCAGATCAAGGAATGCCTCGAGGCTCGGGGTGGAGAGGTCTCGGCGCGTCTGCGAGCGGCGAAGCTGGGGGAGACCTATTGGAGTCTGAGCAGCGTCGGTCGCGAGCGATTCCTGAAGCTGCTGGCGGGCGAGTTCGGGCTCGACCAACATGCCCTCGATCAGGCGATCAATGTCTACCTCCAGGCCGGCCATGAGGAACGATTGACCGCCGAGTGCGGTCTTCGAAGCGCCTTGGATTCGTCCCGGAAGCGTTTGCTTACCCAGTTCAATGATCTTCCATCAGGCATCAAGTTCTTGGTCGATTTGCGAAACGATCTTCTCACGATGGCTCCCCTGGATGGAGCGCTGCGCGCCCTGGATGTCGATCTGGTGGATCTGCTGCGGTCCTGGTTCGACGTCGGCTTCCTCGAACTCAGGCGCATCTCCTGGGACTCTCCGGCGTCTTTGCTCGAGAAGCTCATCGCCTATGAGGCCGTCCATGAGATCGAGTCGTGGGATGATCTGCGCAACCGGCTGGAGATGGATCGCCGCTGCTACGCCTTCTTCCACCCGCACATGCCGGCGGAGCCCCTCATCTTCGTGGAGGTGGCCCTGGTGGATCGTCTGGCGGGGAACATCCAAGCACTGTTGGATGAGGACGCACCCGTTCTCGATCCGCAGCAGGCCAACACGGCGATCTTCTATTCGATTTCCAATACCCAGACCGGCCTGCGGGGCATCAGCTTCGGCAGTTTCTTGATCAAACAGGTGGTCGACGATCTCACCTTGGCCTACCCGGGTCTGAAACGATTCGCGACGCTTTCTCCGCTGCCCGGCTTCTGCCGTTGGTTGCGCGAAGAACAGGAGCGGCAAGGAGAGTCTCTCCTGCAGCCCACCGAGTCGGAGGCCCTGGAGGAGGTGGCCGAAACGCTTCCGGATCCCCTGCTCGACGTTCCCCCCGAGGAACTGCTGGGAAGGCTGCTCGCGCGTCCGGACTGGGTGTTCCAGTCGCAGCTGGCGAGTGTGTTGCAGGCTCCCCTCATGCGTCTCTGCGCCCGCTATCTTTTGGAGGCGAAGCGCGGGAACCAGCCGCTGGACCCGGTGGCGCGGTTTCATCTCGGCAATGGAGCAAGCGTCGAACAACTCAATTGGATGGCCGACACCTCGCCCGGTGGGCTCAAGCAGTCCGCGGGCATCATGGTCAACTACCGCTATCGCAGCGACGAGATCGAGAGCAACCATGAGCGCTTCAGAACGAGCGGATCGATCGTCGCCGCCCCTCAGGTAGACCGGCTCGCGCGGAAGTAGGGGCTAGCCAAGGCTTGTCGCAGTGACACACTGCTCCTATGCGAGATAGCCTAGCAAGAAGAGCGGACGGCGATACGTGTCCACCCGATCGCCATGAACGAAGATCAGTTTCCGATCGATCTTCACTCCCTTGAATTGACTCCGACCTTTTCCCTCCCCACCAATCTCAATGACGAGTCGCGTCCCATCGTGATCTACGAGAAAGTCAGGCGTCTTTTCACCGCGAGTCCCCGCGGGAGGCGTCTCGATCCCCGCGGCGGCTGCCGATGCTCACGCAACGGGGTCGACCGCTACCTGAGTCGCATCTCCGGGCCACTCATGGATCGCATCGACCTGCACGTCGAGATGGCGCCGGTCGGCTTCAAGCAGCTCGCCCTCGAGCCGGCCGCGGAGGACAGCACCACGATTCGGCGGCGGGTGCACGCGGCGTGGGAACGGCAGCAGCACCGCTACCGCAGCATTGCTCACGTTGAACGCAACGCCGACATGGCGCTCGGGGAGATCCACGCCTACTGCAAACTCGATCCGCTGTCGTTGGGGTATCTGCGCATGGCGGTCTCAAGGCTGCGCCTGAGCCCGCGCGCCTTTCACAGAGTGCAGCGGATCGCGCGTACGATTGCGGATCTTGCGGGTGCCGCGGGCATCACCGAAGAGCACGTGAGTGAAGCGATCGGTTACCGGAAGCTGGATCGGGGGAGGGGGTAGGGGCGTCACCGCCAGTCGGGGCACGCCATGGCCCTCTATTCCCTCAGCCGAACGCGCGCTCCGATTCAGTCCAATCGCGCTTGTCATACCGGCCTCTAAGAATGCACTGCACCAAAGCGGTGCTCCCCATACGGCATTTGGCAAGACTGGCTGCGCCAAGTTGTGGCAGGGTCCACGAGGAAGAGAGAATACGTTCAATAAGCGCTTGCCGTTTGCACCCCCCCCTGTCCTATACTGACTGCGCGTGTGAAACTGACTGTGCGGCATCCGCCAATCGTGCCTTCGTTCATCGTGCGCTCCGATGTCGCATGCCCGTCCCATAGCGAAGGAGGGATCCCATGAGGCCTCTTTGCGTTCGTATCCTGCTGACTCTCATCATCACAATCGTTGCATGTCCCAGCTCCGGTGCAGATCCTGCCGATCTCGAAGGCGGGGTCTTCATCGCTCACCACCCTGCAACATTCCAGTACAGCCCGGGACTTGACTGGTGCGAGGAGTACGACGGGCTCTACTCAATCTCCAGCTGCGAGGACCAGAATCCTCGCATTGATCTGGACGGAAACCTCGGCGAACGATCGCTTTGGTATGTGATCGCCGCGTGGACTGAGTCGAAGACTTGGTGTGGAACTGAGTTCGGGTTCGGCGACTTCGATCCCGAGATCTATGCGTTCTTGGAGTACGGGGGGTGCATACCGAATGACCTGTCGATTTCAACAGATGGCTGGCCTGGCCCGAACGAAGGCACTGCCGTGACCGCCACTGACGTCCAGTGGGACGGAAACTTCCAGGCCGTTTACTACTTCATAGGCTACGCGTACAACGAGGGACAGATTCCACTGGATGTCGATCCGGACCTGTCATTTGGGGGATTCGGCAATTGCGCCACTCCATCGGAGACATGGGCAGCAGCGGACTATGGGGCAATGGGGCTGTTTCAAGACGGTGTGACAATGTGTCCCGGAGGGGGCCTAGACGGTGGCGGGGAGGATCCGGAAGAGGAGACCGATCTTGCCATCTGCTGCAT
>CAZTDY010000074.1:18071-21294 GCA_964612295.1 uncultured bacterium | reverse complement strand
CGATGGCTCGTGCATCATCCTCACCGCCGACGACTGTCTGCTGCAAGGCGGCGCGTACCAGGGTGACGACACCTTGTGCGATCCGAACCCCTGCCCGCAGCCTGTATACGAAGGCGCCTGCTGCTTCGAAGACGGAAGCTGCATGATCCTGACGGCCGATGACTGTCTGCTGCAGGGCGGCGCATACCAGGGTGACGACACGCTCTGCGACCCGAACCCGTGCCCGGTCCCCCAGAATGAAAGCTGTGGTCTGGGCTACTGGAAAAACCACGAGGATTCCTGGATCCCGACCGGCTACACGCCGGAGGATCTTGTCGGCGGAATTTTCACGATTCCCGCTGAACTGGATCTGTCCGTGGATGACACGCTCTACGATGCGCTGCGCTACCCGGGCGGCAACGGCGCGTCCGGCGGAGCCCGGCTCCTGCTCCGGACGGCCGTCGTGGCGCTCCTCAATAGCGCACATCCCGACGTGAATTTCCCGATCACGGTCGCTGAGATCGTCGTGATCGTGAATGACGCCCTCGCAACCCTCAACAAAAGGGACATGCTCGACGCAAGGCACGAGATCGATCAGCACAACGGCCAGGGGTGCCCCCTGAACTAGTGCCTCGGTCTTGGTCTTGACCTCGCACACGAAGCTCCGGGGAGGCCGACGGCGGTCTCCCCGGGGTGTTTTTTGCCTGGATTCGGGTTCTTTGCCCGTTCTCGGGCACACCGGGTCCACGCCATACGCATCGCCTAATTAGACGAATTACAGTCATTTTAGGCTATTTAGACTGTTCTGTGACGAGTGCACTCCCGCCCCGATCCCGATCTACCGCCGAAATCCCCCTTGACATCATCCTCAAACTAGCCGATTTTAGCTAATCATGACTCAATCAGTCGAAAAAGGCGAACCGCGCTACCTTGCTCTCATCGGCGACCTGAAAGCCTCCCGCGAGCTCCCCAATCGCCACGAGGCCCAGGAGCGGCTGGCCGACGCCCTCGAGGAGGCCAATCAGGCCCTCGCCCTCCACCAGGCCGCACGCCTCGTGATCACGGTCGGCGATGAATTCCAGGGGCTCTTCCGTGCGCCGGCGGCGGTCCTCGATCTTCTCACCTTCCTGGACCAACGGCTGCCGGAGATCAAAATACGCTTCGGGCTCGGCTGGGGCACCCTCTCAACCGCGCGCCTTGCCGAGGCGATCGGCATGGACGGCCCCTGCTTCCACGCTGCGCGCGACGCTCTCAAGCTGGCCAAGGACGAGGAGCGCTGGGTGGCCGTCAACGGCTTCGGCAGCGAGCACGACAAGGCGCTGAACGGCATCTTCTCGCTTCTGGGCAGCGTGCGCGCGCAGTGGACCGCAATCCAGGCTGCGACCGTCGCCGAGATGCGCACGGCTGAAACGCAGAAGGAAGTTGCCGAACGCCGCGGCGTCGCCACCTCCACCATTCACAAGGCGCTCCAGGGTGCGCTCTACGGGCCGGTCCGGGAGGCGGAGGAATCGCTGCGCCTTCTGCTCACATCACTGACCACCGAGTGAGGAACCGTTCATGCCGAATTGGTCATTCGCCATCGACACTCCCGCTGAGTTGCTCCTCGCACTCCTGATCTGCGGACACATCCTCGCCGACTTCCTGGTGCAGTCCTCGCGCGTGGCCGAACGCAAACGCCACCATGCGGGGATGCTCTTGCTCCACGGTGGTCTCACCTTCGTGACACACCTGGTGCTCGTCCTCCCCTTCTTGAACTTCAAGGCGGCTGTCGGCGTCTTTGCGCTGGGAGTGATCCACACCGGCTGCGACTGGCTCAGAGCGCGCTTGATCCGCCGCTGGGGCAGTTCTCTCGCGCTCTTTGTGCTGGATCAGAGCCTGCACCTTGCCTTCATCGTCTATCTGTGGCGGGTGCTCATTCACTGTGACGCGCTCGAGGGGTGGCTCTTCGACCCGCACGCCGATTGGCTGCCGCTGCTGACGAGCTGGCTCGTCCTCCTCTGCGGTCTCGTCTTCAACGGAAAGGGCGGCACAACGATCGTGCGTCTGGTCTTGGAGCGCTTCCCATCGGTCGTCCCGAAGGATGAGCGCGGTTATGCGATGGGCCGCACGATCGGCCTCTTGGAACGCAGCCTCATCTTCATCCTCGTGCTTCTGGGCCAGTGGGGTGCGCTGGGGTTGGTGTTGGCCGCCAAATCGATCGCACGATTCAAGGAACTGAGCGAGCAACACTTCGCCGACTACTACTTGATCGGCACTCTGACGAGCATCCTGGTGGCGATCGTCAGCGGTGTTCTGGTCAAGATGATCCTTCTCTCCTAGGCATCACCAAAGGAGCCCGAATGCCCAGCCTCTACGAAGACGCGCAGGCCCCTCTGGATCAGCGGCTCGACGACCTTCTCGCGCAGATGACCCTGGAAGAGAAGATCGGCCAGCTCAGCATGAAGCAGGCGAAGACCGACCGCGACCTCCTGCGCAGCGAACATGTGGGCACGATCATCGGGGCCCGAGGACAGGAAACGGTCGCCCTGCAGCGTGAGGTGGGTGATCAGCATCGCCTCCGGATTCCGCTCCTTTTCAGCCTCGATTGCATCCACGGGCATGCGCTTCAGCCCGGCGCCACCATCTTTCCCACGCAGCTGGGTCTGTCCCAGGCCTGGAATCCCGAGCTGACCGAAGAGGTCGGCCGCGTCACCGCGCGCGAGATGGCTTGCACCGGCATTCACTGGACCTTCTCCCCCGTCTTAGACATCGCGCGCGATTTGCGCTGGGGACGCATCGGCGAAACCTTCGGCGAGGATCCCTATCTGGCCGGCCTGTTGGGTGCCGCTCTCGTCAAAGGCTATCAGGGCGAGGATCTCGCCGACCCAGAGTCGGTGCTCGCCTGTGCCAAACACTTCGCCGGCTACTGCGATACGGTCGGCGGGCGCGATGCCGCCGAAACAACTTTGTCGAAGCGCCATTTCCTGCGCGACACGATTCCCCCCTACCAGCCCGTGATCGATGCCGGGTGCGCAACCGTCATGGCCGGGTATCAGGCCGTCCTCGGCACGCCCTGCTCGGCCAACCGGTGGCTCCTGACCGACCTCTTGCGCGAACAGATGGGCTTCGATGGCTTCGTCGTCTCCGACTGGTGCAACCTCGATTGGATGATCGAACGCCAGTTCACCTGCGCAACCATGGAGGAGGCCTCAGCGCTCGCGCTGCCCGCTGGAAACGACATGGCCATGGCGAGCGAGGACTTCCC
>CAZTDY010000074.1:6566-17971 GCA_964612295.1 uncultured bacterium | reverse complement strand
CAGCGCTCGCGCTGCCCGCTGGAAACGACATGGCCATGGCGAGCGAGGACTTCCCGCGCGCCTGCCTGGCAGCGGTGCAGAACGGGGACCTCGCGCTGAATGCGATCGATCTCGCCTGCCGGCGCATCCTGCACGCCAAGTTCGTGCTCGGGCTCTTCGATGAGAAGCGTTATCCGAAGCTCGAACGCGCGCCCCAAGTCCTTGGTTGCTGGGACTATCAGATCCTCTCGCTCGAAGCCGCCGCGCAATCGATCGTGCTCCTCAAGAACGAGAAGAACACCCTCCCGCTCTCGGGTGAGCACAAACGCATCGCGGTGATCGGCCCCAATGCGGATGATGCGATCAACCTCATGGGCGACTGGTCCTTCGGCGACGGCGAACCGTCGCGGTGGGCCGACCGCACCGACGTCATGGAGTACGTGACTGCCCAGACCACTGTGCTCGCCGGGCTGCGCAACCACGTCGGCAACCGTGCGCAAGTTCTTCACGCAAAGGGCTGCGGCGTGACCGCAGGCGATGATGACGAGGCAGACATTGCCGCAGCGGTCACCCTGGCTGGCGGGTGTGACCTCATCATCGCCGTCGTCGGAGACTCGCGCGCCACCCAGGGCGAGTACAAGGATCGGGCGAACTTGAACCTCTCGGGCCGCCAGCAGGAGCTACTGGATCAGTTGGACTGGCTGGGCAAACCGCTGGTCGTGGTTCTGGTGAGCACGAAGCCGCTGTCGATCCCGACGGCGGCGCAGCAGGCCGATGCGCTGATCTACGCCTGTAGCCCCGGGATGAGGGGACCCGAAGCGCTGGCAAACCTGCTCTTCGGCAACTTCAACTTCAGCGGCAAACTGACCGTCTCCTTCCCCTGGCATGTCGGACAGCAGCCGGTGCGCTACAACCTGGAGCCCGGTTGGCACAATTGGGGACAGCATTACATTGACCTGCCGCCTGAGTCGGCCGGGTCGCTCTTCGCCTTCGGCCATGGCCTCAGTTACACCACGTTTGCCTACGAGAAACTCACCGTCGTCAATTCCAAGCTCGCTCAAGGCGAGCCGTTGGTTGTGAAGGTGAGTATCCGCAATACAGGCGACCGCGAGGGCACCGAGATCACCCAGCTCTACATCAGGGATCGCGTGGCCTCGGTCACCCGTCCGGAGAAGCTGCTAAGGGGATTCGCGCGGACGAGACTGGCGCCGGACGAGACCAAGACGATCTCGTTCGAAGTCCCCTTCGATGACCTGGCGGTGATGGGTGCCGACTGCGAATGGGTCATCGAGCCGGGCGAGTTCGACGTGCTCGTGGGCCCGAGTTCGGTGGACGAGACGCTCCTCGCCGCAAGATTCACCTACGAAGCGGGCAAGTAGGCGGGAAGTCTTTGCCTACTCGATCACGATCTCATCGATGAAGATCCAACACTTTCCGCCCGCGCCCTGATGCCAGGCGGGGCAGTGCGCAACGTTCTCCGCCGTGAGGCGCACGAAGCGCGTTGACCTCTCCCCCAAATCGAAGACGACCTCCCGAATCTCGGTCGGTAGGTGCTCCCCGGGAACCGGGAATGTCTCTGTGCCAGCTGATGTCCAGGTTTCACCATCATCGGACAGCTCGACCTCCACGCGCCTGGGCAGGAAGATCCAGGCCCCGGTCTCGGACAGCAAGTGGGTGCTGATACGCCCGACCGTCGTGAGTTCCCCCAGATCGATGGTCGCATCGAGATCAACCTCTTCGTACCCTTGCCACCGGCCGTCCTTGTGGCTCGTCGATCCCCGAAGGCCGTCGAGCAGCGCGTGATCCCCCCCTCCCGAGTACCGCTGGGCATAGGCAGTTCCCAGCCTGATCTGCTGATGCGTCCCTCGGTGGTAGAAAAACTCGCGCGTTACAGGCGTCTCCACCTGCACGCCATCCTCGACCGGCGTCACCGTCGCAGCTTGAACGGTCATCGACCGGTCGATGGGGATCGGCTCGGTGTAGCGCGGCGAGCTAGGGCCAGGTGGCGTTCCGTCCACTGTGTAGTGAATCGCCAGATCGGGAAGATCGGTCTTGAGGGTGACCAGCGTGCGCCTTGCTTGAGGGTCATACTCAGGAAGGATCTTGGCAGCATAAAGACTGCGGCTGTAGTTGACCGAGAGCGCATCGAGCCGCTGGAAGTGTCTGTCGATCTTGCCCAGGAATCTGTCCCAATCGCGCGCGTCGGCAGGTGACCAGACGACTTCGGACAGAGCGCACATCCTTGGCAACGCCATGTACTCGACTCTCTCAAAGTCGTTCATGTACTCGGTCCAGACGTTGCCCTGGGCACCCAGGACGTGCTTGGCCGCCTGTGCATCCAGCTCCGCCGGGGTCGGTTCAAAGGCGTAGACCTTCTCCAAGGGCGTGAACCCACCGATTGCCCGCGGTTCACTCCCCGGATCACCCTGATAGTGATCAAAATAGCAGTGCGACCCCGGGGTCATGATGACATCGTGCCCCTGGCTGGCCGCGGCGATCCCGCCCTGCATCCCCCGCCAGGACATCACCGTCGCGTTGGGAGCCAAGCCGCCTTCCAAGATCTCATCCCAGCCGATCAGCCGCTTGCCATGTCCCTCGAGGATCTTCTCGGCCCGCCGGATGAAATAGCTCTGCAGCTCGTGTTCATCAGCCAGTCCTTCCTCGCGAATGCGGGCCTGACACAGCGGGCACTCCTTCCAGCGCACTTTCGGACACTCGTCCCCGCCGATGTGGACGTAGGGCCCCGGGAAGAGCGCCGCCACCTCGGCAAGAACACCCTCGAGAAAGGCAAAGACCTCGTCATTGCCGGCGCAGTAGACGTCCTCGAAGACGCCCCATCGTGTCGCCGTCTCGAAGGGCCCGCCCGTGCAGGAGAGCTCCGGATAGGCCGCGAGGGCCGCCACCGAGTGGCCGGGCATTTCAATTTCCGGGATGACGTTGATGAAGCGCTCCTGAGCATAGCGCACGATCTCGCGCACCTCATCCTGGGTGTAGAATCCGCCGTAGCGCGTTTCATCGTAGTTGTGCGGTTGATCGCTGTAGTGACCGACCAGCGTCTCGTTTCGATAGGCCCCGACCTCCGTCAGGCGCGGGTACTTCTCGATGGCGATCCGCCAGCCCTGATCCTCGGTCAGATGCCAGTGAAACGTGTTCATCTTGTGGAGCGCCAGAAGATCGAGGTACCGCTTGATGGACTCCGGTCCGAAGAAGTGGCGGCAGACATCCAGATGCATCCCTCGATACGGATACCGTGGCCAATCGCGGATCGACATACGGGGAATCTTCCAGTCCGCTGCGGTCGCCTGTCCAGCGGACTGTATATCCGCTGGCAGCAGCTGCAGAAGCGTCTGCACACCGTAGAAAAGGCCAGCGGACTGGGGAGCCTCAATCACAATCTTGTCCGCTTCGACCCGAAGCGCATACCCCTCCGTCCCCAAGTCATCTGCCGCTGGCAACATCCGAAGCACCACGGCGCCCTGGGCCGGCTGGCCATCGAGCTGCACGATCGCCGGCTTCGATCCGGTCGCCCGCTCCACCTTGGCCGCCAGGTACTCGGCCACGCCGCCTGCCTGCGGCACGTCAGCATCGACCTGGATCAAAAACGTCGCCGAGAGGGTGAACACGCCACCCAGCATCTCGACCGACACCGGTTGCGGCACAACAGAGATCTCAGGTGTTTGGTTCACAGGAGATTCCCCCGTTTGACTCATACATCCCGCCGTCCACATCAGAACCACGGCGGTCAGAAGGTACTGCGCAGCTACTCTCATCATGGCCCCCCGTTCGGACCCAGCCCGTTTTTCGCACACCTCGCCAGGACGGACCCAACCTACTGGATTCCGTGCCAGAGTACATCTCCAGATGCGCGCCCGACCGGCTATGAGGTAGGCTCACCCAAAGGAGGATCCATGACACGTCAGATAAGCTTCGGCCGTGCACTTGTCGCAGGAATTTTGCTGCTTCTGATCGCAGGACTGCTCCCGGGGACAGCCCGGGGCGACTCCCCCGATCGGCCCAACATCATCCTGGTCGTCATGGACACCGTCCGGCGCGACGCGCTGGGCTGCTACGGCAACCGTATGGGTCTGACGCCCCAGATCAACCGATTGGCGGACTCGAGTTTCGTCTTTGAGCGAGCCTATTCCCATGCGCCATGGACCCTGCCGTCGATAGCGTCGCTCCTCACCTCGCGCACCCCCGGGAAACACGGGGCCGCCGGGGCGCTCGGCGAGTTCACGGTTCTAGCTGAGGATCAGCTCACCCTCCCCGAGCATCTCCAGACACAGGGGTATACGACGGCCGCAGTGACCAATGTCATGTTTCTTGGGGCGAAGTTCGGCCTGGATCAGGGGTTTGGCGACCTGGATGTCTACGAGCCTGAAGACAACCTCACGATGCGGCGCGCGGTGCCTACCACCGAAGCCGCTCTCGCGTATCTCGACCAGCACGCGACCGGCGCGAAGACAGAGGGAGTCTCACCGGCCGCCAACCCGTTCTTTCTCCTGGTCCACTACTTCGATCCCCATCTGGTGTACGACCCGCCGCAGCCTTTTCGGGCCCGATTCGCCGATCCACGCGATGCCACCAGCAACGGCTATCTCTTCGGGACCAGCGACGATTTGATCGCGTTTCGCAAGCGACAGAAGTCGATCGATCGTGACACCTTCGGCCGGCTCTTCCGCCTCTACATGGGCGAGATCAACTATGTCGACCATGCGATCGGCCAGCTCATGCGCGGACTCGCCGACCGGGGTCTGCGCGAGAACACGATCATCGTGATCACCTCCGATCACGGCGAGGAATTCGGCGACCACCTCGGCTTTGAGCACGGCCACACGTTCTATCAAGAACTGGTGCAGGTGCCCCTGATCATTCACCTGCCACCAAGCGTCGCCAAGAAGGTGGAAGCCGCGGGCCAGCCTCTTCGGATCAAGGCGCCTATCGGCCAGATCGATTTGGCGCCCACTCTCTGTGCACTGGTCGGCGCACGTGTGCCCGAACCCTTCGACGGGCAAAGCCTCCTCCCCCTCTGCCGCGGTGAGAAACTGCGCCCCCAGCCTATCTTGTGCCAATCGAACATGTGGACGCTTGGAGGGATGGCCTGGATCGAGAACGGGTTCAAACTGATCCAGAACACCTACGATGGCCCCTTCCAGCTCTATAACCTGCGCACGGATCCGAAGGAGCGGGAAGATCTGGCAGAAGCGCAGCCCAAGCGAGTCGAAGCGATGCTGGGGAAGCTGGGAAAGGTGCTCGTCCGGCTCGATCACGACCGCCCGCAGGATCTGCCCGATCTGGACGAACGCGATCGCGAGAGGCTCCGGTCGCTGGGCTACATTCGATAGAGACGCCTGTCGTGGTCAGGTTTCAATTGCCCTCGATCAACTTGGCGAAACTGGGTGGGGTCGCCACTACCATCTTCCGCTCGTAGTCGTAGAAGACGATCCCCGTCTTGGCGAGACCGACCAGGTCTCCGCTCTTGGCATCGGTCACCCGGTAGATGAGATCACACCCCCGCGCCCCAACATCCCCGGCCGCCATTTCAATCCGCAGCGTCTGACCGTAGAAGACCTGCGCGCGGTAGGTCACCGCTCGGCGATGGTACCGTGAAGGGGCCCCCTATGCTAGGATGGTCCGACTGACTGCCGCAAATGGGAGGACCGGACAATCGCCGCTTTCGATCCACGCGCCACCCTTCATCGCTTGAAAGAGATCTCTCCCGACTTTCGGCACATGCTTTTTGCGACCCTGCTGTTCGGCGCCGCCGGCGGCGTCTTCATGGCCACCCTCAACAACTACCTCTCAGATGTGCACAACTTCGGGGCCGAAGCGCGCGGCTGGCTGGAGCTGCCTCGTGAGCTGCCGGGGTTTCTGATCATCTTTGTGGCCGGCCTCATGCTCACGCGGCTGCGCGAAAGCCAGATGGCGGCGATCGCCATGGTCTTCACGGCGATCGGTGGGATCGGCCTGGCCCACCTCTCCCCCGGAGCGACGTTCGTGGTGATCTGGGTCGTCGTCTGGTCGCTGGGCGATCACATCCTCTTCGCGGTCGAAGGCCCGCTGGGGCTCAAACTGGCGCGAGCCGGCGGCGAAGGGCGACGCCTGGGCCAGCTCGGCGGTGCGCGCAACTTGGGGACCATCCTGGGCGTGGGCGGCGTCTTCATTCTGGCGAAGGCTCTGGGCGATCATTACCCGGCCTTCTTCATTCTGGCGGCGGTCTGCGCGCTGGGCGCGACCTGGTTCTACCTCCGGCTCAAGGTCGGGCACCAGGATCCGCCCTCGCGTCGCATCGTGCTCAAGAAAAAGTACGGGATCTTCTACGCGATCAGCGCGCTCTTCGGCATCCGCAAGCAGATCTTCCTGGCCTTCGGCACCTGGGTCCTGGTGTCGCTTCACGACGTGCCGGTCTCGACGATCGCGCTACTCTACTTCATCGCTTCGGCACTGGGGGTGGCGGTCAGGCCCCTGCTGGGTGATGTCATCGACTGGCTCGGTGAACGCGTCGTCCTCGCGGCCGATGAACTCCTGCTGCTGATGGTCTGCCTGACCTACGCCTTCTCCTCGGACATCTTCCCCCAACCCTGGGACCTGTACGTGCTCTATGCGGCCTACATCTTCGACTGCGTGCTCTTCGCTCTGCGGGTCGCGCGTACGACCTACCTGCAGAAGATCGCCGACGATCCGGCCGATATCACGCCCACCGTGTCGATGGGCATCACCATCGACCATGCGGTGGCAATGAGCCTGCCGGTGCTCTCAGGCTACATCTGGGATGCGTACGGCTTCCGGTGGGTCTTCATCCTGGCGGGTGCGATCGCGCTCGTGGGCTTCTTCATCTGTCTGCGAATCCGGGTGCCGCGGGCCGAGGCGGCCCGATGAGCTGTGAAGCCCACCTCGGCTCTGGTATCATTATGATCGGACGTTTCCATCGAGTCCTTGCCGCTACAGGATAACTGAGGAGATCGCCATGTCCATTCCGGTCAAAGCTGCGTCCGTTCTCTTCGTCGTGTGCACTCTCCTGTACTTGATCAGCCCGAACGCACTGGGAGAAGACATCGAGCTGCAATGTATAACGCCGGAGACCGGGATCGGTGCCGGCGGGGCATTCGGCGACATCCCTTCAGCACCGGAGGCCTTGGCGGCTTCGTCGCCCGAGCGCCTGCGCGACGGTTGGCCGGTGGACCTGTCATCGCCGGGGGCGGGATTCCCCTACACGCCCACCCTCTTCGATGCCGACGACGACGGCGCCTGTGAGATCTTCCTGACCGGAGGGCATACCTTCGGTTTGCGCGGTGACGGAACGTTTCTTCCTGGGTGGCCCACGGAGGAGCATCTCTACATGGGCTACGGCACCAATGCCAACAAGCCTGGCCCTTCAGTGGCCGATCTCGAAGATGACGGAGACTTCGAGATTCTCTGGACCGAGCGCGATTGGTACGCCGGCAGCGCCCACATGTGGACCTTCAACGCCAAGGAGTTTGACGGATCGGACCTTCCCAACTTCCCGCAGGTGGCTCCCGATGAGAGCTCCAACGCACTCGATGTCCCCTTTGTGCTCGGAGACACCGATGGCGACGGCGACCTCGAGGCCTGGGGTCCCCACACCCTCGGCAACACCGGCACTGACTACCGGGTGACCGGATTCGATCACCTGGGCAACCTGCTCTTCACGACCGACCTCAATCCGAATGAGGACATCGTCTGCCTGTACTTCGGAGATGCGGACGGCAACGGCACCGAGGAGATGTTCGCCGTCTCTTTCCTCGGCAGCGACTACAACCTCTACCTGTTCGAGGCGGACGGGAGCTTCCAGTCCGGCTATCCCGTGGTCTTGCACACGTTCAGCAGCGGGTACTTGGCCTTCAGCCCGCCGGTCCCGGTTGACCTCGACGACGATGGCGATCTCGAGTTTCTGTTCGGCCACATCTCGGGGTGGCCCCACGGATTCCCCGCGGTGGTCGACATCGATGGTGACGGTCTGCAGGACATCTGCGTCGCGACCGGCGGCGGTGAAATGCACGCCATCGCACCCGACGGCACGCTTCACGCCGCCTACTTCCAGGTGATGGTCTCGGGCTCGATCTCCGGTGTCGCCGCCGGCGACATCGACCATGATGGGCTCTTCGAGTTGGTGTCGGCCACCTGGGACGGCTGGGTGTATGCGTGGGATACGGACGGCCCGGCCCTACCCGGGAGGGCCGAGTGGCCGATGCGAGGCATCGACGCCCGCAACACCGGCGTGTTCCGCAAGGGGTTCGACCCCTCCGCCGCGCCGGACGCCACGAACGCGCCGACCTTGCGGCTGCATCCGAACCCGGTCTTTGCCGGCGGGCGGTTCACTCTGGGGAATGCATCGGCCGATGCGCGGCTGGAGATCATCGACTCAAGCGGCCGCGTGCTCGATCGTGTTGATGCCCGCGGGCGGACCTCGATTCCGTGGACTGTCGACGGCCGCTACGCGTCGGGGTTCTACTGGGCCAGATTGAAGAACGGGGATCTGATCCAACAGATCCCCGTCGTTGTGATTCGCTGAGGCCGGCAGCTAGATCTTGAACTTGCCGTTCTTGTAGATCACTTTGCCATCGGCTGTGATTTCGCTCTTCTTCTTGAGATCGCAGACCAAGTCCCAGTGGATCGCGCTCTTGTTCATCGCGCCCGACTCAGGAATCCCCGCGCCCAGGGCGAGGTGGCAACTGCCGCCGATCTTCTCGTCGAAGAGCGTGTTGCCGCTGGCCTGTTGCACCTGGTAGTTGGTGCCGATCGCGAATTCACCCACATAGCGGGCGCCCCGATCGACATCGAGCATGGCCTGAAGGTACGCGTCGTTCTTACTCGCGCTCGCCTTGACGACCTTGCCCTTCTTGAATTCCAGGCACACGTCCTCGACCGTCCGGCCGTCATAGGTCGACGGGTAGCTGAACTTGATGTGGCCTTCGACCGTGTGCTTGAGCGGCCCGGTGAAGATCTCGCCGTCGGGGAAGTTCTCCGTCCCATGACAGCTGATCCACTTGCGTCCCTTGACGCGCATCTTGAGATCGGTGTCCTCCGAACGCACGTGGAGCTCATCGATCCTGTTGAGGATCTTCACCAGACGTTTCTGCTCGGCCTCGATCTTCTTCCAGTGCTTCGACGGATCGGTGAGGTGCATGTATCCGGCGCGGTAGACGAAGTCCTCGTAGTCCGTGAGCGACATCTCTGCCTGCTGGGCATCCGCGTGCGTGGGAAACTGCGTGCCCACCCACTTGAGGGATCCCTCGCCAATGCGCTTGAACATCTTCGACATCAGCGGCTTGCCCGCCAGCCGGGCAATCGCCTGCGCCTTGGGATCGACCCCGGTCAGATGTTTCGTATTCTGGGTGCCCCAGATGGCGATCAGGGCATCAAGTTTGCCAACCTCGAACCGGGCGACCGGCGATACGAACTCGAGCTGCGCCTTCTTCGCCTGCTTGAGATGGATCTCCTCCAACTCCGGAGCCTGAATCTTGACATAGGGATGAGCGCCGACCTTCAAAGCCTCTTCGTAGCAGGCTTTGATCAGCGGCAGAGCAACATACTCGCCCTGAATCCTGACCAGTTTGCCCTTCTTGAGCTTGAGCGAGTAGTTGACGAGCAGTTTGGCGAGTTTCTGAGCGCGGGGATCCATTCTCTGCCTCCTGATTTGGTGTCCAAACGACGAACCTGCCCACCATAGCAGTTTTTTCTGCGGGGCTTCACCCGGTTTTGTGCATCACAAGGCAATCACATCCGCGGTGGCTTTGAATGCACCCTGGACGTAAGATCTTCCCATGAAAAAGAACTCAAACCTCCGGCGCACGAACTGGTGCCTGCTGCTGGCCTGTTTGCTGGCGGTCAGTGCATTCGATCTGGCCTGTCTGTCCCAACAGGATGACTCCACCTCCCCTGAGCCGGAGACCCACGACCGAATCGTCGCCCTGGGCGATGTGCACGGCGATCTGTCGGCCACCCGCGAAGCCTTGGCTCTGGCCGGGGTCATGGATGCGTCTGATCAGTGGGTTGGTGGACATACGATTCTGGTTCAAACCGGGGACATCCTCGACCGCGGCGACGATGAACAGGCGATCTTCGAACTCCTCTGGAAACTCCAAACAGAGGCGGCCGAAGCGGGCGGCGCTGTGCACATCCTCAATGGCAATCACGAGATGATCAACGTCGCCCTCGGCTTCCGCTACGTGACAGACGGTGGCTTCGCCGACTTCGCCGATGTCGAAGGCGTCGACCAGATCCTCGCCGAGGCCGCCGGTGAGCTTCCCCGTCGCCCGGGGATCGACTACGAGGCAATCCTCGCCAAGCCTGAGGAGCAGCGGGCCCGAGCGGCCGCGTTTGTGCCCGGTGGCCCCTTTGCGCTGCGGCTGGCCGAACATCCGGTGGCCATCGTGATCGGCGATGTCGTCTTTGTCCACGGAGGTCTCAGGCCCACCTACGCCACCTATGGGATCGACAGCTTGAACGCGGAATCCCGCGAGTGGCTCCACGGGCAGCGGGAACGGCCCGAGTGGGTGTCCGCCAGCAAGGGACCGGTTTGGTCGCGGGACTTCTCAGACGAGGTCGATGAGGACGATTGCCTCATGCTGACCAGGTCATTCGACATCCTCAAGGTGAAGCACATGGTCGTGGGACACACGGTCCAGGACAGCCTCACCAGCTTCTGTGATGAGGGGGTCTGGTGCATCGACGTCGGGATGAGTGGGCACTACGGTGGTCCGGTGCAGGTGCTCGAGATTCTCGATGGCGAGTTTCGGGTGTTGAGCGCGCAGTAGGCGGTCGGGGGCGCTCTCCGAGCCCTCAGGAAATCAAGGCCATGACCTTGATTTCCTGATGCTTCTCAAGGGAACACCTCACTCCCACTCCGGGCCCAGCAAGGGCAGACTCGCAGTGCGGATGGACGGACGCGGGCTCTTGATCTGGGTAGGGCCAGAGAGAACTCCGCGCTGATGTGGCCCTTGGCCACGTGCTGCTTGCGCGGCCTACGGACCGCACGCTTGTGTCCTCTCTGGGCCTAACCCTCCTTGGTTGATGCTCTCAGGACCGGCTGCGGCGTGGCCCGGAAGAGGTGCAAACTGCCTTTCAGTCCTGCACCCTGTTTGACGGAGGCGGGCTCTCCAGTTTCGACGATTTCGATCGTCTGCCCGGTCGGCGCGCCGGGTAAAAAGGCCGCCTCAGGCGAGGAGGTGGAGGAGCTTCTGTCGGGGTGATTCCAGGCCTGGCAGCGCAACATCTCCGCCGAGGAGGCCTGCCGCCGGGCCCAGCTCTACATGGAGGCGCTCCCCGCCTGGTCCCACAACTGATCCAGTCGCCCTCGAAGACGGGGCAATCCGGTCTAAATATCACTTGTAAGCCTTATAATGATAGCTTATAAGCTTTTTAGCTAATATGGAGGTGTTCATGACAGAATCTACTGCAGCGGC
>CAZTDY010000074.1:0-6466 GCA_964612295.1 uncultured bacterium | reverse complement strand
TTATAAGCTTTTTAGCTAATATGGAGGTGTTCATGACAGAATCTACTGCAGCGGCTAAGAGCCCCCCGGCAATGATAGGAGTGCTCACGGGCGACGTGATCGGCTCGTCGCATGTCCGTCCCAACCAGCGCTCTCGCTTTGCCAGACTATTGAAGCAGGCTCTGGGCAACCGGAGCCTCCGTGATGTGTCTGGAAGACGCCTGGGTCAAAGCCAAGTATTCCGCGGCGACTCGTTTCAACTATCGGTCCTGGCTCCTCAGTACAGCTTGGCGACGGCATGCCACATCATCTGCTTTCTCAAACATGCAGGGCCACCCCTCGGATTGTCCCAGGGCGCGCGTATCGCCATTGGCATCGGCCCCCTCGAGCAATCTGTGCCCAAGCGGAAACAGGCAGCTGCTTCGACAGTCGGCCTTGTGGACGGGGCAGCTTACAGATCATCCGGGCAACTACTCGACCAGATGAAGGCCTCGCGGCGCCAGATCGCCGTTGAAACTCCTTGGGAGCACATCAACCAGGAACTCGCTGTGGAGTGTCGCCTGCTTGACACGATCATCGAGGGGTGGTCCCCCTCGCAGGCGGCTGCTCTCATGGGCGCTTTGGGTCGCCGGACACAGGAAGAGATCGCCGATCAGGAGAGAATCTCGCAGTCGGCGGTCGCCCAGCGACTCCAACGCGCCCACGCTTCGGCCCTGAATGCCACGCTGAAGCGATTCGAAGATCTGATTCGCGGCAACATAAGCTAGAATCCTAATACCGCGAGGTTATTATGCCAGGGGCTAATATGTCCGGGTTCGACTTGGCGTTTTCCGACCGAACAGCCACCTTCTTGGCAACATTGATCCCGCTCCTTGCCGCACACCTGCTTGCAGACTTCCCTTTCCAGCCGAGATCGTGGGTGGCCGCGCGCCAAAAGAGAGGGCTCCGTGCTTGGCGACTCCATGTCCATGCACTGATTCAGGGCGCCATGACGTTTGCGGTCGTGGCTTTGATCTGGGGGAGTCTCCGAATGTGGTGGGTCCCGGTGATTGTCACCGTGAGTCATCTCATCATCGATGCTGGGAAGTCCCGCCTGAGGGATTCGGCCACCACATTCCTCCTCGACCAGGCCGCCCACATCGCCGTTCTGATCGGCGTAACCGCCCTATGGGGTCAAGCAATAGCGGCGGTTCCAGCCAGCGTCACCGCCGCATCGGCCTTCCTCATCGCGGTCGTGTCGCTCTGGTGGGTCGCAGGTACGTTCATTGAGAAAGCAACCGCCCGCTGGAAGAACGAACGCGAAATCCGGGCCTGTGCAGCTCCTGAGGGGCTCGGTACGACGCGATCCCCGGAGACAGAAGGCCTCCGCGGCGCGGGCCTGTGGATCGGAAGATTAGAACGTGTCCTGATTTTCCTCTTCGTGCTCATGGGCAGGTTCGAGGCGATTGGGTTTCTGATCGCGGCCAAGTCGGTCTTCCGCTTCGGAGAGGTCACCCGCCCCGGGCAACGCAAGGAAGCCGAGTACATCCTGGTGGGGACCATGGCGAGCTTCCTCCTGGCCGTCCTCATAGGGCTGGGATTCGTCTGCTGGCTCCAGATTTCCGCCAATCGCGGCCAAACCTGAAACCGAACTAGACGCCACCGAATCGCCCGGATACACTTGTGCATTCGTCGCAGATCGTCCCCGGCCGCCGGTCGTCGGGCGACACGGCGAATGCCACTTCTGTCCTTTGCCATTGCATGATTTGGGGGAATGACGAATGGCTACGCGCGAGAGCACGCACAGTGGACCTACCGCTCATCGGATGGGCGATATCGAGGAACTGAGAGCCGCCCACGAGATGGTGGCGGAGGTTCCATTCGAGGTTGTCCCGGTCGAGAAGGGATACGCCAACCGCTATCTCCGCATCGACCTCTCCAAGAACGAGATCACAACCCATGAGGTCACCCAGCAGATGAAAGATCTCTGGGTCGGCGGTAAGGGGTTCGATCTCTGGTTGATGTTCCAGGAGATCACCAAAGACACGAAGTGGGATGATCCCGAAAATCCGATTTGCTTCTCGTCCGGTCCGCTGGGCGGAACCACCTCCTTTCCCGGTTCGGGAAAGACGCTGGTGACGGCGGTCTCGCCATCGACCGGATCGATCATGGACTGCAACGTGGGCGGATTCTTCGGGCCGTACTTCAAGTTCGCCGGCTTCGATGCGCTCGCCATTGTTGGTCAGGCTCCGGAAGAGTCGATCATCGTCATCAACGCGGTAACCGGGAAGATCTCGATCGAGCGCGCGCCGAAAGAAAGCGTCAACGCGCACATCCTGAGCGAAGAGCTGACCGAGATGTACGCCGACGACGATATCGACAAGCGCAACATCTCCGTGGTCTCCGCCGGTGAAGCGGCGATCCACTCGCGCATGGGCGTCCTGAACTTCTCCTTCTACGATTGGCGAAAGGCAACCGCGCGGATCAAGCAGGCCGGGCGCGGCGGCATCGGAACCGTCTTCCGTCACAAGGGCCTGAAGGCGCTGGTGGTCAAGAACCGCCAGATCAACCCCGCCTGGCGCGTCGAAGAGAACAAGGTCGCACACCTGACGACGCCCAAGAAACTCTCGACGATCGACAATCCGCAGGATCTGGCCGATCTGCGCACGATCATCGAGAAGTGGAATCGGGATCCCGAGTACGTCATCGAGATGATGCAGGACATCCAGGCCCGCTTCCGTCACATCCCCAAGACCGCGATCGATGAGATCTGCAACGCCACGCGCACGCCGCGCGCGCATCTCTATCACATCGCGACCTTCTACAAGGCGTTCAGCCTGGCGCCGCAGGGCGAGACCATCGTGCAGATCTGCATGGGGACCGCCTGCCATGTGCGCGGCGCGGCCAAGGTCTTGGATGCCTACGAACGCGAGCTGGGCGTGAAGGCCGGGGGAACGACGACCGACAAGAAGTTCACGCTCGAGGCAGTCCGCTGTCTCGGTGCCTGCAGCATCGCGCCGGTGGTCAAGATGGGTGACGAGGTCTACGGCAACGTCCAGGCGAAGGATGTGCCGAAGTTGGTAGCGGACTACCAGTCCGCTACGTCAGCCGCATCAGATGACCAGTCCGCTGCGCAAGGAGATCCCGGAGGCAACGGCGACAAGGGCGGCGTGAAGGCCCTCGCCCCCACCGACCTCGACCGCATCGCCAATGCGACCGGCGCGGCACTCGGAGCATACAAGGGTATGCTGATGGTCTGCACCGGCACCGGGTGCGTGTCTGCCGGGGGCTTCAGCATCCGCGATGCGCTGACCGAGAAACTGAAAAGCGCGGGCGTCGACAAGGACTTCCTGGTCGTCGGCACCGGCTGCAACGGCTTCTGCGCGATGGGACCGATCATCGTGGTGCAGCCCGAGGGCGTCTTCTACCAAAAGGTCCAGGATGAAGATCTCGACGAGATCATCGAGAAGCATCTGAAGGGCGGCCAGGTCGTCGAGCGACTCCTGCACACCGATCCGGTGAGCGGCAAGGTCGGCAAGACGATGGAGGACATTCCCTTCTTCACGAAGCAGCAGCTGATCGCCCTGCGTAACAAGGGGCTCATCGATCCCGAGAACATCGACCACTACATCGCGCGCGGTGGATACGCCGCCCTGCGCAAGGCCATAGAGACGATGGAACCCGAGGGTATCCGCAAAGAAGTGCTCCGCTCCGGGATTCGCGGACGTGGCGGCGGCGGATTCCCCGCCGGCGTCAAGTGGGAGTCCGGCTACAAGGCGGCGCAGGAGCGCGATGAGGAGATCTACATCGTCTGCAACGGCGACGAGGGTGATCCGGGCGCGTTCATGGACCGCAGCATCGTCGAGACCGACCCGCATTCGGTGATCGAGGGAATGCTCCTGGGCGCGTTCGCGGTCGGTGCCAAGGAAGGCTACGTCTACATCCGGCTCGAGTATCCGCTGGCGGTCGATCGCCTGGAAGCGGCCCTCAAGCAGGCCCGCAGCTACGGTCTGTTGGGCGAGAAGGTTCTGGGCACCGACTTCAGCTTCGACATCCACGTCCATCGCGGCGCCGGGGCCTTTGTCTGCGGCGAGTCGACGGCCCTCATGGCCTCGATGTCGGGGCGCGCCGGCGAGCCTCGCGCGAAGTACGTGCACAATGTCGAGTTCGGCTACCGCGACAAGCCGACGATCCTCAACAACGTCGAGACCTGGGCCAACATCCCGGCGATCATCGAGAAGGGCGCCGAGTGGTTCGCCTCGATCGGCACCGGTGATGTGCGCGAGAACCCCTGGAACGGCAGTTCTGGAACGAAGGTCTTCGCGCTGGTCGGCGATATCAACAACACCGGCCTGGTCGAGGTGCCGATGGGGATCACGCTGCGCGAGATCGTGGAAGAGATCGGCGGCGGCATCCCGAGCGGACGCACCTTCAAAGCCATTCAAACCGGCGGCCCTTCGGGCGGATGCATTCCGGCCGAGAAGCTGGATATGCCGGTCGACTTCGACTCGCTCACCGAGGTGGGCTCGATGATGGGCTCGGGCGGCATGATCGTCATGGATGATCACACCTGCATGGTCGATGTGGCCCGCTACTTCGTCGACTTCCTGGTGGATGAGTCCTGCGGCAAGTGCACGCCCTGCCGCGAGGGCCTCTACTCCCTCTCGCAGGTCCTGACCCGGATCTGCAACGGCGAGGGCAAGGAAGGGGACATCGAGTTCCTTGAGGAGGTCTCCGAAACGGTGATGGAGACGAGCCTCTGCCAGCTCGGCGGATCGGCTCCCAACCCGGTCTTGAGCACTCTGCGCTACTTCCGCAAGGAGTACGAAGAGCACATCAAGGAGAAGAAGTGCAGCGCCGGCATCTGCAAGTCGCTGATTACCTACAGCATCGATGCAGAGGCCTGCACCGGCTGCCATCTCTGCGTCAAGCCCTGCCCCACCGATGCAATCACCGGGGACCCGAAGGGCGCGCACAAGATCGACGAAGGGAAGTGCATCCGCTGCGGCGTGTGCGATGAGGTCTGCAAGTTCGACGCCGTCAAAATCCAGTAGGCGTTTGTGTAGATAACGGAGGACGTACGCTGTGTCTGAGAAGATCCAAATCCAGATCAACGACAAGCAGGTCACGGTCACCCGCGATAGCCACCTCCTCGGCGCCATCGAAGAGGCCGGCATCAAGGTGCCTACGCTCTGCCATCACAAGGATCTCGCCCCCAACGGCACCTGCCGTCTGTGCGTGGTCGAGGTCGAGGTGCGCGGCAAGAAGAAGCTGGTCACCTCCTGCAACTATCCGGTCCGCGACGCGATCAAGGTCGCGACCGACTCGCCCAAGGTGAAGAAGCACCGCAAGATCCTGGCCGAGATGTATCTCGGTCGCTGGCCGAACGTGCCGATCATCAAGGATGTGGCCAAGCGCTGCGGCGTGACCGATGGGTCGCGCTTCGCGAGCGAGCTCACGGACGACAAGAACAACGCCTGTGTCCTCTGCACCCACTGCGTGCGGGGCTGCGCCGAGTTCATGCAGGAGAAGATCATCGACTTCGCCAGCCGGGGCATCAAACGACATCTGACCATGCCCTTCGGCGACGTCGATCCGCACTGCGTCGGCTGCACCAGCTGCGGATACGTCTGCCCCACCGGCGCGATCCAGGTCATCGACGACATGAACCACCCGCTCGACGGGCAAATGATCCGCAACCACGGGATGAAGCAGAACGCCGAGATGGCGCGTCTCGATGACGACCAGTGCCGGATGCGCAAGGTCGGCACGGCGAACATCGTCGACGTCATGGACCAGTACGACCTGTTGCCGGTCCACAACTACCAGTACGGATCGCACAAGGATGCGCCCAAGATCTACAGCGGCCAGATGCAGAAGGACTTCCTCACGCAGGGCGAGCCCGACGGCTGCTGGTTCGGTTGTTCGATGGGTTGTGCCAAGGCAGCCGAGCACTTCGAGCTGAGAACGGGCCCCTACAAGGGCGACAAGGTCCTGGTTGACGGGCCCGAGTATGAGACGGCGGCGGCCGGCGCCAACATGGGCTGCTTCGACCTGCCGTTCATTCTCGAGTGGAACTTCTACTGCGACACCTACGGCATCGACACCATCTCGTACGGAACCGGCATGGCCTTCGTCATGGAGTGTTTCGAGGCGGGGATCATCGACAAGGAGTACACCGGCGGGCTCGAACTCAAGTTCGGCGCCGGCGATGCCGCCCTCGAATGTCTCCATCAGATGGCCCGCGGCGAAGGCTTCGGCAAGGAGATGGGCCAGGGCATCAGATACCTCAAGGAGAAGTTCGCCACCGATCGCGGCACCGATCCTGGGTTCCTGGCTGACATCGGGATGGAGGTCAAGGGCCTCGAGTTCTCCGAGTACGTCTCGAAGGAGTCGCTCGCCCAGCAGGCAGGCTACTCGATGGCGGTCAAGGGACCGCAGCACGACGAGGCCTGGCTGATCTTCATGGACATGGTCAACAACCAGATCCCGACCTTCGAGGACAAGG
>CAZTDY010000073.1:0-21537 GCA_964612295.1 uncultured bacterium | reverse complement strand
CCGTTTGATCTGGGCTGCGGCAACGATGTCGGCGTATGATAGACAGCCGAAGCTAGAACCAGGAGGCGAATGAGCCATGTCCAATCCCGAGCGCGGGCTTGCGGGCCGCTACGACCGGATCGCCGCTCAACTCGACGAGCTGTTCACAAAGACTGAGGATCCCATCGCGCGCATGGCCACCGTGGTGGCGATCCTTCATCACAAGATGCCGCACTTCTTCTGGACCGGGTTCTACCGTCTGGACGGGGACAAGCTCGTCATCGGTCCGTATCAGGGCCCCCTGGCCTGCGCGGTTCTTCCCGCGCCGGAGGGTGTCTGCTGGGCCGGGATCGAGCGCGCCGAGTCGATCGTGGTTCCCGATGTTCACGCGTTCCCCGGTCACGTGACCTGCGATGCGCGTTCGCAGAGTGAGATCGTCGTGCCTGTCAGGAATCGTGGTGGCGAGGTCGTCGGCATCCTGGATGTGGATTCGGACAAACCTGATGCGTTCGGGGACCTCGATCGCGGGGGGCTCGAGAAGATTGTGGGCCGGATCTACACCTAGAACGCGGTATCCATGGACATCCCCTCCGAGGAAGAGGTGTCCTTTCGCCCATATTCCTGATGGGTGTCTTCCCGAGAGATCTTGGCTTCGGAGATCTCGATCGGATAGTCGCCATCGAAACACGCCATGCAGTACTGGCCCTCGTCCTCGGCGCATACGCGCAAACCCTCGACCGGCGTGTACATCAGCGTATCGGCCGTGAGGTGTTTGCGGATCTCTTCAACGCTCAGCCGATTGCCGATCAGCTCCTCGGCCGTGGGGGTATCGATTCCGTAGAAACAGGAGAAGCGGGTGACGGGGCTTCCGATCCGCAGATGAACCTCGGCCGCACCCGCGCTGCGCACCATCCTGACCAGCTTCCGCGAGGTCGTGCCCCTCACGATGGAATCGTCCACCAAGATGACGCGCCGATCCTTGAAGACGCTCCTCAATGGATTGAATTTCATCCGTACGCTGTCATCCCGGCGAGGTTGATCCGGGTCGATGAAGGTCCGTCCGATGTAGTGATTGCGGACGAGTCCGAATTCGAAGGGCAACTTCGCCTCCAGGGCGTACCCGAGGGCGACCGAGTTCGAGGAGTCGGGGACCGGAACGACGACATCCCCTTCCACCGAATCATGTTGCGCCATCCATGCGCCGATCCGCTTGCGAACATCGTAGACTCGCTGTCCGTAGGCGATCGAATCGGGACGGCTGAAGTAGATGTACTCGAAGATGCAGTGTGACGGCTTGGGGCGCCCCTCTCTGGCGGCGACGACATCGGGATGGGATTGCCGATGAATGCCGTCGTGATCGAAACGAATGAGTTCGCCCGGTTCTACCTCCGCGACGAGATCGACGCGCAGAATGTCGAGCGCGGTGGTCTCGCTGGCCACCACCCAGGACTGTCCTTCCCCGCCATAGCAGAGCGGGCGCAGACCATACGGATCGCGGAACGCGAACATCGCCTTGCGCGTGATCAAAACGGCGCTGTAGGCGCCCTTCAGGGTCTGCATGAGAAGGCAGATGGCCTCCTCGAGCGACTGGCCCTTGCAGACGTGCTGGTAGGTGATGAAGTTGAGCAGGAGCTCCGCATCGTTGGTGCCGGCGAAACGAACCCCATCGGCTTCCAGGGACTTGCGGATGGTCCAGTAGTTGGTGAGATCACCATTTGAACAGAGAGCCATCTGCCGATTGGGGAAGGACGCCGTTCGGTGAGGCTGAGCATTCTGCAGGCGGTTGCTGCCCTGGGTCGGATAGCGCACGTGCCCACAGGCGAGCCAGCCCTTGAACGATTCATGAGGGCGATCGGCGAACGCCTCCCGCACGTAGCCCAAACCGCGGTGCAGGCGCATCAGGTCGCCGTCCGAGAGTGCAATCCCGCACGCGTCCTGACCACGGTGCTGCATCTGAAACAGCCCGTGGGTCATGTCCTCGAAGACGTCCTCACCCTGAGGAGCGATCATTCCCATCACGCCGCACATATGCGCCGAATCCTCCTGCCGATCAACTGTCTGTCGGAGAAGCAGATATCCTACACGGTTCCGCTCCGGCCTCCAAAGGGAGAGTTCGGCTATCTGCCGGCGCTTCTCCAAGGGGCGATTGGCTGGCCCGCTGCGTGGGGGCCGGCGGCCTCCGGCCGCAAGGCGGATCTATCCTAAACCTCGGGACTTGCCAGCCGGGGGGCTATCCTCCAAAATGTTGAATCGACTCTACCTCAGAATCACTCGAGGCGAGGGCGGCCTGGCCGGGGGGCGATCGAGATGGCGAAATCACACGGATGCGAGCGGCCAAGGCCCTCGAGCGGCCGGTGGGTCCGGACGATCTGGGCGCTCTGCCTGCTCGCCGCGGCCGGTTGCGGAAACGATGGCGTGGTTTCGCCACCCCACGTGATCCTGATCTCGATCGACACGGTCCGCGCCGACCACCTGGGCTGCTATGGATATGCGCGGGACACCTCCCCGAACATCGACGCGCTCGCCCGGGAGAGCGTCATGTTTTCCCAGGCGTTTGCCCAGGCATCCTGGACCCTTCCCTCTCACATGAGTGTGATGACCTCGCTCTATCCACCGGTGCACGGAGTGCAGGAGGATGATCGCGCTCTCGGGGACGGGGTCGCCACTCTGGCGCAGGTCCTGGAGTCCGGGCAGTACGAGACCGCCGGCTTCATCAGCTGGGTGTACGTCGGGAAGAGCTTCGGCTTCGCGCGAGGCTTCGGCGAGTTTCACGAACTCATCCATCGCGACCGGTTGCGGATGGCCTCGGGCGGCGGCGCCTTCCTGGCCGAAGAGATCACCGACCGCGCGATCACCTGGCTCGAGAAGCCGCACCCCGATCCGTTCTTCCTGTTCGTGCACTACTTCGATCCTCACATGGACTACGTTCCGCCTCCGCCTTACGACCGCAAGTTCGATTCGGACTACACCGGCCCGGCACAGGGCACCCATGCCTGGCTGGGACGCTACATCAAGTACTTCCCGGTTCCCCCGGCCACGTTGCCGCAGCGCGATCGGGAGCATGTCGTCGCGCTCTACGACGGCGAAATCGCCTACACCGACGCGCACCTGGGACGGCTGCTCAAGGCGATCGATGAAGAGATCGGCCTGAACAACTGCCTCCTCGTTCTGATGAGCGACCATGGGGAGGAGTTCGGCGACCATGGATCGATGGAAGGCCACGGGTGGACGCTCTACGATGAGGTGTTGCACGTGCCCTTGATCATGCGTCTCCCCGGCGGCCGGCACGCGGGACAGGTGATCGAGACGCCGACCGAACTCATCAGCATCGCACCCACCATCCTGAGCGCGGCGGGGCTTCCCATCCCGGCGAGGTTTCAGGGCGATGACCTGCTGCCGCTGATCACAGCGGCGCAGCCCGCGGGGGGAAGCGCGCTGGTCTATGCCGAGTCCCACCGCTTCAACATCTCGCGCCGTGCGCTGCGGGGTGCGCGCTTCAAGCTCATTCAGACGGCCGACACCAGGAAGAACAGCTTCGGGCAACCGATCCCGAGCGGGGCCGAATTCTACGACCTCGATCGAGATCCGCGGGAACAGCAGAGTATCTTCGATCATCAGAATCCGGTGGTGGCGCACTTCGGGCGTGAAATGGACGCTTTCCTCGAGCGGGCCGCGCGGGAAGCGCAAGATATGCCCCGCGGCGAACCGGTCGACCTGGCCCCCGAGGACATCGAGCTTCTGAGAAGTCTCGGCTACGTTCGTTAGAGAAGTGCGCCGAATCGCTGCGCGATGGAACCCCAGGAGTGTTCAGCCGCCAGCGCACGCCGCGCCGCGCCGTCCAACACAGATCTGCTCTCCGCCTCCTGAACAGCGCGCACGAAGTCGGCGGCACCCGTCGCGCGAATGAGTTCGTTGCCGGTGTCGTGGCCCGTGTTCAAGCCGCTGGCCACGATGGGAAGCTCGCATGCGTAGAATTCGAGACGCTTCAGAGTCAGTACGGGATCGAGTCCCGGCAGGGGCCAGAAGGGGATGATCCCCACATCCGCCGCTGAAACGAGGGCGGCGACCTCCGGTTGATCCAGAACGCCGAAGGTCCGGCAGTCTCCTGCCTCCTTCATCCTCTTGAGCTCATCGCCGCGCCACCCGACCTGCCCGGCCAACAGCAATGTGACACCGGCCCGCAGAAGAGCCATCAGGGTGACTTCGTCCAGTCGGTGGTCAATCGTTCCATGAAAAACTGCTTTGACGCGCTTCTCCGCCCGCAGAGCCTCGAAGGGCGTGTTCTCATAAGCTCGCGGATGGAACAGGTCCGTATCCACGCCATGGGGCAGGAGCTCCAATCGTCCGGCATGATTCTCGAAGCGTTGGGCGAGCGATCGATTCACGGTCACGGTCACATCGGCGGCGGATGCCAGCTCCTCCGCGGCTCGATCAAGAGCCTTGCCCAACTGCTTGAACGGCGTCAGGGCTGCGTAGTCGTCGATCACGTCGTAGGCCGTCGCCCTGACCCGGCACGCGTGGTTCAGCGGATGAAACAGCGGCCAATAGTGAACCAGCGAGATCTCGGAGAGGTTCTCCTGTTGTACAACATGCCGAATCGCGCGCGCCAGCCAGCGCCGGTGAAGGCGTCCGTTGGCCAAGGTGATATCGCCGGAGTAGTACTCGCCGGGGATTTCCCAGGACCCCGACACGACGCGCAGCTCATGTTCCCGCCGCGAGATCTGCGGAGAGGATCCCAGGTCCCGGCGCACGAACCTCTTGCCACGCAGGATGTCGAGAAGGGAAGAGGGTGGGTCCATGTAGAAGACGGGGCGCTGCGTCGCGAGCCGTGCGTAGAGCCTTTGCTTGCGGCGCGGCTGCGTGTCCCAGGGGTCGTTGGCCACGACGACGACAGGACAGAGGCCCTCGCTCCGGTTTCTCTGGTTGTTCGCTGCGATTGACATGGCCCGTTGGCTTTCTCGAGTCAGTGCTTCCGCGACTTTTGTGCGACCTGCGAAACGATCTTGACGAAGTGGCTGCAGACCGCATCCGCCGTGAACTTCTCGGGGAAGGGGACGTCCCTATCCCCAGGCCCGAAGGCGGCCTCCCCGAGCAACGCGTCCGTCATGGCCTCCGCATCCCCGGCCGGAACCAGCCGACCCGGTGGATACTCGCTCAAGGCTTCGGCGGTCCCATCGACGTCCGTGGCGACGATCGCCAGGCCCGCCGCCATTGCCTCGAGGACCACATTTGCCAGGCCCTCCCAGCACGAGGTCTGGAGGTAGATGTCCGCCGCGGCAAAGACCGAGGCGATGTCCTCGCGAAAGGGCAGCAGTTGGAACTGCGCGCCGCATGCCGCGGCTTCGGCCTTCATGGTGCTCGCCGTCGGACCGTCACCGATCCAGACGAATCTGTCGTTCGGTCGTTCGGCGCACACCCGGTAAGCAACCCGGGCGAAGTCCAGCGGCGCCTTCTGGGGCACGAGCCTGCCGACGCCCAGGATCATCCTCGCCTCGGGCGGGATGTTCAACTCCTCCCGCGCGCGGGCCCGTAGCTCGGGACGGCGAAAATGGTCCGGGTAGATGAGATCACGAAACACGATCACCTTGTCGCGGTGCACGCCGCGTGCGATGAGCTGTTCCGCCAGCGCCTCCGAAACCGGCAAGAGCCCCGCATTGAGATTCGAAGCCAGGCGGTCGATCCACCGGAACCGGCACCAGCCGCCGGCGCCCGGGGCCCTGGGCATGTTGACGCGTTCCAGGCAGGGGATTCGAGCGAGGCGCGCCAGCCAGGCCAGAGCGCGGCTGGCATGCAGGTAGACGACATCCGGGCGCTCGCGGGGCATCTGCTTGAGCAACCCCGCCAGACCCCAAGGCGTGCTCACGGCCGATGAGGGAAACCGGCGGAAAGGAATCTCGCGGCGCTCCAATTCGGACAGCAGAGGGCCGTCCTCAAACACCCAGCAGGAAAATCGCACGTGCCGGGCAGGGGAGGACTCGATCAGTCGAAGCAGAGAAAGCTGGCTGCCCGCCAGGGCGCTCGAGCTGATCGGCACGAGAATCTGGATCGATCCCACTAGTCGTCGAAGTCTCCCTCCGGACCCTTGTCGCTGTCGATCAAACTGGCCCGCTCACGAATCTTCTCTTCGGTCCAGTCGGCCGGATCCTCGATTCGTTCACCCTTCGGGCCGAGATCATGCGACCCCGCCTTGAGAAGCGCATCGATCGCCAGGGGAGCGGTGTCCTGCGCATTGAACACCTTGGTCAGCAGATCGTAGATGAAGGACTCCACGCCCTGCGCCATTCGGTCTCTGATCTCCCGCGGCTGCGTGAGGAATCTGCTCTCGAAGATCACGTTGAGGTTCTTGTAAGCTCCGCCGGACCAGCCTTTCTCGTCGGCATAGGCGACCACTTCCTGCCACATCGCGTCGGTCATGCCGCCTTCTGGATTCTTGATGAAGCCGCCCTTGTCGTCGAGATGGGCATTGCCGTAGTCGTTGACCTTCAAACCCCAGGAAATCATCTGCAGCGCCGTGGCGACGTTCGCCTTCGTGGTGTTGGTCTGGGCGGCGATTGCGCGGAGACGTTCGGAGCTATTGCCCGAGGTTCCGTGCTGCGCACCCGACACCTTGTACGGCACGAGGTCCTCATGAATTGCGGTCGTCAACTCGATCTGGATCCCCGTGTCACTGGCCTCGATGCCGTGCGTGGTGCCGTTGTTGAGCGCGATCCAATCGGGGAAGATCCCGTGCGCATTCAGCCCCTTGATCAGGAAGAGCGCCTCCTCGGAGGTCGAAAGGCCCGCCTTACCCTTGATCTCGCCCACCTCGGTCTCGAGACCGGCCCAGCCGGGGATGTACTGATTCAGTTTCAGGCTGGCCAACAGGTTCTCATCGTCCGGAAGATGCGAAGCGTCGATGGCGATCGAGGTGATCCCCGCGTCGAACATACTGGGGATTTCGGTGCGGGCCTGCTCGATGTCGGCCGGGCCCTTGATCCCGTAGTGGTCGGCGTGCACCGCCACCGGGATCGTGATCTCGAGTTCGTTGCACAGCGCATCGATGGAGCGCGCCATGTTCCAGTAGTTGGTGGCGCAGTAGGCTTTCGCGCCTCCCTCGGACTTGGCGATCTCGATGATGAGTCCCGCGTTGGCCCGCTGCGCGGCCTGAAGGGCCCCGCGAATGATGAAGTAGTTGCGGCCGTTGGCGGCGATCGTCATCGCCTTGCCCTTGCCCATCATCGCCCTGTCGATCACCTTGCCGCTCACGAGCAGCGCCTTGGAATTTGGAAAGAGTGCCGCCACGTTGGGGGGGCGACCGATCTCTATTGCCTTCTGAAAATCCGACTGTGTTGCCACCGACATCATGACCTCCTTCGTTCCTAACCGTCGGCAGGAAAGATCGGGCGGTTGGGGAACGGAATCAAGCAGAACCTAGGGTGACATCATCCTGCGGGCCGCCATCACCGGGCTCGCGTCCCTAATCCGTTACCAGACAGTCTCTTACCGTACCGGTCTATACTTCCCCCTGTGCGGTCCGCGCGATGATCTCGTCCTGGAGTTCGCGACTCAGATCGCAGAAGTAATCGCTGTAACCCGCGACCCGGACAATCAGGTCCCGGTGTTCTTCCGGGTGTTCCTGGGCGCGTTTCAGGGTGTCGGCGTCGACCACATTGAACTGGATGTGATGCCCGTCGAGCCGGAAGTAAGTCCGCACGAGCTGGCCCAGTTTCTCGATGCCCGCGTTGTCGGCCAGGACCTGAGGCAGGAACTTCATATTAAGGAGGGTTCCCCCGGTACGCAGGTGGTCCATCTTGGCGGCCGACTTGATCACGGCGGTGGGGCCGGAGCGATCCGCGCCCTGCACGGGAGAGATCCCCTCCGACACCGGAGCCCCCGCCTGGCGACCATCGGGTGAGGCGCCCATGACCGAGCCGAAGTAGATGTGACAGGTAGTCGGCAACATGTCGACGTGATACCGGCCGCCCTTGGTGTTGGGACGTCCGTCGATTTCCCGGATGAGAGAATCGAACACGCGCTGCATGATGCGATCGGCCTCGTCGTCGTCGTTTCCGTAGCGAGGCGTCTGGTGGGTGAGCTTCCGTTTGAGCTTCTCCTGGACCGAGAAGTCGGACTCCAGCGCGACCAGAAGCTCATCCCAGGGTACGTCACCTATCTTGTACACGTGTTCGTGGATCGCCGACAGGGAATCGGTGATCGTCCCGATTCCCACGCACTGAATGTAGGTCGTATTGTAACGTGGGCCGCCGTCGTTGTAGTCGCGCCCCTTGCTTATACAGTCATCGATCAGCACCGACAGGAACACCGCCGGCATCTCCTTCGCATACATCTGTTCAATGAACTGATTGCCCCGCACCTTGATCTCGACGAAGTGGTGGAGCTGCTTCTCGAAGGCAGAGAACAGGTCGTCGAAACTGGCGAATGTCTCCGGCTTCCCCGTTTCCGGGCCCAGTCGCTGCCCTGTGCGCGGATCGACACCGTTGCCCAACGTGATCTCGAGGATCTTCGGCGTGTTGAGGTAGCCGGTCAGGACGTAGGCTTCCTTGCCGAAGGCGCCGGTCTCGACGCAGCCGCTCGTGCCCCCGTCGCGGGCGTCATCTAAGCTCTTGCCCGCGCGCACCAGCTGCTCGATCGCCCCGTCGGCGTTGAAGACCGATGGGTAGCCGTATCCCTTGCGGATCACGCGACAGGCCGCTTTGAGAAAGCGGTCCTCGTTCTTGCGGCTCAGCTGAATGTTGGCCTGGGGCTGGAGGAGATGAATGTCGTCGATGACCTCCAGCATGAGATAGGAGAGGTGGCTGACGCCGTCGCCGCCGCCCGGAAGCACACCGCCGATGTTGATGTTGGTGAAATCGTTGTAGGTGCCGCTCTCGGCGGCCGTAACGCCGACCTTGGGTGGGGCGGGATGGTTGTTGAACTTGATCCAGAAACAGGAGAGCAGCTCCTTCGCATCATCCTGGGTCAAAGCGCCCGTATCGAGATCCTGCGCGTAGAACGGCTCAAGGTTTCGGTCGAGGTGCCCGGGGTTCATTGCATCCCAGCCGTTGAGTTCGGTGATCGTGGCCAGATGCATGAACCAGTACATCTGAAGCGCTTCCCGGAAGTCGCGCGGGGCTTCGGCCGGCACGTGTCGGCAGGTGGCCGCGACGCGCTGAAGTTCTTCCTTCCGAACGGGGTTGGACTCCCTTTCCGCCAGCTCATCCGCCAGGTCGGCGTGCCGCTCCGCGAAGAGGATGACCGCATCGCAGGTGATGTGCATCGCTTCCAGCTGATCGCGCTTCTGCGTCGCGTCGGGATCGAGGGCGAAGTCGAGCCGCTCGAGATGCTCGTGGATCTCTTTCTGGAAACTCCGCAGGCCCTGCGTATAGAACTTGCCGTCTAGGGTCGTGTGCCCGGGCGCGCGCTGTTCCATGAACTCGGTGAAGATGCCCGCTTCGTAGCAGGCCTTCCACTCGTCGGAGAGGCCGGCGAAGATCTTCTCGCGCATCGTGCGCCCCTGCCAGAAGGGAATCACCTTCTCCCGATAGAGGGCGCGGTCCCTCGCGCTGACCTCGTAGGGGGTTTTCTCACGGGTACTCAGGATCTGCAGATCCTCGTCGCTGTGGCAGGTCAGCTCCGGATAGGTGGAGACGGCCTTCGGGAGCGGTCCCCGCTCACCCACGATGAGTTCGCCGTCTCCGATGTAGATCGTCTTGTGGCGGCAAAGATGGTCGAAGGCGCGGGCCCGCAGGATCGGGGTCGGGTACTTCCCTAGATTCTCGTTGTAGAAGTCGGTGATGAGCACGGCCCGCTCGGCGGAGAGCTCCACGGGCGCCTCGAAACTATCCTGCCGAAGCTGTACAACACGATCAGTCATCACGGTGACCTCCAATAGTGACGCGTAGCCCCGCCGACTCGCAGCGCGCCGCAATCCGGCGTAGCGACTCGGCCGACGGCACCGGAGTGTCAGGCAGCTTCGATTCCAACCCGAAGCGCGCGTACTTGTCCATGGCCGGGCGATGGTGGGGCAGCAGGGTGATCCCGGTGACGTTGCGCATCGGTTTCACCACCTCGATCGTTGCCTCCAGGTTCGCCTCATCGTCGTTCAGGCCGGGGATGACCGGCACGCGAATCTCGACCGGCTTGCCCCTCTGCGCGAGATCCTCAAGGTTCGCGAGGATCAGCTCAGGGGATTGACCCGTGTACCGCAGATGCAGCGCTGGGTCGATCACCTTCAGATCGTACAAGAAGAGGTCGGTTCGATCAGCGACTTCGTGAAAGGTCTCAGGTGTCGCATGGCCGGTCGTGTCGACTGCGCGGTGAATGTCCTCGCTGCCACAGAGTGTCAATAGCTCGCAGAGAAACTCGGGCTGTTCAAGCGGTTCGCCCCCGCCGAAGGTCACGCCGCCGCCGGACTCGTCGAAGAAGGGGGAGTCGCGGCGAACCGTATCGAGGATCTCCTGCGGCGAAAGCACGTTCCCCACCCTTTCACGCGCCCCCGCCGGACAGACCGGCACGCAGGCGCCCTCGTGCTTGCACCGGCCCCAATCGGTTTCGGCGAAGTCGTCGGTGAGACGGATGGCGCCCTCGGGGCAGGCGGTGATGCAGGCTCCGCAGCGGATGCATCGCGAGGGGTGAACGAGAACCTGCGTGTGCGCAACCTGGCTCTCCGGATTGTGACACCACCAGCAGCTGAGCGGACAGCCCTTGAGGAAGACTGTGGTGCGGATGCCCGGCCCGTCGTGGATCGAGAAACGTTTGATGTCGAAGACGATTCCGGAACTCACGGCTGCATCTCCTGGGCGTATGCCCAGCCCACTGATGGTGGGCCTCAGTCAGAGATTCCCATCTCAAACGCCGATATCAGCTTTGCTAGATGGACCACGTCTCCTCCCCACGAAGCAGGTCCCAACCGGGCCATCTGGTGGTGCTCCGCTCGCACCGGATCTCCCACTCGCCTGAGGAAGCCCTCCACGACCGGGCGGTGAACAGATCGGATGATATCGCCCACGTCGACTCCCAGCAGATAGGCGTTCGTTTGATCGAAATCGAGGCCGCGAACAACAATCTCGGGCGCATAGCGTGGCACATCGTCGGTCTCAAGATACGCCTCCATCACATGGCAGATATCCTCGAGATCGCGTTGGCGCTCGGACGGCCTGTCGAGGTAGGCCGCCATCTTGAGAACGACCAAGACCGGGATCGTTGCAGCCTTGATTTCATGATTTGTGTCCAACGGAAGACTCACCTGGTACTCAAAGGCGAGTTCCAGACCCGAAAGGTTCATTTCATTCCCGCTTTGCGGCCAGACCAGGGTCGTCTCAGACTGATCCGGGATGCGACCGGCAGGGACGATGTCTATGTTGACTCCCACAGGGCTCGACCATCTTTGCTCGAGCTTCGCGCTTCGTTTCCATCCCTGGAGTTCATCGAGGCCAAGAGGAAGATCGGTCACGTCTGCCGCAATGGTCAGATCCAAGTCATGGGTCTGACGCCATGCCATGGGTAGCTGATGATTGAGCGCCGCCGCGCCAATCAGAACAAGAGGCCGGGATTTCCACAGTTTCCCCAGCGTCTTGAGAGTCTCTGTCTGTTCACTACTGAAGATCATTTGAGGTCCAGGATATCAAGAAGCCCAGCGGCTGCCTCCCGCGCGCGTTCGCTGCCGCTGCACATCAACTCGGAATAGACCAGAAGCGGATGAGCCGTGTCAGAAGTTGCCCCCTCCAGGGCGACTGCACCGGGGATGCCCAGAACCGTCAGCGGTCCATTGGGATCGGCGATCGCCCCCAGCTTCACGAGGAGATCTTCCGGCACCACCTCAAGGTGGACCACCGTCTGTGGCCCGCGATAGTGCCCCGCAAGTCGAAATGCCGCAGTGCCACCTCCCCAGCGCCACTGGACGCGGTCGTCCAGGATTCGTCCTAGTCGCTGCTCGAGATTCGTGGGCGTGTCATCGGGCGTCCGGTAAATGTCGGACAGGAGCCTGGGACGGACTCGATCTGTGTAACCAAGCAACCAACGATCCAAGAGCTGCCGCCTGCCACCCTCCACCCAGAGGTACTTCCCAGGGGAACCGACGATCACACCGTCCGAGACTAGACGCTTCAGTGCGGTCGAGACCGTTTGTCGACTCACGCCTGCGTGCTTGGCGATGCCCCGCAAGGGCTCTGTCAGAAGCTCGCGCTTCGCCAAGAGCGCAAACAGCACTTGGTATCCAGGGGCGCTGACACCTCGGCCCTGTGGTTCGCGCGTCGCTGCTCGCCGACCTTCGATTCGGGCGACGTAGCCCCGGCTCAATTGCAGACTGCAGTTACCTGCAAGATCGATGTAGTTGATGCCTCGTTCCGCGAGGTATTGGCCAAGAGGTCTGCCTATCGAAGGGGCCATCAGGATCCAACGGGCCTTGTCATCGCCGAGAGCATCGACGGCCTGGTCGGCCAGCGCATAGCTCAGATGAGTACGCTTGACGAGGAGGTAGAAGGTCCGTTCTCCGCTCCTCGTTCTGATTCTGAGTCGGCCATCGGCCGGTGGTCCGGTGCGGCTACGCGGCTTCTCGTCGAGGCGCACGTCCTCGATGAAGTCGATCTCACTGAGCCTGGACAGGTATTGTTCTGGTATCGAGCGACCTTTCCTCATGTCACGTTTAATAGCATGTCATTTACTAAATGACATGCGCTTTTATGTGACGCTCCGCAAGCAGCCGCCAGAATCACCCCCTAACGGTAGAGCGGACTGCGACTTCGGCTCCGGTGGCGAGATGGGCGGCGGCCGAGTACACTAGGTAAGAGATGCCCACCATCAGCACCAGATTGACGCCGGCCCGCTGGGCGGCCTTGCTTGCGATCGGTGCGATCGCCGCTTGGGCGGGATTCGGCTGTTCCACGGAGACCTGCCCCGAACCGACTCTCCGAATCGTCGCCGTCACCGCGGTTCCTCAGGAGGTGGAGCCGGGTGAAGAGTCTCAGCTCAAGGTCACGGTGGCCGGCTCGAGCGGCGGGCCGGTGACCATCGCCTGGGAGGCAACCGGCGGCAACTTCCCGCACGGCGCGAGCGGGGAGGAGGTCACCTGGGTGGCTCCGAGGTGCACCTGCGTGAGCACCGTGACGGTGACCGTGAGCGACGACCACGGGAGCAGCTCCGCCGAGCTTGCGATTTCTGTGGGGGTCAACCGCCCAGTCTTGCTGCTCGAGTCGGGGGAACTCGATTTCGGCAACGACTTCACGACCCGCCGGATCGTGATCAGCAATGACGGCGAGCGGACGCTCGGCTGGGAGCTGACGCAAACGCCGGAGTGGATCACCCTCTCACACTCTTCCGGGTCGATCCGGGCCACGGATCCGCCCGATACGGTCATGGCCGAGGCTGTCCGCGGGGGATTGCCGCCGGGCGCCTATCAGGACACGCTCATGCTGAACTCAAACGGCGGCGCGGTGCGCATTCCGGCCGGCATGACGATCCTGCCCACGCCGGTCTGGTCCTACGTGATCGAGGATTCCTTTCCCCATGACCGCGAGGCCTTCACGCAGGGGCTGGGGTTTGCAGACGGACTCCTCTACGAAGGGACAGGGCGCTACGGCAAGTCCCGCCTGCGGGAGGTGGAGCTCGAAACCGGTGAGGTCTTGCGCGAGGCATCGATCTCGAGCTCCCGCTTCGGCGAGGGGATTGCGGTCGCCGAAACCCTGATCTACCAGCTCACCCTGAATGCGGGGCGCGCCTACGTGTGGCGCCGTTCGGACTTCGAGGTCCTTCGAACCGAGCCCTATCCCACCGTCGGGTGGGGCCTCGCCTACGACGGGGAGCGCCTGATCCTCAGCGCGGGGAACAGCTGGCTCTACTTCCACGAGCTCGAGACGTTCGATTCGATCGGGCAGATCGAGGTTGTCGATCAGGGCGTGCCGGTGGATGATCTGAACGAGCTGGAGGTTGTCGATGGGCTTGTCTATGCCAACATCCTGCATTCCGAGAGGATTGCCTGCATTGACCCCAGCAGCGGACTGGTAGTCCGCTGGATCGACCTCACCGGACTGGCCGAGCTAGCTGACTACGGCGATCCCATCAGCGATCTCAACGGAATCGCCCATGATGCGGCCACCGGCCGCCTGTTCGTCACCGGAAAACTCTGGCCGGTGCTCTTCGAAATCACACCTGTGCCGCCTGAATAGGCCCCGATTCGTGGTATCCTTGTAGTCTGACCCAAACCATGGGAGGAGCAGGTGGGACTATGCCCGAAATCGGATAGCAGCAATCGCCCCAAGACGCACCGGCGGCTTCAGTTTCCCCAGATGATCCCGTCGCTGATCCTCCTTCTTGCCCTCGGGGCCGGAAGCCTGCCCGCGATGGCCGATCCCCAGCCCGAGCCGCAGGCCGTCCGGGTCGAGGGAACGACGCCTGCTGATTTCCAGCGCCTGGAATCGCACGGCTTCGACATCGCCTTCCGGGGCCAAGGCTACGCGGAGCTGCTCCTGCGAACCGGCCAGGAAGCCGAGCTCGAGGAACTGGGATACAGCTGGGAGCCTCTGGGTCGCGACCTGTTCCCCGGCGCCCGCGCCGGATCCCGCGAAGGGAACATGGACCCCGAGTACCACACCTACCTGGAGATGGTGGCCGAACTGCAGAACCTGGCTGCCACCTATCCGAGCATCTGCAGCTTCTACGACATCGGCGATACCGAGAGCACCGAGTACACCTGGGACAACTTCAGCCACCAGTATGAGGTCTGGGCGGTGCGGATTTCCGACAATCCGAATCTCGACGAGCCGGAGCCGTGCATCGTCTACGACGGACGTCACCACGCGCGCGAACCGGCCTCGACCGAAGTGGTGCTCGCCGTGGCCCGCCACTTCTGCGAGAACTACGCCACCGACCCGGACATCGCTGAGCTGGTCAACACCACCGAGATCTGGTGCGTGCCGATGATCAACGCGGACGGCCACCAGTGGGTGGAGGACATCGATCCCTGGTGGCGCAAGACGCTCTACGATCACAACGCGAATCATCACGTCGACGATTACGAAGGCATCGATCCCAATCGTAACTACGACTGGCACTGGGATCCGGGCACCTGGAGCGATGACACCTACGGTGGGCCGACCCCGTTCCGCGCGCCCGAGGTTGCGACCATGCGCGACCTGCACAATCTGCATCGCCCCGCGATCAACCCCTCCTATCACAGCTACGGCGAGGTTCTGCTCTATCCCTTCGGGTACGGTGTCGCGCCGGAACCGGCGGTGATCGAGGTTGCCGCCGCGTATGCAAATCAGGTCGGCTACGACCTGACGCAGTCGACGACGGCCTACGGCTCGTCGAAAGACTGGCTCTACGGATCGATCGGCGCGGTGTCTTTCACAGTCGAGACGGCCACCGAGTTCATCCCCAGCGGACCGACGATGGAGGCGGTGGTCGCGCAGAATCTGCCGGCCGCCATCGCGCTTTGCGAGCGGCTCTGGGGGGCTTCGGTGCATGGCACGGTCACCGATTCGATCGCCGGCATTCCATTGGCCGCGACGATTCACATTCCCGAAATCATGGAGGTCTACGGAGCCGGCGAGCTGTGGGACATGCAGACCGAGGCGAGCACCGGCTACTACTGCCGGATGCGCCCCCTTGCCCAGCAGACGATCACGCTTCAGGTGAGCGCCGAGGGCTATTTCGACAGGTCGGTTCAGGTCACCACCGGCGGTTCGGATGCGACCGTTCTCGATATCGAACTCGTGCCGGAGAGCTTCGATCGCGGGTTGGTGCAGGGAATGGTGACCAACGTCACCGCCGGCGGCACGCCCGTGCCCGGGGCGATCGTCACGGTCATCGGTGCGGGCGCATCGCTGGAGAGCCGTCCGGACGGCACCTACAGCGGATACGTCACCCCGGGGCTCTACCAGTTGGCGATCGCGCATGAGAGCTTTGCGCCCGATACATCCGGCTTCGTGCTCGTCGAGGTGGGGGAGGTGACCACCGTCGATTTCGCGCTGACCGACATCGCGGGCCCCACGATCAACGGGACGACCGTCTATGCCAGCACCGACGATACCACCGGTCCCTACGTGATCGAGACCACGATCACCGACCTGAGCGCGGTCACCGCCCGAACGCTGCACTACCGCACGACGGGTGAGCCGTACCAGGCGCTCACCCTGGAATCGTCCGGCCTGGACACCTATCAAGCCGAGATCCCCGGCCAGCCGTACGACACGATGGTGATGTACTACGTCGAAGCGGTCGACGAAGGCGACAACGTCGCGACCGATCCTCCCGGCGCACCCGGAGAGGTCTACTCGTTCTACGTGGCCCCGTTCAATGAGATCTTCGCCGACGAGATCGAGCACGGCGCCGGCGATTGGATCCACTATGTCGTGACCGCTGGGTTCAATGATCAGTGGCACATCTCCACGCAGCGCAATCACACCGCCTTGGGGTCCTCGAGTTGGAAGTGCGGAGACACCGGGTTGGTCGAATATACGGGCTCGCTCGATGCCGCGCTCGAATCGCCGGCGATGGTGCTGGGTGACAATGGGCGCATGAGCCTCTGGTACTGGATCGACGCGGAAGACAGCAGCGCCTATCCCGGCCAGGCTTACGACGGCGGCCTCATCGAGATCTCGGTCGATGCGGGCGCGTGGACGCAGATCTTCCCGGAGGAAGGTTATACACACACCGTGCGCGCGGGCGCGGGCGGGCCGTTCCCGGTGGGAACCCCGATCTTCTCGGGGACCTCGATCGACTGGGCGCAGATTCACTTCGACTTGTCCGCGTACCCGGGCGAGGAGATCCGCGTGCGATTCCGCTTCGGTAGCGATAACAACACCGGCGGCGATGGATGGTTTATCGATGACCTGCTCATCGAGTCGATGACCCTACCTTCGGACATCGCCCGGACCGACGACCTGGAGAGTGAGCGTCAGCCACTCGCCTGCAGCCGGATGCAGGTCGTGCCCAATCCCGGGCTGCTTGGTCAGCCGACGCGGATCGTCTACGAGCTGAACCGGCCGGCGCCGGTCGAGCTCGACGTCCTGGATCTATCGGGACGGGTGATCGTCTCGTATGCCCAAGCAGCGGATCAGGCCAGCGGCGTGCTTCTCTGGTCGGGGACCGACCGGCTCGGGCGAGCGCTCCCGGCGGGGGTCTACTTCCTGCGCCTGGGTTCGGACGGCCGTGCTTTGCGGGATGAGCGGATCATCCGACTGCGCTAAGATCCTCACGCAATGTGGCCTCGGCGGGACCTCGGCCCCTGGGGCTGTGTACACAAGTATGCTATAATTGAGCAGTTCTGATATGAATCGTCCCCCCCCGAGCCCAGGGATGATCATAGTTGAGGAGGTTAGGATGTCTGCGAAGTTCTTCGTCCAATGCGGTTTGCTGCTGCTGGCCCTGGCAGCGCCCGCGCTTGCCGACGGCCCCGAAGGGTATCAGTGCCCCTTCTGCCACCCGGCCGCGGATCCCGAAGTGGCCGAGCCCCGGCCCTGGGAGATCGACGGCAGTGCCGCCTGCGCCGAGGCCAAGATTGCGGCCCTCTCGCGCTTCGATACGGATCGGTGGTCGCAGAATCCCACCGCGAACGAGCTGGCGATGGACGTCGTCTACTACGACCTCGATATCGCCATCGATTACACGAGTCAGACGGTCTCCGGGACGGTCCTGGCCCGCCTGCGCGTCGACGCGGCTTCGGCGACTGAGGTCGACCTTGACCTCGCCGCAGGGATGAACGTCACGGCCGTGACGCAGAACGGATCTCCGGTCAGCTACGTTCACGTGGACGAGATCATCACCGTCACCTTGGACGGCACCTACATGCAGGACGACCTGGTGGAGATCGAGGTCGCCTACAACGGTTCGCCTCCTGCTTCCTATGGCTCGTTCGGTTTCGATACGCACGCCGGCGAGACGCTTGTCTGGACGCTCAGCGAGCCGTTCGGCGCGCGCGCCTGGTGGCCTTGCGACGACTGGTCGGACGACAAAGCGGACTCGATGGACATCCGCGTGACCGTCCCGACCGGACAGATCGTCGCCTCGAATGGAACGCTGCAGTCGGTAACGCCCGGACTCGACACCGACACCTACCATTGGCACGAGAGCTACCCGATCGCAAGCTATCTGGTATCGCTGGCAATCTACCCTTACACAGTCTATTCCGACTACTATCACTACTCGCCGTCCGACTCGATGGAGATCGAGTTCTACATCTACCCCGACGACTACAGCTCAACACTGACGATGAACCTACTCACGAACGACATGATTGAGTTCTTCGCCGGTCCCTACGGCGAGTATCCGTTCCTGGATGAGAAGTACGGCCACGCCGAGTTTGAGTGGGGCGGTGCCATGGAGCATCAGACCTGCTCGAGCATGGGCGCCTGGGCATTCAACGAAGCGACGATCGCCCATGAGCTGGGCCACCAGTGGTGGGGCGATCTCGTGACCTGCGCCGACTTCCATCACATCTGGCTCAACGAGGGGTTTGCGCGTTACTCCGAAGCGTTGTGGCTTGGACATCAGTACGGTGACGCCGGCTTCTGGGGCAAGATGAACTCCACGCGCTACTACGGTAGCGGTACGATCCACGTGCCCGACCTCGACGACTGGGGCCGCATCTTCAATGTGTATCTGACCTACAACAAAGCCTCATGGGTGGTGCACATGCTGCGGGGTGTGTTGGGTGAGCAGGGCTGGATCGACTTCCTCGCCGCCTATCGCGCGGAGTTCGCCTACGACAGTGCAACGACCGAGGGTCTGCAGGCGGTGGCCGAGACCATCGCGGGCATCGACTTGACCGCCTTCTTCCAGCAGTGGATCTACGGCGAATACTATCCGACCTACGAGTACGCCTGGGAAACCGTCGACAACGGCGGGCAGGACGAGCTTCATCTCAGCATCGATCAGACCCAGACCAACACGGGCCTCTTCACGATGCCGATCGAGATCGAGGTTGCGCTCGATGGCGGCGGCAGCGAGGTCCACATGATCGGCAACTCCCTGGCGCACGAGGAGTACGTCATCGCGATTTCCGGGCCGGCGACGGGCGTCACGCTCGATCCCAACGACTGGATTCTGAAGCGCGTCGTCGAGCCGATCCTCAACCCGACCTTCAGCGAAGGCACCCTGCTGGTCAACGGCGTGCACTGGGACAGCTACGGCACCGAGATCACCAATGCGTATGAGGCGCAGGCGTTCTGGGGCAATCTCGAGATCGATTTCTGGGACGTCTTCGATGAGCCGGGCGGCGGCTATCCGTCCACGCTGCCCGACCCGCTGGGGCATGGCCGCGTTCCCTCGGACGTGTTGGGCTCCTACGCCAACGTGATCTGGATTGGCAACAACTACAACGGCGACATCGACGCGTGGATCAACACCTCGATCATGCCCTACGTACTGGCCGGCGGAAACGTGCTCTTGATGGGCCGCCAAGGACAGGACTTCCTGGACACCCCGATGCGCGACTATCTCGGGGTGACCCTGACGAACCACACCACGCTGAACAACTGCACGTCGGTGCACCAGCTGTTCTCCGACATCGGACGCGAAGGCACGCAAAGCTACTGCCGCACCTTCGACATGACGTTGACCCAGGATACGAGCGAACTTCTCTACGTCGACACGAGCTGGAATCCTGACGAGGGAATCGGCGTGGTTCGCATCCCCACCGAAGGCGGAACCGAGAACCCGTACGGCGCGCGCTTCGCGTTCCTGAGCGGGCGGCCCTACCGGTGGAATCATCAGGATCTCGCGCTTGCGGTTGAGACGATCGTGGGTGAGCTGTTCGTCGATTCCTCCTCGGTGCCCGAAGATCCGCTGGAGATCGGCCAGCTCGCGCTACGTTTCGCCAACCCCGCGCTGCGTGAGGCGTCGCTGCGCTTCGATCTGCCGCAGACGGGCGAGGTGAGCCTGAAGATCTACGATCACCAGGGCCGTTGCGTGTCGACCTTGGCCGATGGACCGATGGACGCGGGCAGCCATCCCATATCCTGGCCCGGCCGCGGTCCCGACGGCAGTCCGCTGCCCACGGGCATCTACTACGTACGTCTCCAGCTGGATGACCGGCAGGTGAAGGAGCCGTTGTTGCTGCTGCGGTAGGTACAAGGCTGTATAATCGAATTGAGAGGCGGGCGGCTTCCTTGAGAGGTCGCCCGCTTTGTGTGGGGCACCTATAGCTCATCCAGCGGGCTGGCGACATCAGGCGCTGTCGCCGAGACCACATGAGTGTAGATCATCGTCGTCTCGATACTCTTGTGCCCGAGAAGCTCCTGAATACGCCGGATATCAACACCCGTCTGCAGCAGATGGGTCGCGAAGCTGTGACGAAGCGTGTGGACGCTGGCCTGTTTGGTGATCCCCGCCTTTCGTACTGCGCTTCTCATCGCCTTCTGCACTGTCCCCGGAGACATGTGCCACCGGCAGATGCGGCCCGTCGCCCGATTCGTTGACAGAGTGGCCGATGGGAACACGAACTGCCAGGCCAGCTCCTTGCCGGCGTTGGGATACTTGCGGACCAGAGCGTTGGGCATGGGCGCTTCCCCGGCGCCAGCAGCCAGGTCGCGGTCGTGCAGGTTTCTCACCTTCCGGAGGTGCTCCCGAAGCGGTTCTCGGAGCCGGTTGGGCAAGATCGTCGTTCGGTCCTTGTCTCCCTTGCCGGAACGCACCGTCACGGTACCCTGTTCGAGATCAATGTCCTTCACCCTAAGCTGAATCAGCTCGTTGAGCCGCAGCCCCGCCCCGTAGATCAGCTCAAGCTGGAGACGGGCTCTGCCCCGAAGCTGGGCGAAGACGGCGCGGACCTCTTGCGGTGTGAGCACCACGGGGAGCTTCTGGCCGCGCTTGGCTCGGACCGTGGCCGACATGTCCCCAAGCTCCTCGCCGAACACATGTCGATGGAGAAACAGCAGAGCGTTGAAGGCTTGGTTTTGAGTGGAAGCAGAGACCCTCTCCCGGGTTGCCAAGAAGCTCAAGTAGGCCCTCGCCTCGGCGGATTTTGGTTTCGCCTTCGTGGTCTTGCTCACGTACTGCAGGTAGCGCTTCGCCCACGCAGTGTAGATCTTCACGGTGCTCCTCGCGTAGTGGCGAAGCTCGAGGAGGCGGCGCATTTCCTCGAGCGTAGCCGTCGCGTCAAGCTGTGCAGGAGTCGCCGTCCTCCGCCCTCCCCATGCCTCAACGGCATCTGCACGGTACTGACCACAGAAGAGGCCGATGGCGTTGGCGGACTGGCGGATTTGCCAGTCAGGCATCCGGCTCGCGTCGAGATCTTCCAAGAAGAGACACTGCACGTCCCGCCAGGTCTCGTTGGGTCGGGAACGCCACATGCGGATGAACCGCTCTACGGCTCTCACCATGAAGTGGACCTGCTTGTCTTGCGCTAGCCGCTTCACGCGGAGCCACTGCGCAAAGCCGTCAATTGAGAACCTCTGATCCGCCGGCTTCTCGGTCACTGCTGCGTTATGGTGCAGCTGCCGGGCCTTCTCCCATTGCTCTCCACCTCTGATGGAGTTGGTGCGATTGATGCCGGTAGACAGCCCATTGATTGCATATTCGTGACGTGATCGCATATCGATATTCTCCAACTCAAGTGTATACATGTGCCTCCGCAGCTATCGC
>CAZTDY010000072.1:0-21750 GCA_964612295.1 uncultured bacterium | reverse complement strand
ATTTCATATTGGAATCACGCTATCCTACAGGCTCATTTCATGTTGGAAGAGGCTGAGTTTGTCACATACGCAGGGCGGGTGCTATACTCTCAGTTAGACGATGTGTTGTTTCTGCTCTCGTGAAAGGAGTCCCTAATCGTGTCTCCAGTGTGCACGTACGAATCGATGTCAGGGAACCACAAGCGGACGTTCGCCGGCTTCTGCGCGGCGCTGGTCGTGGTCCTGCTAGCCGCCGGTGACTTGTCCACAGCCCTGGCCCAGTGCGTCAGCTATGAACACACGCCGCAGCTGGTCCATCGTACGGAGACCTTCAATACTGGCTACCGGATCATCCTGGACGGGTCGACCGCCTACTGGTTCGGGGCTCATGACGGCCCCCAGCTTCGTGCGTTCGACGTCTCCGATCCGGTGAATCCATACGAACTCTGGAATCATAACTACGGCGGATCGTTCGGAAACGCCGTTCAACGGGGTGACCGGTTCTATCTCACGAATTACGACTATCCCGATGGGGGTCTCGCGCTCTATGACATCCCCAGTCGCACCATCATTGCCGAGAGCATCTTCGCGCGGGGTGTGCCACGTTCTCTCGCTGTGGATGACGACGGGCTCGCCTACACTTGTCAGTATGACACCGTGACCGTCGCCCAGGCATCCGGGAGCGAGTTCATCGTTCTCAACCGTTTCGCGACGGAGGCCTTCGGCTGGGGCTTGACCCTGGCTTACCCGTTCCTCTACGTCGCCATGCGTGAAGGGGGTGTGCAGGTCTTCGACGTGTCTAATCCCCTGCTGCCCATCTCCCTTGCAACGATTCCGACCGAGGATGAGGCCTGGAGCACCGTTCTCTTGGGCCATTACCTCCTCGTCGCGAATGGATACGGCGGACTACTCGTCGTCGATGTGCAAGACCCCGGCACGCCGACACAGGTTGGGGAGCTGACCGAACTGGGGGAAGTCCGCCTCATCGCGCTCGCGGGAACCGAGGCGTTTGTCGCGACCAACGAAGATAAGATCCACATCGTGGATGTCAGCGATCCCGAGAATCCGGTGCGAACGAGAGGCTTCGGGGCCTATCTTGGTGTGAATGCCATCGACGGTCCCTACCTGTACAACGCCCACTCCGGATTCAACGTGTTCCGGCACACGGGGACGAACGAAGTGCCCACCTTTGGCGCGACCGAACCTCCCGAGGGTTGGATTAATGATTTCCACGCCCGGGGCACACTCGCGGTGACCACCGAAGACGATGGTTGGATCGAGGGATGGGTACGCTGCTGGGACGTGAGCCAACCCCAAGCCCCTCAGCCCCTCGGAGCGTGTGAGCTGTCGCCCAGATCCAGGATCAGCATCAAGGGCGATTTCGCATATGCCTGGTACGGTGAGGGCCACCACGTGCATGTCGTGGATGCGTCCGACCCAATGGAACCCCAGTATGTGGACTCTCTCTTCGTCCTGCCCAGCCAGGATGACGGCTGGTGCCTGAACGACTACACACAGGCCGGGAACTACACATTCGCGCTGGCGCATCGGAGCTCCAACAACGCGACCCGCATACGCACACTGCTGTTCACCGATCCAGCCATCTTCGAAGTCGTGGACGAACTCATCCTCCCGTTCTCTCCCCACGCCATCAGCTACGACGGGAACCTGGCGGTTGCTATGATGGCTTTGGATCCCGGGTCGACAGCGACGCGGCTCATCGTGATGGACATGACGGTCGGGTCACAGGCGATTCTCTGCGACCAGGAGATGAGCTTTGGTCCGGCGCGAGCGTTCAGTCAGATCGTCTTGGCCGGCCAAAACGTCTACCTTCACGGAAATCCACTGTTGGCAGCCGTAGATGTCAGCAATCCCCTGTCACCCGTGATCACAAGTATCCAGAGCGCACCCAGGTGCTACGCTCGCAGGCTGGCCGTCTGTGAGCAGATCCTCTATGTGACGGGCGGAGCTCTCGGCGTCTACGCCTACGACATCTCCGATCCGGATCACCCCATGCCTTTGGGGGCGTGGAACACACCCTCGATGGCTTACACGATCGCCCCCGCGGGTGAGCTTCTGCTCTGCACGGATATGCGCGCCCTCGCGGCCGGGCCGCTCGCCTGTCCGGGGGTCTCAGGTCTGCCTGGCTCCGCGCCGGAGACCGGCCCCAGTGCCCTGCAGGTGTGGGGGGCAGGGCCCGGTGGGCGTACCCATCTCCAGCTCATCCTCGACCGCCGGGCTGACCCAAGGCTCGATTTGATCGATGTGACCGGGCGTCGTCTGTGGACCTACGATCCGGGTCTCTTGCTGCCCGGGCAACACCACCTCACCTGGGATGGGCGCGACGCTCGGGGGCACCGAACCTCCTCCGGCATCTACTATGCGGTTCTTTCGATCGACGGCAGCACCGAGGTCGTACCCTTCCTGTCGGTTCGGTAGTGTCGATCGTTTTCCCCCGGCTTGCCACCCAAGGGAGGCCGCGATAGACTCCCGTCCTAACCTGACCCAGGGGAGGTATCATGGCCGAGACTCAGATGGAGTGGCAGCGCCTGTCCACCCACGAGCACCGCAAGCTGAAGTTCGAGAGCGCCTTGCTTCCGATCGGGACGATCGAAGCCCACGACGGTGGACCGACCGGCACCGACAACTACATTCCCGAGGCGCTGAGCCGCCGGCTCTCGACACGTCTGGAGATCCCCTATTTGCCGGTCATGCCCTACGGGATCACCAATTCGCTCCTCGCCTACCGTGGCGGCTGCACCCTGCGTCCGGAGACTTTGGATGCCGTCCTCTTCGACCTCGGGAACTCCTTCTACCGGAACGGGCTGCGCTACCTGTTCGTGATCAACGGGCATGGCGGTAATACGTCCACCCTGCAAGCGACGGCGCTGCGCCTGTCAAAGGAAGTCGGCCTCTACGTTGCCGTGATCGACTGGTGGCCGGAGGCGGGACAGGAAGCGGAGAAGGTCTTCGGCCCTGGCGGGATGGGTCATTCCGCGGTTGATGAGATGGGAGCGCTTCTCGGCCTTTGCCCGGAGTTACGAGATGCCGTCCCGGCCCAGGTGGTGCCGTCTTTCTACAACTACCAGGGGCTCAAAGCATATCCCAGCCCGCGCCCGGTGATGACCTACGACCACCCCGATGACCCCGTCGATCTGAGCAAGTTGACGCCCGAAAAATGCGCGGAGTTCGCTGATTTCGTAACAGATCTTGTGGAACGAATGATCCGAGAGATCCTGGCCGGCTGGAGAGAAATCTAGCTCGTCAGCTACCAGAGACCAGGCGTTCGTACAGCACGGCCGTCTCCTCCACGAAACGGTCGACCGAGAATCGCCTCCGAATCCGCTCCGCCACCTGGGCCGTCGGGGCCGCCTCCTTCAGCGCGGCGACGATGGCCCTCGCCAATCCCGCTGCATCCCCGGAAGGAACCAAGGCTGTTCCCGGCTCTTCATTCAGAAGATCCCTCACGCCCCCCACGTCGGTGGTCACGACCGGGCAACCCGCCGCCAGCGACTCGATGAGTGAGACGGGCGTGCCCTCGTTGAGGCTGCTGATGACGGTCACATCCAGATCGGCGTAGACCTTCGGCAGATCACGGGTCCACCCCGTGAAACGGATCCGATTCGTGAGACCCAGGAGCGCCACCCGCGCTTCGAGCGCTCCGCGCAAGGGCCCGTCTCCAACAATGGCGAAATGCGCTTCCGGTAACTCTCGGACGACGTCCGAGATCGCCTCGATGAACAGCCCGTGATTCTTGACCGGCACCAACCGGCCCACGATGCCTACCAACGGAACGTTGGTGGGGATGTTGTGCTTCGCTCGGAAGCGGCCTTGTAGCGTTTGGCGACAAGAGGCCAGAGCCGTCAGATCCACCCCCAACGGCACAACCCGAATGCGATCTTCTTTCGCGATGTGATGGACATGTGCCAGCTCTTCGCGAAGCTGAGGCGACAGGGTGATGATGGTCTGTGTAATGCGCGCGGTCAGGCGTTCGAGCAGAATCACGAACTTCGTCTTGGCCGGACTGAAGTAGCTGTGAAACACGTGTCCATGGTAGGTGTGAAGGATCGCCGGGGTCCGCCCCAGGAATGCGGCCCAGCGGCCGAGGAATCCCGCCTTGGCGGTGTGAGTATGGACAATCCCCGGGCGCAGCTTGCGGATCAAACGGAGAAGTTTGAGCCCCGCCACCAGATCACGCCAGGGATGGAGTTCCCGCCGAAGCTCGGGAATGATGATGGGCTCGATGCCGAACTCGGTTGCGAACGCGGCCATGTCTCCCTCACCTGGGGAAACCTGGCCGCAGACGAGATCAACCGTATAGCCAGCCCTTTTGAGCCCGGCCGCCAGCCACACGACATGACTGGCGGGGCCCCCGACGTTGAGACGAGCGATGATGATCATCACCCGCCGGGTGGGTGACCCAGGACGGCGGTCACCGGATCCGGTCACTCGTCGCCCGTCTCCGCGATCCATTTCTGCAGGGCGCCGATGATCTTCTGGGCCTGATCGACACTGGAGATGTTGAACTTCGACTGCTGACGATACTCTTCCTTGATCTTGCGGTAGCGGCGGAGCGTGAACTTGTCGGGTCCGTACGCTTCCGTCTTCGCATCCCATTGCTGGTAGCGGAAGATGATCGTCGTCCACGCGCCGCGGGTCAGGATCTCTCGGTCCAGTTCCTTGACCACGATCACACCGTCTTCTTCATACTTGATTGAAAGGTCGTCAATCTGCGACGCCATGAATACCCCCTCGTTTAGAAACCTGGCGGCCGTCGCGCAGTCTACCCCTACCTCGGCAGGGATCTCAATGCCGATCGTGAGCAGATCTGGAAGGACTGGCCCGTCCGGGGAGCTGTGCGACCAACGGCAGAACCACTAGGGGGGCGACCGCCGCGATCCAGAACCCCGTCCGCAGACCGATAAGGTCGCCAATCATCCCCATGAGCAGGGTCGCCACTGCTCGCAGGCTGAATCCCACCGCCATATAGGCCCCGTTGGCGAGGGCGCGGTTGTCGGGGAAGGTCTCCTGGACCATCGCCATCAGGACCGGCGTCAGAGCAAACGCGGGCGCGCCCATGAGAACCAGCAAGGGGAACCGTAGCCAGCCGTCCGTGCTCAGGAACGCCATCATCAGCAGGGGGGTGGCCGACAGGGAGATCAGGATGATCCGACGGCGGCCGAAGCGGTCACTCAATGCTCCCCCGCTGAAAGCCCCCACGACACCCGCCCCTTCGAGAATCGACAACGACGCACCCGCCAACCAGAGGCTGCTTCCGCCCTCGTGAAGAAACACCGGCAGGAAGACGGTGAGGGCGGTGAGCATCAGGCCGCGGGCAAGCATGATCGGCACGAGCGGCAGCAGCAAAGGCCTCATCGCCCTCAAGGCGCGGGCCCAATCGCGGGCGGCTTCCTTTTGGGCGGAGCTCATGTGTACCGGAATGTCGTGCAGGCGCGCATACAGAAGGACGCTGGTCAGCACTCCTCCGATCATCAGCCAAGGCAGTCCGCCAAGCCCGAGCAGACTCACCGCGCTGACGACAAGAATCGGTCCTACAGCTCGGCCGAGTTCGCCGCCCACCATCCAGAAACCAAGTCCGCGCCCCAGAGAGGTGCCGCTCGCCCGGCCGATCATGACCGGGCCGACCGAGTGGATTGAAGCCGTACTCAATCCGGTGGCCAGGAGTAGAAGGACCAGCACGCCGTAGCTGGGCGCGACGCCGAGAAGGCTCATCAATACAGCGGCGATCGCCGGGGACAGAATGACGAAGTAACGCATCCCGATCCGGTCGGCCAGGTAGCCGACAAATGGTTGCGTCAACGATGGAATCTGAAAACAAACCGACAGGAGGCCTGCCTCTGATTTGGTCAAACTGAACTTCTCGATCAGGACCGGAAGAAGAGGCGCCAGGAAAGCCTGATAGGTGTCGTTGATCCAATGGGCAAGCGTAACCAGCATCACCCGCCCGGTTTGAAAGCTCCCTTTCTCCGGTCCGGATGCTGACGCAGTCTTCTGTGATGTTCTCTCGCCCATAGAGGAACGAGTATGCGACCCGGAACCTGAACAGGAAACCTGTTTTACATCGAGAGGATCAATGCCGGCTGGATTCCGGACGGGGGTCGCTGTAGAGTTTCCCGTTGATGCAGGGTGATGAACTGGAGGACGAAACGATGACGAGTCAAGTTGGCGGCAACCGGACGCGGACGATTCTGCTGTGGACCGCAGCGGTGGTTCTCACGCTCGCGGCAGTCGTCTACCAGCGAATGATCGGACCCACGCGCCCGGTGCGTGGATCGGTTGTGGTGGCCGAGGAGCAGGTTCGCTACCAGCTCAATCGCTCTCATGGTGGTTCGGAGGACCACCAGGTCGTCCTCGAGCTTCCCTCGGACACGTTTGAGGGAAGGCTCTTCTTCAAGCGCTACCCCACCAATGATGGGTGGACGGAACAGGCCATGGTGAGAGACGGCACCGAGCTGACCGGCACGCTTCCCCACCAAGCCCCTGGCGGCAAGGTCCTCTATTATATAACCGTTCGTGGCACGAGCGGTCCGGCCCTTGTGCCTGTGACCGTCCCTGCCGCTGAACCGGTCGTTCTCCGATTCCGTGGAGGTGTCCCCGCTTGGGCCCTGATTCCCCACGTGCTGCTCATGTTCCTCGCCATGCTCTGGTCGAACCGGGCGGGCCTGGAAGGACTGATACGCAGCGGCGATCCGCGCAAGCAGACGCTTTGGGCCCTCATCCTGATGGTGTTGGGGGGGCTCGTCTTTGGGCCGCTCGTGCAATGGTATGCATTCGGTGCATTCTGGACGGGATTCCCGGTCGGACACGACCTGACCGACAACAAGACTCTGATCGCGGCGGCAGCTTGGCTGCTAGCCTTTGCACTTGGCCGGCGACATCAACGTCAGGCACGCTGGTATGCTGTGGGCGCGGCCGTCGTGACCCTGATCATCTTCGGCATTCCACACAGCGTACTGGGAACGGAGCTGGACTACTCGGCGGCTGCCTCGGCGCACTGACCACAGACACCCAGCACCTCGACCGTATAGGTGCGCGGTTGAAACTGCAGCTCTTGGCTGGCCTGTCGAATGGCAACCGGGAGACGTTCGTCGCGAAACTCGAACGTCTGGCCGCACTGTTCGCAGAAGAGGTGATCGTGGCGGTCCTCGCCTAGGCTGAGCTCGTAGCGGTGTCCACCCTGGTTGTGGATCTTGCGGATCATCCCGGCCTGTTCAAGCAGACTCAGCGTGCGGTAGACGGTCCCCCGGGCGACGCGATCCTGGCCGCCCCTCAGAGCCTGTACAAGTTCTTCCGCACCGAAGTGCCGGTCGAACTGCGCGATCTGACTGAGAATGATGGCCCGCGGCTGACTAAAATTGAGTCCCTTGCGGGCCAGGTATTCGCGGAACCTGACGCGCGCGTCGGCGGCCCTCCGGGTCGAATCTTGTTGCATGGCCAAGACCCTCTTCGCCTCTACCGCCCCCCCCCATGGGGCGCTCCAAAAACCACTTCGATCACCGCCTGCACTCGGCAGGGACCATTAATGGTGCCAGATCCGGGGATCTGAGACAATGTCTAATCATTGACCCTCCCAAGGGCCCCGGGTTCCGCGCCAGGGCCGGAAGCCTCAACCTCGTGGATTTCTTGGGGTTTCGGGGCCGGGGACTCGTTTTTCCTGCAAATCCATCCCGCTTGATCCCAAGCTCCAATTGGATCATCGATACACAAAGGAGCAGATGATGTATGTGACCCTCATCAATAGCCACCTGCTAGCGGCGGGTGGCCCCATCTGCGGCCGGTCCACGCTTCTCGGGTAAATCCCCTCCCACAGAAGCTCGCCGCCGCCGATCCGCGACCCGTCTCGCGGGGGTGGGCTAACGTTATCCCGTTTTTGTCATACGAGCGCTATGCGCTCACCCTGACCTGGAAATCTACGCCCGCCGGCCTGTGCCGGGGGTACACTTAGATGGAATCGATGAGGACACGTGTCGTGACCTCTGCCTACTACGAAGATGAGAAACAAGTGCCGGGTGAGGACGACACCGGCTTCCGGAAGGCCTTTAGACATCTCCTGCCCTTTCTATCGGAACACCGGCGCCGGCTGGCAATCTGTTTAGGTCTCCTCCTGGGAGCCACGGTTCTGTCCCTGGCCTGGCCTTGGCTGATCCAGCAGGCCATCGACGAACCACTTCAAGCCCAGCTCGAACGCACACCGGAAGCGAGGACCTTCACACCGCTGGTGAGTTACGGCATCGCCATTTTGATCATCCAGGCGCTCAACCTGGGATTGCTCTACCTGCAGCGGATAAAGCTCGAGTCGGTCGGCCAGGATGTGATGCTCGCCCTGAAGACACGCCTGTTCAACCACATCCTGAAACTGGACGTCTCGTTCTTCGATCAGCACCCAGTCGGGCGATTGCTGTCTCGGGTGGAATCCGACACGGAATCTCTCCGGCTGCTGTTCACCAATACCGTCGTGTTGGTCGTCGGTGACCTCATCCTGATGTTGGGAATCTGGGCGGTGATGATCTGGAAACACCCCAAACTTGCGCTGGTCGTGCTGGGGATCTTCCCCGTGATCTCGATCCTGATGGTCATCTTTCACCGCTTGACCACGCATCGGTTCCTTGAAGTGCGCAAACGAATGGCGGACGTGACCGCAACCCTCACCGAGTTTCTGCACGGCATGTCGATCGTTCAGATATTTCACCGCGGCGAGTACGCGCGTCAGAGGGTCTATCGCGTCAACGAGCGCAAGTTCAGTGAAGATGCCTATGTCAACATCGCGGTCTGCATCTTCTTCAATACGCTCTTCCTGGTCGAGCACTTGAAGGTGGGATTGATTCTGCTGCTTGGTTCGGTCTGGGGTGTGACGCCCGGAACCATCATTCTTTTCATCCTCTTGATCTGGAAGGAGTTTGAACCGATTGCCCGGACCGCCGACCAGCTGGGGAGTTTTCAGAAGGGAATCGCGGGCGCGCGCCGGATCTTCTCTTTGCTCGACATCGATCCCAAACTCGAGGATGTGCCGGTTCCTCAGCCTCTGCCGACAATCCAACACGGCATTCGGTTCGACAATGTCTGGTTCTCCTACAACGATGACGACAATTGGGTGCTCGAAGATGTGAGCTTCGAGATTCCCGTGGGCAAGCGCGTCGCCCTGGTCGGCGTGACCGGCGGAGGCAAGTCGACCATCATCTCCCTCCTGCTGAGGCTCTACGATCCGCAGCGGGGTCGAATCACGGTCGACGGCATCGACCTGCGGGACTTGTCCCGAGACGAGTTGCGGCGACGCTGCGCACTGGTGCTCCAGGATATCGTCCTCTTCCCGGGGGATTTGCTCTCGAACATCACCCTGGAATCACCGGACCTCTCGATGGATCAGGTCGTGCGGGCCGCTGAGACCGTCAACGTGGATCGGCTCGCGGGGCGCCTTCCGAAGGGCTATCGCACCAAGGTTTCGGAGAAGGGGGCCAATTTCAGTCGGGGAGAGCGGCAGCTGCTTTCCTTTGCCCGAGCACTGGTTGTGGACCCTGACCTTCTGATTCTGGACGAGGCCACCAGCTCGGTCGATCCGGAGACGGAGCGCACGATTCAGCAATCACTGCGCTCACTCATGAAGGGGCGCACCTCGCTCATCATCGCGCACCGGCTGTCCACGATCCTCGATGTGGATCGGATCCTGGTGCTGCGTGCCGGAAGAATCGTTGAGCAGGGATCGCACCGTGATCTGCTGCTTCAAGAGGGCTACTACGCGAAGCTGTTCCACCTTCAGTTCAGTTCAGAGAACGGAGCAATCTGTCATGTGGGATAAAGCGAAATGGTTGGCACGGTTCTATCGGGACTACCCGCACGTGGTGATTCTGCTGCTCGTGCTGACGCCCATCCAGGCAGCGCTGGCGGTGATCGCCCCGCGGATGATCGGATTCACCATCGACTACCTGAAGACAAATGAAGTGCCCGAGCACATGTTGGCCCAGTGGTTGGTCGGACAGGGGCAATCGCTTGGGTTGTCGCCGGTGTTCATGTTCGCGCTGACCTTTGCCGTCCTTGGTTTGGCGACCGCGGTTCTCTATGCCTACTTCCAGTCTTGGAGGGCGTGGATGAATGTGCGGCTGGAATGGCATTTCCGCCAGGACGCATTCGATCGGATCACGAACAAGGGGCCGGACTTCTTCAATCGTTTCCGGACGGGTGACCTGGTGACGCGGATGACCGATGACGTTCAGGACAAACTGTCCTGGTTCGCTTGCTCGGGAATATTCCGCCTCTACGAGGCGCTCCTGGCGATTGGATTCGTCGTGGCCATGATGGCAAACATCGATCCGAAATTGACGCTCTGGACCGCCGGCCCGTTGCCGCTTCTGATCGTCATCTTCTTCCGCAGTTCATCGATGCTCGATCGGCGGTACGACGTGCTGCAGAAGCGGATCTCCAGCATCAATGACATCATGGAAGCTTGTTTCTCCGGCATCCGGGTGGTCAAGGCATACGTCCGGGAAGCTGCCCAACGAGAGAAGTTCCGGTCCGCGTCCGAGATGCGACGCCAGGCAGAGATCGAATCGGTCAAGGCCACGACTGTCATCGACTCGATGTACAACTACATCTGGCAGTTCGGCGTGGTGATCGTCCTCTTGGCCGGCGGCTACCGCGTGATTCATGGAGGTCTGTCGTTGGGCGAGATGGCGACCTTCATTTACTACGTGACCTGGCTGGTGTTTCCCATGTTTGATGTCGGCCAGTTCCTGGTGAAGTCGCGCCAGTCGGCCGTGTCGATCAACCGACTGCTCGAACTCGAACGCGTCACGCCGATGGTATCGGAGGCAGACGGTGCGCCGGTGGCTGGAAGGCCACTGGGTCACCTCCAGTTTTCGGGGGTCGGTTTCCGCTTTCCGGATTCTGATCGATGGGTTGTCAAAGACATCGATCTCGAACTCGAGGCCGGCAAGACCGTCGCTCTGGTGGGACGGGTGGGCTCGGGCAAGAGTTGGCTGGTGAACATGCTGCCTCGCTTGGTCGACCCGTCACACGGGCAGATTCGTCTGGACGGCCGGCCGTTGGCCGGCTATCGCCTGGAGGACTTGCGGGCGCAGATCGGCTATGTCCCCCAGGAGCCGGTGCTCTTCAGTGACACGGTGCGCAACAACATCCTCTTCGGCCGGGAGGGCCTCTCGGAAGAACGCCTTCGTTGGGCGCTCGAGGTCTCGCAGTTCGCGGAAGAGGTCGAGGCGTTTCCCAAGGGAGTGGACACGCCGATCGGCACTCGCGGCATGTCGATCTCCGGAGGTCAGAAGCAGCGGTTGGCTCTCGCTCGGGCCTTGGTGACCCGTCCACAGATTCTGATTCTGGACGACTGCACCTCGGCTCTCGACTCGAGCACGGAAACAATGCTGTGGGAGCGGTTGCACGAGGTCATGCCCGGCATGACCGCCATCCTGATCACCCATCGGCCCGACACTCTCAAACGGGCAGACGCCGTCTATGTTCTGGCCGACGGGGAGATCGTCGAACAGGGAGATCACGACCAGTTGCTGGCTGCCTCTGGTGAATACGCCCGGATCTACAGGCGGTTCGAACTCGAGGAGGCAGTCGGCCTGAGCTAGCGGCGAATCAGTTCGCCGGGCTCTGCCCGATGAGACCTGCGTCGGCTGGAGCGGGCCCTTTGCGCCTGAAGAGGCCGACCAGGTCTTCCTGGATCAGGTACAACGACGGCACGATGAGCAGGGTAATCACTGTTGAGAACATGACGCCGAACCCTAAGCTGATGGCCATCGGAACCAGGAATCGCGCTTGAATCGACGTCTCCAGGATCATCGGCATCAGACCGAGGAATGTCGTCAGGGAGGTCATCATGATCGGCCGGAAGCGGCGTTGACCGGAGGTCAGCACGGCCTCCTTGAGTGGCACCCCATCTTCGCGGGCTCGATTGATGAAGTCGATCATGACCAGCGAGTCGTTCACCACCACACCGGTGAGCGCCACGATCCCGAACATGGAGATCATGCTGATGTTGTAACCCAGCATTAGATGCCCGCCGAGCGCTCCAATCAGACCGAACGGAATCGCGCTCATCACCACCAAAGGCTGGGTGAAACTGCGGAAGGGCACGGCCAGCAAGGCGTAGATGAGGAGCAGGCCGAACCCGAAGGCGCCGGCCAGACTGGCTATACTCTCCTGCTCGTCCCGGCTCCGGCCCTCGAGATTGAAGGACAACCCTGGATAGTCGCTTATGAGCCCCGGAAGCACGTCCGCCTGCAGCGCGGCGAGGATCTCGGTAGGACTCGCCAGCGACTTGTCGACTTTCGCGGTGATGTTGACCACCCGCCGCCGGTCCGTGCGCTTGATCGTACTGAACCCTCGCCCATCTTCCACAAAGGCCGCCTGTGACAGCGGAATCTCTCCCCCTTGAGGGGTCCTCACGCGCATCTGTTCGATGGCGGCCATGCTCCGCCGCTCATCTTCCGGATAGCGCACCATGATCTTGACCTCGTCCTGTCCTCGCTGAATTCGCAAGGCCTCGGCGCCGTAAAAGGCCGACCGCACCTGAAGCGCCAGGTCCTGCTCAGAGATCCCCATACTGGCTGCCTCGGGGCGCAGGCGCAGTTTGAGCTCCCGTTTGCCCTGGGTGTGGGTGTCCGTGATCTCCTGAATGCTCTCATACGCATTGAGCGCGGCCTTGAGACGCTCGGTTGCCTGCAGCAACGTCCCGTAGTCCACGTGTGAAAGTTCGACCTCCATCCCCGATCCCGAACGGATGAGCTCGGATTGGAACGAGAGCCGTTCGGCTCCGGGAATCCACCCCACCCGCTTGCGCCATTCGTTTGCCACCTCGGATGTGCTGACAGTTCGTTCCTTCGGGTCCACCAGGAGAAGCCGAATCTGAGCGAGATTGTCGCCAAAGATCGTGCCGCTGCCGTGCGGGCCGCCCTCCACGACCATCTGCCCGAACAGCACGAAGCTATGCTGCAGATTCGTGCCGCCGTCTACGCGTCCTTGATCGAACTCGCGAATCAACTGCTCGCCGATCTCCATGATGTGAAGCGCCTGCTCCTGGGTGGTCGCGTAAGGCGTTCCCGGGGGCATCTCGAGTGCGACGACCACCTCGTCGGCTTCGATCTCGGGCATGAACACGAACTTGATGAACCCACCTCTTATCACCCCCAGCGCGGCGAGAAAAAGTGCAATACCCAACGCAACGGTCGTGTACCGATTGCGCTGCGCCCAATCGAGCGCACGGGCGTAGACATGTTCGCGGGCCCAGGTCACGGCCCGGTCGAGAACCGCTCTACGGTGCTCGATCCTCTTCCAGATCCGGGCCTGGCTGCTTACCAGGCCACCGGAGAGGTGGGAGGGCAGAATGAAGAACGCCTCCACCAGGGAGATCGCAAGCACCGCGATGACGATGCGTGGCACAGCCCCCATGAACTTCCCAACGAAACCTCCCAGGAAGAGCAGGACCGTGAAGGCCGCGACCGTGGTTAGCGCGGCAAAGGTAACCGCCCGACTGACCTCCCGGGCGCCATCGACCGCCGCCTGCGCAAGTGGTTTGCCTCGCCGCGCATGGACATAGATATTCTCCCCCACCACGATTGCGTCATCGACCACGATACCGAGAATTGTCAGGAAGGCGAACAGTGAGATCATGTTGATCGTGATGTCGAGGGCCGGCAGGAAGATAAAGGCCCCCACAAAGGAAATCACGATACCCATGGCGACCCACATCGCCAGCCTGATCTCGAGGAAGAGCCCCAGGGTGATCACCACCAGAATGAGGCCGAGCGATCCGTTCTTGAGGAGCAGGTTGATTCGCTGGGTCAGCAGATCTGCGTAGTCCTTGTACACGGCGAGTCGAATGCTCTCGGGTTGCGTGGCGTTCCTCTCTTCCACGTACGCGAGCACCGTTGCGGAGATGTCCTTGGGACGCTGGTCGGCCACCCGGTAGACGTTGATCATGAGCGCGGAGTGGCCATCGAACATCACTTCCTGGTCTTGCTCGGCGAACTCGTCTCGCACGGTGGCGATGTCGCCGAGGAGCACCCGTTTCCCGTTCGGGTGCGTGAAGACCGCGACCGAATCGAACTCACCTCCCGTATCGCGCTTCTCCGTGGTCCGGATCAAAACCTCGCCGCCGGAGGTCTTGATGGAGCCCCCGGCCAGATCCAAGGATGCGCGATTCACAATCTGAGCGACCTGGTTCAGGGTCAGGTTGTACTTGCGAAGCTGGGCCTCCGGGATCTCGATAGAGATCTCATAGGGCCGGGCCGCCGCGATTTCTACCTGGGTGATGTTCGGTTTGGCCAGCAGATCATCTTTGACCCGCTGAGCCTGTTCGCGCAGGGCCCGCTCGGACACATCTCCAGAGAGAATGAGCGTCAGCGCCTGCCGACGGTTGCTCAGCTTGGTGACGATCGGCCGTTCGGCTTCCTCTGGAAACGTGCGGATTCGATCGATCTCGGCCTTCACATCCTGGAGAGCCTGCTCCGCGTCGCTGCCCTCGATGAGTTCGATCGTCACGGATCCCAAGTTCTCGAACGCCGTGGAGCGAACACGCTTCAGACTCTCGAGGCCGCTGACCGCCAGCTCGATGGGGCGGACAATCGAATCTTCGATTTCGCCGGGGGTCGCCCCCGGATAGGCCACGGTCACCTCGACGGAGTCGAAGTTGAATTCAGGAAACACTTCCTGTTTGATCGAGCCCCCGATCATGAGGCCACCGACCAGGAGCACGAGCATCAGGATGTTGGAGGCGACGTGATTGTTCGCCATGTATGCAATCGGTCCTTTGGGCACGGTGTGCTCCTCTCGGTCTATCTCTGATCCGGGGCTGCCTGGCCCGTTCCCTGTTCGCCGGAACCGTTCGCGCTCCGGAGGATCATTCCTGGAACCGCGCCGGCCAGTGATGTCAGCACAACCCGGTCACGTTGCTCGAGCCCTTCGATGACCAGCGCTTCGTCGGTGGTCATCCGCGCCAGGCGGACTGTTCGAATCTCAAGGCGGTCGACTGCGTTCATCACCCAAACCGTATCGTTCTCGCGGAGGGCGGCGCGTGGAATCGGCACACATTCGTCCACTGGATGGCCGGCCACCGACACGCTGACAAAACTCCCGATGTTGAGATCCGCTCCGTGTTGCGAATCAAATGGGTTCTCGATCCGGATGACGACTCGGGAGAGACGCCCCATCTCTTCCAGGACTCCGACAGATCGATCCACATATCCGATCCACTCATGTTGGGACTCGCCGGAGTCCAGGACGATTCTTGCTTCAGCGCCCGGAATGTCCATCCAGGACATCTCCGAGAGAGGTACCCCAATCTCGATCTCGACGAGATCTGTGTTGTACACGGCCGCAACCGGTATTCCCGGGCCCACGAGCTGACCGGGAGCAACGGACTGGTGTCGCACGCGGCAATTGAACGGCGCCCGCAAGGAGGTCCTCGACAGATTCAGCTCCGCTGTGGCCAGTGCCGCCCGGGCGGAGGCCAGACCTGCTTCGGCTTGTCGCAGTTGAGGTTCGCGCAACACAAGCGGATCGGGTTCGTTGTCTTCACCGGAGAGTGACTCCCGGGAACGGTTCATGAGATTCCATTCCCGCAGGGCAATGGCGGAATTTGCGCGCTCCACCTCGATCGCTAGTTCAGCCTGGGCGACTTGGGCCTGGGCGCGCTGCACGGCCAATTCGTAATCGGCTCGCTCAATGCGCAGCAGCTCGTCCCCTTCCTGGAAGCCGCCGCCCGCAACCAGGTTCTCGTGCGCCCACTCCACCCGACCCTGTACCTGGGGAACAAGCGTAGACTCGTAACGGGGCCTCACCGTTCCGTGACTCTCAATCGAGATCTGCCTCGCGCCGCGCAGCGCCGCTACGGTCTCCACCAGGGCGCCCCGTGGGCGCATCTGACCACGGGCGGGCGGTTTGCGGGTTGCCTTGAGAGCACCCATGATCGCCACCCCGACGACAATCACCGCCACCGGAACGAGGACCGCCCACAACTTGGAACGACCGGTCCTCTTGTCCCTGTTCTCTTCATTCATGGGTTCTTCGTCTCCTCTTCACCGAGGCCTGGAAGTACGGCATCGGTCCAATCCCCACCCAACGCGGTGAGCAATCCTATTCTGAGGTCGACAGATGCCCGACGCGCCGCAATGTGGCTGCGCTGGGCCCCGAGGTAGGCGGTCTGCGCGGACATGACCGGCAGGAAATCTGAAACTCCCTGGAGGTAGCGGTCCGTGGCGAGGCGGAGCGTTGCGCTCGCGGCCTGCACCTGGATCGACAATTGCTCGAGATACTCCTCTTGGAGGCGACCGCCCACCAACGCGTCCTCTACCTCGCGAAGCGACTGCAGGACCGCCTGCTGATACGCGGCGAGCTGGAGCTCCCAAGCCTCCTCGGCTCGATCGGCATTTGCTTTGAGGCGACCGCCATCAAAGATCGGGCGCACAATGTTGCCGATGGCTTGCCAGACCATGTGCTCGGGGTCCCTCAATTCCGACAGCTCATCGCTGCTCGAGTTCAGGGCTCCGGTCAGGCTGAAACTGGGAAAGCGCTGCGCCACCGCCTCGGCCGCGCGACGGTCGGCCGCCAGCAGTCGCCAGAAGGCCGCCCGCACGTCGGGGCGCCTCTCCAGCAACTCACTCGGCAGACCCGCCGGCACAGGCGCCAACTCATCGGGAAGGTGGGTGTCGGTAGGTACGAGGTCATTCTGAGGAGCCCGCCCGAGAAGCACTGCAAAGGCATGTTCCGCCTGAGCCAGATTGCTCTCCACCAAGACCCGCTGGGCCCGCGCACCTGCCAGGGTGGTTTCCGCCTGGTAGACGTCCAACGACGGCGCTACGCCTCTTTCATAGCGGGCGCGCACAATCTCGTGGGAGTCGACAAACGATTCGATTGTTCGCTCGAGGAGCGCGCGCTGTTGCTGCAGCTCAACGACGCGGTAGTAGGATCGCGCCACCTGAGCGGCGAGCGAGATGGTCATCGCGCGCAGATCGTCCTCACTCGCCCTCAGGTCGGCGACCGCTGCGGCACGGCCGGCGGAGAGCTTGCCCCACAGGTCGAGTTCATACGCCGCCGAGATCCCAGCGCTGTATTTCGCCGGTTGCATGAGTTCGGAGACATCAATGGCCCCCGGAATTGTGCTGCCGCTCTCGGATGACTCTTGGGCGGCGTCACTCTCGGTGATCGTCGCCTGCGCCGAAATCGATGGATACCAGCTTGCCCGGGCAACCTTGCGTTGCGCATCGAACTGCCGCAGCCTCGCCGCGCCTTGTCGCACGGTGAGATTGTTGGCAAATGCCTCTTCCATGTACCGATTGAGCTGATCGTCACCCAGCGCCGGCCACCACTGGTCGTCCACCTGGACGCCTTCGGCATACGCGCGAAGGTAGGTGTCGGGCATCTCGATATCCGGTTGCCTGACACCTCTCCGGCCTGCACAGCCCAGTGGAAGCAGGACGCTCATCAGCATGAGCACGACCATAGCCGCTCGCGCTCTTTGATATGTAGGTGGACTAGGACCCATCGTGGGCCTCCCGGGTCGCTCGGGGGTCTGCCGAACGATCATTGTCGCTTGCGCCGGATAAGCGCTCCGCCACGCGCCTCAGAACCGCGAGTGCACGTTCAATGTCTTCGGGATCCACGCCTGCGGTGGCCTCCCGTTGCGTCTCGATGAAGACCTCCTTCAGCTTCGGAATGATCTCCTGTCCGGCCGGGGTCAGCGCGATCTGCTTCACGCGCCGATCACTGGGGTGGGGTGTTCGCAAAACCAAACCGCGGTCCTCGAGCGAATCGAGGTGCCTGAGCACCGACGGGTGGGCGTGTTGGATCTCCCGGGACAGCTCCACCAGCGACGTCGTGCCGAGGTTGGAAATGTGAACCAGGATTCCTGCTTCGGGGGCGGTCAGGCCGATTGGCCCGATCCTACTCTCCACCCGGGCCTTGAGGGCGTTGCCGGTGCGAACACACCAATAGCCCAACATTCCTTCCTTACGCAGCTGCATGTCGTCCCTTCCAGGTTCTGCTCGTGGTCTGACATGGTCGCGTGACCATTTTATGTATCAGGCTACAGGTTAGCTAACTACACAAAAGCCTGTCCAGTTCCATATTTGGGTGTGAAGAGGAATCGGGTCGCGCCCTACCTGCGCCAGGAACTCCTTGCACTGTAAAGCATTGCAGCGATCAGGTAGACTCCGCCCGCCAGAATGAGCGACACCCGGAATCCATACGCGAACGCGAAGAGCACGATCGCCGTCGAGCCCAGAACCGAGGCGGTCCCGTTGACCGCGAGCCCCCACGGCACGGCCGGCCCCACCCGGAGCGCAGCCTTGGGGAAGGGCATCCCCATGAAGAGGCCCAGGGGCGCCACTGCCAACCCGGTGGTGACGATCCGTCCGGGCAGGGCCAGGTGGCCAAGACCCGCGACCATCGATTCGAAGAGCAGCATGTCGAGGACGAGCCAGATGAGAATCGCGGCGAACGAAACACCGGCGGAGATCCGCGTGCTGAGCCGGCTGCCGATGCCCGACATCAGGAGGAGGGTGAGGAGGATTGTCGCGACCCCGTAGATCGAGGGTCCGACAAGGAGGGTGAACTGCAGAATCAAGATGACCTCGACCATCATGAATGCCGCCCCAATGGCGAAGAAGTAGAGCCACGGAATCGGCCGCAGGCGGTCGGTCCTCTTGATTGCCGGCAACAGATTGAGAGGGAGAATCAGCACGACCACCACCCCGAGGATCGTGACGATGAGGAGTTTCGACAGCGGGAAACCCATCACTTCAGCAAACGGCGACACCCGTTCGAGTTTGTCGAAGCTGAAGTTCTTCCATAGACCCAGCTGCGCTGTGAAAGGACGGTTGTCGGTGGCCGGCGAAAGGTCGAAGTCGGCACTGTCCTGCTCTGCCTCCCATCCATTCAGCACAATCTGATTGATCAGGTTGTCCTGGAGTGAGTCGGCGGCCGGGTACAAGAGGTGAATGTGCTCATGCAGCTCGGGAGAGAGCGGTGCGAAGGCGTTGTTACGAATCTCATCGGTCAACGGCTTCTTCGAGAGGAGGATCTTGTTCCTGCGCATCGAGGGCAGATTGTAGATCGCGAAGTGATCGGTCGGCTGATCCACACCTTCCGCCTCGAGCGCATCTCTCAGTTCACTCACCAGCCGCGGCATGAAGAACTGGTGTTCCATCATCATATAGCCGCCGTCCGACAGCGCATTCCAGTAGTCGCGATAGGCTTCGGTGGTGAAGAGGTAGTTCTCGGCCAATGCGAACGCACCAGAGGCCAGCGCCGCGAATGTGTTCGAGCTCAGAGAGTAGATGAGATCGAACTTACCGGGATACCGGCGCACATAGGCCCGCGCATCCTCGGTCGCGACCACCACCCGGGGATCGCTGTAGATGTTGCCGGTGAATTCGGCGAATTCTCCGGTCTTCATCATCTCATTGATGTGACCGATGACCTCGACCGCGTGAACCTCGGCACATCCTCCTTGGAGGGCCTGCAGAGCGTCGGCTCCGCCGCCCGCGCCCAACGACAGAAACGTGCATTCGTCGAACTGGTCCATCAGGTAGGACACATCGATCCCGAATTCAAAGCGCAACGAGTCGGGGCGATCCCAATTGCCGTCAAACCGGTACAATGTGGAGTGTGCGGCATTGTCGATGTTGAACCCGCGGAAGTCCTCGCCGTAGTCGAGGATCTTGATCTTGCTCACCGAATCCCAGTGTTTACCGAGGACCGGTGCGCGCTCTTCCCTCTGGCGTTCGAGCAGATCGAGGCCCTGGGGCGCCAGCCAGACCATGGCCGCTGCCGGTACCAGGGGCAACAGGCGCCAGTACCACCGGCAGGAGACGAGGAGAGCCGCCAACAGCACAGGCGCGGCGCAGAAGAAGGTGGCGGCCGGTGTCTGCCAGGCATCCATGGCGAGAATCGCGAACACCACGCCTGCGGCGGCCCCGACCAGGTCGGCCATGTACAACCGCGGCATATCGTCATGGTGTTCCCTGAAGATGGCCGCCAGCGCCACTCCGGCAAAGAAATGAGGAAGATTGAGGAGCAGCACCCCGGCGATCAGTTTCCCGATCATCGCCGGTGTGTGGTAGATCAGCGAGAAATCAAGCCCCAGCTTGAACGCCAGCGGGGGCGCGGCCAAGGCGGTGGCACCGCAGAGCAGGAGCGGGATCACCAGACGAGGACCCCGGCCCAAGCCGGGCCACAGGTGCAAGGCGAGCGCGCCCATACCGATCCCGAGGACCGCCAGGGAGAGCACGAGGAACGCAAAGGTGTAGAAGAACTCAGCCGAGAAGATCCGGGTCCAGGTCAACTCCAAGCCGATCACCGTCACCGAAACCAGCGCGACGATCGAGAGTCTCTGTGCCTTCATCGCCCCTCCCGTTCTGGCATGCAACCCAGTGGCCACGGAGTTCCCTACGTGGAGTGACCACATGTGTTGCTTGTCGAACGGGCGGGCGCTGCTCTGCGGCGGGCTACTTGGCCGCGGGCGGCCGGTGAAACAGGGCCTTGATCCCCCCCCAGGTGATCGTCTCAGTCGGAGTATCGGCACAGCCCAGGGGCCAGGCGCCGATTGTCGTTCCGCAGGGTCCATTCTCACCCAGGCAGGGCGAATCCTCCTCCAGCGTCCAGTCCTGTTCATCGTCGGGAATCACTGAGCAGAACTGCGGATCAACACTCACATTGCAGTTGGAGCCAAGCTGGCCTGCAAAGGTGGACACCCAGTCACCCTCCGGATTGCCCCAGAGATTGCAGTTCGACAGGATCGGCGCATCCGTGGTCGCATAGATCGAGACGCCGTCGGTTGTGCCGGTGATCAGGGTGTTGAGCAGTTCCACGTGGCTGTACCCGAGAGACCACCGCGTGTCGATCGTGCCACTGCCCGTCGCGGCATTGCCACTGAACGTGCAGTCCACGATTTGCGCATTCACGTCGGTTCGCAATTGCAGGGCACCGCCCTGCGTTCCCGCCAGATTGCGCGAGAAAGTGCACTGATTGAACACCACGTCGCAGTTCTCGAACCAACCGGCTCCACCCTGTCCATCGGTGGTATTGGCGATGAACTTCGTATCCGAGACGTTGAGGTTCAGATTCTGGTCGGCTACGATCGCTCCCCCAGCCGAAACGGCGGTGTTCGAGAAGAACGTGCATCCCATGACTTCGACGGTGGTCGGATTCGTGAGCCCAAGCACGGACAGGCCCCCCCGTAGGCGTCGGAGTAGTTGCCCTGGAAGATAACGTTGACCAGCGAGAGAGAGCTCTGGCTGACATAGACGATCCCGAGCATGTCCATGGAGCTGCCATTTTCAATCGTGAGGCTTTCGATCACGGTGCCGGGCCCCTCACCACTGTCGACAAAGAAGGCTCGCCGGGTTGTTCCGACCGACCCTTCACAATCGATTCTCACCGCCTCGGCGTTGCCGCTGCCGCTCCGGATGGTGATCGTCTTGCCCGCCAGATCCAAATCACGATTGCCGGCTCCGGTGTAGATGCCGTCGCCCAACTCGATGATGTCACCATCGACTGCAGCCGTAATCGCCGAGGCGATGTCCGGGTAGGGGCCGCTTCCGTTGGCCTCAACGTTGAGGACGGTCGCGCCGACATCCTGAACCATCAGCGGAGTAGCGAGTGTGATCGCAAGCAACAGGAGATGGTGTGGCCTCGTCATGGCAATCCTCCTCAGGTAGGCGATGGACTGGCGCCATTCTCCGAACAGGTCGTTCCTACTCTGAACTGTCGGCCAGAAGTCCAGGATCTGTAGGACACTAG
>CAZTDY010000071.1:0-21825 GCA_964612295.1 uncultured bacterium | reverse complement strand
CTGCCCGTTTCCTATTCTCAGCTCACCGAATCCCGATTCCTCGGGACACAACCAATGAGATAGGCCCAGGCGGAGAACTCCCGATTCGCCATTTTGAGGTAGATCCACCCCAGCAGAGCGCCCCGCTCGGGAAGCGACCGCTGGATGTCCTTCAGATTGGGGGACAGCGTGGTTCCAGCTGCGTTCTCGCCCCGCATCTCGTGCTCGAGCTTGGCCAGTGCCATCTCGGTCGCAACGAGATCCGCCTCGGCCCGATCCAGTTCATTCGGCCTGAAGGGCACTGCCTCCGGTGCGTCGGCCCGCACGGCCGCGACCAGGGCCTCCTGTTCATGAAGCAGATCCAGCAGAGAGTCACGCGTAGCGGCCTGAGGATGTCTTGCGAAGCTCTCGCGCTCGACCGCGAGCAAATCCGCAAGCACACGGCCTTGCGCTCGTTCGGCCGAGACCCAAACGTCATCCATCCTCCCCTGGCGCAACTGACACTCCGCGAGCAGAAGATGCGGCGTCATCTGGAAGGTCGCTCGGCGAAACCCCTGTGCAGCCCGCAGGCGAACCGACTCGAAGATCTCCGCCGAGTCCACCAGGAGCGATTCAGCCGACGCGTATCGCTCCTGACCCAGGCGGCAGACGGCCAGCGCGGTCAGGGCACGGCTGCTCAGGTGATGCCGCATACCCACCGCCCTCTCGGTCACTTCGATCGCTTCCTGACACACCGCCTCCGCCTCATCCCAGCGTTCCTGCGCCATCGAGATGAAGGCACGCGGCACAAGGAGTGTGGCCAGGTCGGGATGGGAGTCGCCCTGAATCCGTCGCGACAGCGAGATCGCCGCCTCGCTCAGCGACTCGGCCTCGGCATACTCGCGCTCATTCGCCAGGAAGATCGCCAGGTTGTGGAGGTCGGTGGCCGTGGATGCGCGCTCACCGGGGGCCGCCAGACTGAGGGCCGGGGAACGCCTGAGGAGAGGCTCCGCATCTTCGGCCAGCCCGACGTTGCGATAACACATCCCCAGCGTGTTCATCGTCTGAATCGTGTGCGGATGGTCCTCACCAATGATCTGGAGGCGAAGCTCCAGGGCATCCGCGAGCAGCGGGATCGCTGACGCATGGTCCCCCTGCCTCGCCCGGAGAAGGCCGAGGTTGTGCATGAGCGTTGCCGACAACCAGTGGAGTCGTCCATAGCGTCGCTGGTTCGAGGCAAGCGCCTCGCGCAGGAGTGACTCCGCGCGGATGAAGTCCCCCATGTGGAAGTAGAGCAGCCCGAGCCGCACTAGCGCGTGGTTGTGCTGGTTGCTGGCCTCGGGATAACCCGCTTGGATGACCGCCAGATTCTCCCGCAGATAGGGCTCTGCCCTTTCGAAGTCTCCACGATCGGCGTACAGGGTGCCCAGGCTGGATAGCGCAGGCGCCGTTTCGGGGTGGTCGCGACCCAGGACGTTTGAGTAGATCTCGAGCCCCTTCAGGATGGCCCGTTCGGCTTCTGAGTGATCGCCCAGCGAGTCGAAAAACCGACCAATCTCCATGTAACTCTGCGCGATGATGATGGTGTTCTCGTCCAGGTAGCGCCGCCTGACCTCCATCTGCCTCTGCACCAGCTCGAGGCCCTCGACGAACCGGCCGCCGGTCCAGGCATCCCACGCCGGGTAGTACAGGCTGTCCACTTCCGCCAACGCGGCCTGCGCCTCGGGTGGCAGCGTGAGGACGTAGGCAATCGACTTGCGGGCCTCGAGGTAGGACGGCACCATCCAGGGACGCTGCTCGAGCGTCGATCGATCTCTGGCCAGCAGGGTGTCGAGAAGCGCGAGGCAGGAGTCGTAGGCGCCCAGTGCGCCCTGCTCCACGTAAATGAGGGAAATCTCATGATCAGCCAGGTCGCAGAGTCGCGGCACCTCATCGGCCCGTGCCGGGGCGGCGTTGAGACAGATCAGGAGTCCGGCGAGGACGCCGATCAACACAGCGCGCCGGAGGCCCACCGCGTACGTTTGGTGGCCTTTGCTCATGGGCACTCCCTCGCAGGAGTATGATCCTGTCGTTCTAGGGGGATAGCCCGCGGGCACGATCTCCAATCTCACCCTCTTCGGTCTTGAGCTCGTTTAGAAGAGCGCGAGCCTCCTCCATTCGGTTCAGCTCGGAGAGGCACACGTAGATCGTCCACCGCGTTTCACTTCGCCAAGGCTCCGGCAGGAGGTTTGCCCGCACGGTCTCGAGCAAGGCCAGGGCCCGCTCATGGTCTCCGGTGTGCGTGAGGGCGCTCGCCAGGTAGATCCTGCGCATGAGTTCATCCGATCCAGCCAGCTCGATCGAAGAAAGGAGTTCGATCGATTGCGCCAGATCCCGCTCGCCGTACGCGCTGAGGCCGGCGGCGAGCTTGTCCAGATCACGGCCTCCACCGGTATCGCGGAGCTGAAGGCTCGTCCCATCGGCCGGCAGCCAGAACGGCCCCTGCTGCTGCTCTCCCCGATCGGGAAGAACGACCAGCACGACGATGAGCGCCACGGCCGCAGTGGCCACCGCAAGGCCCGCGGCCGGCTTCTGCGTCAGGAGCTGGATGGGGCTCAGCAACATCCGGAGGAATCGCTCGAGACCTGATGGCTGACTTGCACCGGCCCCTTCCATCGTCGGCACCGGGTGCAGGGCGCGCAGCCGTTCCCGATCGGTCACCCGCTCCTGCAGAAGGGCCTCGCAAGCGCCGCAGGTGCGAATGTGGGCGAACACGCGGTCACGCTCCTTCTCGGAGAGGAAGCCGTTCAGCAGGTCCACACACACGTCGTCATCGATGTGGGCTGACGCCGGCGGGAGTTCCTCTGGCTTTCGTCCCCGCATGTTCACCGCGTTTCCTTTCCGGTGGGTGCAAACCGAAACGCCTTCCACAGCTCAAAGAAGGTCCCCGGCGGAAGATCCCCCTCGCGTTGGCCCTTCCCGGCCATGCAGTCGCTGATCGCCGCGCGGGTGCGCTGCATCATCACATCCACATGGCTCGCCTTGCGGCGGATCTCGGGGTGCGATGCGATCTCCTTACTCGACATGCCACAGAACACGCGCAGGAACCAAGCGGTCCGGCTGGGCTCACCCAGCTGCCCGACGCACTGCTGGAGCGCCTGCACGAATTCCTCTCGCTCTACAGAGAGCAGGGGGGTGTCCTCCTGTGCCGGGCGCGCGACCCGATCGAGTTGTTGTTGCGCATTCATGGCACTGCGCTCCCCGTCGTCGGCCTGGCTCTCCAGGTCAACGAACCGGCCCGCCCGGCGAAGGGCGTCGATCAACGCGTTCCGAGCGACGTTGGAGAGAAACGTGGTGATCTGGGCCGCTGAATGTCCTTTCGTATTCCATGTCCCTCGTTCGATCTTCGAGAAGAGTTCTAACGACTTTTGTGAGGCGGCATCCTCGACCTCCTCCCGGGACACCCTTCCGAAGGTGGACATGTGAACCCGGACATACTTCGAGATCACCGCATTGAGGAGGTGCCAGACTTCACCCTGGGCCGGCTCGCGCATCCCCGGGGACCGGCTGGTTTGAATGGTCTCGATGAGGCTGGAGAGATGTAGGGGCCACTGAGGATTGCCGTAAGCCGAGCGAGCCGAGGGGGCTACCCTCGTCGCCACCCCGGCCGATCCCACCTCTGATCCCGTTCGCGGCATCCTCACCCTCCGAAGACGTGGTAGGGCAAGTGTATCCCCGACACCACCGCAGACCAAGCCCAAGATGTGCCCTGCTCACGTGCTGCGGGAGGAATCCGCACCTTCACAAGCCTACGCGAGCAGCCGATCGACTGTGTAGGATCCGCCGTTTTCGAGACTTCATGGGAGAGAGCAACCGAATCATGACTCCTCGCAAGACCGTGGCGTCGCGGCGCCGTGAGCTGGACGCCATCGACGATCATATTGTAGAGCTGATGTCCGAGCGCCTGCAGCTGGCTCGTGCCGTGGCCCGGTCGAAGACCCGGAGCGGGACGCGCCTTCGTGATCGGGCCCGTGAGGCGGAGCTGCTCTCGCGCCTGGAAGATCAGGCCTCGGCGGCGGGGCTGCCCGCTGACGCCGTGGTGAGGGTCTTTCAGGAGATCCTGAACCTGTCGTTTCACGAGCAGATCGCGGAAGCCCGCGGCCCCGGGCGGGCGCTCAAGAGTGCCCGCATCGGCTATCAGGGGGTCCCGGGGGCCTATTCACAGTGGGCAGCCGAGCGGCTGGCCTCATCGCGGCGCTGGCGCATCGAGACGACCGGCTTCCGCACCTTCCCCGCCGTGGCCGAGGCCGTGGTGGAGGGACGCATCGACTACGGGATCCTGCCGGTGGAGAACACGGTCGCCGGCTCGATCAATGAGACCTATGACCTGCTGCAGAAACACAAGCTGTTCATCACGGGCGAGGAAGTCGTCCCGATCGAGCACTGTGTCGCGGCGATCAACAAAACTCCTCTCCATCAGATCCGGCGCGTCTACTCTCATCCCCAGGCGCTGGCCCAGTGCAGCGCGTTTCTGGCCGAGTGGCCGGGCGCGGAAGTGCACTCCTTCTTCGACACGGCCGCGGCGATGCAGAAGGTGGCGGCCGATCAGGATCCCTCGGCGGCCGCCATCGCGGGCGAGCACGCCGCTGGTCAGTACGGCCTGGTGGTGCTCAAACGCCAGATCTCGAACAGCCCCGAGAACTACACCCGTTTCCTGCTGGTCGGACCCAAACGTGAATCCGCCCCGAGAGGGGCGGCCTCAAAGACATCGCTGATCTTGAGTGTCCGCCACGAAGAGGGCGCGCTTCTGGCGGCCCTGCGCGTTCTGCACGATCACGGCATCAACATGACAAAGCTGGAGTCGAGACCCCAGGCGGGCTCGCCCTGGCAGTACTTCTTCTATGTCGATTTCGAAGGCAACGCACGCGACGATCAAGTGGCCGCCATGCTGCGGGCCCTCAAGCGCGCGGCCGCCGAGGTGCGGGTTCTCGGCAGCTATGTATCCCGCACAGTGTCTGAAGGCCGCCCCGTATCCAAGGCGGAGGTCAAGGCGAAGAAAGCTCGCCCGCGCCGGAAGCCGTAGCCGAACCTACAAGAGGTTGCGCGTGCTCTTCGCCAGTGAGATTCGCCGAGCCCCCGCGGCCTTGGTCTCGTCCAGGAGATGAATCATCGACTGGTAGGACGCTTCCGCGTGCGGTTCGATGCGCACGATGAGCTTTTCGTTGTCGGCTAGCCGTCGGCGAAGGATGGGTCCGAGTTCGGTCAATGCCACACGCTGTTCGTCACAGGAGATTGCACCCTCGGGCGACACGCGAAGCGTGAGCACGTTCTTCGCTGGGACCTTGGTTAGCCCGCCCCCCGGCAGCGTCAGCGGGAGGCCGTACTCTGCTCCGAAAATCGTGGTGGCGATGAAAAAGATGAGCAGAAGAAAGGCAATGTCCGCCGTGGGCGCCTGATTGATCCTGGGGTGAGTTCTGGGTCCGCGCTTCATGATCACACCTCCTTCGCCGGTGACTGCCACATCCCAAGCCTAGGCCTGTTTCTCCCCGGCGGCACGGTCCCTTTCATCGCCTGGTTGAGTCGTCTTGCCGCTTCAGGCTCGAAGATCGTTGACTACGGCGCAAGACCTGCGGATGCTGAGCCCCATGAAAGAGCTCGACGTCTACCTGGCGGCCTTCGACGACGCCTGGTCGCACAAGTGGGAATCGTTGCAGGTCGTCTTAGGCGGCGTAAGCGACAACGAAGCCTCCTGGCAGGCGCGCTGCTATGCGGGTGAAAAGGCCGAGGACGGCTGGCCGCTCCCGGGGACGATTCTCTGGCAGGTCGCACACATCGCCCACTGCAAACGTCACTACGCGGCCATCATACGTGCACGAGCCTCTGCCAGAGCCCCCGATATCGCGCCGCGTCGTGTGCTCGAGGACTTCGCCGCCGAGCACGAGTCTCTCGTGACCGCCCACGCTGAACAGCGCGGAGCCATTGTTGGGATTGGTGACGACGATCTCAGCGCGGTTGTTTGCGGAATGAGACCTCTCGGCGAGTTCCTGGCCATGACCATCCGGCACGACAGTTGGCATGCCGCCCAGATCGCGGTTGCGCGTCGTCTCTACCGAGCGCGTGCTACGGAGTAGAGGGCGAAAGAAGTCCCTTGGCGCAGATTAGCCCTGTCTCCTCGCTCCCTTTTTGATCTCGTTGAAGAACAGAAGCAGGATCACGATCACCGCGATGCAGGTCAGCACGGTCAATAACGTCTCGCCCACCGGCAGATTCAAACGCGACAAGCCCACGCTGGCGACGAAAGCCAAACCGATCCCCATCAACGATTCCCCGGCAATCGCGCCGGAAGAGAAGAGCACCCCGCGCCGCAGCTTGCGCTCGGCCACCTCATCGCGATCACCTCGCGTGAAGAAGTGCGCCAGCAACCCCCCGGCCAGGATGGGAGTGGCCAGCTCAAATGGGAGATACATCCCGACCGCAATCGGCATCAGGTGGGCGCGGAAGGCGGTGCCGCGGCTCCGCAGATGTTGATCGATCATCAGAATCGCCAGTCCCAACCCAGCTCCGCACGCCACCATGTTCCAAGGCAGCTGCCCGTCGCCAAAGAACCCGCGTGCCAGGCTGGCAAACAGGCTGGCCTGGGGCGCGGCCAATTCCCTGCCCCCGATGCCGCCCGGGGTGTTGGAGTGCAGCAGCTGCAGTACGGGGCGCATCACCAGCGCCGCGGCGGCAACGCCCGCAATCTGCATCATCTGCTGGCGACGAGGAGAGGCGCCCACCAGCTGCCCGGTCTTGAGGTCATTGCAGACATCACCCGAAGTGCAGGCCGCGCAGCAGACGATCGCCGCCACCCCCAGCGTGGCGACCATACCGCTGGTGCCGCTGAATCCGAAAACCAACAACATGGCGCCGGTAAACAGGACCGCCGTGATGGTCATCCCGGAAACCGGGCTGTTGGAGTTACCCACCAAACCCACGATGTAGCTGGCCACGGCGGTGAAGAAGAAGGACATCGTCACCATGGCAACGGTGGTCACCGCCGTGATGGCGACACTGCCGGTGAACATGTAGTAGACGACGGCGACAACGATCGTAGCCACAACCGACCAGAAGGCGATGGCGCGCGAGGAGATATCCTCGCCGTGCTCCTCTCCCGCGGTCTCTTGACGCCGGCGAATTCCCTGCACCGCCTGTTTGAGTCCGTGGCGAACCTTGAAAATAGAGTCGATCCCACCCACGACCATAGCCCCCACACCGACATAACGAATCTGGGTGGACCAGATGTCGAACGCCCCATCCAGCGGAGCGGCCAGCTGCTCAGCAGTGGCCTTCAACAGCGGAATACCGACCAGCCAGCCAAGCGCGCCCCCGATAAAGATCAATACAGCCACATTGAGCCGGACGATGAATCCGACCGCGATCAACGCCGGTGATACGTCGCCGCCGAAGTAGAAGATGCGGGATCCGACCGCCCCCGCAACAGCCAGACTCCCTTTGAGAAGACCGACAAAGCTGACCAGCAGTTTGAAAACGAGGCCCACGGCCGCGCCGCCGATCACGGCCTGCGCCTGACCACTGTCGGCCTCCTCCCCTTTCTCGCCCGCTCTCAGTACCGCCGCACAGGCGACCCCCTCGGGGTATTTCAGCTTGAGATCGTTGCCGCTGACAAAGATGCGCCGCATCGGAATCATGAATAGAATGCCGAGCAGACCTCCGGCAAAGGCTATCAGGGTGGTGGTCAACCAGTCGAAGGACTCCCAGACTCCAATGAGGATGATGGCCGGCATGGTGAAGATGATACCGGCGGCCAGCGATTCACCGGCGGAGGCGGCAGTCTGCACCTGGTTGGCTTCCAGGATCGTGCCGCTGCGGAAAAGACCTCGCAGAATCAGCATGGCAACGACGGCGGCCGGAATCGAAGCCGAGACCGTCATCCCGACCTTCAGCCCCAGATAGACGTTGGCCGCACCCATGATGACCGAAAGCAGGACGCCGAGGATAACGACACGCAGGGTTAGCTCCGCCACGTTTCCGCCGCCTCTCGGGTTACCGGTTGCGCTGGTTTGATCGTGAAACCGCTGTTGGTCCATAGTTCTCCCCAAGCTGGCTCGTGACGCGAAGAGAGTAGGCCGGCAAAACCGGTCATCCATTCTTGAGTGTTACCAAGATACACACTGGCGTCCGTTCAAGGAAACGCAAAAGAGAGCCGCGCCGGGCATCCCAAGCGGTGCAACATGGCCGCACGAGCTGCTAGTCGGCAATCACCGGTTCCGCGAATGCCAAACGCGTTCGCATGATCTCCACGGCCTCCGGGCTGCTGTCGATGAGGATGAACCGCCGGCCAAGCCGGGCCGCCGCCTCCCCGGTCGTGCCGCTTCCGGCGAAGAAATCCAGCACCCAATCGTTCGGCAGCGAGTGGACCTTGACGATTCGTTCCAGGATACCGAGCGGTTTCTGGGTCGGATATCCGGTTCGCTCAGCGCTCTTCGTGGGGACGATCGTGTGCCACCACACGTCGGTCGGCGTTTTGCCGCGGGCCGCTTTCTCCTTGCCCACCAATCCCGGAGCCATGTACGGAATGCGGTCGATCTCCTCGTAGTTGAACACGTAGTTCGCCGGGTCCTTCGCGTACCACAGGATGGTGTCATGTTTGGCGGGCCAACGCCGCTTCGACCGGCCGCCGTAGTCGTAGGCCCAGATGATCTCGTTGATGAAACTCTCCCGCCCCCAGAGTCCATCCAGGAACACTTTGGCGTAGTGCGCCTCCCGATAGTCGAGATGGAGAAACAACGACCCGTCCGGCGTCAGTAGACGCCGCGCCTCGATCAGGCGCGGCTCGAGGAAACGGGCGTAGTCCTCGAACTGATCCGGGTACTGATGACTGCCCACCAGCCGGCTGCGGTACCGTTTACCCTGAAAACCGGTGCGGTCGCCGCCTCCCGAATCCTCGGTGACCTGAATTCGATCCAGCTTCTGGGTGCGGCCCGTGTTGAAGGGCGGGTCGATGTAGATCAGTCGCATGGAGTCGTCTTGAAGGCCCTGAAGCACCGGAAGATTGTCACCCAGGATGATGCGGTTAGGTGATGAGGCGCGAGGATTCTCAGCCATCGGCGGGTGGCTCCTAGAGATTAGCGCACACTCTGCGACTTGACCGGCTCCTCCACCACCGAGAGGGAGATCGGTGGCCGGACAAGCCAGCACGTTTGCCAGTCATCGGCTGCCGGCAGATCGCTCACCGCAGCGCGGCCCGCGCCCCAGCCGCTCACGACCACGGCATGGGGCGTCCCGGCCGCCCTGAAGCAGCGCGCGACGGGCGGATTCAGGTCCGCCAGATCCGTGCAGAGTGTGGAATAGGTTTCATCGGAATCGGCGGGTGACACCGATGCGTCTCGCCCGCGCGGCCGGCGGGAGGCAAAGATGAGCAGGACTGCGTCCCGCTCGCTCAGCGCCTCGACCACCTGACGCAGATGTCCCCGCCCCAGCCGCCCCCCCTCTCCGTCTGGGGCGGACGAATCGTAGTAGTAGGGATCGATCTGCAGAAAGAGGCGCGACGGCGCCAGAAGCCGGTCCAACACATCTTCGAATGAACCGGGCAGCAGCTGGGCCAGCGGTTGGGGAAACAGGGGGGGGCGCCATTCTTCGGCCGCCGCTCCGCGGCGCTTGTTGGGCCGCTGGGCCAAGTACCGATGGGTGGTCAGATTCGAAGCCAGGCGGTCCAGGACGAATGCATCTGCTTCAGCCAGGGCGATCGAGTCCCAGCGGGTGTCGCCCAGTTGCGCGAGGAGCGCACTGCCGGGATACAGGGCGGGGCCGGCCTTCTGTTGCCAGATTTCGCTGAACATCCTCAGGGCGCTTGCATATCGGTCGACCGCCAGGCCGGCGGCGGTGAGGAGTGAGCGCATGTGGGGCGTTTCATAGCAGCCGGCACCCGCATGGGTTTCGGCGTAGGACCAGGTCGGCGATTGGCCGGCGGCCGCAGCGCACACGGGCAGCCGAGCGATCAGCTCCAGGGCGAGGGCGTGCTTGAGCTGGTCTCCCGCATTCCCCGCGTTTTTGTCCTGCAATGACATCGAACCTCAAGCCCTCCGCGCCAACCAGTCTTCGAGCGCCGAACACATTTGCCTGAGCCCCTCGAGTGAAGACGCGTATCCATCGAGGGCATCCAGTCCATGGGTCGTCAGGGGCAGGTCGATCGTCTGCGCGCGCATCGCCATCGGCTCGACCTGCTGCCAGGCTTCGTCGTCACGCAGGTCATCGGCCCCGCAGCGGGCGGCGAAGAGCCTCCACGGTTGCGGCGGGACCGTATCGGTCCCCGCGGACCTCGCGGCCTCGGCCAGATGTGTGTTGGCGAGCACGGCGAGTCGCTGGTCAACCGGGGTGAGCAGCACGAGATCGGTGGGCTGGCCCAGACGATGCTTCAGCGCGAGCTCCAGGGCAATCACGCTTCCCAGCGACTTCCCGGCGATCACCATGTGGCTGCCGCGGGCGATCTCGAGCGCGTGCAGCAGCGCGGCCTCGGCCTCGGCCAGCGCTTCGGGGCGGGTCTCGGCGCTGTAGCCGCGCCCCTCGACGAAGTAGGCATAGTCGATCGAGAGCACGTCGAGCCCTGCTCTGAAGAGCACCTCTCGCACGTAGTAGAGGCCGGGAGCTTGGGATGCGTAGTAGGCCCCCGGCAGGAGCAGGGCGATCCCTTGGGCTTGGTCGTTCTGATGGAGCAGATTGCGGACAGGCCGACCTGCGCAGGTGATTTGTTCGATCTTCATCACCACCTCCAAGTCGGATGTAGATTCAACGGTCAGCTGCATGATGCCCCCAAACGGGGGCGAGGCCAAGAAAGATCATCGCACGAGCAGAAACTTGCTGACCGCGGTCTTCCTGGCAAACGCCACCCGGCAGAAGTAGACGCCGGTCGGCTGCGGAGCGCCGCCGGGGCCTCGCCCGTCCCAGGTCGCGAGGTGAACGCCGGCGGCGTGCTGCCCGGAGGCCAGGGTGGCAATCCAGGCGCCGTCGGCGCCGTACATCTGGACCCGCACCTCGCCCGCCGACGGCACCGCGTAGCGGATGAGCGCGGCAGAGTGCGCAGGCGACGTGCCCAGCCTCCACGGGTTGGGAGCCACGACCGGTGGACCGAAACGGAGGGCCTGCTCGCCCAAGGGATCCTCGGCCGGAGACGCATCGGGTAGAGACTCGATGGTGATATCGTCGATGGCCGCTTCGATCAGGGAATCCAAGTTCTCATCGCTGGCCACGAAGCGCAGTCTCACCTGGCTGGTCAGGTCGATATAGTCCTCGAGGACAAACTCGAGCCGCACCCATTCGTTGATTCCGTCATACGTGTATTCAAGGTCGACCCAGCTCTCCCCTCCGTCATCGCTGACCGACACCTGCCAGACATCCTCACCGGAAAAGGGGCCGTAGTTGTTCGTCCACCAGCGCCAGTAGATGAGGCGCGGCTCGCGGGTCGGGGTGAGATCGAGCACGGGTGAGAGCAAAGTTGTGCGCCCCCCGTCGACATCGCTGAACATTGCCGAGCCGCCCGGCTCTCCCTGACCGGTCACGAAACAGTGGGTGCCGAGCGGACTGTGATCGTCTTCGGGTTGGATGTTGATCCCGGATCCCCAGGTGCCGACCGGATCGACCCACACCCAGTGGCCTTGGGTGGCATCATCGCCGGGCGCACCCACGGTCCAACCGGACTCCGCTTCAAGATCCTCCTCCCAGAAGGAGGCCACCGGAATGGTAAACTGTAGTTCGGTCGTCTGCCCTGCCCAGGTCGTCACCGAAAGGTCGAAGTCCAACTCCAGATCGGTGGGAATCGCGACCGACGTACTGAGCTGGAAATCGGGGGCCAGCGGCTCGGTGCCGCCCACCGGAATCAGCGGGCAGCCCGACTCCGGTTCACTCACCTCAACGTGCCCATTGCCGCACGACAGCATCGCGGAAAGGTCTCGCCCCTCGTCGGTGCCCGTGTTGGTGAGGGTCACCCGGATCGCGATTGTCTCCGCGGGATCCAGGTCACCCTCACCGTCACCGGTTGCGGTGTCATCAATCTGCCAGGACACCAGCGAGAGCACCGGCGCGTGGAGCTGCAACCCCACCGTCCCGGTCCAGGTCGGACGCCCGTCACAGGTCATCTCGACCCCCAGGTACACGATATCGCCGTCGCCCGCCAGATCGGTCACCTGGATCAGCAGGTCGTCGCTGTTGAGACCTGTGCCGCCCGGCGCGATGGGGGCATAGCCTGCGGCCGCATCGACCAGAACGATGCGTTCGTCGTCACCCGAGAGGGTCACGGAGCCGTTCTGCGCCGTTTCGGGGCCGATGTTTTCGAGCTCGAGGAGGAGCTGGAGCAACTCCCCCGCGTCCGCCAGTCCATCCCCATCGCCGACGCTGGGGGGCTGAGCGTCATCGTCGAGACCGACCTCGCTGACGCGAAGCCAGGGCCCGCTGGCGGGGGCCACGATCAGACTGTCGATCCCGACCAGGTAGTCGGGCTTCACCGCCTTGGCCTGGAGGGTCATGGGATCTTGGGCATCCATGGGGAGCAGGGCGAGGCCCATCGCATCGGTCATCGCACTGACCCAGATCGTGAGATCGTTCGAGTAGAGCGTCACGGCGGCGTTCTCCACCGGAGAGCCGTCCGCCAGCACGGTCACTTGGTAGGACTCTTGCCCGATCACATGGGTGCCTGCATGAAACATCTCGAGCGTCCCCTCGAGGTTGCGCCACTGCGGGAGGGCCGGATCACCGGTGACGCACAGCTCATAGTGACACCAGAGCAGCCAATCGGTGAGCATCCAGATGCAGTCGACCTTGGAGTCTGAGTTCATCCACCCGATCTGCACGATGTCCTCGCCGTAGCAGGCATCGACATACTGGCGCTCGTAGTGCTGGGACGGGCCGGAGGTGACGGCGGGGAAGAACCACCCGTAGCTCGTATTTCCCACGAAGGCGGCCGAGCAGTGTTCGTCGTAGACCATCTTCTCGCCGATGGCGTCCTCGTCGCCCGGATAGTGGAACATGTTGGGATGACAACCCTGGGAGTAGTTGATCATGTAGCTGTGCGTGATCCCGTCATTGACGATGTTCGGGAGGTCGTCCTCCTCCAGCTTCATGACGATGCTCCAGGCGGAATGCCCAAGGTGGTGGGTGGTCGGAAACCCTGCATTCATCAGGTCGATCAGCTCCCACTTGTCCCAGACATGATCCATCTCATAGAGCGTCTCCTTGACGTAAGTTTCGGGATAGCCGGAGGTCGTGTAGCCGTGCGTTTCGGCGTAGTCCTTGACCTCTTCCATGTAATCTCCGCCCCAGGTTTGAGCGTCGAGCTGCTCGCCAAGGAAGAGCCCCTTCTCGATTTCCGAGATCACCGGTTGCTCCGTGTACGACACGGTCTTGTGCCACCAGTGATCGAACTCCTCGGGCGTCTCCACGCATGCGCGCCCCACGGCCAGTTCACCAATCAGATCGTACTCGCCCCACTCCCCCCACAGGCCGTCGTCGTCGTCGTTCCAGTTGCCATCGAGCCCTTCGAAGTAACACTCGCCGGGAAAGGTGCGGTCGAAGTCCTGGATGAGGCCGTACAGCCTCCGATACGGCACGATGCCTGCGTCACCTCCGAGCAATACGAACTCCGTGTTCCAGTTCTGATAGGCGTCGATGATGAAGTTGCGCAGCCTCTCCGGCTCGTCGTCGCCCGGATAGGTGGCCAGAATCTCACTCATGAGCACGGTGCGCGCGCGCAGGCCGCGGCTCGACTGGAAGAGGACCACCTCCTGAAAACGCGCTTCGAACTCCTCATCCGTGACGATGACATAGGGGTAGTGATCGGGATCGATGCGCGAGCAGCCGTTCTTCCCGCGGATCGATTCGGATGGCTGCACGACCGCTTCGTAGGAACTCAGGTCTTCGGGATTGGCAACGAGAGAGCGGAGCCTTCGCAGCGTTTCCGGGGTGCGACGCAGGAGAGCATAACGCCCCGGCTCGTCTTCCTGAGGAGCGGTTTCAATCTCCACGGTCACGCGGCCAAAGTAAGCGAGCCGTCCCGAGGCGGGACGGTACTCGACCGGCACGACGCGCACGAACGCCAGGTCATGCCCCCAGGCTCGTTGAACGGCAACGAGCGCTGCCGCAGTCGCCGGGTAGGCGGCATCGCTGCCGTAGACGGCGGGATCGGGCTCAGCGAGCGGGATCAGAGTCTCCCCTGAGGTCGGTTGCGGTGAAGGAGCATGCCGCACGTGATGGCGCCCCGCGATCTCATGACGGTCGGCAGGCAGGGCCCGCAGGCCCACGACTCTCTCCCCCGCGGGGATCAGCACCGTCAGGCCACGTGCGGGAAGAAGCGGGAGACCGGATGCATTGATCGGCACACAGCCGGACGAGTGGAGTTCGATCCCCGATCCCGTTGCAGATGGCCTCACCTGGGGCGAGACGAATTCCATCTCGATCGTGATCGTGTTCGCCCCGGAGGGAGCGAATCCAAAGCCGGACAGACACAGCAGCCCGACCGCCAGCAGCCGCGTCACCCGGCTCCATCTGCCCAGGGTCACCAGTCGGCATCGAATCGGCCCCATACCTCACCTCCAAAGAAGGTCCGCCGCCTGCCACTGTGTCCCGTCAAGTCTACCACACCGTCTCGGAGGGCGCAGGAGCAGACCGGGCGTGGCCCTTTGACGCGATTCTGTGGTAAACGGAATCGCACCGCCGTCCGACTTCACCACAGACGTTCGTGTAGTCCAAGCTCATGTAGGACGGAAGGAGGGGGGCCATGAAACGGTACTTCGCGATTGGAATGTCCTTGGTGATGGCGACCAGCGCCGGAGCAACCGACCACTACGTAGCGGCCGATGGGTCGGGCGATTTCCCCACGATTCAAGCCGCGGTTGATGCCGCCTCCCCCGGCGATGTCATCGAACTCGGCGACGGAACCTTCCTGGGCAACGGAAACCGGGATGTCAATTGCCTGTCGAAGGAGGTCACCATCCGCTCGCAGAGCGGCAGCCCGGAGGTGTGCATCATCGATTGCCAGGGAAGTTGGGAGGCGCCCCACCGTGGATTCCTGCTCGGATCGAGCGCAGCCCCTGACTCGCGCCTCGAGGGGGTGACGATTCGCAACGGGGACGTTCGGACCGACAACATCTACCTGGGCGGGGGCGGCGCTGTCTATTGCGAGGCGGGGTCACCCCGAATCGAGGATTGCATTCTTGACGACAACCTCGCCCAGCGAGGCGCCGGGATCGACCTGAGCCTAGCAGTGAGCCCCCTGATCCGGGGTTGTGTGTTCCGCGAGAATATCGCCAACGACCACGGCGGGGGTCTGTACTTCGGCGGCACCGAGACTGGCGGGGCAATGCTGGAGACCTGCGAGTTTGAGGCCAATTCCGCCTACAATGGTGGCGGCATGCATGCGCGGAACGTGAACGTCTCCGGCTGCAGCTTTCTGGGTAACCAGGCGACGATGAAGGGCGGTGGGGCGCTCCTGGGCACAGCCGACGTCAGCAACTGCCACTTCGAGGTCAACGTCGCGTACGAAGGCGGTGCGCTGTCCGTCTATGCGCCTTCCGACAACAACACCTACACGAATTGCACCTTCTTCAACAACAGCGCACAGGACGTGGGAGGCGCCCTCCATTGCGAGGGTCCCGACGCACCGATTTACGTTTCGTTCAACGACTGCCGGTTCGAGTGGAATGAGGCCGAATACGGAGGGGCGGCCCTCCTGCGAAGCGCAGTCTACCCGACCTTCACGCGGTGCTGGTTCGGGAACAACGAAGCGGCGGTCGCCGGGGTCGCCTACCTCCACCACGCCCTCCCCGTATTCACCGAGTGCACCTTCTACGAAAATACCGCCGACTGGGGTGGCGCATTCTTGGTCGGACAGGCAGACCCCAGCTGGATGAACTGCACCTTTTACGCCAACGCCGGCGCCATGCAGGGTGGCTCGCTCTGGGTTTCCGAGTGGGCGATCTGCGACCTCCAGAACACGATCATCGCATTCTCGACGGCGGGACCGGCCATCTATGTGGATGGCGGCGGCGAACTCTCAATGAGCTGCTGCGACCTGTACGGCAATGCGGGTGGCGACTGGACCGACGATATCGTCCACCTCTACGGAACCAGCGGCAATATCTCGCTGGATCCGCAGTTTTGCGATGCCGCGGGCGGCAATCTGGAGTTATCAGAGACCTCACCGTGCGCGCCGTTCTCCGAGCCGAACCCGGAGTGTGATCTCATCGGCGCGTATCCGGTGGGGTGCGGCCCCACCCCCACGCCCATCGAAAGCTGGGGCCGGATCAAAACCCTCTTTCGGGAGTAGTCATCGCCTCGATCGTTGCCTGCTCCGATCCCATAAGCTACCCTCGGGCCGGTTCGCACGACCGGTCCGAGGGGCTTCTCTTCGGTCGCGCTGAACCGGGATTCGGACAATGATCGGACCTGTGGACCACAGGAGGATAGATGACGGTGTGGCGCTGGCGCGCCTTCGGGGTGGCCTTCCTGCTCAGCGCGGCTGCCGCGGTGCTGATCGGGGTGGTGGAGACGATTCTGGCCCTGCCGCGGGTTCCCGCGAGCGTTCGGGAACTGCTGTACGGAGCCGACCTCCATCTGGTCTGGGCCCTGCTGTGCACCTTCGGACTGCGCATCCTATTGTGGGGCCGGTCTGAAAAGACCTTTCCCCTGATCGCTCTGGGTGCGTTTCTCGCCGGCGAGCTCGCCGTCGTTCCCACCTACTGGCTGAACCTCTCCTCGTTCTGGCCCCCCTTCTACCTGACGAAGGGCAAGATCTTCTCCCTGGCGTCCATTGGGATCGGAGCCGGTGTCGGGGTCCTCCTCGCCTGGCTGCTCGGCCGGTTGACCGCGGGGGAGCAGTGGGTACGGCGCACGAGAGGGATCATGGGGGCCGGGGGAATCGCCTTGGCGGTGATCCTGGCGGGTCTGAATCTTGCGCTTCTGGCGAGCGCCTACCCGCGTGGGGACCGCATCGACACCCGGGCGGAAGCCGATGAGCTCGAGCGGCCGGACGTCTTCTTCATTCTCATCGATACGCTTCGCAAGGATCACCTCTCCTTTTTCGGATACAACCGGCCCACCAGCCCGAACATCGATGCCTTGCTTCGCGAAAGCTACGTGTGCACCGAAGCCTACACCCCCAGCAACTGGACCACGCCTTCGGTGGCCAGTCTGTTCACGGGGCTCTACCCCAGCGCCCACGGAATGACCTCCGCCGCGTTTCGGATTCCCGACAACGCGCTCATGTTGGCCGAACATTTCCGCAGCTACGGGTACCAGACGGCCGCGTTCGTGGCCAACCAGACAATTGCCGGCTCCAACGGATTCGCCCAGGGGTTTCAGTCGTTCTACCCTCCCCCGGCGCCCTGGTGGTCCTATCACCAGCGGACGGCCTTCGAGAACCTCCCCGGACGATTGACGGTGCCGGGACATGCCACCCTGGGCCGGGTCATCAATCAGCAGGTGCTCCGCTGGCTGGGGGATCATCCGGAGGGACCCCGGTTCGTCTACATCCACTACCTGGAACCGCATTCGAGCTATCTGCCCCCGCCTCGGGATCGCGATGCGGTCGCCCCCGGCGTTCCGGACGGCCCGCGAATGCCACCGACTCTCGTTGCCCACGAACATGAGATGAATGAGGAGGGATGCCGCGACTGGGAGTGCCTAGACGATCCCCCAACGATGACCGCGCAGGAGTTGGCGGGGATGGTGGCCAACTACGACGGCGACATCCATCTGGTGGACCGGTATCTCGGAAGCCTGTTGCTGGAGCTCGCCCGCGGCGGCACCTTGGATGATGCCCATCTGATTTTCTGCAACGATCACGGCGAGGAGTTCTTCGACCACCGCGGGTGGTTCCATGGCGGGTCCATCTACGAGGAGATGACCGGCTGCCCCCTCGGCTACCGGCCGCCCGGCGGACTGGAGCCCGGCATCACGATCGAACGGCCCGTGAATCTGCTGGACGTCATTCCGACCCTGTGCGCCCGGCTGGGCTTCGACCCCCCTCCGCTTCACCAGGGCCTGGTCATTCCGGAGATGCTCGGAGAGCCGTTCAGCGGACGGGACCGGTCGGTGCTGACCGAGTTGCCCGGCCACCTCTTCTCCCTGCGTCTGCGAAACTGGAAGCTGATCCAGCGGGGATCGCCCCAAACGCCACACTGGAAGCTCTTTGACCGGGAGACGGATCCGCTCGAGCGGATGAACCTGGCGGCCGAGCTGCCGGACACGCTCGCCCTGCTCCAGGGCTACCTGGAAGGGCTCGTCGCCCAGTACGGCGCCGCCGAACTCTCCGGCATCACCACCACGGCGGATCCCGCCCTCATCGAACGCCTAAGAACACTTGGGTATATCAAATAGCCCCCGGGCCCAACCTCGGATTCGGCGCTTTCCTCGCCCCCCCGTGACGATTATACTGCCTCCCCTGTCCTCTGCGGGTAACCTGAGGACCGGCAGAGGGAACGCGGATTACGGAGGAGGTTGATGAAGACCGGCAGCAAAGTTCTCGGCACTGGCATGTGTGTGCCCGACGACATCATCACCAACGAATACCTATCAACCATCGTAGACACCAGCGATGACTGGATTCTCTCGCGCACCGGTATGCGTGAGCGCCGGCGCGTGAAGGAAGACCAGGCCGCCTCGGATCTGGCCACGCCGGCGTCCGAACAGGCCCTGAAAGAGGCGGGGATCTCGCCCCAGGATCTGGACCTGATCATCGTCGCCACGGTGACGCCCGACACGCTCTTCCCATCAACCGCCTGCGTTGTCCAGCATCGCATCGGGGCGGGGCACATTCCCGCGTTCGACATCTCGGCCGGTTGCACAGGGGCGATCTACGCACTCTCGATCGCGGATCAGTTCATTCGGGCGGGCACCTACAAACACGTGCTGGTGGTGGGCGTCGAACTGCTGACGAAGATCACCAATTGGAACGACCGCTCCACCTGTGTGCTCTTCGGAGACGGCGCCGGAGCGGCGGTGGTCGGACCCAGCAACAACTCGACCGAAGGACTGGTGGGCTTCCATCTGGCTTCAGATGGGGAACGCGGCCCCACCCTCCACATGCCGGCCGGGGGATCACGGCTTCCCGCCACGCATGACACCGTGGAGAAGAACCTCCACACGCTCTTCATGCGGGGCAACGAAATCTACAAGACCGCAATCAACACGATGTCTGAGTCCTGCGGTATCCTCCTGAGGGAGGCGGGACTCACGTCGGAAGATATCGACCTGTACGTGTTTCATCAGGCAAACCTGCGCATTCTGGAGGCAGTCGGCAAGCGGTTGCGCGTGCCTCCCGAGCGCGTTTTCGTCAACATCCAGCAGTACGGAAACACATCGTCAGCATCGACCATGATGGCCGTCCATGAGGCGCGCGAGCAGGGCCGGATCAAGCCGGGTTCGCGGGTTCTCCAGGTGGCATTTGGGGCCGGTCTGACCTGGGGTGGCATCCTCTGGCGCTGGTAGCCTCGTAGGCCGTCTGATCATCATTCTGAGGTCTCGAACTCCCGGACCCTGCCGATAATTCCGGGCGGAACCTGTGGGCTCCCCCGCGGTGCAGGGAAGACGGTCCGTCCACCTGTGACGGGGACGTCCCGGATTTATACGCGGAGGAGTACTCATGCCGAAAAAGAAGGTGCCGGCCAAAGCGAAAACGACGAAGAAGAGCACCTCACGGGGGCGCGCAGCCAAGCGCGTGGCAAAAAAAGCCCCGCTCCCGCCGGGCGTCTTTCCCGCCGGCCGGATCCGACGTCCGGTCGTCAAAGGCGACCATATCCGCCGGGTCGGGATCGTGTTCGCCGGGGGCCCGGCCCCGGGAGCCAATGCCGTCATTAGCTCCGCGGCCATCTCCTTCCTCGACACGGGGCGTGAAGTTCTCGGGTTCCGGGACGGCTACACCAACCTCGAGCAGTATCACCCCGTCACCCACCGCCTGAAGCAGGATGTCCACTATCAGGCTTTCCAACCCTCCGATGTCACCGGGATGCGCAATACTCAGGGCATCCTGATCGGCACGGCCCGGGCCAACCCGGGATCCGAGATCCGCAGCCCGAAGGACCTGGATGATCCGAAACGTACGCGCAAGCTGCACAATGTGTATGCGGCGCTCGTCGATCTGGGTATCGATGGCCTGATCTCGATCGGTGGTGACGATACCCTCAAGACCGCAAACTTCCTCTACGAGTATCAGAGGCGCCTACCGAAGAACGCGAAACGGGTCCAGGTCGTCCACCTACCGAAGACAATCGACAATGACTACAAGGGGATCGACTTCACGTTCGGTTACTTCACCGCGGTGGACTTCCTGGCCAAGGAGGTGAAGAACCTCAGGGCGGATGCGGAAGCCAGCAACCGGTACTTCATCGCCCAGGCGATGGGCCGGAAGGCGGGCTGGCTGTCCTACGGGGTCGGTATCGCGGGCGAAGCGAATATGATCTTCAGCGTCGAGGATATCGATGAGGACCTGCTCTTCGACGAGACCGTCGTCGAGAACGGCAAGCGACGCGTCGAGAAACGCCTGCGGGTCGAATCCCTGGTGGACCGCATCGCGGATATGATCATCTGGCGCGAAGAAAAAGAGGGCAAGACCTTCGGCACCGTCGTTCTGGCTGAGGGCTTGGCCGAGCTGTTGCCCGAGAAGTACATCCGTGACATCGACAAGGATGAGCACGGCCACATCTCGATCGGCAAGATCGACATGGGCTACATCCTGGCCCGGATGGTCGAAGCCGAATACGTGAGGCGGACGGGCCGCAAGCGCAAGGTGACCGGTCTCCAGATCGGCTATGAGTCGCGGTGCGCGGTCCCCCACGCCTTCGACGTCATGCTCGGAAGCCAGCTTGGCATCGGCGCCTACCGGGCGCTGGTCGAGGAGAACTTAGACGGCCACATGGTGAGCGTTTCGGGGCAGCTCGATCTGCGCTACGTGACATTTGCTTCGCTGGTGAATCCCGACACGCTCAAGACCGAGGTTCGCTACATCGAGCCCGGGTCGGACTTCCACCGTCTGGCGCGATTCCTGGAGTCCAAGACCGAGGGAGCCCGCGCCTAACCGGTACTGCCTGAAGCGCTTCAGGCTGCCAAGACCTGCGATCCTCCCATGTGGAGGCCCTCGACCTCTTTTTAGATGCCACAAGATTGCATCATCGGCTCGATCCTCATCTACCTACTCAAATCGGACTTGAGAAGGGGCTCCGGGCACGCCGGTCCCCAATCGTTGGAGGAAGGCAGACCTCCTTCCGATCATGAGATACAGGGAGAATATTCCGGTATCTGAGTTCCTGTTCTCGAGAATTGTCGGTGAAAAACCGAGTTGGAGATGAGCAATGCGATCACATGCGTCCCTGCCTCTGGGCTTCCGTCTTGCCGGCCTGATGGCGGTCTTCGGGCTGCTGGTTGTGGGCATCACAGCAACGACCTACTGGGTCACCGAAACGCAAAAGGCCGATGGCGTCACGATCAACCTGGCTGGACGCCAACGGATGCTGACGCAGAAGATGACCAAGGCCACGCTTGGATTCGTGTCCGAGAAGCAGGCAGCGGCCTTCGCCCGGCAGTCCGGCGGGCGGGTTCGTTCCGCGGAAGAACATCAGGCTGAGGCCCGGGCGGCCAAGCAGCTCTTCGCCTCAACGCTGACGGCCCTGTTCGATGGAGGGGAGGCGTCCTTCGGAAAGAAGAGGCCGGTCTTGCCGGCCTGCAAGGATGAGACAACGCGCGCCCAGCTCATGCAGGTGCAGGAACTGTGGGGCCCGTTCGAACAGGCGCTCGACCAGGTCCTGGCGAGCAGCTCCATTTCGGGTGAACGCACGGCCACCGCCCTGAATCATCCCCAGCGTTGCATTGCAACGGCAAATTTTCGATGTCTAAGCTGCTGAGAGATGC
>CAZTDY010000070.1:0-21826 GCA_964612295.1 uncultured bacterium | reverse complement strand
GACAGAATCATAGAAGAGGGGGGCAGATCGAATCTCCGAGCCACAACCTAAACAATAGACGGGGATAAGACACCCGGCGCGATAGGCAATCTCTCGGGAGGGACGACCATGCCGGCCTGGCTATCTGACCTGATCTCATTCAATGGACGAATCAACCGTGCCCCCTATCTGTTCATCAATCTGGGGATCAGCGGTGGATGGATGCTCCTGAACCTCTTGCTGGTGGGCGTGGGCCCGAATCCCGTCGTGGGAATACTGGCGATGGGCGTGCTTTTCGTCGCCTGGTGTGCGTCGGTCGTCATTCAGGCGGCCGCCGCCGTCAAACGTCTCCATGACATCGACCGGCCCGGCACCCACTACTGGCTTCTGATGGTGCCGTTCTACAACCTGTATCTGAGCTTCCATCTCCTGTTCACCCCGGGCCCGATGGGACCAAACCGCTTCGGCCCTGACCCCTGCAGCCCCAAAGAGGTCGACAGCTGGGATGCGCAGCAGTCGGATGCAGGGTTCGTCGCGACCGCATGCGATGATTGGGTTTGCCCGCGCTGCGGAGCCCAGAACTTCCAGCAGTACCAGAAGCGCTCGGCCTAGCTCGGGATCACGTAATCCAGGTGGATGTCGTACGGCTCCAGCTTGTACAACTCCGGATCGGGCTCTTCGGCCAGCACGCATCCCAGATGGAAGTAGAAGTTGATCGTATTCTCCGAGGGCGTCGCTGAGACGTAGAGTCTCTTGGCGCCCCTGGCCCGTGCATCCTGAACCGCTTGGTCAAACAGGGTCTTCCCCAGGCCCTGCTTCCGATAGGCACGACCCACGTGTAGGAATGTCAGCTGAAGTTGGTCTCCGTCCTGGCCAATGAACTTCTCCTCGAGGACGGACATGCCGACCAGAACATCGTCATCAAACGCGCCCAAGAACGATCCGCCCCGGTCAAAGCAGTCATCCAGGATCGGTCCGTACTGCTCCGCTTCACCGTTCGGCCACCCCGACATGTCGTAGAACTCAGGTCTCAGGACCAAGCGACCGTCTTCGTGGTAGAAGATGTTCTCGACGACCTCGCCCCGGTCGATCTGCCAGATCGCGCCGATCTCGGTCCGCTTGAGTTTGCGAAATTTCACCGCAGGTTTCTCCCGTCTATTGTGAAATGTAGTCAACGTGCGCAAGCCCCAGGGCGATCGCCACCCCCCACACAGACAGCGTGATGACGGTTCCGGCGCCCCGGTGAAACATGAGTCCGGCCTGATAGCAGTGCAGGGTTCCGGTTTTCTTCTCGGCGTACTCTGCTCGGTAGGAGAGGCCCTCCCACATAACGGTGAGCGAAACCGCATTCCTGTAAAGCAGCCCGGCACGTGCGTGCCAGCCACTGCCGATGTTTACCGAAGTCTGTCTGTAATTGCTCTTCGCCGGTCCACCAATAGCCTGGACCGCCCAGTGTTTGCTCATGGACCAGGTCAGACGTGGCCCAAAGCGATGGCGAACATCGTGCCTGCCCATGGCAAACGACAAAGCCGGTCCCCACCGAAGACGCCGGCCCCAGTCCACACCTGCCTCGCAGTGGAATCGGAAGTCGGTTTCCTTGTAGGCGAGAACTTCAGTTTCTCGACTGCCAAGAAAGGCGGCATCCAGAAAGAAGTGCGGGTCCCAACCCGAGGAGTCGTCGGGGGCACGCTGGACCTGAGCGGAGGACGGATGGCACCACCCGGAACAGAGCAGTCCCGCGAGAACGAAGAGGACCAGCCGGGGGGAGCTTCGCAACGAGGACGCACTAGAAGAATCGGTAGTGGCCCCTGATCTCATAGTCAAAGAGAAAATCCTCCAGCTCCGTGCCGAGCCCTACATTGTGAACGATGAGATGCTGATCGAGTTCACAGGACAGCTGATTCGAGACAATGCCGATGTGGTAGATGCCCGGAAACAACTCCCACGCCACGATGTCGCCCGGCAGGTAGTCGTCAGGGTTTTGGGTCACGGGCAGGTCACAGCCCCGCCGGGTGAAGAGGCACATGAGGTTGAGGACCCGGCGGTGATCGATGTTGCGATCGGGTCCGCGCAGGCCCCAGTCCTGCGGATACTCATCGAAGTGAGCGGACATGTCCTCGTGCACCAGCACCTGCAGGTCGACCCCGACGTCTCGAAGCGCCCGGATGAGGACGTCCGTGCATACGCCGCGCTCCAGGGGAACATCCCCTCCGGGGTAGGCGATCGTCTGATAGGAACCGTCATAGTTAACGGTGACGCCGACTTGCTTCAGCGCGGCCTCGATCATCTGATCGCGAAGATTCTCTTGTGGTTCTTGCGCGCCGACCGCGCAAACCACGAGAAGGACCATCCCAAGGACGAATAGTCTGCGCGTGATTCTGCTACAGGGCATGCCTACTCCCGATCGATGTTGTCTCATGGTTTGGAGGGAGAAATTGGTTTGCTCAGTCGCAAAGCCGGGACCGTGAGGTCTCCATATTGGTAGATGTGATCACCGATGGGCTTGTACCCATTGGATTCGTAGAAACCGCGGTTGTAAGTTGGGGAAACCGTATCGACGACCAGCCAGGTTGTATCCGGACGATTCTCCTGCACCCACTCCTCGGCGCGGTGGAGAAGTCGTGTGCCAATCCCCCGGCCGAGATAGCTCAGATGGACGTAGACCAGATAGACCTCGACCGTCCTGGGATCCAGCGGAAGCAAGATGCAGAATCCGATGAGCTGGTCACCGACGACGGCTGCGAAAGACGGCCTGGTTTCCGCCATGGTTGCGTAGTCCGCGGGCAGGTGCGCATTGACCGCGGCGGCGATCGCGTCCCGTTCCAGTTCATCGGCGAGAACACGAATCATCGCTTCGGTCCGAATCCAAAAGCAATCGTCGGCGTCCCGCGGGTCAAGCGCGCGGAGCGTGAGATCTTCTAGATCGATGTCCGGAGGGTCAGGAGCGGGCGTATCCACGTCGCCCAGGAGCGAACGAGCCCGGCCGAGTTCTGGCGCCGGCACCCACAGATTGACACCTCCCGTGAACTGAATCCCGACCGCTTGGCCGCCCGCATCGTCGGCGGTGATGTAGGCCTGGATGCCCGCCGACTCGAGAAGGGTCTTGGCCAGTTCGGCATCATGCCGGTACGAGAAGGTCTTGACGCGTGCTCTTTCTGTCATGAGGCGTTTCCTTTGTCTGTTTCGAGATTCCCCCGCCGAGCCGGATGCCATCAATCCTGAAGGAGGCCCTTCTCGCAGGCGATGGCCAAGAGATCAGCCCTCAGGACCTCGCTTGTGCAGGGCGGCTCGTTGGGGCGGTGCGGTTTTCCGTCAACGAAGAGGGCCGAGGACATCCCCCATTCGAACAGTGTCTCCGGATCGGAGGTATCAATTTCCTCGAGAACGGCGAACGCCTCCAAACCATCCACGGCATCTCTGCCCTTGATGCACTCCCCGCACGATCCTGTGCACCAGCCGTTGTAGAGGACCGTGACCGTGACGTTGTCGGGTGCAACACCCGGCTTGCGATTGGGCCGGACGAAACGTGGCGGCTTGGCGTCATCCGACAACGGCTTCCACACCAGAACCGCCATCTCCTCCTGGTCCGCCCTGACATACCCCATGTGCTCATAGAAAGACACCGGGTTCCAGTAGGGAAAATCCATGCCCCAGGCAGCGATCCCGGCAACCCCCCGGTCTTTGGCGTCTGCCTCGATTCCCTCCACCATGAACCGCCCGTAGCCGTTGCCCTGGCGGTTACCGATGTGATGATCGTACCCATGTACCCACATGCACATGAGCGCGAGGAGGCCCTCGCCCTCCAGGTGCGAATGCTCGATCGGCAGGTACTGGCAGAGCCCGGCCACCTCGCCTGTATCGAGGACGAGGACCTTGGCCTGGAGACCTTGTTCGAGTTTTTCATCAAGCCACTTCTGTCGCAGCGCAATCACCCTTGGGTCATCGGGCCTCTCGTCGTGGAGACAGCACAGGAATGTCGGACGGGTTTCAGCTGAAACGTCGAGCAGCTTCATACGATGATCCTCCAGGGTGCCCTGGATGGGCGCTGTCACATGCGATCAGGAACGGGGCGGATTGTCTTTGCCGGAGGACTTCTGCCAAAAGGTCATCTCCGGCTCGTAACAGGTGCCTCCCAAGTCGGCAGCTCGATCATGGAAGAAGGCCTGGGCATCCCGGATCGCCTTGTTGTACACCGTCGGGCAGATCTCTCTCAACAGGTAGTCCAGGAGAAGCTCCGCCTTGAGGTCGCCGATATCTTCATCCAAGTGAACCTCGAAGTACTTGCGGATGGAGGAGACCAGCTCTTTCTTGGATTCTTTGGGTAGTTCAATCGCCACGGCGCATCCTCCATCAATCCTGTCGCCGTCCTCTTCGCTCTGCCGTTTCCTCATCGACCTCGTCCTGCCATCCGCACCGTGCATCCGGCCGCGTGTCGAAGCGGGTGACGTAGGGTTTGATGTCGAGCAAGGGGGTGCCGTCGAGCACATCGATATCGGCCACGTGCAAGATCCCGCCCTCGCGTCGCGTGAGCCGCACCAGACTCATACCCAGCGGGTTTGGCCGACAAGGAGCACGTGTCGCGAACACGCCACGTTGCTGGTCTTGGAGGAAAGGCGCCACGAGCATCTTTGGCGTGCAGTCCCGATTGAACAGATAGAAAAGGTGGAGGTGTGAAAACCCGTCGAGATCTTGCAGGCCCTCCTCGAATGCCCCGAAAACCTCAACCGTGCCTTCAATCCCCTGGGCATAGACCGGTTGAATGGGCGTGTTCTTGGCCATGGTGTGCGGGCTGTGAATCACACCAATGGGGCGGAAGGAATAGACCTGGCCCTCCACGGGTCCCTCCTGTTCTCGGCCGTGCATTGTGCTCGTGACCACCCGAGCGGGGAGCGCATCCGGGATGCAGCCTACTGCAGAGTCGGGGCGCTGTCGACCGACCTATTGGTCGGGATCTCCTCCCAGCATCCAGGACAGGTACCCCTTGTTTCGCCAATTGGTGATCGAGATATTGACTCCCACTTGGTCGGCGATCACATCGCGCGTGAACCGGGCGAGAATGGCCCCCGCAGAGTCGAAGTCGGCCTCGGCTGCGTAACGGAAGTAGCGGGAGGGAGTATTGTGGTAATAGCCGCTGCTCGAATCCGGATAAGGGATAAGGCCCGAGTCGGGAAAACTGAACTCCGCGAGAGCGGGAAGGGCATCCAGCGAGTCGATGAACGCATCGCACATCCAGGCTGTTTCCACCGTCGTTCCACAAATACAGGCGAAGGATTGCACCGGCCGTCTCCAGGCGAGGGTTTCGAGGGGCTGCATGAAACCGGCGGCCTCTTCGGTGACCTGAACGGAGGAGTCGGTGACGGTGAGTTGAAATCGGTCCGTGGCGGAGCCGTTCGTGAATATGAGGTCGTATGTTCCGGCGGCATTCTCCAGGAACTCGGTGTGGGTGGCGGGTCCCAGTGCGGTAAGGCAGATGCTAGGCATATAGATGTGGAGCAGGTCCACATCGATCGTCCCGCTCTCGATATGCACATCGTTCACGATCGAGTAGTTGCAGCATGGGTAGATCTCCTCGGTCGCCATCCGCAGGGCGATGACCGGATCACTCACTGCTCCGAAGTTGGCATGGGTTTCGATGACCTCGAACTGGATGTCGCCCTCGATAGCTTCCGTCCGCCCACCATTTGGATCATCACCGCCAACGAGGCAACCGGGCACAACCATCACCAGAAGAAGGAGAATGAGCGCACAGAATGAAACGTGTCGTCCAGACATAGGACCTCCTTGCTCCCCTCTCTGTCCATGGATCTAGCGCCCCAATATTGATCGTCAATTCCCCAGGGGTACGAACCGCAACCCCACCATCTGCTTGCCGCCTCACATGAAACGCCACCGAAGATGGGACACGCGCGGCACCAAGGCCGGGTCAATCGAACCTTGGCCCTGGAAGGATTTCGCCTCGCCCTGAACGACCGCTTTGGTGTGAAGAGAATCGGTGGCCAGTTCTTCTCCGAGAGAGTCACAAAGCGCCAGGATGAGCGGCCCTCCGAACGCGGATCCGCCCCCCGTGTTGGAGACCGAACACCGCCAGTCCCAGTAGACCTCAGGAGAGCCCGCGCTGTCGGCGCCGCATTTCGTAAACTGATAGGCGTGGACGATTCGGCCCCGCAGCCATTCACCTGTACCGGCGATACCATCTGCGCCGCGCACCCACTCCGTTGGCATCTTCGGCATGCCTTGGAACCGGCACCGGCTGCAGGAGGCAAGGGAGAGGAGGAGAGCGAGGCCCAGGAGCACAAAGGTCCTTGCCGGCGAAGAAACCATGACGCGTTCCTTCCGGTCGGGGCCGCTACTGGTCGTACTTGTCACCCGGCCGCCAGGCGACGGCCGAAACATTTATCGCACCCTCACACAGATCGATGGCCTTTCGCAGCTCCCGCTGGCAGAGCTCGGAGGTGTGGTCGCAGGGCGCACCTGTGTAGTTTCGACGCAAGCAAGGGAGTGCATCCACACTGCCGATCTGCCCCAGGGCCCACACGGCTCGGTTGCGGTCGCGCAGGCTGTGATCGCCCGACTCCACAAATGCGACGAGCGCCGGAACAGGTGCGCCGGGATGTACCTGCTGGGCAAGCGCCACCATGTTGTCGCCGCCGGCCCCGATCCGCCAACTGATGAACACATAGGCCAACAAGGCCACACCGATCACGACGACCGCGCCCCGCAGGAGGACGCTCCGAACGCGGAGGCGGGGGGTGTCGGCGGCTGTGACTCGAGATGTGGGCATCGAGCACCTCAAATGAGGGTCAGACCGTTTGATACTGTCTAATGCCCAGCCGCCGCCGCCCGGATCCGCTATCGTATCCGCAGGATACGAATCGAGCCGGGTCCGTCGGATCCCGTCAAAGCAGGCGATCCGTAGTAAACACCTGCAGGAACAGGGGTTCCAAGGTCGTCCCGCCCATCCCATCGGGCGATCAGGGTCGTGCCCTGGGTCACGCCGGCCAGCGTCCGCACAACGCGGCCGGTCGCATCGAGAACCTGTAGTCCGGCGCCGGCCCCGGCGGCCGTGGTAGGAATCTCGGCACGGATCGTGGTCGTTTCCCCCGATGGATTGGGATACGCAGTCCATTGGAGGGCATGACCGTGCGGATCGATGCTCGCGTAGGCGGATGCCTGGCCGCAATAGGCGTCCGAACCACTTCCAAAGGTGTTGGCATGGACGAGCTTGCCCGTGGCAGCAACGTAGCTTCCGTTCTCCGCAATGGCCACATCGAACATCGACCCCGGCGCGTGGCTGGAATACTGCTCGGCGCCGTCTGCATCGATGACGAGGATTTCGGGTGAGGCGGGTCCAGTGTCCCCCCAGAATCCAAAGGCAATGAGATCGCGATTGCGCGTATAGTCGATGGCTACGGGCAGATCCTGGACCGAGCCCGGGCTCACTGGCAGATCCAGGGTCCATTCAGGAAGGCCGTCGACGAGGCTCACCCGCATGATGCGGTTCTTGTTGTAGGTGTTGCTGTACCATCCCGAGATCCAGAATCCCTGCTCGCTCACCATGACGACTCCGACGTAGTGGCTGGGAGCTACACGTACCCAGCGTTGCACATACATCTGCTGGTCCGGGTCCCACTGAAAGGCCTTGGTCGTGTTGAAGCCCGAGACGATCCACTCGCCCGTTTCGGAGATGCCGCAGGGGTTGGTCGATGCCCCAACATTTGCGCGTCCGCGCTCCGCATCGGCTACGACATCGTAGACCACGTGCCAGGCGCCGCAATTGAGGTCCACGAACCTGCCATCATCACTCACCGACATGTTTCGCAGAGACGGGGTCTCGAGTTCGATCGTGGTGTCCACCAGGACCGTTCCAGTGGGCGCCGCCAAGACGACCAAGCGCACGACACCGCCCGAGAAACATGCGTAACACACCTGGGTGCCATCCATATTGATGTGAAGAGTGTTGCTGTAGTGGGCCGGCTGGCAACCCGGCAGTTCGTGGGTCCATAGGGGAGCGCTCAGGCTCTGGTCCCAGCAGGTCAATGTGATGTCCGCCGGTTCCGTGAAGTTGGCTAACGCGAAATACCCCATGCGGGAGGCGACCTGCGCCAGATCCGCCGTTTCCTCCCAGTAGGGTATTCCGGTCCCATTGGCTTCGAACACCTCCACCGGAGTGGGGGGCGCGTTTTGGTGGCCGACCATGACATCGTAGGAACCTGCCCAGCGGCTGACCCCCACGGATGATCCAATGATACTCTCGTGTGTGCTGCGCCAAATGTAGTCGGACCGACCCGTCTCATGGTTTGTTTGGGTCTCCTGCGCGGCCCCACGTTGAACTTGAACAACGGTTCCCTGGTCTGAGACGATGTGCGTCCTCGACTGATTCGCGAGCGCGAGCGGGGCGCCACCAATGAGGAGACAAAGAACGGCGGCGAATACAACGCGAGACAGATGCATGGCGACCCCCTGTCGTGTGTGATTGAAGGGATGGGCAGTTAGACACAGTTTAACTGAGGTGGCCTGTCGGGCGCAAGGCCGCGCACTAGAAGCGGGGACGTTCAGCGCAAAGCCGACCGAATCGCTCAATAGGCGTCTTCGCCTCGATTCGTCCAGTCGAATTGGATCGGGCCTCCGAGTTGAGCAAGTGGACGACTTCCACTAGACTCGACCGAAAAGGGAGGCAGACATGCAGTTCATCGTACTTGGCCATGATGGCACCGACGCGGACGCCCCGGCAAAAAGGCAAGCGGCCCGCCCGACGCATCTTCAGCAGGCGCAGGAGCGGTTCGACCGCGGGGAGTGGCTCTACGCGGCGGCGATCCTGGACGACGACGGCGCAATGATCGGATCCATGATTGTGTGTGACTATCCATCTCGGGAAGACCTCCAAGAGCGATGGTTGAAGAATGAGCCGTATGTCACCGGCGGCGTGTGGACCGAGGTGATCATCCGGCGGGCCCAGGTTGCGTCCCACCCTCCGAAGTAAGCCCGAGGGAGGCCAGCGGCAGGACACCGCCATGCAAGATTACTATGCCGAGAAACTGGCCGCCGATCGTCTGCGCCGGTGCTACGAAATCGCGCCGCCGTTGGCCCAGGCCTACCTGCAAGGTGAGATAGACCGCCTCCTCACCTGTCTCACGCGGTCGGATCGAGTTCTCGAACTTGGATGCGGGTATGGACGCGTGCTTGCGGAGATCGAAGATCACGTCCGGATCGCCTGGGGGATCGATACCTCTCTCGAGAGCCTGCGGCTGGCGCGCGGACCAGCGAACCCGAAGACAATCAAACTGGTCGCGATGGATGCAACCCGATTGGGCTTCGAAGATGATCTCTTTGATGTGGTGATCTGCATCCAGAACGGAATCTCTGCCTTCAACGTCGATCCCGGGGAGCTCTTGCGGGAGGCGGTGAGGGTGACCCGCCCGGGCGGGCTCGCGCTCTTCTCCAGTTATGCCGAGTCGTTCTGGGATGCGCGCCTGGAGTGGTTTGAGGCTCAGGCGGCCGCGGGATTGCTCGGCCCAATCGACCACAACGCGACCGGACACGGCACCATCGTCTGCAAAGACGGCTTCCGCGCAACCACGGTGACTCCGGGGCAGTTCAGGGAATTGTCGTTGCCCCTCGGCATCGAGCCCACGATCAGAGAAGTGGAGGGCTCCAGCCTGTTTTGTGAACTCCGAGTGCTCTCCAACACAAAGGAGTAGAGATGGTTCAGAACGTGAGGCAGCCGCTGCGGGTGGTTGCGAAGATCCTGCCGTTGATTCCGCTCTTCGCTTTCCTTCTCCTGGGAACCTGTCCCCTAGGCTGCGGCGGTGAAAGTGACGGTCATGCCGACGCCGGGGCATTGATGGAGCCACCATCGATCCCCGCCGAGTTGCAGGTGGAGCTGGAGGCGTGGTTGGGTGAACACGGCCAGGAGCCGGCAGACTACGCCCTCGGCCTCTTCTCCGAACACGAGGTGGTTCTTCTCGGGGAGCAGCATCGTATCCGGCACGATGCGCTGTTTGTCCAAGATCTGCTGCCACGGCTAGCCGAAGTGGGTGTAACTGTCTTCGCTACCGAATTTGCCCGCCGGATCGATCAACCTTTGCTCGACTCTTTGATGGCGGCACCTGAATGGGATGAGAACCTCGGACGGGAAATTATCTTCCGGCAGTTCGTCGTGTGGGGATACCGAGAATACGTCGATATCCTGAAAACCGCCTGGGCGTTCAACCGAGATCGTCCGGACGGCGCGGACCTGTTGAGCGTCGTGGCCCTCAACCATGAAATGGACTTCAGCCACTTCAAGTCCGAGGCCGACTGGGACAACGATGATGTTTGGAAACAGGTGAAGGGTCCCCAGACAGAAGCGGATTGGGCCCAGGTGATTCTCGACGAGGTCGAGGCCGGCAGGAAAGTACTGGTTCATTGCGGCATGCACCACGCCTTTACCGGGTTCAAGCAGCCGCGGGTTAGAGAGGGAGTGTTTTCCGGCTTCGCCAAGGATCGGATGGGTAACTACTTGCGAGAGGCGCTCGGGACGCGGGTGGTCACGGTCTACCTGCACGCCGCCTGGGTCGACAGCACCGGTATGGGCCCCGGGCGGATTCACCCGGCGGACGGGCGGCTCGATGCCTTCATGCTCTCGCGGGCCGAGGGCCCCTTCGCGGTGGGATTCAACACGGCCAACTCCCCGTTGGGAGATCTGCCTATCACGAACGCGGTCTACGCGCACGGATACGACCCGCTCACGGTGTCGCACTTCTGTGAGGGCTGGATCTACACGAGACCGCTCTCAGACTATGAGGCCGTGACCTACATCGAGGATTGGGTGACGGAAGAGAACCTGGACCGCACGCGGGCAGGGGTGATGAACCCGCGCTCCAGGAATGCAACCCTGGGGAAACTGATTTCCACCTTCAAGAGCTACCAAAGGGAATTCGAACGATTCCAGAAATGCCTGCGGTAGGGGGGGGCAACCAAGCAGATCACCTGGCCGGCGCCCCTCAACGCAAAAATGCTAAGGCTTCCAGGCTTCCCAGACCTTGCCGACCAGGTCTGGACCCGGCGTCAGGGTCTTTTCACCTGGCTGCCAACCAGAGGGCGTGACTTCGCCGGTGGCAACAACATGCTGGAAGGCCTTGACTTGCCGGATGAGCTCTTCGGGGTTGCGCCCGACCTCGGGGGTCAGAACCTCCATGGCGCGAATGACGAAGTCCGGATCGATGATGAAACGACCCCGGATGTCTACCCCCGCCGCCTCATCGTAGACATCATAGGCCTCTCCAATCCGACCCCCGGCGTCCGAAAGCATCGGGAAAGGAACACCGCCGTCCGCCATCTTGGCCAACTCCTCGCGTTGCCAGATTTGGTGTACAAACCGGCTGTCCGTGCTCATCGACAGAACCTCGACGCCGAGCTTCTTGAATTCGTCATAGAGGGCGGCGACCGCCGCCAGCTCCGTCGGTCACACGAAGGTGAAATCGCCCGGATAGAAACAGAGCACGATCCACTCGCCTCGGTAGTCCGACAGCTTGACCGGCGCAAAACCCTGGCCGGCGACATAGGCGCTGGCTTCGAAGTCGGGGGCTTCTTGTCCCACGCGAGCCATCATCGTATTTACCTCCTTTGCGGATTCGGGCGTATCTGACTCAGCCCCTTGCCCCCCGACGGGGATGGGTCCCTGGACCGGCCTCACACAGCCGTCCTTTTCTTTGGGTGGCATTTCTTCCTCCTCACTCTGCAAGGCTGATCCGCTGGCAGTCACGGGCGCCAGTGTATCGCAGTGGTGTTGCAGGAACAAGGAAGGTGCGCCCGATCGCCCCACCCAGCAAAGACTGGCATAAGAATCAGCCGTCAACGCAGTTCAGTACGATAGAGCGCCTTGATCCTGCCCCAGGAGGCGGAGGCTGCCGGTGTTGGCCCACACCCGACGGGCCAGGCGCCGATAAGATCGCACTCCTCGTTGGGCGGGCTGTATGGCCGGCAGGGGGAGTCGCTGGCCAGTTAGAAGTCCCCTGCCCCAGGATCGCAAAACAGCGGGTCCCGAGAGATGTTGCCCAGAAGACCATATAGATGAGCGATTGTGCCGGTCCAATCGCCATCGGGATTCCCGAAGAAGTCCGAGCAGGAGATCTGCAGGCCCTCGTCGGCGGCCACCGCTTCTCCCGTGGTGCTGAACGCCACGATCGTGTTCTCTATGGAAGATTGGCCATCAGGTAGACGAAAGTGAATGCCGGCGCCCTGAGGCGAGGAGTTGCCGTAGAGGGTGCAGTTCGAGATCACGCGGAGCCCGGATTGGACCGAGGTGTAGATGGCCCCGCCGCTCACGGAGGAGGTGTTTCCGACCAGCGTGCACCCCTCGATCATGATCTGTTCCGCATCGACCCCGTGGAGGGCCAAAGCTCCGCCGTCTGAGTTGCACACGTTGCCTACGAACAAACACCCGAATTGCGATGAATTCCGTTCCGCTCGTGGATAGAGCACCTCCGCTCGCACTCGCGGTGTTGTTGTACAACTCACACGTGTCCATACTCAAGTAGCCTGAGCCGAATGAGTAGATCCCGGCTCCTCCCCAACCCTGATTCGTGTGCAACGTGCAGTCGTCAAGCGGGGTGTTGCTGTTGAATGCACAGATCCCGGCGCCGTCATGGGGGGGCTCGTTCTCGTAGAACTGACAACCGTTGAAGTGCACCGTGGAGTTCGTGCAGTAGATGCCCCCGCCCTCGGCAGCAGCACTGCAGTGGAGGAAGATGCAGCTCGTGAATGTTGGCGAGCAGTGCCAACATTGAACACCTCCACCACCGTGGCCAAGCGCCGTCTCATCGCTGTATTCGGCCTCGATCGCAATGCCCTCGATCAAGCTGCTGTTGCTGTAGCCGATGTAGAACGCGCGGTGGGGAGCCTCCGGCGAGCCGCCGCAGTGGATGATGCACAGTTCAGGGTTGCCGCTCTGCGACCGGATGGTGAGGTCTCGATCGAAGAGATCGATGTCACGATTGCCCTGACCGTGGAACACGCCGTTGGTCAGCTCGACGATGTCGCCCGAGGAGGCGTATGTGACGGCGGCCTGGATGGTCGGGTAGTCACCGGTCCCATCGGGGTGAACCACGTAGGTCGTCGCGGAAGCGCTCAAAGCCAGGCAGAGCAGGGCTAGGCCGGACAGCCAGATCGATCGCATAGCACACCTCGCACGTGGAGACACAGCCGCCGTTTCTGCAACTAATTGTACTGTAGCGAGGTGATGGGCAGCAAGGATGGGGCTTCGCGCCTACCAATCACCCGCATACTCGACCGAATACGAACCCGCGAGGTGTTTTACATGCTCGAAGCGTAAGCGTGACAGCTGGCGCAGATGCAGGTAGTCGTGAGCCACCCACGAGGCCATGAGCGTACCCGCATCCATGGAGCCGAACTTCGGATGGACATGCTTCGATTCCCAGGAGGGCGAGGCCAGGCTCCGCAGCCAGGCCACCGACTTCTTGCGCTCCTCCAAGAAGGCCCGTAGCGACTCTTCCAGATCGCGATCCGCATAGGCCCGCTCGGTCACCCATCCGCCGGGATTGATCGGCGGCCAATTGACCTCCGGCTTGTGCAGCGTATGGTTTAGCCGCACCCGGAAGTCCTCGCGTTCCTCATCGAGTAGGTGGACCACCACCTCCAGAATCGACCAGCTCTCCGGCGTGGGGCGCCAGATCGCTTGCTCTCGAGGAGTTCCCTGGGTGGATGTCCGGATGACGTCGGCGTTGTTCTCGAGATGTTGGAAGAGAGCGGTGGCGTTCATGGGCTTCTCCCTGTTTGTGGAATCGCGGCGCGGGGAGATGATAGCCCCCCAAGCTTGTGATGTCCAACGCCGGTAAGTATGGTCGGGTGGCCGTACGAAGAGCCGTGACCAACCAAACACAAGAGGAGACCACAGCCAATGAGGCTAGTCGTTTTCTTGCTGGGGATGATCGTCGTCATGGGAAACCCGAATCTCGCCGAAGCGCATGAGCTGGGCCGCTACGTGCCGGAGACCGACCCGCTCGTTCTCGAGAAACTCGAGCAATGGCAGGATCTCAAGTTCGGCCTTCTCATGCACTGGGGCACCTACTCCCAGTGGGGAATCGTGGAATCCTGGTCGCTCTGCCCGGAGGACTATGGCTGGTGTGAGCGACGAGCGGGCTCGAATCCCGAAGATTACTTCGCGTACAAACGGGAGTACGAGGCGCTCAAGACCAGCTTCAATCCGCATGGGTTCGCCCCCGAGCGCTGGGCGGAGGCGGCCGCCGAGGCCGGTATGCGATATGTGGTGTTCACCACGAAACATCACGACGGCTTCTGTATGTTCGATACGAAACAAACCGACTACAAGATCACCGATCCTGACTGCCCGTTTCATACGCACCCCGAGGCCAACGTTGCCCGTGCGATCTTCGAGGCCTTCCGTGCCAAGGACATGTGGACCGGCGCGTATTTTTCCAAGCCGGATTGGCACAATGAGCACTACTGGCATCCCTACTTCCCGCCCCAGGACCGTAACGTCAACTACGATCCCGAAGCCTATCCCGAGCGATGGGAACGGTTCGTTCAGTTCACCCAGGCACAGATCATGGAGCTGATGAGCGACTATGGTCCGATGGACATCCTGTGGCTGGACGGTGGCTGGGTCGCCAAGACGGAGCCCGACGATCTCCGCGAATGGTACACGGCTCGTCTGGAAGACATCGGTACGGGATTCCTGAAGCACCGGATCGTCAGCCAGGACATTCGGATGGACGAACTGGTCGTAAAAGCACGCGCGGAACAGCCCGGCCTCATCGTCGTGGACCGTGCCGTGCACGGGAAGAACCAGAACTACCTCACCCCGGAGAATCGGGTTCCCGAGAAGGAACTGCCTTATCCGTGGGAATCCTGCATCATCGCGGGAGGCAGCTGGTCATGGGTTCCGAATGCGAACTACAAGTCGGTTCGTGAAACCGTGCACTTGCTGGTCGACATCGTTGCCAAGGGGGGCAACCTGCTGCTCAACATCGCCCCCGGACCCGATGGGACATGGCACGATGAAGCCTATACGCTGCTATCGGGCGTCGGCGAGTGGATGACGGTGAACGAGGAGGCCATCTACGAAACGCGCGCGATCGCACCCTACAAATCCGGCAACGTGTGTTTGACGCACAAGACGGCCGGCGGCGCGGTCTACGCGATCTACCTGGCGGGCGAAGGAGAGAACACCCCACCTGCCGAGATACGGGTTGAGGGTCTGATCCCAGCCGATGGAGCCAGCATCACCATGCTCGGGGCCGAAGGTGACCTCGAGTGGCGGGGCGATGACGCCGGCTTCGCCGTGAAGATTCCACCCGGGGCAAGGCAGGCGCCTCCCTGCGCGGATGCCTGGGTCTTACGGATCTCCGCGATTCGTTAGGCGGGAGTCTCGCCCAAGCAGCGGGTCACCGACTCAGGAAGATTGTGGCGGCCATGATGCTGATCCCGGAGACCGCGTGTGAGACCACCGGCACCGCGAGGCCGCCGTATCGGGCGGCGGCCAGTCGCCACAGCCACGCTGCAGATGTCAGCACAACGACCGACACCACGGCCCAGAATGGCTGCACAAACTGGATCAGCACCAGGAAGTGATACCCGGCAAAGGCAAGATCATCGAAGGTGATCGACCGCAGGTTCGGCGCCGTGCCGACTCGCCAAAACGCTTCCTCGATCACGGGGTGCACCGTGGCGAAATAGAGAGCGAAGATCCACAATGATGCCCCGCCGAGGCCGAACGATGCCAAGATCCGCCCGAGAGAATCAGGGTCGTCCGTGATCAAGGGCCACAGAAGTACGAATGCCGGCCCCGCGCAGGCGCAGAAGATCGACAAGCCCGATCCAACCCCTGGATGCCAACCCGTCTTGAGTTTGTGCAGGAGTCCCGGCGGACGGGTGATTCCAATGAACAGTCCGATGGCGGCATGATAGAGCAGAATCGCCAGCCAAGCTGAGTGTAACCAGTAGAGGCCGATCAGAACGGCCACGTAGGGTGCGGCCATGAAGGCGGATCTCATGGTTTGCGCTCCGCCGGCGAGGGGATCTGATGATCGGCCCAGAGCTTCCTGTGTAGGTTTATCATGAAGCTATGATATGCCTGAATCTCATCCACGCGTGTCTGCAAGGACCCCTCCAAGACTGACAAGGCATTGTCCACGACGGCCAGTCGCACACCCCACATGAACGTCGCGTTGCCGGTGAGCGAGACGTTGATGACGCCGGGGTCTTTGCTCTCCGACGCCCGGCATTTGAGGACGCCGCCATCCGAGTAGACAACCAGGCTGTCTTCGATCAAACAAGAGGCCGCGAGGGAGCAGGCGGCGCTTCCGCACGAGAGCGTCTGTCCCACGCCCCGCTCAAATGTGATCAGATGGAAGTGGGTCGGGTCCAGTTGTCTCGCATAGCTGACGTTGTAGTACCGGACGGCTTCTCGTCCGTCCGGCAACAGGCAGCGACCCAACCAAGCCGGATCCGGGGAGTGGGGATCCGCTGCGAGGATCATGACATGCGGATTGGGCGCCTCAACCAGGGTGCCGATCAGGCGGGTGGACTTCTGGCCGACGCCGGCAATGGGCACGGTGAGCACAATCTCGCCCAACACCCGGATCCCATCGAGTTGCGCACAGAAGCCGGGGACCCCTTCGGCCAGCGCATCTGTTCTCGACACGGTCTTGGGACTGCCGTGGACCATCACCCTGCACTGATCAACCCGTTGCCGATCACAGATATGGCGACCTGCGCAGCGGAGGCCGTTTCCGGAAATCTCGGCTTCACCGCCATCCGCATTGATGACTCGAAGAACCGGGAGTGATTCGTCACGCCGATCGAGAAGAAGAACGCCGTCGGCCCCCACCGGCCCCGAGCGGCCGCACAGCATCTGGACGACGCGCGCATCGATTCGCTCCCAAACGCCTTCCGGCTGCTTGAGCGAGTCAAGAAGAACGAAGTCGTTCAGGGAACCATGACACTTGAGAACATTGATCTCCACGAGGGCCCCTTGTTGGGATTCCTGACCCGCACGGGTCCATAGACCACACTATGTTCGAGAACCTATTGAGAACCACTTCGGCCGCATGGTCGTCGAAGGGCACCCGCCGGATCTCACGGGTCTCGCAGTCCAGCCCGCAGGCGGCGACAAACTCATTTGTCTGTTTGCTCATACCGCCTCCTCATCCACTTGCTCCGAAAAGCTCGGCGTAGACTTCCCGCCCCTTCTTCTGCAAATCGATGTCGCCGGCCGGGCCGAATGCGAGAAGTTCATCGTGATTCCAGGGCCCGCCGACCGGCTGAAGAGCGATGGCTGCGATTTGCTCCGCCGTTGCCAACAGCTTCCCGGGGTCTGTGGTGCCGAAGAACCTGTCCATGAGATTCGACAACTGCGGTTCATTTTCTCTCAGATACGCCAGGGCGCGCTTCTCTCCCGGAAACTGCAGGTTGCGAACCTCGAAGTAGCTTTGGGTAAGCCAGTACACGTTCTGATGAAGAAGAAAGCAGCACAGGGTTGGCGATGTATCGAGACGCGCCCGAGCCTTGTCGATGGCGTGACGTGTGCCGTGACGCTTCATGGCGAGGTCGGTTTCGGAGCAGGAAGGGACGGGGGCTTGCTGATGTCGCACCTTCAGAGCAGCCAACTCCTCAGCGACAATGCCGGAGGGGTCGTGAATCACCCTGGCATCCAACAGAATTGAATCGAAACCGACGGCACGCGAAAGGGCGCGAATCTGATCGACGGTACGCAGGTTGAGATCGACCGGAGTTTCGCCCACGCAGAAGTGGAGGCTCTCCACCTGCGGATCGGGAGGTTCCAGGAACGCAACGAGGTCGTAGTCGCCCAGGATGGCGTCGTCTCCCAGGGCGGCGGATCCGTACTCGACCAGGCCGACGACGCTCGCGTTCGCCTTGAGCCTCTCGATCATCTCCCCCAAAGACACCACCGGCATTCTCCCTACAGGCGGTCAAACAGACGGCGCAAGCACGTAGACCGCCCAGCCCAGATTCTGACGCAAGTACCCAGCATACTCGTCCTGATTCTTGTGAAGGTAATCGATCACCTCTTGGCGCTCGGGGTGATCCGGGTTTTCTTCGAGCCACAGAATGAGCCCGTGCCAGTTGCTGGCCTCATAGGTGTCCCAATCATCCGGGCTCGATCGAATCACGTACTCGAGTTCGAAACCCTCTTTGCGAATGATGCGGAGAAGTTCGGGCTCGGTCAAGAAGTCCGGCTCGGCCTCGCGGACCTTCGCCGGCACGTCCGGGGAGACCCAGTAAGGCTCGCCGATCGCGATCCGGCCCCGCGGCTTGATTGCGCTCCGCATTGCCTTGAGCGTGGGCTCGAACCCCTTCCAGATGAACGATGCGCCGATACAGGTCGCAGCGTCGAACGCGCCTTCCTCGAAGGTGTATTCCGCCCCTTTGCCGCAGACGATCTTGATCCGATCCTGGAGTCCCCGGGCTTTCAGCTTCTGGAGGGCGCGATCGCAGACGTGCTGACGAATGTCGATGCCGATGCCCGAAACGCCGTAGTTCTCCGCCCAGATGACAAGGGGCTCGGCGTAGCCGGACCCGAAGTCGATCACCCGGGCCCCTTCGCGCAACCTGAGATACTTGCCCGTCAAGACTACCTTCTCCGGGGTGAGGGGGTTGATGAGCTCGATCGTTCGTTCGGAGATGTTGACGAAGTCGAAGAATTCCATCGAGAATGCGCCTCCTGTGAGAGTCACCTACAACTTGAAGTAGTAACAACGATACTCATCGGCTCGAACCAAGCCAAGACGTTCGGCGAGGTTTCGGGATGCAGTGTTCGACTGCATACAATCCCAGTGTACAAGAAACCCACGCTGAAGACAGCCTGCAACAAAGGCGCGGGCCACGGCCAATCCAAGCCCACGCTGCCGGCATCCTGCCTCTGTTTCGATCTCCACCGTGTGTACCGTCCCGTCGACATATCCGGAAATACAGATCGAAACGATTCGGCCATCTTCAATCGCGCAGTACCCGAGACCTCCGTCCATGAACAGGCGTTCGCTCCTCCAAAAACGGCCAACCCGTTCCCGTGTCTTCAGGGGATCTCCAATGGTCTGGTCACCGAGGATCTCGCGCAAGGGCGTTACAGGTGACGCGGGAGAGGGCCGGTCCCGAAAATGCCATCCGCTGCAAGTGAGCGCGATTAGTCTGGCGTGGACCGGGCGCCTTGGGCCTGCGACCGTGTGAGATGAGTCAGGTTTCGAGGTCGAACTTGGGGATCGGGCGGGTTTGCCACTGGATACCAATGCTGCGGGCATACTTGTCCCGTTGAAAAGGCGAGCAGATGACGAGTCAGTTCAGGCCGCGACGCGCTGGTAGTGATGGTGCAAGCCGCCGATATGGTCGACCTCGACGACACGGCCGCGATCCATGGAATGGACATCCCGGTGTTCGGGACAATCCACCTCCAGGGATTGATGAACCCTCCAGCGATGGTAGTAACGGAAGTAGCTGGCCAGGATTCTTCGCAGGTGCCGCTCATTCATCACGATCACATGATCCAGGCATTCTCGGCGTATGCTACCGATAAGCCGTTCGACGTACGCGTTCTGCCAAGGACTTCGCGGAGCGGTGACCACCTGCTCGATGCCCATGTTATTGACCCGGCGTTGGAAGTACTCGCCATAGACGCCGTCACGATCTCGCAGCAGGTATCGTGGCGCGCTGTCCCAGGGGAATGTTTCGACGATTTGCTGGGCAGCCCACTCGGCCGTGGGATTCGTGGTGATGTTGAAGTGCAGGACGCGCCGCCGATGATGAGCCAGGATCAAGAAGACGAAGAGCACCTGGTTTCGCACGGTCGGCACGATGAAGAAGTCAACGGCCACCATGTCAGCGATGTGATTCTTCAGGAAGCTCTTCCACGACTGAGACGGCGGCTTTCGATGGCGCACCATGTACTTGGCGACGGTGGACCTGGGCAGTGTGATCCCGATCTTCTTCAGTTCGCCGACAATATGCGGAGCACCCCAGAGAGGATTGGCAAGGGACATACGCCGGATGAGGTCGCGGATCTCCTTTGGGATCGCAGGCCGCCCAGGCTTGCCGGAGCGCGAGAGCTTCGTCCAGTACTCCCGGAACTTCCGCCGACGCCACGCGATGACGGTCTCTGGCTTCACGATCACGATTGCCTCGCGCCAGCCGGACCAGACGCGGGAGAGGCACCCCCAGAGGAATCGGTCGGTTTGACGAAGCCGTGGTCGCTTCGATCCGCGACGCAAGACGGCAAGTTGATGCCGCAGCGCAAGATTCTCCAACTGTAGATCTGCCCGGGACCGCAGGGCGGCCGCCAGGCAGTCCAATAGCGAGACGAGCCAGGTCATGATATGATTATCCTGTTGCGAGATGATCCGATGAACGTGGCTGGAGAGATTGGCGGATCGGGAATCCGGATGGCAAGGCTGTTCTCGCGGGGTGATTTGGGCAGTCAGACGCTGATCCCTAAGTTCAAAGCTAGAGCGGCATACGAGTTTTCGGGACAGGTGGGTCAAGATCGTGAGAAACTGACCCTCAGGCCTGGGTCAAGACCGTGAGAAACGGGTGGGTCATGATGGTGAGAATCGGTGAGTCAAGATCGTGAGAAATGACATAGGTCGCTCTACCTTCCTTGGGGAACTTAAATCCTAGAATCCGATGAGTCCCTTCCTGGGACTCTGGGGTGTGATTGGTCAGTGATCGCTAGGCCGTGACCGGTTTTCGTCGCAGCACTCGAATCCTCAATGCCAGAATTGGCACCAAGAGCACAAGCGCAAGAAGAAGCCAGGGGCTCTGCGCGATCGCGAAGGAGATCGTTGCACCAGAGGCAACACCTAGGCCCATTGCAAGCTTGTCCTTACGGTTGTGCTTGCTCAGGAACCACGGAATCGCAGCACCGGCAACGAGTAGACCGATGTGAACAATTGGATGTAACATCGCTGGTCCTCCTTCTACCAGTCGTCGCGGCCGTCGAAGATGAGATGGTCAGCGCCATAGCTTCCCAAGCCACCCACGATTCCTGCGCCGACTGGGCCGGAACCACTCGCCAAGCCTCCACACACGCCATCAGCGGCAACGACAGTGGCAAAGCGGATGACCCGCTTCCACCAGGGAGTGCCGGACGATTGCGGGTCTCCGCCTCCGCCGCCATGTTCGCCGATGTTGGGGTCAACGCAAGCCATTTCGTAGTCCTTGCGCTTCTGGTGCCAGTGCTGCGAGCTGGCAACGACAACTTCCACCACGTCCTCAAGCACAGTCGGCTCGCGCTGAATGCGCTCTGCTCCCTGCGCGAAAGGACCGGGCGAAGAGCCTCTGTCGGCCGCTACGTACGGCATCGGCCCCCGCTTCTTGAAGACCTTGAGATCGCGCTCGACGGTCTCCGGAGTTGCGTTGTCGATGAACTCCAGAAACCAATCAAGCTCTTCGCCTCCCAGAACGAGTCGAGCCATTTCCTCGGTGGTCATCTCGACCTTCTGCTCTCCCTCGGAGATGAACTGCTCGATCTGTTCGCGAGTGTACGGCTGCTCGCCATACTTGGCGCAAAGCTCGTTCGACGCTCGCAAAGCTGCGTCGATTGGATGCAGCTTGTCGTCGTAGCGGTCACAGAGTTCGAGGAACTCATTGTGCACTTCTCCGATGCTGGCGGTGGCGTTGACGCTGCCGTCAGGCGGTGTCAGATCTGCCGACCAGTCTGTCGGAACGGTGCTGTTGTCGGTTGAGCAGCCAACGAAAACGGCCACGATTGCAAACACGGCGACAAAAATCGCCAGGATGTTCCGTGACATGGAATGACCTCCATCCTACGTTCCGCAACTCGCGAGGGGTATTTCCAGCAATTTCCATATCGGATAAC